>NZ_JBIVGA010000008.1:0-297927 GCF_044748405.1 Pseudomonas sp. NPDC089996 | reverse complement strand
GCCGCCTGGCCAGGCTAGCCTTTGGCTTATTGAGGCACCAGGCAGACTGGAAGCCAGAGGTGTACACCGGAGGTGCCAAACTCGCCAGCTAGAGCTGGATGGGCTGCTGCGCAGCCCACTTGAGGGTCCGATGTTGCACCCAAACACTTGGAAGAGGTTTCAAGTGCGATGCTTCACGCCTGAAGGCAACGGAAAACGCTGGGAGGCTGGCTCCTCAAAGAAATTGCCTCCTGCCATAGAATCTCCCACAGGTACTGCACAGGTTCAAAAGCGGTACGATCCTGTGGGAGCGGGCGTGCCCGCGAAGAGGGCGGCACAGGAGAAACACAAACGAAAACGCCACCCGATGGGTGGCGTTCTGGTATTACCAGGCGACTCAATAGTCGTCCTTGTCGAACCGCCGCGCTTCACGCTGCAGCTGGTAGACGAAACTCTCGATCTTGCGCTGTGCCTGGCCATTGAGGTTATGGAAGCGCACCCCGGCGAAGGTGGTGTTGATCCGCTCTTCATAGTGCAGGTGGCGCAGCTCGACCATGGTGTCCACCAGGCCCAGCGGGTTGCTCGCCTTGAAGCGTTCGTACACCTGGCCCAGTTGCAGGCGGTCCTCGACATTGCCTTCGAAGCGCAGCTTGCAGCCGGTGGCGGATATGTCCAGCAGCTTGCCGCGCATGGCGCCGTTACCCTTGAGGTAGCTGCCGTCGAGAATGATGTCGACCAGCTGCGACAGTTTCAGCGCTGCACGGAAGGCGTTGCGACGCTGGTGGTAGGTCATCTCTTCGGGCATGGCACCGCGGTAGCAGCGGTGGCCGTCGACTTCGCTGATCTTCAGCGCGTGCTCGCACTCCCAGGCGATGCGCACGCCGTCGTGGAAGCCTTCGACGCGGAACGGTTCGCCGTTCTCGATGAATTTTTCGCCATCGCGCGGGATCATTTCGTCCAGCGCCAGGGTATTGCTGTCACGGTCCACATCCACCACGTAGCTCTGGAACCGCTGGCTGCGCTCGTGGAAGGTGATGATCAATGGATCATGGCTTTCTTGTAGCTGGCGCAGGTTGGCCGCGATCTCCAAGGGCGTGTTCAGCACCTTCGGCGGTTGCGGGGCATCGGTTTCATTGAACACGGGTTTTCAATCTCCAGGCAAAAACGACACACGCAAGTAACGGCATTTTGCCAGTATGTTCCGTGCCTTGATAGAAGTAATCACACTTGGCTGAGCGCCCGGGGCTTGGCAAGTGGAGAGGTGGTGCCACGGCTGTCGTAGAGTGACGGTGCTTCACCGCCCTGGAGGATTCTGATCTGGTTGGCCGTGACGTGTTGCTGCACCTGAATGATCTTGCCGTTGGTCTCGTTGACCTTCTGGCAATCGTTCATCAACTGGTTCAGCACATCGAGCTGCTGCAGGATCAACTCGCCGTTGTCCGACTGCGCCGCCAATGCCTGCACGCCAGCGCGGTTGGCGCTGAGGCCAAGGCTGGTGAGCAGGTTGTTGCGACGCATGCCTTGCTGCTCGAGCAGGACGATCAGCGACTGCTTGCGGGCCAGGATGCCCTCCAGTGGCGCCATGTCGCGACCGTGCAGGGCCATCGACTCCTGTTGGAGGAGTTCGAGCAGCTCCTGGGTCGGAGCGATGTCGTCTTCGATCAGTTGCAGCAAAGTGATGTCGTGCATGGCTAACTCTTGGCTTTACATAGCGTCCGTGAAGTCAGCGCGCCGAACGGTCAGCGCTGGGCTTCGAAATCGAGCAGTTTGCTGGCGACACGGCCGGCGTCGACCTGGTAGCTGCCGTCTGCGATCGCCTGCTTCAACTGCGCCACGCGGGCACTGTTGACGACGGGCTGGTCGCGCAGCTTGTCGCTGACCTTTTGCAACTGCTGGGCCTCTTGACTGAGGTGTACCGCTTCTCCGCTGGCGCTGGCGCTTTTTGGCGCTTCTTGGGTTTCGCCGGCTTTCTCGGCGTTACCGGACGTGGCATTGCCACGAACGCCGCCCGTGATGGACGGAGAGTTATTCAAACGACTGAAGTCGATGACCATGATCGGAAACCTCTGGGTATTTGGACGCTTGCCTTGTTTTCGGCCAACCCGAAAGAAACTTTAGGCACAAATGCATAGCCGCCTGTCAGCAAGCTCGCACACCCGTTTCCGCACAGTTTAGGAAAAGCAGTTGCACACCGCCAGCGTAATCTACATGGCGACCTCGACCTGGCCGGGGGCGGTGACCCTGGCCTTGACCACCCGCTGCGAATTGAGGTTGCGCACCCGGATCTGTTCGCCCTGGCCACCCTTGGCCAACGCCTCGCCGGGCATGCGCACCGCCAACGATCCACTGCGCGCGGTGATCACCACGTGGTCGCCCTTGCGCACCACTTCGGCCTGTTCCAGGTGCTGCGGTGTGAGTACCTGGTCGAGCACCGTAGGGCGCAGCATCTTCATGCCTACCGCCTGGTCGAGGTCGGTGAGAAAGCCCTGGGTCAGGGTGCCGACGTCGCGCTCGCGCAAGGCCACGTCATTTTCGCCGATCACATTCTCGCGTTTGAGCGGGCGGGTGACCACCACTACCTCGCGGAACAGCTTCACCGTCGCCGGCACGAAGACCGTCCACGGTGCGCTGCCATCGCAGCGCACCCTCACGGTAACCCGGCCCAGCGGTTGCGCCGGGCTCTCGAGCGAAGCGTCCAGCTGCTGGCTGCACAGTGGCATGCGCAGGCGCGGGTCGAGCGAGTTGACCTGGATCTCGTAGCGCCCAGGGGTCTGGGTGGTGGCCAGGTAGTCCTCGACGCTGAATTCAAGAAACCCTTGGGTGACACCGATAAGCTGTTCAGGCAAGGTAACCGCATCCGCCAGCGTGCGAACGCCGGGTGCCAGCAGGCACAGCACGGCGAGCGTGCCGCTCAGCAGCTGCGTCAGTCGTCGGAAATTTGTCGTTTTCATATACATGGCGCTCAAAAAAGCAAAGCCCGTGCCGACTAGGTGACCACGTAGCACCAAAAAGGCCGAAAGCATAAGGAGTCAGGCATGGCGGGGGTAATGGATTCAGTCAACCAGCGCACGCAGCTGGTTGGGCAGAATCGCCTGGAGTTGCTGCTGTTCCGTCTCAACGGGGCGCAGCTTTATGGCATCAACGTGTTCAAGGTCCGCGAGGTGCTGCAGTGCCCGGAGCTGACCGTGCTGCCCAAGTCGCACCCGGTCGTGCGGGGCGTGGCCAACATTCGCGGGGCGACCATCCCGATCCTCGACTTGTCGATGGCGACGGGCCTGCCAGGGTTGCAGGAAGAAACGCGCAACAGTTTCGTGATCATCACCGAGTACAACACCAAGACCCAGGGCTTCCTGGTGCATTCGGTGGAGCGCATCGTCAACATGAACTGGGAGGAGATTCATCCACCACCCAAGGGCACCGGTCGCGATCATTACCTGACCGCCGTCACCCGGGTCGACAACCGCATGGTCGAGATCATTGACGTGGAAAAGGTGCTGGCCGAAGTGGCGCCGTCGTCCGAATCGGTGTCCGCCGGTGTGATCGATGCCGAGGTGCAGGACAAGGCCACGATGCTGCGGGTGCTGACCGTCGACGATTCGTCGGTGGCGCGCAAGCAGGTCAGCCGCTGCCTGCAAACGGTCGGTGTGGAGGTGGTGGCGCTCAACGATGGCCGTCAGGCCCTGGATTACCTGCGCAAGCTGGTTGACGAGGGCAAGAAGCCGGAAGAAGAGTTCCTGATGATGATCTCCGACATTGAAATGCCGGAGATGGACGGCTATACGCTTACCGCGGAGATTCGCAGCGACCCGCGCATGCAAAAACTGCACATCTGCCTGCATACTTCGCTGTCCGGGGTATTCAACCAGGCGATGGTCAAGAAGGTCGGGGCCGATGATTTCCTGGCCAAGTTCAAGCCGGACGACCTGGCCCAGCGCGTGGTCGACCGGATCAAGGCAGCGCATTGAAGCAGTCCGGGGGCATGCTCCCGGCACCAGTGATTGAAAAGAGGCGGCAGTAGTGTCTACGGGTAATTTGGAGTTCGAACAGTTCAGGGTCTTCCTGGAAAAAGCCTGTGGCATCCTGCTGGGCGAGAATAAGCAGTACCTGGTGTCCAGCCGTCTCAACAAGCTGATGGAGCAGCAGGGCATCAAGAGCCTGGGCGAACTGGTGCAGCGTATTCAGACCCAGCCGAGGGGCGGCCTGCGCGAGCAGGTGGTGGATGCGATGACCACCAACGAGACCCTGTGGTTTCGCGATACCTACCCGTTCGAGGTGCTGAAGAACAAGGTCATCCCCGAGTTCATCAGGAACAACCCCGGCCAGCGCCTGCGCATGTGGTCGGCGGCCTGCTCGTCGGGGCAGGAGCCGTACTCGATCTCGATGGCCATCGACGAGTTCGAACGCAGCAACCTGGGCCAGCTGAAGATGGGGGCGCAGATCGTCGCCACCGACCTGTCCGGTTCGATGCTGACCAACTGCAAGACCGGTGAGTACGACAGCCTGGCGATCGCCCGTGGCCTGTCCCAGGAGCGCTTGCAGCGCTACTTCGACACCAAGGCGCCGGGGCGTTGGGCGGTCAAGCCGGCCATCCGCAGCCGCGTCGAGTTCCGCTCGTTCAACCTGCTCGACAGCTACGCGAGCCTGGGCAAGTTCGACATCGTGTTCTGCCGCAATGTGCTGATCTACTTCTCGGCGCAGGTGAAGAAGGACATTCTGTTGCGGATTCACAGCACCCTGAAGCCGGGTGGCTACCTGTTCCTCGGTGCCTCGGAAGCGCTGAACGGGTTGCCGGACCATTATCAGATGGTGCAGTGCAGTCCGGGGATTATTTACCAAGCCAAGTGACAGGGGAGTGCCGGGCGTACGCCGGCGGTTCTGTAGTGCCCGTCAAGTCGAGCCGCCGCGCGGCGGCTCTCGATTTGCTGAACAACATTCTCAAGTGGGTACTTCCGAGAAAAAGTACGGCTCTAGATCAGTGAGTTGAGCAAGGAAAATCAAATGCTCAACTGCACTGACCTTTTTCAAGAATTTGAGAGAGTCAGAACCGCCCAACATCAGTGCTGGGAAAAATCCATACATTTCGTCGTGCTTAAGGCTGCCTAGTTTTTTTTGGGCAGGCTTGAATAAATCGTTGAAATCGTTCGACGCCACTCGTCTTGAAAGGATAAAGCCCTGAAGCTCCGCATCTAGTTCTGCCTTTGTGAAATTGTTTTTATGGAATACGTACTGTGAGCTAACGCTTGATATTGTCAGTGATGCCCCGGTTTTCTCGCCCCACAGGTAGAGGTCACCAAACGCGCTTCTGGCGATGAGGTGATATGAATCTTGCGAATGGAGTGGTGTGTTCTCTATCCACGACGATACGACAGCTTCGTAGTCCTGAGGGTTGACTAACCAAATAATGCCTTCCCCGTATCCTCCCCAGCCATGCTCGGCCCAGTACTCCAGAAGCTTGGGGGGGAGCTTGTCTTTGTAACGTTCGAGGCTTGACGGAGGCACCTCTCTGCGGTCGATGGCGGGTCCAAAAATTTCGATGAACCTGGCAAAAACTTTATCCATCATGGAAGCCCTCTTAGCACTTATGTAGTTTCGTGTTCATGCGTGTTGTGCTTCGAAGTTCTGCTGGGACCTTCTCGGCTGCCCTTTTTAGGTTTGGTAGTTTCGTTTTCCATTGTGGTCCTATCACAGAGTTAACCTGGCGGTCGCCGAAATCCGAGATTATATCCTTGCCGCCTGCTATGAGGTCAGGGTTGTGCAGCGCAGCTAACACGGACATCCGGTTTTTGGCTTTTTCGATTGCGGCCAGTTCAGCTTCTAAGGGGTCGAGTGTTTTTCGGAGCTCTTGAGCGATACTGTTTCGGATGTCGTCCTCATAATGGACCCTGGCTTTTTTGGCAATTCCGGGGTTTCGTTTGTTCGGGGACGTAACGCTCTCCAAGAACTCCTCAATCGTCATCCAGTTGAGCCCATCCTCTTGACCGTTAAGCTGTCGCTTGAATTCCCCTGTCTTATGCTCCGGCAATGTGCCTGTTTTAAAGCATTCAACATGATGCAATGCCATGACGCCAGGGTGGCTTTTCGTCGGCCTCTTGTCATCCTTATGGCTATTCGGCGCCTCTGAATTTCGCCCGGCTACCGCTCCCTGACGCCGTTCTGGGGCCTGTAAGTCCGGCCGCTTCTTCAGGTCCTCCTCATGCTTGAGCATCCACTGCCCAAGCCGTGCTCCTTTATTGCTGGCTGCCATTTCCTGGGCCAGCACCCGTGCATCACCGCGCCCGCGGGTCAGGTGCGAGACAATCGCACCCAGCAACAGCACCACGACCTCCACATGGCCAAGGGCTATCGAATGAGCGGCCCGCGATATCGCATTGGGGTCGTCCTGGCTGAACGCGGTCAAACCCTCCTCGCCACGCGTTCCCTCCCAGGCGCTGCGGATACCGTCGATGTAGTACTCACCGATACGCGGCAAACCGTCGATGAAAAACTCGGCAATGGACGATAGGCCCAGCACGCCGAGGATCCAGCCACTGACCTTGAGGCCCATGGCCGCGCCGGCGCCAGCAAAAGGGATCGCGCCGGCTCCTGCGCCAAAAGCGCCAATCCCTGCACCGATGGCACCGCCGGTGAGGGTGCTGCCAACGACAATCATCGCCATCTGCCTGACGGTAATCAGCAACTCGGCGATGATGCTGGAGATTTCCAGGTCGGCAAAGCGTTGGCGCAGCGTGTGTGCGGCCTGCCATTCGGCTTGATCGAAGGCGAACTGGACTGCCCGCACGCGGCGCAAGGTGAGCGCAAGCGAGGGCGCCGCTTCGTTGTAGTAGGTACGGAAATGAGCGCCTCCCTGATAGCCCATCTGGTCGGTAATGCGTGACTCGATTTCGTGCCATGACGGTATCAGATGACTCAGAAACATGAGGTGTCTCCCTGACAATTGTGTGCAGGGAAAATCTCATCACAAACACGACCAGGAAAATTCCGAGATGGCTGTAGGAGCTTTCCTAAAGTTTGCCGCAGCAGGCTCCGTCAATTTTTTGTTTTGCCGCTTTCGCCGCCCGGCAATTGCCGCTTTGCCTTCTCCAGGCGGAAGCACTTTGCCGCTTTTCTGGCATCCCGCACCCCGAAGAACCGCCTGCAGCCCAACAATCGTGGGCTTTGCGAAACTTGGCACAGCCCTTGCTGTGGCTTGGCCAACGAAATTCCGGCCAACCTTCGAGGTTTCCCCGACATGAGCATCAGTTTCGACAAGGCGCTTGGCATTCACGAAAAGGCACTGGGCTTCCGCGCCCAGCGCGCCGAAGTGCTGGCCAACAACATCGCCAACGCCGACACGCCCAACTACAAGGCGCGTGACATGGACTTCTCTTCGGTGCTCGCCGCCGAGAGCCAGAAGCAGCAAAGCGGCGGGCGCTTCGCCATGGACCGCACCAACAGCCGCCACATCGAGGCCGAAGGCCTGGCGATGGCTGACGACGCGCTGCAGTACCGCACGCCGACCCAGCCGTCGATCGACCAGAACACCGTGGACGCCCAGATCGAGCAATCGAACTACACGGAAAACGCCATCGGCTTCCAGGCCAGCTTCACCTTGCTCAACAGTAAATTCAAAGGGCTGGTTTCAGCCCTGCGCGGAGAGTAATCCATGTCCATTTCCAGTGTTTTCAACATCGCCGGCAGTGGCATGAGCGCGCAGAACACTCGCCTCAATACCGTTGCCTCGAACATCGCCAACGCCGAGACCGTGTCGTCGAGCATCGACCAGACTTACCGTGCGCGTCACCCGGTGTTCGCCACCACGTTCCAGGACGCGCAGGGCGGCGTCAGCCAGTCGCTGTTCGAGGACCAGGGGCAGGCAGGGCAGGGTGTGCAGGTCAAGGGTATCGTCGAAGACCAGAGCAACCTGGAAGCGCGCTACGAGCCCAATCACCCGGCGGCGAACAAAGACGGCTACGTCTACTACCCGAACGTCAACGTGGTCGAGGAAATGGCTGACATGATCTCCGCCAGCCGTGCGTTCCAGACCAACGCCGAGCTGATGAACACCGCCAAGAACATGATGCAGAAAGTGCTGACCCTGGGTCAGTGATAAGGAATCCAGACCATGGCAGTCGATAGCACCAGCGGTGTAAACCTCAACGACGTGATCGCGGCGTCCGGTGTCACCAGCACCGACAAGAAAACCTCCACGACCAGCTCCGCCACCGGCGGTCAGGCCCTGGGCAAGGATGCGTTCCTGCAGTTGCTGGTTACCCAGATGCAGAACCAGAACCCGCTCGACCCGCAGGACAACAGCGAGTTCGTTGCCCAGCTGGCGCAGTTCAGCAGCCTTGAGGGCATCACTTCGCTGAACGAGTCGGTCAGTTCCATCACCAGCGCCATGGCTTCGTCGCAGGCGCTGCAGGCATCCTCCCTGGTAGGCCGTTCGGTGATCGTGCAGAACGACCAGGCCATCGTCGATACCGCTGAGAGCTTCAATGCGCAGTTCGTGGTGCCCGAGGCCATCAGCGAAGCCAAGGTCACCATCACCGACAAGGATGGCAACACCGTCAAGACCATCGAACTGGGTGAGCAGAAAGCCGGTTATGGCGATTTCATCTGGGACGGCACCAACAACAGCGGCGCGAAGGTCGACCCGGGCACCTACACCTTCACTGCCACCACCACGGTGGATGGCCAAGCGGTGCAGATGAACACGTTGCTGCCCGCCAAGGTCACCAGCGTCAGCTTCAACACCACCGGCGAGATGGTGCTGAACCTGGCAGGTGTGGGCAAGGTTTCCCTGTCCGACGTACAAACCATCGGTATCTAAGGCCGACAGAACGGCAAAAAGGAGCAACAGCATGTCTTTCAATATCGGCCTTAGCGGTCTGTACGCAGCCAACAAGCAGCTGGACGTTACCGGCAACAACATTGCCAACGTCAACACCACCGGTTTCAAATCCTCGCGTGCCGAGTTCGCCGACGTGTACGCCGGCGCCAACCGCCTGGGCGTGGGCAAGAACCAGGTCGGCAACGGTGTGCGCCTGGCGGCCATTTCCCAGCAGTTCAGCCAGGGTGACGTCAACAACACCGGCAACGTGCTGGACATGGGCATCCAGGGCCAGGGCTTCTTCGTCCTGTCGGACAACGGCGCGCGCGTGTACACCCGCGCCGGCGCCTTCCAGAACGACAAGGACAACTACGTGGTCACCTCGGACGGCCTGCGCCTGCAGGGCTACGCTGCCGACGAGAACGGCAACATCAAGCGCGGCGTGCTGACCGACCTGAAGATCGATACCTCGTCGCTGGCGCCGAAGGCCACCACCCTGATCGACCAGGGCATCAACCTCAATTCCGAAGCGACCATCATTCCGCTGCCGAGCGCTACGCCTGCGGGCCCGACCTTCGACCCTACGGATGACACCACCTACACCAAGTCCTTCCCGACCAAGGTGTACGACAGCCAGGGCAACGAGCACACCATGGAGCAGTTCTACCGCAAGACCGGTACGAACCAGTGGACCATGTACACCCTGGTAGACGGTCGCAACCCGATGGACCCGACGTCCGCTGCGCCGCTGGAAGCGACCATGACCTTCAATTCCGACGGTAGCGTGGCGTCCATGGCCACCGACCCGGCCAGCATTCCGGCGGGTGCTCCGGCCAACGCCGAATGGGCGGTGACCAACAATACCTTCACCCTCAAGGGTTGGGTCCCGGCGGCCAAGGATGCTGCAGGCAACTGGGCTTCCAACGGCTCGGCGGAGAGCGCCGATGGCATGAAGCTGTCGATGAACAGCACCACCTCGTACAACACCGAGACCGCGCGCATGTCGCAGTCCCAGGATGGCTATGCCACCGGTATCCTGTCGAGCCTGTCGATCGACTCCACCGGCGTGATGTTCGCCAGCTTCAGCAACCAGCAGTCGCGCGCCATCGGCCAGGTGGCTCTGGCCAGCTTCGCCAACGAACAAGGGCTGCAACAGGTTGGCGGCACGCGCTGGACCGAGACCTATTCCTCGGGCATTCCGGGCATCGACTCGCCGAAGACCGGTACCCTGGGCAGCGTTGAATCGAACGCGCTGGAAAACTCGAACGTCAACCTGACCCAAGAGTTGGTCGAGCTGATCAAGGCCCAGAGCAACTACCAGGCCAACGCCAAGACCATCTCCACCGAAAGCACCATCATGCAGACCATCATCCAGATGACCTGATGGTTTTTGAGGGGGCCGCCTTGCGGCCCTTTCGCGACACAAGGCCGCTCCTACAGGATTACGCAGTTCCTTGTAGGAGCGGCCTTGTGTCGCGAAAGGGCTGCAAAGCAGCCCCGGCGATGCGGAGGGTTCATGAAAAAGCTGGCTGTCACACTGCTCGCTGCGTTCTGCCTGTGCCAGGCCCAGGCCGGCACCGCCCCCTGGTGGCGCTGGGAAAGCCAGGCGGATGGCCGGCTGGTGTGCTCGCAGTGGCCGCCAGGGGAAGGTTGGAAGAAATTCGCAGGCCCCTACACCAATGGCGGTTGCCGCGAACCTTGATGAGGCCGGTACAGGATTGCCGCCAACGGCAACCCGGCGCCGGATAACCGGCGGCACCTCACCGGCAAAACCCCGACAAAGCCCGTAGCCACGGGCTTTTTCATGAATTCGAAAAGTTGGTTCGGAACTTGCTTTAGAGCCTGCACAGCAGCGGCGAGCGGCAAACGATCGTCAGTGCAGCGGAGGATGACTGTGGACAAGATGCTTTACGTGGCCATGACCGGCGCCAGCCAGAACGCGCTGGCGCAGAAGGCCCATGCCAACAACCTGGCGAACGTTTCGACCAATGGCTTCCAGCGCGACCTGGAACAGGCGCGCTCGATGCCGGTGTTCGGTGACAGCTTTCCGTCACGGGCGTTTGCCATGACCGAGCGCCCGGCCACCGACTTCAGCGAGGGGCCGATGGTCGAGACCGGGCGTGACCTGGACGTGGCCGTGACCGGGCAGGGCTTCATCGCCGTGCAGGCGCCCGATGGCAGCGAAGCCTACGTGCGCACCGGCAGCCTGAACATCGACGCCCTCGGCGTGCTGCGCGCCGGCAACGGCATGCCGGTGATCGGCAACGGTGGCCCGATCGCCATTCCGCCAGAGCAGAAAGTCGAAGTCGGTGCCGACGGCACCCTCAGCATCCGTTCGATGGGCGAAGACCCGCGGGTGATGGCCGAGGTCGACCGCATCAAGCTGGTCAACCCGGACATCAAGGGCATGACCAAGGGCCTGGACGGGCTGATCCACACCCAGAACGGCCAGCCGGCTGCCGCCGACGTCAATGTGCGGGTGGTGTCGGGCTTCCTCGAAGGCAGCAACGTCAACGCCGTGGAAGAAATGACCTCGGTGCTGGCGCTGTCCCGCCAGTTCGAGCTGCACGTGAAAATGATGAACGCGGCCAAGGAAGGCGATGAAGCCATGGCGCGTGTTTTGCAAATCGGCTAACCAACTTTGAACGGGTGCCGTAAAACAGGCGCACGAGGAGAATACTGATGCTTCCGGCTCTTTGGGTCGCTAAAACCGGCCTGTCCGCCCAGGACACCAACCTGACCGTCATTTCCAACAACCTGGCCAACGTCTCGACCACCGGCTTCAAGCGTGATCGCGCCGAATTCGCCGACCTGCTGTACCAGATCAAGCGTCAGCCAGGCGCGCAGTCGACCCAGGACAGCGAGTTGCCGTCGGGCCTGCAGGTCGGTACCGGTGTGCGCATCGTCGGCACCCAGAAAAGCTTCCAGACCGGCAGCCTGCAGACCACCGAAAACCCGCTGGACATGGCGGTCAACGGCCGCGGCTTCTTCCAGGTGTTGCAGCCGGACGGCACCGTCTCGTACACCCGTGACGGTACCTTCCACCTGAACTCCGATGGCCAGATCGTCACTGCCCAGGGCTTCGCCCTGGAGCCGGCGGTCGTGGTGCCGAACGAGGCCCAGACCTTCACCGTCGGCCAGGACGGCACCGTGTCGATCACCACCGCCGGCAACCCGGCCGCACAGGTCATCGGCAACATCCAGACCGCCGATTTCATCAACCCGGCCGGCTTGCAGGCGATCGGTGACAACCTGTTCCTGGAAACCGCCGCCAGTGGCGCACCGCAGGTCGGTACCCCGGGCCTGAACGGCTTCGGCACCACCCTGCAGCAGACCCTGGAAAACTCCAACGTCAGCACCGTCGAAGAGCTGGTGAACATGATCACCACCCAGCGTGCCTACGAGATGAACTCCAAGGTTATCTCCACCGCCGACCAGATGCTGTCGTTCGTGACTCAACAGCTCTGAAAGCCCTAGTGCAGGTTCTGTTCCCGTTACACCGTGAGGTAAGTGTCATGAAGCGTCTGTTGTCTGTGTTCGCCCTGGGGGGGGCGGTTGTGCTGGCCGGTTGCGTCGCGCCGACGCCCAAGCCTAACGACCCGTATTACGCGCCGGTTCTGCCGCGCACCCCGCTGCCGGCGGCAGCCAACAACGGTTCGATCTACCAGGCCGGTTTCGAGCAGGGCCTGTACACCGACCGCAAGGCGTTCCGCGTGGGTGACATCATCACCATCACCCTCAACGAGCGCACCTCGGCGAGCAAGAACGCGGGTTCGCAGATCCAGAAGAACAGTAACGCCAACATCGGCCTGACCTCGCTGTTCGGCACCACCCCGAACACCAACAACCCGTTCGGCAGCGGCGACCTGTCGCTGGAAGCGGGCTACAGCGGCGACCGCACCACCAAGGGCGACAGCAAGGCCACCCAGGGCAACACCCTGACCGGTTCGATCACCGTCACCGTGGCCGAGGTACTGCCCAACGGCATCATCGCCGTGCGCGGCGAGAAGTGGATGACCCTGAACACCGGTGAAGAGCTGGTGCGCATCGCCGGCCTGATCCGCGCCGACGACATCGCCACCGACAACACCGTGCCGTCTACCCGCGTAGCCGATGCGCGCATCACCTATTCGGGCACCGGGTCGTTCGCCGATGCCAGTCAGCCCGGGTGGCTGGACCGCTTCTTCCTGAGCCCGCTGTGGCCCTTCTGAGTACGGATGAACATGTTCAACGTTAGGCAGCTGATTGCCGCGACCCTGCTCCTGTCCTGCGCGTTCGGTGCCCATGCCGAGCGCCTCAAGGACATTGCCAGCATCTCCGGCGTGCGTTCCAACCAGTTGATCGGCTATGGCCTGGTGGTGGGGCTCAACGGCACGGGTGACCAGACCACCCAGACCCCGTTCACCCTGCAGACCTTCAACAACATGCTGTCGCAGTTCGGCATCAAGGTGCCGGCTGGCTCTGGCAACGTGCAGCTGAAGAACGTCGCCGCCGTGTCGGTGCATGCCGACCTGCCGGCATTCGCCAAGCCGGGCCAGGTGGTGGACATCACCGTTTCGTCGATCGGCAACTCCAAGAGCCTGCGCGGCGGCAGCTTGCTGATGACCCCGCTCAAGGGTATCGACGGCAATGTCTACGCCATCGCCCAGGGCAACCTGGTGGTCGGCGGCTTCGATGCCGAAGGCCGTGACGGCTCGAAGATCACCGTCAACGTTCCGTCGGCCGGCCGTATTCCTGGCGGCGCTTCGGTCGAGCGCGCGGTGCCGAGCGGCTTCAACCAGGGCAACAGCCTGACCCTGAACCTCAACCGCCCCGACTTCACCACGGCCAAGCGCATCGTCGACAAGGTCAACGAACTGCTCGGCCCAGGCGTGGCCCAGGCGGTGGACGGCGGGTCGGTGCGGGTCACCGCGCCCATGGACCCGAGCCAGCGCGTGGACTACCTGTCGATCCTCGAGAACCTCGAGATCGACCCGGGCCAGGCCGTTGCCAAGGTCATCATCAATTCGCGCACCGGCACCATCGTCATTGGCCAGAACGTCAAGGTATCGCCAGCGGCGGTGACCCACGGCAGCCTGACCGTGACCATCACCGAAGACCCGATCGTCAGCCAGCCGGGCCCGTTCTCCAATGGCCAGACGGCCGTGGTTCCGCGTTCGCGGGTCAATGCCGAACAGGAAGCCAAGCCGATGTTCAAGTTCGGCCCGGGCACCACGCTGGATGAGATCGTCCGTGCGGTGAACCAGGTCGGCGCGGCGCCGAGCGACCTGATGGCCATCCTTGAAGCCTTGAAGCAGGCCGGCGCCTTGCAGGCCGACCTGATCGTGATCTGAGGACGCCACGGATGAATTCGAAAAGCCTGGTCTCCAGCCACGCCGACAGCGGTGCCTACACCGACCTCAACCGCCTGAGCTCGCTCAAGCACGGCGATCGCGACAGCGACGCCAACGTGCGCAAGGTGGCTCAGGAGTTCGAGTCGTTGTTCATCAGCGAAATGCTCAAGGCCTCGCGCAAGGCCAGCGATGTGCTGGCTGACGACAACCCGATGAACACCGAGACGGTCAAGCAGTACCGCGACATGTACGACCAGCAGCTGGCCGTGAGCATGTCCCGCGAGGGTGGCGGTATCGGCCTGCAGGACGTGCTGGTGCGTCAGCTGTCGAAAAACAAGGCCGCCCCGGTAAACACCAGTCCGTTTCCGCGCATCGAAGGCAGCGCGCCGGCGCTGTGGGGCAGCAAGGTCGCGGAGCCGGTGCAGGCCGCCGCATCCACGGCCGCGCGCAACGACGTCGCCGCGCTCAATTCGCGGCGCCTGGCGTTGCCGGGCAAGCTCACCGACCGCCTGCTGGCCGGTATCGTGCCGTCGGCCACCAGCCCGGCTGCGGCCACTCATACCGCCGCAGTGCCGGCCCGTGACGGGCAGCAGGTGGCCAAGGCCATCGCCATTCCCGACAACGGCCTGCGCATCACCGGCCGCGCCGTGGCGCAGCCACCGCTGGCGCCGAACAAGGCCTTCAGCGACAGCGACACGTTCGTCGCGACCATGCTGCCAATGGCC
The DNA here is from genome assembly GCF_044748405.1 of Pseudomonas sp. NPDC089996. NCBI lineage: Bacteria > Pseudomonadati > Pseudomonadota > Gammaproteobacteria > Pseudomonadales > Pseudomonadaceae > Pseudomonas > Pseudomonas sp. NPDC089996. The sequence continues at coordinate 283,081 of NZ_JBIVGA010000008.1, read as the reverse complement.
GAACAGGCCGCCAAGCGCATCGGTGTCGACCCACGCTACCTGGTGGCCCAGGCCGCCCTGGAAACCGGCTGGGGCAAGTCGGTCATGCGCAACAGTGACGGCAGCAGCAGCCACAACCTGTTCGGCATCAAGGCCAGTGGCAACTGGGAAGGCGATTCGGCGCGGGCGATCACCAGCGAATTCCGTGACGGCCAGTTCGTCAAGGAGACCGCGGCGTTCCGCTCGTACGATTCGTACCAGGACAGTTTCCACGACCTGGTGAGCCTGCTGCAGAACAATTCGCGCTATCAAGATGCGGTGAAGTCGGCCGATAACCCAGAACAATTCGTGCGAGAACTGCAAAAGGCCGGGTACGCCACCGACCCGAACTACGCCAGCAAGATCACGCAGATCGCAAGACAGATGAAGTCGTACGAGAGCTACGCAATGCTCGGTACCACAACGAAACTTTAAGGGTATGGAACCATGGCGAGTCTGATCAATATTGGCCTGTCGGGACTGTCGGCCTCCCAGGCGGGGCTGCATACCACCGGCAACAACATCGCCAACGCCGATGTCGCCGGGTATTCCCGCCAGCAGAACATCCAGCGCGCCAAGGGCTCGCTCCAGGAAGGCCAGGTGTTCATGGGCACCGGCACCACCCTGGGCGATGTCCGCCGCGTGTACAACGCCTTCCTGGATGCTCAGTTGCAGACCGCCACGTCGCTCAACAGCGACAGCACCGCCTACCTGAACCAGGTTACGCCGCTCAACAACCTGTTGTCCGACAGCAATACCGGTATCACGGGTGCGCTGACCAACTTCTTCTCGGCCTTGCAGAGCGCTGCCAACAAGCCGACCGAAGACGCTTCCCGTCAGCTGTTGCTGAGCAACGCAGAGGCCTTGGCGAGCCGCTTCAACAGCCTGTCTGCCCAGTTCAAGGAGCAGAACAGCAACATCAACGGCAACCTCGCCTCGATGACCTCGCGCATCAACGAGCTGACGTCGAGCATTGCCCAGTACAACGAGCAGATATCCAAGACATCGGCCGTCAATGGCCAGCCGAACGACCTGCTGGACCAGCGTAACGAAGCGGTGCGCCAGCTCAATGAGCTGGTCGGCGTGCAGACCGTCGATCGCGACGGCAGCATCGACGTCTACCTGAAGAACGGCCAGTCGCTGGTGCTGGGCAAGACCACCAACAAGATGAGCGCCGAGCCAAGTGCCACCGACCCGACCCAGTTCGCGGTCAAGCTCGACCGTGGCAGCACCACCATGGACATCACCAGCAGCATCAGCGGTGGCGAAATGGGCGGCCTGCTGCGCTATCGCAGCGAAACCCTGGCGCCGGCCATGAACGAGCTGGGCCGCATCGCACTGGTGGTGTCGCAGCAGATCAACTCGCAGCTCGGCCAAGGTATCGACAAGAACGGCGAGTTCGGCGCGGCGCTGTTTGGCGACATCAACAGCGACAAGGCGATGTCCGCGCGCAGCACCCCCAAGGTCGGCAACAGCGGCAGCGCTGCGCTGAACGTGGTGATCCGCGATACCGGCAAGCTGAGCACCAGCGACTACCAGGTGACCTTCGTCGGCCCCGGCGCCGACAAGTATCAGGTCAAGAAACTGCCTGACGGCACCGACATGGGCACCTACAGCACCAACGACGACCCGGCACCGGTCATCGACGGTTTCAGCCTCGACCTCAAGAGCGGCACTGCCGCCGTGGGCGACAGCTTCAAGATCACCCCGACCCGCAACGCCTCGGCCGAAATCGGCGTGGTGCTCACCGATGCCAAGCGCCTGGCGCTGGCCGCGCCGCTGACCGCCACCTCGGGCAGCGGCAATACCGGCACCGGCGTGATCACCCAGCCGGTGCTGACCTCGGTGCTGGACATCGCCGACCCGGCACAACGCCAGGAGCTGCAGACCGGCATCAAGTATTCCACCCCGCTACGCCTGGTGTTCGGTGACGAAACCACGTCGCCGCAAACCTACGAAGCCTTCGATGCCAAGGGCAACAGCATTGGCACCGGCACTTTCGTCCCGGGGCAGAGCAACACCCTGAAATTCGATGTACCGATGATCGACTCCGCGGGCAACCCGATCAATGACGCCAGCGGCAACCAGAAGTCGTTCAGTTTCGAGATGGACGTTGCCGGTGCGCCGAAGAATGGCGACAGCTTCACCGTGTCGCTGACCGGCGCCGGTTCTTCGGACAACCGCAACGCGCTGTCCCTGCAGGAGCTGCAGACCAAGCAGACCATGGACATTGGTTCGACCAAGGGCATCAGCATCACCGATGCCTACGGCAAGCTGGTGGAAAACGTCGGGGCCCAGGCCAAGCAGGGCCAGATGGATGCGCAGGCAACCGGCGTGATCCTGACCCAGGCAACCGGCGCCCGCGATTCGGTATCCGGTGTGCAGCTGGATGAAGAAGCCGGCAACCTGGTGAAGTACCAGCAGTACTACACCGCCTCGTCGCAGATCATCAAGGCGGCGCAGGAAACCTTCAACACCCTGATCGCCGCGCTTTAAGGAGTCTTGACCCATGCGTATTTCCACGGCCCAGTTCTATGCGTCCAGCGCGGCAAACTACCAGCGCAACTATTCCAACGTGGTCAAGACCAACGAAGAAGCCAGCTCCTTCGTGCGGGTCAATACCGCCGCCGACGACCCGGTGGGTGCGGCGCGCCTGCTGCAGCTAGGCAACCAGGCAGACATGCTGGCGCAATACAAGACCAACGCCACCAACATCACCAACTCGCTGAACCAGAGCGAGACCACGCTCAACTCGATCAACACGATCCTGTCGCGGGTCAACGAGCTGGCGATCGAGTCGGGTAACGCCGGTTATACCGACACCGAACGCAAGGCCAAGGCGGCCGAGCTGGGCCAGCTGGAAGACCAGTTGCTGAGCCTGATGAACAGCCGTGACGAAAACGGCCAGTACCTGTTCGCCGGCTCCAAGACCGACACCGCGCCGTTCGTGCGCAATGCCGATGGCACCTATTCCTACCAGGGTGACCAGACCCAGCAGGAGCTGCAGGTCGGCGACATGCTCAAGATGGCCGGCAACACCTCCGGTTACAGCGTGTTCGAGCAGGCCCTGAACACCAGCCGCACCTCCACCACCATGACCTCGCCCGCCGTGGATGACGGGCGCGTGAAGCTGTCCAACGGCCAGGTGTCTGGCAGCGTCACCTACAACGACCGCTTCAGAAGCGGCCAGCCGTACACGGTCACCATGCTCAGCAGCACCAAGTTCAGCATCACCGACAGCCAGGGCAACGACGTGACCGCAGAAGCCAGCCAGGGCGGCAGCTTCGACCCCAACACCACCGGCGGCTCGATGGTCAGCTTCCGTGGCGTCGACCTGCGTCTGAACATCAACCTGCAGGATGGCGACAACGCCGATGCCGTGGTGGCCGGCCATACCTTCACCCTGCAGAGCAAGCCGGACACCATTACCGCCACCCGTAGCCCGGGCAACGCGTCCAGCGCCCAGGTATCGTCGATCAACGTCACCGACCAGGCCAAGTACAAGGCCATGTTCCCGAGCGGCGGTGCGGTGATCAAGTTCACCAGCGCCACCGACTTCGAGCTGTACGCCCAGCCGCTGACCGCCGACAGCCGGCCGGTGGCCAGTGGCAGCATGGCGGGCAACGTGGCGTCGGCTGCGGGTGTGGATTTCACCTTCACCAGCACGCCGCCGCAGCAGTCCGGTGACCAGTACATGGTCAATGTCGACAATCACCAGACCCAGAACGTGCTGGACAGTGTGGCCAAGCTGCGCACGGCCCTGAGCCAGCCGATCGACGGTGACAACGCGGCCTACCAGCAGCTGCGCGCCGACCTGGATTCGGCCATCGCCAACATCCAGAGCGGCCAGGACACGCTCAGCCGGGCCGTCACCGATATCGGCGCACGCGGCAAGGCGCTGGAAATCCAGCAGAACACCAACGAAAGCCTGAGCATCGCCAACACCACCACGCAGTCGTCGATCCGCGACTCGGACCCTGCCGAGGTGCTGATCCGCCTGACTCAGCAGAAGACCACGCTCGAAGCCTCCCAGCAGGCGTTCGCGCGCATCAGCCAGCTGAGCCTGTTCAACGCGCTCTGAGTGCGCGTGCTGGCGTCGCCCTACTCCTGACGGGGGAGGGGCGACGCCGCGTTCCAACCTGGTACCGACTGTTCTGAATTCTCTGCGGGCAGTCACCTGTCGAGAGATTTCCTCGTGAGCCAAGCCCCCCTAGTCAGCCTTGTCATCCCCGCCAGCAATCCGCAGTTCTTCCGTGCCGCCCTGGTCGGTGCCCTGGCGCAGGACTACGACAACCTCGAAGTCATCGTCTGCGACGACAGCCAGGGGCCGCAGATCGAATCGGTGGTCGAGTCGCTGCGCGACCTTGCGCGTCACCCGCTGATCTATGTGCGCAACCCGCAACCGCTGGGTTTTGCCGGCAACCTGCAACAGGGCCTGGAGCAAAGCCAGGGGTGCTACATCAAGTTCCTCTGTGACGATGATCGGCTGATGGCCGATTGCGTCTCCAGCCAGGTGCGGCTGTTCGAAGCCCGTGGCGATATCAGCCTGGTCGCGTCCCGGCGTCACTTGGTGGACGCCGAAGACCACATCCTGCCCCAGCGCCTGGAGACCAGCCCGGTCACCTTCGGCGATACCTTGTTCAACGGCGACGACCTGCTGGACTTTTTCGAGACCCGCCAGCTGAACTTTATCGGCGGCCTCAGCAGCGTGCTGCTGCGCGCCAGCGATTTGCGCGAACTGCTGCCGGCCTTGGCGCCGGGCTTTGTGGCCATGCTCGATTTCGTCTTGTTCGTGTGCCTGCTGCGGCGCGGGCAGTTGGCCGTGACCGCCGGGGTGCACTGCATGGAGCGGGTTCATCCCGGGCAGCTGCGTCGCCAGAGCGAGGTCAAAGCGGCAGCGGCCGGCGAGGCGCAGCAGCTGCGTGCCATGTTCGCGGCCCGCGTCGCCGAGCGCGAGCCGTTCTCTGGCTGGGTGCGGGTGCAGTTCTTCCAGTGGGATGGTCTGGATGGCCAGCGCGAGTGGGAAAACCTGTTCCTGGTCCACACCCTGCGCTGCCTGCAGGCGATCCAGGAATCCCATGTGGGCAGCGACAGCGACAGTTTTGTCGAGCTGTACGCCAAGTGGCTGGCCTGCCGTCAGGACCCCCTGGTGCTGGCACGGTTGATGCGGCTGAGCGAGCACTGGCCGCAGCGCCCGCGCATCGTGCCGGTGGTGATCGACAGCGAAGGCGATGCCCAGGCCCTGCAAGTGACCCTGGACAGCATCGCCAGCCAGGCCTATGGCGCCGAAGCGACCCTGGTGCTGTCCAGTGCGCGCCTGGCGGCCGGCCTGGGCAGTCACGTCGACTGCCAGCCGTTGCAGGCCGACTGGGCCGTGCAGTTGAACGCGCTGGTCGAGCAGCGCGACGGTGCGGACTGGGTCTACCTGCTGCGTGCCGGCGACCGGCTCAATGCCTTCAGCCTGATGCTGCTGGCCGAGCGGATCGTCTCGCACCCACAGATCGCCTGCTGCTACGGCGATGAAGGCGGCCTGCGCGATGGTGAGTCCGTGGAGCCAGTGTTCAAGCCAGACTTCAACCTCGACCTGATGCGCGGCTACCCCTACACCGGTCGCATGCTGGCGTTTGCCTGCGAGGGCTTGCACGCGCTGGGTGGTTTCACTGCCGGCTACCGCGAGCTGGCGCCCCACGACCTGCTCTGGCGCCTGGTTGAAAGCCGCGGCCCGCAGACCATCGAGCACATCCCGGAAGTGTTGGGGGAGAGTGCATTTGGCTACGCCGCCTGGCTGTCCTCGCCAGCGGTCATCGCGGAAAACCCGCAGGTGCTGGAAGCGCACCTGAAGCGCCTGGGCGTGGCCTATCGGCTGCAGAACAGCGGCGGGGCGATCAACCAGGTTCGCTACCTGCATGCTTCGCAGCCACTGGTCAGCCTGGTGCTCAGTGCCCAGGACCAGTTGCCGGCACTGGAGCGCTGCCTGGAAAGCGTGCTGCAGCACACGGCTTACGCGCAGTACGAAGTGCTGATCGTCGACAATGCCAGCCAGGGCGCGGATACCCACGCCTGGCTCGCCGCCCTGGAGCAGTTGGGCGGCGGCAAGTTGCGGGTGTTGAGGCTGGGCGAGGAAAGCAGCTTTGCCGCGGTGCAGAACCTGGCCGCGCAACATGCCAGCGGTGACTACCTGCTGATGCTCAGCCCTTACGCCGTGATCACCGAGCCTGATTGGCTCGACGCCCTGCTCAGCCATGGCCAGCGCCATGAAGTCGGCGCGGTCGGCGCCAAGCTGTGCAATGGTCACGGCCTGGTCGTGCATGCTGGCGGCGTGCTGGGCCTGCGGGGCGCCGTGGGCTCACCGTTCGTGGGCGAGCCAATGGAGGCGGGTGGCTACATGCAGCGCCTGCAGGTGGCGCAGAATTACTCGGTGGTCGGAGCTGACTGCCTGCTGGTGCGCAAGCAGCTGTTCCTGGAGTTGGGCGGGCTCGACGACAGCGTGTTCAGCCTTGCCTTCAGCGATGTCGACCTGGGGCTGCGCCTGGGGCAGGCGGGCTATCTCGTGGTGTGGACGCCCGACGCCCGGCTGGTCCTCGACCCGCCAGCGGCGCCGGCAGCCGATCCGCAGCGCGAGGCCGAGCGCCAGGCGCAGCTTGCGCAGCAGCACGAGGCCTTCTTCCGCGCCTGGATGCCGGTGGTGGCGCGAGATCCGGCCTACAACATCAACCTGTCGCTGAACGGGTCCAGCTTCTGCCTGGACCCTGGCCTGAAGGCCGCCTGGACACCGTTCATCAGCCGGCCGTTGCCCCATGTGCTGGCGTTGCCGATGAACAAGACCGCCGTTGGCCATTACCGCGTGATCCAGCCGGTAGTGGAGCTGGAAAAGGCCGGCTGGGTGACCCAGCAGCAGTACTTCGAGATTCCCACCAGCATCGAACTGGAGCGTTGTTCGCCGGACGTGGCGATTCTGCAGGGGCGTTATACCGAAGGGTTCGTCAAGGAGATCGAGCGGCTCAAGACGTTCTCCAAGGGCTTCTGCATCTATGAGCTGGACGATTACGTGATCGATGTGCCGAAGAAGAACGGTCACCTCAAGCATACGCCCAAGGATCTGGAGCGGTCGCTGCGCCGGGGGATCGAGCGCTGTGACCGGCTGGTGGTCTCGACCCAGGCCTTGGCCGATGCCCTGCATGACACCCACAGTGATATCCGGGTGATGCCGAACATGCTGGCCGAGCCACTCTGGACCGGCTTGCGCAGCCAGCGCCGGGCCTCGCGCAAGCCGCGGGTGGGTTGGGGCGGTGGCACCAGCCACACCGGCGACCTGGAGGTGATTGCCGATGTGGTCAAGACCTTGGCGAACGAGGTCGAATGGGTGTTCTTCGGCATGTGCCCGCCGGCGTTGCGGCCCTACATCAGCGAGTTCCATCCGCCGGTGCCGCTGGAGCTCTACCCGGCCAAGCTCGCCAGCCTGAACCTCGACCTGGCCCTGGCGCCGCTGGAATATCACATCTTCAACGACTGCAAGAGCAACCTGCGTTTGCTGGAGTACGGGGCCTGCGGATATCCGGTGATCGTCACCGATACCCGTGCCTATGAAGGCTACTTGCCGTGCACGCGGATCAAGACCAACAGCACGGCAGAGTGGTTGGAGGCGATTCGCATGCACCTGGCTGACCCGGATGAAAGCTACCGTCTGGGGGATCGCTTGAAGCAGGAAGTGCTGAGGGATTACGTACTGCGTGAAGAGCATGTGCAGCATTGGTATAGCGGGTGGATGCCGGGCTGACCAAAGCCGGCAACGAAAACGCGCCAGCTGGCGCGTTTCCTGCAAGCCCTCCGTCATATCGCCATAAATCGTGCAGTCACACGATCCTTGGCCGGTGACGAACAAGAGGGGACAACATGAAGGCGGTAATTCTGGCCGGTGGACTGGGCACGCGCATCAGCGAGGAATCCCACCTCAAGCCCAAGCCCATGATAGAGATCGGCGGAAAGCCAATTCTCTGGCACATCATGAAGCAGTACTCGGCCCACGGCATCCACGACTTCGTGATCTGCCTGGGCTACAAGGGCTACGCGATCAAGGATTTCTTCGCCAACTACTTCCTGCACACCTCCGACGTCACCTTCGACATGCGCGCCAATCGTATGGACGTGCACCAGAACTACAGCGAGCCCTGGCGTGTCACCCTGGTCGACACCGGTGAAGAGACCATGACCGGCGGCCGCCTGCGCCGCGCCGCACGCTATCTGGAAGATGAAGAAGCGTTCTGCTTCACCTACGGCGATGGCGTCTCTGACCTGAACATCGGCGCCCTGGTGGACTTCCACCTGGCCCATGGCAAGCTGGCCACGGTGACTGCCGTACAGCCCCCGGGGCGCTATGGCGCGCTGGAGCGCGACGGTGATCGAGTCTGCGGTTTCGTCGAGAAGCCCCGCGGCGATGGTGGCTGGATCAACGGCGGCTTCTTCGTGCTCTCGCCCAAGGTGATCGACTACATCGCCGACGACCAGACCTCCTGGGAGTCCGAGCCACTCGCCCGCCTGGCTGCGGCGTCGCAGCTCAATGCCTTCCAGCATGACGGCTTCTGGCACCCGATGGACACGCTGCGCGACAAGAACCATCTGGAACACCTCTGGCAAAGCGGGGAGGCCCCATGGAAGCAGTGGGACTGAGCCCGGCATTCTGGCAGGGCAAGCGCGTCCTGCTGACCGGCCACACCGGGTTCAAGGGCAGCTGGCTGGCCCTCTGGCTGCGAGAGCTGGGGGCGCAGGTCACAGGCTTCGCACTGGACCCGGGAACCGAACCCAGCCTGTTCGAACTGGCCCAGGTCGGCCGCGAGATCACCGATGTGCGGGGCGACCTGCGTGACCTTGGAGCGCTGCTCGATGCCGTGGCCACGGCGCAGCCTGAAATCGTCTTGCACCTGGCGGCGCAGCCGCTGGTGCGCGAGGGCTATCGCGACCCGCTGGGCACCTATTCCAGCAACGTCATGGGCACCCTCAACCTGCTGGAGGCCATGCGCCAGGTCGGTGGCGTGCGGGCCTGCGTGCTGGTGACCACCGACAAGGTCTATGCCAACCAGGAATGGCCCTGGCCCTATCGCGAGAACGAAGCCCTCGGCGGGCACGACCCGTACAGCAGCAGCAAAGCCTGTTGCGAGCTGCTGGCGCAGTCCTATGCCGCGTCGTTCTTCCCGGCCGACAAGCACGCCGAACACGGCCTGGCCATGGCGACCGCGCGTGCCGGCAATGTGCTGGGCGGTGGCGACTTCGCCGCCGACCGGTTGATCCCGGACGTACTCAAGGCCTGGTCCGCCGGTGAGCCGGTAACCCTGCGCTACCCGCAGGCCGTGCGCCCCTGGCAGCACGCCCTGGAACCGCTGGCCGGCTATCTGCAGCTAGCCGAGCGCCTGTATCGCGAGGGGCCTGCCTATGCAGGTGCCTGGAACTTCGGGCCCGGTGAGCAGGATATGTGCAGCGTCGGCGAGGTGGTTGCCCAGCTCGCCCATCAGTGGCCGCAAGCCCCCGGCATGCAGGTCGAGCCAAGCGAGCTGCACGAAGCCGGCCTGCTGCGCCTGGACAGCTCGCGCGCACGGCAGCTGCTGGGCTGGCGCACGCGCTGGTCGCTGCACGCGTGCCTCAAGCACACCCTGGACTGGCACCTGGCCTGGCAGCGTGGCGACAACATGCGTGCCCTTACCCTTGAGCAGTTGAACCTGTACGCGGAGCTGTCGTGACTGACCTGTTATTGCACGCCTTGCCCCTCGGCGGTCTGTTCAGTGTCCAGCACAAGCGCCACGGCGACGCCCGCGGCCAGTTCGCCCGGCTGTTCTGCGAGACCAGTCTGGGCGCACTGGGGGCGCCGTTCCATGTACGCCAGATCAACCATTCGCACACCGTCGGCCAGGGCAGTGTGCGTGGCCTGCACTACCAGCTCGGCGATGCCCCGGAAGCCAAACTGATCACCTGCCTGCGCGGCGAAGTGTGGGATGTGGCCGTCGACCTGCGTGAAGGCTCACCGACCTTCCTGCACTGGCACGCCGAACACCTGCGCGCCGGGGACGGCCGCAGCCTGCTGATCCCCGCCGGGTTCGCCCATGGCTTTCAGGTGCTGGGTGACGAGGCCGAGCTGCTCTACCTGCACAGCGCCGACTATGCCCCGGGCCGCGAGGGCGGCTTGTCGGTACATGATCCACGGCTGGCCATCACCTGGCCGCTGGCTGTCAAGAATCTGTCGGCCCGGGATGCCGAACATCCCTGGCTGGTCCCCTCGTTCACCGGAGTGTGTCCATGAATTGCCGTGGCTGTGGTACCTGCCTGAGCCTGCCCCTGATCGACCTCGGCACCGCGCCGCCGTCCAACGCCTACCTGCGCGCCGAGCAACTGGCGGCAGCCGAGGCCTGGGTGCCGCTGAAGGTCGCGGTGTGCGAGCAGTGCTGGTTGGTGCAGACCGAGGACTACACCCGCGCCGAGGCGCTGTTCGATGCCGACTACGCCTATTTCAGCTCCTACTCCAGCTCGTGGCTGGCCCATGCCCGCGACTACGTGGCGCAGATGGTCGAGCGCTTCGGCCTGACTGCACAGAGCCGGGTGGTGGAGATCGCCGCCAACGATGGTTACTTGCTGCAGTACGTGGCCGAGCGCGGCATCCCCTGCCTGGGCGTGGAGCCCACCCGCAGCACCGCCCAGGCGGCACGTGACAAGGGGCTGGAAATTCGCGAAGTGTTCTTCGGCCAGCAGGCTGCCGAGGCGCTTGTGGCCGAAGGCTGGTCGGCTGACCTGATGGCGGCCAACAATGTGTTGGCCCATGTGCCGGACATCAACGACTTCCTGCGCGGCTTCGCCACCCTGCTCAAGGCCGATGGCGTCGCCACCTTCGAATTCCCGCACCTGCTGTGCCTGATCGCCGAGCATCAGTTCGACACCCTGTACCACGAGCACTACTCGTACCTGTCGCTGACGGCGGTGAACACCCTGTGCCAGCGCAACGGCCTGGAGATCTTCGATGTCAGCGAACTGCCGACCCATGGCGGCTCGCTGCGGGTGTTCGCCCAGCGCGCCGGCGGCCCGCAGGCACGCTGCGCCAGTGTCGACGCGCTGCTTGAAATCGAGACGGGGGTGGGGGTGGCCACGGCGGCGTTCTACAACACCCTGGCGCCGGCCGCCGAACGTATCAAGCACCAGCTGCTGCGCTTCCTGTTGCAGGCCAAGGCCGAGGGCAAGCGTGTGGTCGGCTACGGCGCGGCGGCCAAGGGCAACACCTTGTTCAACTATGCCGGGGTCAAGCCTGACCTGCTGGCCTGGGTGGCCGACGCCAACCCGCACAAGCAAGGCAAGTTCCTGCCGGGTAGCCGCATTCCGGTGGTGGCCCCCGAGCGGCTGGCCATCGAACAGCCGGACTACGTGCTGGTGCTGCCGTGGAACCTGCTCAGGGAAGTCAGCGAGCAGCAGGCTCAGGTCCGTGAATGGGGCGGGCGCTTCGTCATTGCGGTGCCGGAGCTGACCGTCCTGTGAACGCCATGAACGTGCTGGTTACCGGCGCCACCGGGTTCGTCGGTCGCCACCTGGTTGGCGTACTGCTGGCGCGCGGCCATCAGGTGCGTGCCGTCGCACGCGGCCTGCAAGCTGCCCAGGCGATGCCCTGGTTCGACCAGGTCGAGTTCGTCCGCGCCGATATTCACGACCCGCAACTGGACGTCGGCACGCTGTGCGAAGGCATCGATGCGCTGGTGCACCTGGCCTGGCCCGGCTTGCCGAACTATCAGGGTCTGTTCCACTTCGAGCACAACCTGATGGCCGACTACGGCTTCATCCGGCGCGTTGTGCAAAGCGGCGTGAAGCAGGTGCAGGTCAGTGGTACCTGCCTGGAATATGGCCTGCAGGAGGGTGCATTGGCCGAGTCGCTGGCGTGCCAGCCGGGCAACCCCTATGGCCTGGCCAAGCATAGCCTGCGCCTGTTCCTCGAAAGCCTGGCCCGGCAGCAACCGTTCACCCTGCAATGGGTACGGCTGTTCTACCTGTTCGGTGAAGGCCAGAACCCCAACAGCCTGCTGGCGGCGCTGGACCGGGCCATCGATGCAGGCCAGCCGCATTTCGACATGTCGGGCGGGGAGCAGCTACGTGATTTCCTGCCCATCGAAACGGCTGCCGGTTACCTTGCCGGCCTGCTCGAACAGGCTGATTTCAACGGTGTGGTCAATTGCTGCAGCGGTCGGCCGATAGCCGTACGCACGCTGGTCGAGGCGCATATCGCCAAGCGTGGCGCGCAGATTGCGCTGAACCTGGGGCATTACCCCTATCCGGCCCACGAACCCATGGCGTTCTGGGGCGATGCCCGCCAGCTGCGGGCGCTGTTGGGAGTGGCTTGTGATGAAGCATGAGTTATACCGCGCCACCGGCTTGCCGGTGCTGCAGAACCGCACCTTCGCCGACGCAGCGTCGGCACGCGCCTCGGCCAGCGCCGACATGTGCCTGGTGCAGGATGGCCACACCGGCCTGGTCTACAACGACGCCTTCGATGCCGACAAGCTCAGCTACGACAGCGACTACCAGAACGAACAGGGCCATTCGGCGCGCTTCCAGCGCCACCTGGATGACGTCGAGGGCGTGATCGCCCGGCACTTCAGGGGCCGCAGCCTGATCGAGGTCGGCTGTGGCAAGGGCTGGTTCCTCGAACTGCTGCGCGAGCGTGGCTATGCCGTCACCGGCATCGACCCGGCCTACGAGGGCGACAACCCCGATGTGGTCAAGGCGCCGTTCACCCGCGAGCTGAATCGTCGGGCCGAGGGCATCGTGCTGCGCCATGTGCTCGAGCACATCCAGGACCCGGTGGCGTTCCTCGCCGCCATCGCCGACGCCAACGGCGGGGCAGGGCAGATCTACATCGAAGTGCCGTGCCTGGACTGGATCATCGAGCACAAGGCCTGGTTCGACCTGTTCTACGAGCACGTCAATTACTTCCGCCTGGATGACCTGCGCCGCCTGTTCGGTACGGTCGCCGAAGCCGGCCACCTGTTCGATGGCCAATACCTGTATATCGTCGCCGACCTCGCCAGCCTGCGTGCGACCTTGCAGCCGGTGCCCGCACTGACCCTGCCCGTCGACTTCAGCGCCAGCCTGGACCACGCCGTGAGCATCGTGCAGCGCGATGCCGGGCGCGGTTCGGCGATCTGGGGGGCGTCGTCCAAAGGCGTGATCTATTCGCTGTTCCTGCAACGTGCCGGCGCGCCGGTGGACTGGGTGATCGACATCAACCCGGCCAAGCAGGGCCGTTACCTGCCGCTCAGCGGCGCCCGGGTGAGCTCGCCGCAAGAAGCGCTGGCCGCCTTGCCTGACGGTGCGCACCTGTTCGTGATGAATTCCAACTACCTCGAGGAAATCCGCCGCATGACCGACGGCCGCTTCACCTACCACGCCGTCGACAGCGCCGATTTCACCCACCTGCCAACCGAGACCGCACAATGACCGACTCGCCGATCAAGGCCTTCGAAGCCGAATGCACCGCGCAAATCGCCGCCCAGGGTGAAGACCAGGCGCTGCAGCAAGTGTCCCGTGACTTCTTCAACCAGTCCGCTGCGCACAAGTACACCTACCACTTCTCCTGGATGGGCCGGCCGATCATTCAGCTGCCCCAGGACATGATGGCGATGCAGGAGATCGTCTGGCAGGTCAAGCCGGACCTGATCATCGAGTGCGGCATTGCCCACGGCGGTTCGATTCTTTACTACGCCTCCTTGCTGGAGCTGCAGGGCCATGGCGAAGTGCTGGGCATCGACATCGACATCCGCCCGCACAACCGCGAGGCCATCGAGGCGCACCCGATGAGCAAGCGCGTGCGCATGATCGAAGGCTCGAGCATCGACGCCGGCATCGCCGCGCAGGTCAAGGCGATTGCCGAAGGCAAGAAGGTCATCGTGGTGCTCGACTCCAACCACACCCACGCGCACGTGCTCAAGGAGCTTGAGCTGTATGCCCCGCTGGTGGCTGTGGGCAGCTACTGCGTGGTGATGGACACCGTGGTCGAGGACATGCCGGCCGACTTCTTCCCCGACCGCCCGTGGGGCCATGGCGACAACCCCAAGACTGCGGTCTGGGAGTACCTCAAGGGCAACGACAGTTTCGAGATCGACTACCAGCTGCAGAACAAGCTGCTGGTCACCGTGGCGCCGGACGGCTACCTGCGCCGGGTTCGCTGAGACACTCAACAACGGTTCGATTTCTTCGGCGGCAACGCCAATGGTGGTGAAGACTATGCAAGGCAATTTCGCGGCAGACCAGGCAGCCAAGCTGCGCGAGCGGTTCACGCTGGTACTGATGACGCACAACCGGCCGGCGTTCCTGCAGCGCACGCTGCAGTACTACAGCGACTACCCGTGCTCGATCCTCGTGCTGGACTCCTCGACCGAATCGGCCGAGGCGGTGGCCGCCTGCTACCCGGGCGTCGAATACCTGCACCTGCCACAGTTTTCCTACATGGGCTTCCAGGCCAAACTGACCTATGGCGTGAACCGGGTGAGCACGCCGTTCATGGCCTTTGCCGCCGATGACGACTTCCTGCTGTTCGACGGGCTGAACCAGTCGCTGGACTTCCTCGACGCCAACCCAGACTACGGCATGTGCCATGGCTACTGCCTCAACTACCTGGCCGAAGCCACTCAGGTGAACTACTACCGGCGCAACAAGAAGGTCCGTGAAGACTACGACGCACCGCGTGCCGAACAGCGCCTGCTGGACTACATGGGCGAGTTCATTCCGCCGTTTTTCGCCGTCACCCGCACCGCGCTGTTGCGCCAGTGGTTCGCGTTGCTGCCCGAGGGCACCAACTTCGAGTGGCAGGAAATCGGCCATGCCTACTTCCTGCTGACCAACGCCAAGGCGCGGATCCTGCCGATCGCCTATGCCGTGCGTGAAACCAATTACGGGGTTTCCGAGCACCAGACCGAGGTCATCCACGTGCTGGCCTTCACCGATGCCAAGTCGGTGGCCGAGCGTGAACAGTTCGCCGACTTCCTCGCCGGCCTGCCGACCGCGATCGAGGGGCTGGACCATGCGGCGCGGCGCCAGCTGGCCCTGGACAGCTTTGCCGCCATGGCCGACGGCCTGTTCAAGGGCCGTGCAGTAGCCCTGGACCTGGTCTGGGGGTCAAGCTGGACCGACCCGCTGCAGCCGCCAGTACGCACCTTCGAGCCGGCCCAGTATGTCGAGATGCCGTTCTACAACCAGGCGTTCTTCGACAAGCTCACCGCGTTCGAATTCCTGATCCATGCCATGCCTGCCGGGCGCCTGCAGTTGCAGCAACTGGAGCCTCTGCTGCTGCGCCAGGAGCAACTGTTGCAGGCGCAGGCCAACGACACCCCGGGCACCGTCGGTTCCCGCCTCTGGGCTGCGTTGGCGCTCAATGCCTTCAACCGCGAGGTGGTACGGCGCCTGGCCGGGCACCTGCGCGACAACGGCGAGGTGGAAGAGAGCGAGGCACTGTTCGCCTGGCTGGCGCGACTGGAAGGCGTGCTGCAGCAGAGCGGTCGCGAACTGCTCGGCAGCATGCCGTCGGGCCGCCTGCTCGACTGGCTGGAGGCACGCAAGCCGGATGCGACTGCACTGGCCGCCATCGATGAACACCTGGCGCTGCACCAGGGCGGCCCGCAGTTCGGCATCCTGCTGCTGGACCTGGACAACAATCAGGCCGCGCTGCAGGACACGTTCGACAGCCTGTTGGCCGGGCTGAGCAAAGCGTTCCGGATCGTGGTCTTCACCACCGGCGAGCCGCCGATGGCCACCTCGCTGCACAACACCCTGCATTTCATCAAGGTCAGCCGCGAGGACTATGTCGAGCGCATCAACCAGCTCGCCCGGCAGTCCTCTTGCGAATGGCTGCTGCTGGCCGAGGCCGGTGATCGCTTCACGGCGACCGGCCTGTTGCGCGCCAGCCTCGAACTGCTCAATACGCCGGACTGCCGTGCGGTCGCGGTCGACGAGATCCAGCAGCAGGCCGATGGCGTCTGGCGGGAACTGCTGCGTCCGGGGGTCAACCTGGACCTGCTGCAGACCAACCCGGCGCTGATGGCGCGCCATTGGTTGCTGCGTCGGGAAGTGCTGGTGGAAGCCGGCGGGTTCGACAAGCAGTACGACCAGGCCCTGGAGTTCGACCTGCTGCTGCGCCTGATCGAGCAGGGCGGCCTCAATGGCCTGGCCCACCTCGACGAGCCGTTGCTGATTACCCCGGCACCCCAGGCCGCGACCAGCGAGCATGCCCGTCAGGCCTTGGTCCGGCATCTGGCGAGCCGTGGCTACAAGGCCCAGGTCAGTACTCCGGTAGCCGGCACCTTGCGCATCGACTACCGCCACGTCGAACGGCCGCTGGTGAGCATCCTGCTGCGCAGCCAGGACAACCTGGACGCGCTGCAGCGCTGCCTGAAGAGCATCCTGCAGCGCACCCGCTATGCGCGCTACGAGGTGCTGATCGCCGACAACGCCAGCCAGTCGCCACAGCTGCTCGAATGGCTGGCGCAACAACAGCAGGGTGGCGGCAAGGTGCGCGTGCTGCAAAGTGCCGAGCGCCTCAGCCCGGCGGCGCTGTGCAACGCTGCCAGTGCCGAGGCCAAGGGCGACTACCTGGTGCTGCTGGCGGCGGATGCCGAAGTGGTCAATGCCAACTGGATCGAGGCGCTGCTGAACCAGGCGCAGCGCCCGGAGGTGGGCGTGGTCGGTGGCAAGCTGCTGGATGCCGGTGGCAAGCTCACCCAGGCTGGCTTGCTGCTGGATGCCGAAGGTGCAGTCACGCCGGCATTCGCTGGCGAGGCGGCCACTGCGCCGGGTTACCTGAACCGGCTGGCCGTCGAGCAGAACCGTCCGGCGGTCTCGGCGAGCTGCCTGATGGTCCGCAACGAGGTGTTCCAGGCCCTTGGGGGCCTGGACGAAACCACCTTCGCCCAGGCCTTTGGCGATGTCGACCTGTGCCTGAAAGCCGCCGCAGCCGGCTTGCTGACAGTCTGGACCCCGCAGGTGCAGGTGATCCACCCAGGCGTGGTGGCCGCGGACCCGGCGGCGCTGGCTGCACTGAGCGCCAAATGGTCGGCGCAGTGGCAGGGTGCGGTCCAGAACCAGCAGCTGAGCCCCGCCAAGGCGTCCCTGGACTGGGTCGCACTGATCGTCTGAAGCGGCGGGGTGCGGGGGCTGGCCTGTATCTTGCTTCGAGCTGCGATACAGCGCGCGCGAGTCAGAAATTTGTAGGCTGCGCGCCCGCCTGACCCTGCAACCGGGCGTCATCGTCAGTCGATGGCGCCGCCCCTAGGATCGACGTATGTTCGACGACAAGTCCATTTTCAAGCTCCGCTCCACGACAGGGATGCTGGCGTGATCCCCTATGCCCGGCAGAGTATCGATCAGTCTGATATCGGCGCAGTGGTCGAGGTGTTGCAGTCCGACTGGTTGACCCAGGGGCCGATGGTCGAACGCTTCGAGCAGGCCATCGCCGAGCGCTGTGGCGCAGGCCACGCCGTGGCGGTGTCTAACGCCACCGCCGGTCTGCACCTGGCTTGCCTGGCCGCTGGGTTGGGCAGCGGGGACTGGCTGTGGACAACCCCCATCAGTTTCGTCGCCTCGGCGAACTGTGGCCGTTACTGCGGGGCCGGCGTCGATTTCGTCGACATCGACCCACATACCTGGGCCCTTGATGCCGCAGCGCTTGCGCAGAAACTCGAGCAGGCCGCCCTGCAGGGGCGCCTGCCCAAGGTGGTGGTCGCCGTGGCATTTGCCGGCCAAAGCGCCAATATGCGTTCGATCAAGGCGTTGGCCCGACAATATGGCTTTACCTTGATCGAGGATGCGGCCCACGCGGTCGGCGCGCGTTACGCGGGTGTGGCCGTTGGCAGTGGCGAGTTCGCCGACATGACCGTGTTCAGTTTTCACCCGGTGAAGATCATTACCTCGGCCGAAGGCGGCATGGTCCTCACCAACCGGGCCGACCTGGCCCAGCGCCTGCGCTTGCTGCGCGGTCACGGGGTTACCCGCGACCCAGGCCAGATGACCGAAGAAAGCCATGGCGCCTGGTACTATCAGCAGCTCGATCTGGGGTTCAATTACCGTATCACCGACCTGCAAGCTGCCTTGGGGCTTTCCCAGCTGGCGCGGCTGGATGAGTTCCTGGAGCGTCGTCGGGCACTGGCGGCACGCTACCAGCACTTGCTCTCGCACTTGCCGGTGAGCGTTCAGGCGCCACAGCCGGAGGCCGAATCCGCCTGGCACCTGTTCGTGATACGCCTGCAGGGCGATCGCCTGCAGCGCTCGCACCGGGAAGTTTTCGACGGAATGCGGGCTGCCGGGGTCGGGGTCAATCTGCATTACATCCCCATTCACTTGCAGCCCTATTATCGCGAGCTGGGTTTCAAACCCGGGGATTTCCCGCAGGCCGAGGGCTATTACGCAGGCGCCCTGAGCCTGCCGATGTACCCGGACTTGAGCGAGGCCGAGCAAGATCACGTGGTCGACAGCCTGGGCAGGCTGCTGCAGCTGCCGGCAGGGCGCCGCCATGACTGAGCGCAGGGAAAGTAACGTCGCGATCATCCCGGCCCGTGGTGGCAGCAAACGCATCCCGAGCAAGAACCTCAAAAGCTTTGCCGGGCTGCCGATCATCGTCCATTCGATCCGCGCGGCACTCGCCAGTGGCTTGTTCGATCAGGTGGTGGTCAGCACGGACGACGCGGATATCGCGGCAGTGGCCAGGGAGCATGGTGCGCATGTGCCGTTTCGCCGGCCCGCGCACCTGGCCGACGACCATGCCACCACCCATGCGGTGGTCAGCCACGCCCTTGAGGTGCTGACCGGGCAGGGCCAGGAACTGACCCATGCCTGTTGCATCTACGCCACTGCGCCTTTCCTGCAGCAGCGCTATCTGGCTGAGGGGCTGGCGTTGTTGCGGCAGCACCCTGAGCGGTCCTTCGCCTTTTCGGTGAGCGGTTTCGGCTTCCCGGTGCAGCGGGCGCTGACGCTGGACGCCGAGGGTGCGCTGGTCCCCCTCAATCCGCAGTTCCGCGAAACCCGTTCGCAGGACCTGGCGCCGGCCTATCAGGATGCCGGCCAGTTCTACTGGGGGCGGGTGGAGGCCTGGTTGCACAACGAGGTGCTGTATTCCGAGCGCAGCCTGCCCGTGATCATTCCCCGGCACCTGGTGCAGGACATCGACACCGAAGACGACTGGCTGCGCGCGCAGTACCTGTACGCGGCGCTCAAGGCGGGAGGGGAGCTGGACTCATGAAGGTGCTGCTGCGGGCGGACGCGTCTTCATCCATCGGTGTCGGTCACACAGCACGTTGCCTGACGCTGGCCCAGGCGCTGCGTGAACAAGGGGCGCAGGTCAGTTTTGCCTGCTGCCTGCTCGATGGCCATCGCCGAGCGGCCATCGAACAGGAGGGCTTCGAGGTCTTCGCCTGGCCGCAGCCCGAACAGGCGCCGGGCACCGCATGCTGGGCGGCGGACATCGTCGCGCTGCGTGCAGTGTTGCCGGCCGATGCGTGGTTCGACTGGGTGATCGTCGACCATTACGCACTGGATGCGCGCTGGGAGCAGGCTGCCCGTGCCTTCGCCCGGCGCATCGCGGTCATCGATGACCTGGCCGACCGCGACCACGCGGCCGACCTGCTGCTGGATCAGAATTTCGGCGCCAGCGAAGCGCGCTACACGCCCCGGCTGACGGCAGCCTGTCGGTGCTTGCTGGGGCCACGCTACGCGCTGGTCCGGCCGGCGTTCCAGGTGCCGGCAAGTTCGCCACCCCGGCAGGCGCACCGGGTGCTGGTCAGCTTCGGCGGTTTCGATGTGGCCGGTATGCTGCCGCGGACCCTGCAGGCGCTGGCCGGGCTGGACGGACTGCAAGTGACCTGCATCGCCGGGCTCGGGCACCCCCACCGGGAGGCGCTGCGCCAGTTGTGCGCAGGGCGCGCGGGGTGGGATCTGCACGATTTTGTCGACGACATGCCGCTGCGGATGGCAGCAGCAGACCTGTTCATCGGTGCCGCTGGCGGCACGACCTGGGAGCGCGCCGCGCTGGGCCTGCCGAGCCTGTGCGTGAGCGTGGCCGACAACCAGCGGGCCGGTGCAGAGGCCATGGCCCGGGCCGGCATGCACCTGTACCTGGGTGAGGCCGGGCAGGTCGACATGCTGGCGCTGCGCCAGGCAACAGCCTTGCTGCTGAACAACCAGGCCCTGCGCCAGAGCTTCGCCGAGCGCAGCCGTGCGCTGGTCGATGGCCGCGGTGCGCAGCGGGTGGCTGTCGCCCTGCTGGGTGAGCAGCTGGCACTGCGCCCGGCGCGCCTCGAGGATGCCCGGCTGTTGTTCGACGGGCGCAATGCGCCCGAGGTCCGGCGCCGTTCACAACAGGGGCAAGCGCTGCACTGGGCCGAGCATCAAGCCTGGCTGGCGGCGATCCTGGCCGACCGGCAGCGCCTGCTGCTGATCGCCGAGAGCGCCGACGGGCCGGTCGGCAGCGTGCGCTATGACCGCCTGCCGGGCCAGCGTGCGCGGGTGTCGCTGTACCTCTTCACGGGGCGTTTCGGCCTGGGTTGGGGCAGGGCTCTGCTCGGCCGTGGCGAGGCCTGCGCACGTCAACACTGGCCGGACCTGCTGGCGATCGAGGCCCAGGTATTGCCCGACAATCAGGCGTCATTGCAATTATTCACGGGGGCCGGCTTCGTGCAGGCGCCGTGCGCATTCGAACGGGTATTCCAGGAGTAGCCCATGGACAGTTTCAACATCGGCCACCGCCGAGTCGGCGCGGACCAGCCACCGCTGGTGATCGCGGAGATGAGCGGCAATCACAACCAGTCGCTGGCGCGTGCGCTGCAGATCGTCGAGGCGGCCGCTGCGGCGGGTGCCCATGCACTGAAGTTGCAGACCTACACCGCCGACACCATGACCCTGGACCTGGCCCAAGGCGAGTTCTTCATAGCCGACCCGGATAGCCTCTGGCAGGGTTCGTCGCTCTACGCGCTGTACCAGAAGGCCCACACCCCTTGGGAATGGCATCGGCCACTCTTCGAGCGGGCCCGGGAGCTGGGCATGCTGGCTTTCTCCACGCCGTTCGACGAGACCTCGGTGGACTTCCTGGAAAGCCTGGATGTGCCGGCCTACAAGATCGCCAGCTTCGAGAACACCGACTTGCCGTTGATCCGCAAGGTGGCGGCCACGGGTAAACCGCTGATCATCTCCACGGGCATGGCCAGCCTGGCGGAACTCGAGCGCACCGTGCAGGTGGCGCGGGAGGCCGGGTGTCGTGACCTGGTCCTGCTCAAGTGCACCAGCACTTACCCGGCCAGCCCGCACAACAGCAACGTGCTGACCATCCCGCATATGCGCGAGCTGTTCGGTTGCCAGGTCGGGCTGTCGGACCACTCGCTGGGGGTCGGTGTGGCCGTGGCGGCCGTGGCGCTGGGAGCCACGGTGGTGGAAAAGCATTTCACGCTCGACCGCAGCGAAGGTGGCGTGGATGCGACATTCTCCCTGGAGCCCGGGGAGATGGCCGCGCTGGTGCAGGAAACCGAACGCGGCTGGCAGGCGCTGGGGCGGGTGTTCTATGGTGCCACCGAAGCCGAGCAGGCTTCGCGGCGCTTCCGGCGCTCGCTGTATGTGGTGCGCGACATGGCCGAAGGCGAGGTCTTCGACCTTGGCAATGTGCGCGCCATCCGCCCCGGGCTGGGGCTGGCGCCAGGGCATCTGGACGCGGTACTTGGGCGCAAGGCCCGGCAGCCGCTCACGCGTGGCACGGCGCTGGACTGGTCGCTGCTCGACTGAATACGGCAGCGGGCCTACCCGCCAAGAGCCGCATGGCCGTCCAGATCCCTTGGCATCAACTGCATTGCCGAGGTGACGCACCCAGGCAAAATGTGCGATTGTCTGGAAATATTCGTGACCTATCGGTCAGAGCGGGCATCTCCCTCTGTAACCGTTAATGGGGCTGGCGTGCCAATCGTCGCTTGCCTGCCCACCTGTCGCCTGGTCCACCCGGCGGCAGATCCCTTATTCTGGCGCTGCCCGAGTCATCCGGGCGGCGGTATCGAGCTGTTATTTTTTGGGAAGCCATGATGATCGGCATTAAAAGCATCGCGAGCTATGTGCCCGCTTCCGGCCTGGACAACTATGTGCAAGGCGCGAAATTCGGCAAGGACGAAGAGTTCATGTTCGGCAAGATCGGCGCGAGCTTCCTGCCACGCAAGGACGATGAGCAGGAAACGTCCGACCTGTGCGTGGAGGCAGTCAACAACCTGTTCGCCGCCAACCCGCAGCTCAAGCGCGAGTCGATCGATGCGCTGATCGTCGTTACCCAGAATGGCGACGAAGAAGGCTTGCCGCACACCGCTGCCATCGTCCAGCACAAGCTCGGCCTGCCGACCCATGTCGCGGCCTTCGACATCTCGCTGGGTTGCTCCGGCTACGTCTACGGTATCTATGCGCTCAAAGGCTTCATGGAAGCTGCCGGCCTGAAGAACGGCCTGCTGGTGACGGCCGACCCGTATTCGAAGATCGTCAACCCGGACGACCGCAATACAACCATGCTGTTCGGCGACGCCGCCACCGCCACCTGGATGGGCGAAGACGCCACCTGGCAGCTGGGCAAGGCGAAGTTCGGCACCGATGGCGCCGGCGCACCGCACCTGAAGGTGACCGATGGCGAGTTCTACATGAACGGTCGCCAGGTGTTCAACTTCGCCCTGATCAAGGTACCGGCGCACCTGCATGAACTGCTGGGCGAGTCGGGCCTGGAAAACAGCGACATCGACGCCTTCTGCATCCACCAGGGCAGCGCGGCGATCGTCGATGCCGTGGCACGGCGCTTCGAGGAAGACCCGGAGAAGTCCCAGGCCGACAAGTTCGTCAAGGACATGCTGGAGACCGGAAACACCGTATCCTCCAGCGTGCCGTTGCTGCTGCAGAAGCACATGTTCGACGGCAGCTGGAAGCGGGTGGCCATCAGCGGCTTCGGCGTTGGCCTGTCGTGGGGCTCGGCCATTCTGTACAAGGCTGAATAAACCCCGGCAGTAGGTTACCCTTCGGTGTTTCGCAGGCAAGGGAAGCTCAACCCATGAGCGCGTTTTTCCAGCGTAACGCTGAGGTGTTGCAAAGCCGCTGGCCGGCGCTGTTCGAGCGCCTGCAGGGCGAAGCGGGCGAGGCCTTGGAGGTCGAGCTGGTGGAGGGCCTGGGGTCGACCCTGAGCGTCGCCGGCATCCAGCTCACCAGCCGTCACGACCGGCTCGCCGAAGCGCGCCTGCAGGCGCAAGGTCTGCCGGCGGGCAGTTCCACTCTCCATCTCTACGGCACTGGCCTGGGTGACCTGCAGCGCGTGCTGCTGGAGCGGGCAGGGCTCGCCCGGCTGCAGGTGTACCTGCTCAATGGCGCCTTGTTCCACCTGGTGCTGCAACTGCTCGATCAGTCCGACTGGCTGGCCGACCCCCGGGTCGAGTTGGCCTACGCCGGTGACAGCACGGAAATTGCCCTGCCGTTCTTTGCCTTGCCCTCAGAGCTGGTGCTGGCTGATGAGGCCAACGCGAAGATCCGTGATCGGCTCATCAGCGAGGCCCACCTGGCGGACAACAACCGCGCTTTCGATGTGGCCGACCCGCGTCTGCAGAAGCTGCTCGAAGACAGCCTGCCGCTGTTGCGTCAGGACCCTGACGTGGCCGCGCTGTTCGATACCCAGCCCGGGCGTGACTGCTTCGTGATCGCCACCGGCCCGAGCCTGGCCGGGCACTTGCCGGCGCTGGCCAAGGTGCGTGCGCAGGCTGAGCGGCCCCTGTTCATCTGCGTCGACACCGCTTACCTGCCGCTGCTGCGTGCCGGGGTCCAGCCGGACATCGTGGTCAGCGTCGATCACAAGATCCGCATCCATCACCTGCCGCCGGACGATTCGGCTGCGACCGCCCTGGTGTACATGCCGATGCTGGACGTCGAGCTGCTCGGTAACTGGCGCGGGCCCCGCTACAGCGCCTATTCCGGCAGCGCCCTGTATGCCCGCGTGCGTGAGGCGATACCGCGTGCCGAACTGTTCGTGGGCGGCAGCGTGATCCACCCGGCGGCGGACCTGGCAGTGAAGATGGGGGCAAGGCGCGTCATTCTGTTCGGTGCCGACTTTGCCTTCCCGGGCGACCGCACTCACACCGGTTGGGACGATGGCGTGCTTGGCCCGGCGGTTTCGGCGGCGCGTCACTGGGTGCTGGATGGCAAGGGGCAGCGCGTGCGTACCCAACTGAACTTCCGTGGCTACCTGATCGAGCTGGAGCGCTTCATCGCGCGACATCCCGAGGTGCGCTTCGACAACACCAGCCGGGCGGGCGCGCTGATCGCCGGCACCGGCTTCGACCCGGAGTTCTGCCCATGAATGCTGCCAGGCACTGTGCTGCGGCCCGCGCGTGCGCCGCGCTGTTCCGTCTGGGGCGGGACGTGGAAGGGGCGCTGCGCATGGTCGAGCTGTTTGACGGGGTGTTGCCGCTGGTCGAGCCCCAGGCGGGCGCTGTGGTGCTGCAGGCCATGCTCGATGCGCAGCAGCGCCAGGACTGGTTGGCGCTGGCCGACTACCTCGAATACGAATTGCTGCACCTGATCGAGCAGGCCCCTTTGCACTGAAGTGTGATTCTCGTCACATTCGGCCTGCGGCCATCACGCCGCAGGGCAGGGCCGCAAGGCACGGTTTACAAGGGGTGGCGCCGTGATGGCATTTTTTTTTGGAAAACCCCTAAAGCAACGTGCAAACCCGACGATAACCATTACGAAGGTTCTCTAGGCCACACCCGGCGGATGCCAGGGCCGGAAGCCGCAGTATCCATCCAACGAGGAATTCGTCATGGCTTTAACCGTAAACACCAACACCACTTCGCTGGGCGTGCAGAAGAACCTGAACAAAGCTTCCGACGCACTGAGCACTTCGATGACCCGCCTGTCTTCCGGCCTGCGCATCAACAGCGCCAAGGATGACGCCGCTGGCCAGCAGATCGCCAACAAGCTGCAGACCATGGTCACCGGTACCACCGTTGCGATCAAGAACGCCAACGACGGTAACTCGATCACCCAGACCGCTGAAGGCGCTCTGTCGGAAATGACCAACATCCTGCAGCGTATGCGTGAGCTGGCCCTGCAGTCGCGTAACGACTCCAACGGCACCACTGAACGCGCAGCGCTGAACAAGGAATTCGCGGCCAAGTCCGACGAACTGACCCGTATCGCTACCTCCACCACCTACGGTACCAGCAAGCAGCTGCTGAACGGCACCGCCGGCACCATGGAGTTCCAGGTTGGCGCGATGACTGGCACCAGCCAGATCCTGAGCGTTTCGATGACCTCGTCGTTCGCAGCTTCGACCCTGGGCGTCGGCACCGGTACCCTGGCTATCTCGGGTACTTCGGACTCCGCCGTTCACACCTCGGTTGACGCCGCCATCACCGCGATCGACGCCGCCCTGCAGACCGTTGACAACAAGAAGTCGGACCTGGGTGCCATCCAGAACCGCTTCCAGTCGACCATCAACAACCTGCAGAGCATGAACGAGAACTCGGCTGCCGCCATGGGCCGTGTTCAGGACACCGACTTCGCCGCAGAAACCGCTCAGCTGACCAAGCAGCAGACCCTGCAGCAAGCTTCGACCGCCGTCCTGTCCCAGGCCAACCAGCTGCCATCCGCCGTACTGAAACTGCTTCAGTAATAGCGCGATGCAGTCTAGCGAGGGGGTGCATGCGCACTCTCTCGCTTTTTACTTTCAGAGGTGAAGTGCGATGGACATAAGCGTCAAGTCGAGCCCGTCGTATCAGATGTCATCGGTAGTCGCCAGCATCCAGAAGGATGAAGCGGCTGACAAGGCTGCCGGGCAAGCCCGCAAGGCCGTGCAGCAAGACGCTCCGAAGAGCGAGGTCGAGCTACACTCGGCCGTCAAGGAAATACAGGATTTCGTCCAGTCGTTGCAGCGCAACCTGGAATTTTCGGTGGATGATTCCACCGGTACGTGGGTGGTCAAGGTCGTTGCCCGCGACAGCGGCGAGGTGATCCGTCAGATCCCGTCGGAAACCGCGCTGGAGCTGGCCCGCAGTCTGCATGATGTCAACAGTCTGCTCTTCGACGAGAAAGCCTGACCGCCTACAGGTCAATTGAACGGTTGCGCGGCTGCAGATGTAGCGCCTGAGCTTCCGGCGTCAACCAGAAAAGGAGGATGTAATGGCAAGTCCAATTCTACCGAGTTTGGGGCTGGGTTCCGGTCTCGATACTACGGCCATTGTGAAGGCCCTGGTTGATGCCGAAAAAACCCCCAAGCAGGGCCAGCTCGATCGCCGTACTTCGGCGAACACCGCTTCGATTTCGGCGGTGGGCAGCCTCAAGAGCGCGCTGACGGCCTACAAGACGGCGCTGGACAAGCTCAACGACAGCGCCAACCCGGCGTTCATCGGCTCTGTGGCGGCTACTTCCAACGACAAGTATGTCAAGGCCACGGCCGGCAGCACGGCAGTCAACGGCAACTATTCGATCCAGGTCTCGCAGCTGGCGACGGCTTCGCGCGTGGCCAGTGAGCGCTATACGGACAGCAGTTCGGTGGTGTCCGCCAGTGGCGGCACCCTGACGCTGACCCAGAATGGCACCGCGGTCGACGTCACCATTCCGGCCAATGCCACGCTGCAGCAGACCCGTGACGCGATCAACGCCCAGGCTACCTCCAAGGGCTTCACGGCCAACATCGTCAACGACGGTACCGGCTCGCGCCTGGTGCTGAGCTCCGAGACCATGGGCGAGGGTTCGGATATCTCCGTCTCGGGCGTCATGACCATCGATCCTTCGGCGGCGATGACCGATGCCGGTGGTGCCGGTCGCGTCGGCGAGCTGGCCAAGGATGCCGAGTTCGAAATCGACGGCATGAAGCTCACCAGCAAGTCGAACAAGGTCGACAACGCCATCAGCGGCATGACCTTCGAGCTGCTGTCCAAGACCGAAACGCTGTCGCCGGTGTCCATCACCGTGACTGCGAACACCGACGGCCTGAAGAAGTCGGTGCAGTCGTTCGTCGATGCCTACAACGCGCTGGTCGGTACCATCAACAACGTCAGCGTTTCGACCAAGGCCGCAGACGGCACCTGGAACACCCCTGCACTGTCGGGCGACCCTGCGGTGCGCGGCATGCTGACGGCACTGCGCAACGAGCTCGTGGTGCCGGGCACCAATGGTTCGGGGCAGCTCAGCGTGCTCTCGCAGCTGGGCATCAATACCGTCCAGGGGACCGGCCTGCTGGAATTCGACAGCACCAAGTTCACCAAGGCGATCGACGATCAGAAGCTCGGTGGCGAGGTCCAGAACCTGTTCAATGGCGATGGTGGCCTGCTTGATCGCATGACCAAGGCCATGGAGCCGTTCTCTGCGTCCGGTGGCGTACTGGATGAGCGCAACAAGTCGCTCGAGGCGACCAAGAAGAGCCTGAGCCTGGAGCAAAGCTCGCTGGATGCCCGCATCAAGGACCTTGAAGCTTCGCTGACCAAGAAGTACAACAACATGGACACCCTGGTGGGCCAGTTGAACTCCCAGCGGGACAGCGTGCTGTCGATTTTCGAAGCCATGGCCGCCCAGCAGAAGAATTCCTGACAGGGCGTGACGGCTCAGGTCAGTGCCAAAAGCCCGGCAGCGCGTGACGCTCTGTCGGGCTTTTTGTATTCTCCCTAAAGTTTTTTGACGCCGCGCCGATAGCCCGGTCATACAGCAACCCCGTAGTGACGAGGTACCCATGAATCCAATGTTAGCCCTTCGGCAGTACCAGAAGATTGGCGCCCAGGCGCAGACCTCCGAGGCGAGCCCGCATCGTCTGGTGCAAATGTTGATGGAAGGCGGCCTGGACCGCATTGCGCAGGCCAGTGGTGCGATGCAGCGCAAGGATATCGCCGCCAAGGGTATCGCCATCGGCAAGGCCATCGGCATCATCGGCGGGCTGCGTGAAGGCCTGGATCGCGACAACATGACCGACGAACTCAATCGCCTCGACAACCTCTACCTGTACATGACGCGCCGGCTGAGCGAGGCCAACATCCAGAACGATCCGGCCATCCTCGACGAGGTCAGAGACCTGCTGATCACGGTCAAGGAAGGCTGGGACGCGATCGGCGCGCAGTAGGAGGGGGTATGAGCAAGGTGATCGAGCGTATCGAGCAGACCCGTGACGAGTTGCTGGCCGCGCTGGCCAGCCGTGACTGGCAGGCGGTCGGTGAGCTGGACCTTGCGTGCCGTGTCTGTGTCGATGATGTGCTGGCCGAAGCGCTCAGCAATGAGGCGGCGGTGCGTACTAGCCTGGAAGAGTTGCTGGTGGTTTATGGGCAGTTGATTGACGTTGCAAGTGGTGAGCGTCAATCAATAGTCGACGAGATGACGCAAATCCGTCAGGCGAAAAACGCTGCCAAGGTATACCATCTGTTCACTTGACCACAGATTCGCAAAAAGCCGTGCGCCATTAATTTGACTGCATAGGTTTTTTTGACTTTACTAGTGGCTGTTTTCGAATTTCAGACGTCCGAACACTGACCATTCAGTCGGAGATGTCGAGCATGCCCTGAGAAGGGCGCCGATATGACTAGGGAAGTTGCTATTGCATGTGGCGTGAAACCAAGATTCTCCTGATCGATGACGACAGCGCCCGCCGCCGCGATCTGGCGGTGGTCCTGAACTTTCTCGGCGAAGAAAACCTCCCATGCTCCAGCCAGGACTGGCAGCAGGCAGTAGGGGGCCTCTCTTCGAGTCGTGAAGTACTCTGCGTGCTCATCGGTACCGTCAATGCCCCGGGCAGCGTTCTTGGGCTCCTTAAGACAGTGGCCGGGTGGGATGAGTTCCTTCCGGTTCTGCTGATCGGTGAAATTTCTTCTGCGGAGTTCCCGGAGGAATTGCGCCGTCGGGTACTGTCCAACCTCGAGATGCCGCCGAGCTACAGCCAGCTGCTCGATTCGCTGCACCGTGCCCAGGTCTACCGCGAGATGTACGACCAGGCCCGCGAGCGCGGTCGTCAGCGCGAGCCCAACCTGTTCCGCAGCCTGGTCGGTACCAGCCGTGCCATCCAGCATGTGCGGCAGATGATGCAGCAGGTGGCCGACACCGACGCCAGCGTGCTGATCCTCGGCGAGTCCGGCACTGGCAAGGAAGTGGTGGCGCGCAACCTGCACTACCATTCCAAGCGCCGCGAAGCGCCGTTCGTGCCGGTCAATTGCGGGGCGATCCCGGCCGAATTGCTCGAGAGCGAGCTGTTCGGCCATGAGAAGGGCGCCTTCACCGGTGCGATCACCAGCCGTGCCGGGCGTTTCGAGCTGGCCAACGGCGGCACCCTGTTCCTCGACGAAATCGGCGACATGCCGCTGCCGATGCAGGTCAAGCTGCTGCGTGTGCTGCAGGAGCGCACCTTCGAGCGCGTGGGCAGCAACAAGACCCAGAGCATCGACGTGCGCATCATCGCCGCGACCCACAAGAACCTCGAAACCATGATCGAGGACGGGACGTTCCGCGAAGACCTGTACTACCGCCTCAATGTGTTCCCGATCGAAATGGCACCACTGCGCGAGCGCGTGGAAGACATCCCGCTGCTGATGAACGAGCTGATCTCGCGCATGGAGCACGAGAAGCGCGGCTCGATCCGCTTCAACTCGGCGGCGATCATGTCGCTCTGCCGGCACGGCTGGCCGGGTAACGTCCGGGAGCTGGCCAACCTGGTCGAGCGCATGGCGATCATGCACCCGTACGGGGTGATCGGGGTGTCGGAGCTGCCGAAGAAATTCCGCTATATCGATGACGAGGACGAGCAGCTGGTCGACAGCCTGCGCAGCGATCTCGAAGAGCGCGTGGCGATCAACGGCCATGCCCCGAACTTCAGCAACCCCGCGATGTTGCCGCCTGAGGGCCTGGACCTGAAGGACTACCTCGGCAGCCTCGAGCAAGGCCTGATCCAGCAGGCGCTGGACGATGCCAACGGTATCGTTGCGCGCGCTGCTGAACGTTTGCGTATTCGCAGGACCACCCTGGTCGAGAAGATGCGCAAGTACGGCATGAGCCGCCAGGGCGGCGAGGACCAGGCGGAAGACTGATTCCGCCTGTGCCGGCCCCTTCGCGGGCTCGCCCGCTCCCACAGGGTATTGTGGTGACCCCGTGGGAGCGGGCGAGCCCGCGAAGAGGCCGGGTCTGCGAAATCAGATTCCATCCCCGGCACGCCTATTGCTACACCGCTGGCACCACACCGTTTTTATGACGGTCAGCCACGCGAGAGAGCACGATGCCCCAGGCCGCCCACTTTTCCCGAGTCCCTGATCCGCAGGGGCGTACCCCGGTCGAACAGGAGAGTCGACAGGGGCTGGAGCAGGCGTTCGCCCTGTTCAATCAGGTTTCCTCTCAACTCAACCAGTCCTACAGCATGCTCGAAGCCCGGGTCAGTGAACTCAAGGGCGAACTGGCGGTGGTCGGCGCGCAGCGCATGGCCGAACTGAACGAAAAGGAGCGCCTGGCCAATCGCCTGCAGAACCTGCTTGACCTGCTGCCGGGCGGAGTGATCGTGATCGACGACCAGGGCCTGGTGCGCGAGGCCAACCCAGCCGCCTGCGACTTGCTCGGCGAGCCTGTGGTCGGCCAGCTGTGGCGGCAAGTGATCGCACGCAGCTTCGCCCCGCGCAAGGACGATGGCCATGAGGTCTCGCTGCGTGACGGTCGCCGGCTGTCCATCGCCACGCGCTCGCTGGATGCCGAGCCTGGTCAGCTGGTGTTGCTCAACGACTTGACTGAAACGCGCCGCCTGCAGGACCAGTTGGCCCGGCACGAGCGCCTGTCTTCGCTGGGGCGCATGGTCGCTTCGCTGGCGCATCAGATCCGCACGCCGCTGTCGGCGGCCATGCTGTATGCCAGCCACCTGGCCGATGGCGAGCGCGAACTCGCGCCAGAAACCCGCCAGCGCTTCGCCGGCAGCCTGAAGGAGCGCCTGCACGAGCTGGAGCACCAGGTGCGCGACATGCTCGTGTTTGCCCGCGGCGAACTGCCTTTGGGTGATCGGGTGACCCCCAAGGCCCTGTTCCAGGCCCTGCAGCAGGCTGCTCAGCCCCATGTGCAGGGGCACGCCGTGCGCTGGCAGTGCGACAGCCATCTGGGCGAGTTGCTGTGCAATCGCGACACCCTGGTCGGCGCCTTGCTCAACCTGATCGAGAATGCCATTCAGGCCAGTGACAGCCCTGCGCGGCTCAAGGTGCACCTGCTGCGTCGTGAGCGTACCTTGCTCCTGAACATCAGCGATGCCGGCAGTGGCATCGATGGCGAACTGCTGGGGCGCCTGGGTGAACCGTTCCTCACCACCAAAGCCACCGGCACCGGGCTGGGGCTGGCAGTGGTCAAGGCCGTGGTGCGTGCGCACCAGGGCACGTTGCAGCTGCGCTCGAAGGTCGGGCGTGGCACCTGTGTGAAAGTTGAGCTGCCGTTGATCGACGGGCAGGCAACGGAGGTCGTGTGATGGCAATCAAGGTGCTGCTGGTCGAGGATGACCGCGTATTGCGCCAGGCGCTGAGCGATACCCTGGAGATCGGTGGCTTCGCCTACGATGCCGTCGGCAGTGCCGAGGAAGCGCTGCAGGCAGTGGAGGGTGAGGTGTACAGCCTGGTGGTCAGCGACGTGAACATGCCGGGCATGGACGGGCACCAGTTGCTGGCGCAGTTGCGTCGTCATCACCCGCAATTGCCCGTGTTGCTGATGACCGCCCATGCGGCCGTTGAGCGCGCCGTGGAGGCCATGCGCCAAGGGGCCGCGGACTACCTGGTCAAGCCGTTCGAGCCCAACGCCCTGCTGAGCCTGGTCGAGCGCCATGCCGCCGGGCGCCTGACGGCGGCCGAGGCGCAGGGGCCGGTGGCCTGTGAGGCCGCCAGCCGGCAGCTGCTGGAACTGGCTGCGCGCGTGGCTCGCAGCGATTCGACTGTGCTCATTTCCGGCGAGTCGGGTACGGGCAAGGAAGTGCTGGCGCGCTATATCCACCAGCAGTCGCCGCGGGCGGCGCAACCGTTCGTGGCAATCAACTGCGCGGCAATTCCGGACAACATGCTCGAGGCCACGCTGTTCGGCCACGAGAAGGGCGCCTTCACCGGCGCCATCGCCGCCCAGGCCGGCAAGTTCGAACAGGCCGAGGGCGGCACCTTGCTGCTCGACGAGATCTCCGAGATGCCCCTGGGGTTGCAGGCCAAGCTGCTGCGCGTGCTACAGGAGCGTGAGGTGGAACGGGTCGGTGGGCGCAAACCGATCGCGCTGGACATCCGTGTGCTGGCCACCAGCAACCGCGATATGGCTGGCGAAGTGGCGGCGGGCCGTTTCCGTGAAGACCTGTACTACCGCCTTTCGGTATTCCCGCTGGCCTGGCAACCGCTGCGCGAGCGCAGTGGCGATATCCTGCCGCTGGCCGAGCGCTTGCTGGCGCGCCACGTGGCGAAGATGAAGCACGCGCCGGTGCGGCTGTCTGCCGAGGCGCGCGCCTGCCTGCAGGCACACGCCTGGCCAGGCAATGTGCGCGAGCTGGACAACGCCCTGCAGCGGGCGTTGATCCTGCAGCAGGGCGGGGTGATCGAGGCGGCGGATTTTTGTCTGGCGGGCGCCATTCCCTTGTCGGCTGGCGCGGTTGCCACGCTGTCGCCACTGCCAGTCGAGGTGATGGTCGACGCGGGGGGCTTGGGCGACGATATGCGTCGCCACGAATTCCAGATGATTATCGACACCCTGCGCGCCGAGCGCGGGCGGCGCAAGGAAGCGGCCGAAAAGCTGGGCATCAGCCCGCGTACCCTGCGCTACAAGCTGGCGCAGATGCGTGACGCCGGGCTCGACGTGGAAGCCAGCCTGTTCGGCTGAAGCATTCATTTATATGTATGCATTGCGGGCTGGCACACGTGTTGCTAGTTCAGGGCTATCCGCCGCATGAGTGTCAAAAAAATGCGGCCGCCGGAGAGAGAAGGTCATGAGCCAAGGTGTTGAATTCAATCGTCTGATGTTGGACATGCGGGCCATGCAGGCCGATGCCATGTCGTTGCCAAAAGCCACTGCCGCCCCTGAGCTGGCGCCTGGCCAAAGCACCTTTGCCGACATGCTCGGCCAAGCCATCGGCAAGGTCAGCGAGACCCAGCAGGCGTCGACCCAGTTGGCCAATGCCTTCGAGATCGGCAAGAGCGGCGTTGACCTGACCGACGTGATGATCGCCTCGCAAAAAGCCAGCGTGTCCATGCAGGCGTTGACCCAGGTACGCAACAAGCTGGTTCAGGCGTACCAGGACATCAT
This sequence comes from Pseudomonas sp. NPDC089996, assembly GCF_044748405.1. NCBI lineage: Bacteria > Pseudomonadati > Pseudomonadota > Gammaproteobacteria > Pseudomonadales > Pseudomonadaceae > Pseudomonas > Pseudomonas sp. NPDC089996. Next base: position 249,802 of record NZ_JBIVGA010000008.1, on the reverse strand, counting down.
GCAGATGCCGGTTTGAGGACGGACGTAACCCATGGCTGATGCAGTCGTCGAAAACGCCCCCGCCAAGAGCGGTGCGCCAGGTGCCAAGCCGGCGCGGTTCAACATGGCGTTTCTGGAAAACATCTCGCAGATGCCCATGCTGCGTCAGGTCGGCCTGTTGGTCGGGTTGGCGGCGAGCGTGGCAATCGGCTTTGCCGTGGTGCTGTGGTCGCAGCAGCCGGATTACCGGCCGCTGTACGGCAGCCTGGCGGGCATGGACACCAAGCAGGTCATGGACACCCTGGCCTCTGCAGACATCCCTTATCATGTCGAGCCCAATTCCGGTGCTCTGCTGGTCAAGGCCGACGATCTCTCCCGTGCGCGCCTGAAGCTGGCGGCTGCCGGCGTGGCGCCGAGCGATGGCAATGTCGGCTTCGAGTTGCTCGATAAAGAGCAAGGGCTTGGCACCAGCCAGTTCATGGAAGCCACCCGCTATCGCCGCAGCCTGGAAGGTGAGCTGGCGCGTACCGTTTCCAGCCTGAATAACGTCAAGGCCGCCCGCGTGCACCTGGCGATCCCGAAAAGCTCGGTCTTCGTGCGCGACGAGCGCAAGCCAAGCGCCTCGGTGCTGGTTGAACTGTACCCAGGCCGTTCGCTCGAGGCGGGCCAGGTCATGGCCATCGTCAACCTGGTCGCCACCAGCGTGCCCGAGCTGGACAAGTCGCAAGTCACCGTGGTCGACCAGCGTGGCAACCTGCTTTCCGAGCAGTTGCAGGACACTGCGCTGACCATGGCCGGCAAACAGTACGACTACAGCCGCCGCATGGAAGGCATGCTCACCCAGCGCGTGCACAATATCCTGCAGCCGGTGCTGGGCAATGATCGCTACAAGGCCGAGGTGTCCGCCGACCTGGACTTCAGTGCGGTCGAGTCGACGTCCGAGCAGTTCAACCCGGACCAGCCGGCGCTGCGCAGCGAGCAGGCGGTCAACGAGCAGCGTGCCAGCAGCCAGGGCCCGCAAGGCGTGCCGGGCGCACTGAGCAACCAGCCACCAGGCCCGGCCTCGGCGCCGCAAACCACTGGTGGTGCTGCCGCCCCGGCCGGCGCCATCCAGCCAGGCCAGCCGCTGGTGGATGCCAACGGCCAGCAGATCATGGACCCGGCCACCGGCCAGCCGATGCTCGCCCCGTACCCGTCGGACAAGCGTGAGCAGACCACCAAGAACTTCGAGCTGGACCGTTCGATCAGCCACACCCGCCAGCAGCAGGGGCGCCTGACCCGCCTCTCGGTGGCGGTGGTGGTCGATGACCAGGTCAAGGTCGATGCCAATGGCGAATCCACCCGTGCGCCATGGGGCGCCGAAGACCTGGCGCGCTTCACCCGCCTGGTGCAGGACGCGGTGGGCTTCGATGCCAGCCGCGGCGACAGCGTGACGGTGATGAACGTGCCGTTCGCCGCTGACCGTGGCGAGGAGATTGCCGACATCGCCTTCTACCAGCAGCCGTGGTTCTGGGACATCGTCAAGCAGGTGCTGGGCGTGCTGTTCATCCTGGTGCTGGTGTTCGGCGTGCTGCGTCCGGTGCTCAACAACATTACAGGTGGCGGCAAGCAGGCTGCTGCGGACAGCGACATGGAACTGGGCGGGATGATCGGTCTGGATGGCGAACTGGCCAACGACCGTGTCAGCCTCGGTGGCCCGTCAAGCATTCTGTTGCCGAGCCCGAGCGAGGGTTACGAAGCACAGCTGAACGCAATCAAGGGCCTGGTGGCCGAGGACCCGGGCCGCGTGGCCCAGGTCGTGAAAGAGTGGATCAACGCCGATGAGTGACAATCGAGCCATTACCGCCAAGCTGAGCCGTGTCGACAAGGCAGCGATCCTGCTGCTGTCGCTCGGTGAGACCGATGCTGCGCAAGTGCTGCGACACATGGGCCCGAAAGAAGTGCAGCGGGTCGGTGTGGCCATGGCGCAGATGGGCAATGTGCACCGTGAGCAGGTCGAGCAGGTGATGAGCGAGTTCGTCGAGATCGTCGGCGACCAGACCAGCCTGGGCGTGGGTTCCGACGGTTACATCCGCAAGATGCTCAACCAGGCTCTGGGCGAGGACAAGGCCAACGGCCTGATCGACCGCATCCTGCTGGGCGGCAACACCAGCGGCCTGGACAGCCTCAAGTGGATGGAGCCGCGTGCCGTGGCCGATGTGATCCGCTACGAGCACCCACAGATCCAGGCCATCGTGGTCGCCTACCTCGACCCCGATCAGGCCGGTGAAGTGCTGAGCAACTTCGACCACAAGGTGCGCCTGGACATCATCCTGCGCGTCTCCTCGCTGAACACCGTACAGCCGGCGGCGCTGAAGGAACTGAACCAGATTCTCGAGAAGCAGTTCTCGGGCAACTCCAATGCCGCGCGCACCACTCTGGGTGGTATCAAGCGTGCCGCCGACATCATGAACTTCCTCGATAGCTCCGTGGAAGGTGCACTGATGGACTCGATCCGCGAAGTCGACAACGACCTGTCGGAGCAGATCGAAGACCTGATGTTCGTCTTCAACAACCTGGCCGACGTGGACGATCGCGGTATCCAGGCGCTGCTGCGCGAAGTGTCGTCCGACGTCCTGGTGGTATCGCTCAAGGGCGCGGACGAGCGAGTCAAGGACAAGATTTTCAAGAACATGTCCAAGCGTGCCTCGGAACTGCTGCGCGACGACCTCGAGGCCAAGGGCCCGGTGCGCGTCAGCGACGTGGAAACGGCGCAGAAGGAAATCCTCACCATCGCCCGCCGCATGGCCGAGGCCGGCGAGATCGTGCTTGGCGGCAAGGGTGCCGAGGAAATGATCTGATCCATAAGTCGACACAAGCCCCTGTAGGAGCGGCCTTGTGTCGCGAAAGGGCTGCAAGGCAGCCCCAGGATTTCAGTGTTGTCGCCTATATTGCTGGGGCTGCGTTGCAGCCCTTTCGCGACACAAGGCCGCTCCTACAAGGATCGTGTCGCTCGCAGATGAGTAGCTGAAGACATGCCCACCAAAGAATCCCACCCCAGCGACCTGATCCGCGCCCGCGACCTCGAGGGTGTCGACGTCTGGGCGCTGCCCAGCTTCGACCCGGCGCCTGAGCCGGAACCCGAGCCTGAGCCGGAGGTCGTCGAAGAAGTCGAGGAAGTGCCGCTGGAAGAAGTCCAGCCGCTGACCCTCGAAGAGCTCGAAGCGATCCGCCAGGAGGCCTACAACGAAGGCTTCGCCACTGGCGAGCGTGAAGGATTCCACAGTACCCAGTTGAAAGTGCGTCAGGAGGCCGAGGAAGCCCTTGCCGCCAAGCTGGGCAGCCTGGAACAGCTGATTGGGCACCTGCTGCACCCGATTGCCGAGCAGGACACGCAGATCGAACGCAGCATGGTGCATCTGGTTGCCCATATGGCGCGCCAGGTCATCGGCCGCGAACTGCGCAGCGACTCCAGCCAGATCACCCACGTGTTGCGTGAGGCGCTGAAGTTGCTGCCGATGGGTGCCGACAACATCCGCATCCACCTCAATCCGCAGGATTTCGAGCTGGCCAAGGCCTTGCGCGAACGCCATGAAGAGCACTGGAAGCTGCTCGAAGACGAAGCCCTGCTGCCGGGTGGCTGCCGGATCGAGACCCTGCACAGCCGCATCGACGCGACCATGGAAACCCGCATCGAAAAAGCCGTTGCGCAATTGTTCGACCAGCTGCACGACCAGGCCCTGCATCCGGCAGTGGCGGACATGTCGGTCGAACTGGACGCCAGCGATGCGCCTTGATCGCACCAGCTTCGGTAAGCGCCTGGGTGGCTACGCCGAGGCAATCACGCTGCCGGTGCAGCCGGTGGTAGAAGGCCGCCTGCTGCGCATGGTCGGCCTCACCCTCGAAGCTGAAGGGCTGCGCGCCGCTGTGGGTGGGCGCTGCCTGGTGATCAACGACGACAGCTACCACCCGGTGCAGGTCGAGGCCGAGGTGATGGGCTTTGCCGGCAACAAGGTGTTCCTGATGCCGGTGGGCAGCATCGCCGGCATCGCACCGGGGGCACGCGTGGTGCCGCTGGACGACAGCGGCCGCCTGCCCATGGGCATGAGCATGCTTGGTCGGGTGCTCGATGGCGCCGGGCGCGCCCTCGATGGCATGGGTGGCATGCGCGCCGAAGACTGGGTGCCGATGGACGGCCCGATCATCAATCCGCTCAACCGTGACCCGATCAGCAAGCCGCTGGACGTGGGCATTCGCAGCATCAATGGCCTGCTCACCGTCGGCCGTGGCCAGCGCCTGGGCCTGTTCGCCGGCACCGGCGTAGGTAAGTCGGTGTTGCTGGGCATGATGACCCGTTTCACCGAGGCGGACATCATCGTGGTCGGCCTGATCGGCGAGCGGGGCCGCGAAGTCAAGGAATTCATCGAGCACATCCTCGGCGAAGAGGGCCTCAAGCGCTCGGTGGTGGTGGCATCGCCTGCGGACGATGCGCCGCTGATGCGTCTGCGCGCGGCCATGTACTGCACGCGCATTGCCGAGTACTTTCGCGACAAGGGCAAGAACGTTCTGCTGCTGATGGACTCGCTGACCCGTTTCGCCCAGGCCCAGCGCGAAATCGCCCTGGCCATCGGCGAGCCGCCGGCCACCCGCGGCTACCCGCCGTCGGTGTTCGCCAAGCTGCCCAAGCTGGTGGAGCGCGCCGGTAATGGTGAACCCGGTGGAGGCTCGATCACTGCCTTCTACACCGTATTGTCCGAGGGTGACGACCAGCAGGACCCGATCGCCGACGCGGCGCGGGGCGTGCTTGACGGCCACTTCGTGCTGTCCCGGCGCCTGGCCGAGGAAGGCCACTACCCGGCCATCGACATCGAAGCCTCGATCAGCCGGGTCATGCCGCAGGTCGTGGATGCCGACCACCTGCGCCAGGCGCAGAAGTTCAAGCAGCTGTGGTCACGCCTGTCGCAGAGCCGCGACCTGATCAGCGTCGGTGCCTATGTGGCCGGTGGCGATCCGGAGACCGACCTGGCGATTGCCTTGCAGCCCCGGCTGGTGGACTTCCTGCGCCAGGGGCTGGACGAAAATGTCGGCATGGGCCAGAGCCGCAGCGAGCTGGCGGCGATCTTCACGCCACCGGCGAAGGGCTGATAGACCATGAGTTTGCCTAGCCGCGCAGCACGCCTGGCACCGGTGGTCGACATGGCCGAAGAGGCCGAGCGCAAGGCTGCCCAGCGCGTGGGGCACTTCCAGCAACAGGTGGTTCAGGCCCAGGCCAAGCTGGCGGAGCTGGAATCGTTCCGCGAAGGTTATCAGGCGCAATGGATCAACCGCGGCGGGCAGGGGGTCAATGGCAGCTGGCTGCTCAATTACCAGCGTTTCCTGGCTCAGCTGGAAACGGCTATGACCCAGCAGCGGCAGAGCCTGGCCTGGCATGACAACAACCTGAAAAATGCCCGTGGCGCCTGGCAGCAGGCCTATGCCCGGGTAGAGGGGCTGCGCAAGCTGGTGCAGCGCTACCTGGACGAAGCGCGGCGGGCCGAAGACAAGCGCGAGCAGCGGTTGCTGGACGAATTGTCCCAGCGCTTGCCGCGCCAAGGCCATCTATAGCCTGCACCGGCCTCTTCGCGGGTAAACCCGCACAGATATCGTGCTGCCCTCGGGCCTTGTGATATCCCTGTGGGAGCGGGTTTACCCGCGAAAAGGCCGGTGCAGGCTTACCTTGCCAGTCCAGCCACAGGCTGCTAAACCTTGAACAGTTGAATTCGCCATCATCGAAGGAATCGCTAGCATGGCAGTCGAGACAGATTTTTCGCAGGAAGGGAAAAAGCTCACGATCAAGGTCAGGGGGCGCTTCGATTTCGGCAAGCATCAGGAATTTCGTGATGCCTACGAACGCCAGCCTGAAAAGCCCGACTCGGTAGTGGTCGACCTGAAGGACGCCACCTATCTGGACAGCTCCGCACTGGGCATGCTGCTGTTGCTGCGCGACCATGCCGGCGGCGACGACTCGGACGTACGTGTGGTGCATGCCAGCTCCGACGTGCGCAAGATCCTGGCCATTTCCAATTTCGAAAAACTGTTCGATATCAGTTGAGTGCCCAGATGCCGGCCGAACAGGCGTTGACCGTGCTGGTGGCCGAAGACGGGGCGGTCGACCGCATGCTGCTGGCGCAGATCGTCCGTCGCCAGGGCCACCAGGTTTTCACCGCGGAAAATGGCGAGCAAGCCGTTGCCTTGTTTGCCGAAAAGCGCCCGCAACTGGTGTTGCTCGACGCCTTGATGCCGGTAATGGATGGTTTCGAGGCGGCACGGCAGATCAAGGCGCTGGCCGGCGAGGCGCTGGTTCCGATCATCTTCCTGACCTCGCTGAACGAGGAGGATGCCCTGGTGCGCTGCCTGGAGGCCGGGGGCGACGACTTCATGGCCAAACCCTACAGTGCGGTGATCCTCGGGGCCAAGATTCGCGCCATGGACCGCTTGCGCCGCTTGCAGGCGACCGTACTGGAGCAGCGTGACCAGATCACTCGCCACCACCACCATCTGCTCAACGAGCAACGGGTGGCCAAGGCGGTGTTCGACAAGGTCGCCCACTCCGGATGCATCACGGCGCCGAACATTCGTTATATGCAATCGCCCTACGCCCTGTTCAATGGCGACCTGCTATTGGCTGCGTTCACCCCGGCGGGTGACATGCACGTGCTGCTCGGCGACTTCACCGGCCATGGCTTGCCGGCTGCAGTCGGTGCGATGCCGCTGGCAGAAGTGTTCTACGGCATGACCGCCAAGGGCTACGGCCTGGCACAGATGCTGCGCGAGATGAATGCCAAGCTCAAGCGCATCCTGCCGGTGGACATGTTCTGTTGCGCGCTGCTGCTCAAGATGAGCGTGCAGCGCGGTGTGGTGGAAGTGTGGAATGGCGGTATGCCGGATGGCTACCGGCTTTCGGCCGATGGCGCGATGCTTGGCCGCCTGAGCTCACGGCACTTGCCTTTGGGTATCCTGGCACCGGAGCGCTTCGACGACAGCACCGAAGTGCTGCCGCTGGCGGCGGGTGAGCGGCTGTTGCTGCTGTCCGATGGCGTGGTGGATACCGCAGACGAGCACGAGCGCCTGTTCGGTGTCGAGCGCTTGCGCGAGGTGCTGGCGGCCAATTGCGACCCGGCGCAGCTGTTCGATGAGGTGATGCTGGCCTTGAAGCGTTTCGGCGGTCGCCCCCGGGATGACATCAGCCTGTGTGACATTCGCATGTTCAGCGGCGAAGACCGGGTACCAGCGCCGACCTTGTATTCCGACAGCGGGCGCTCCAGCCCGCTGGACTGGTCGCTGGGGTTCGAAATGCGTGGCGAAAGCCTCAAGCGCTTCAACCCGGTCCCTTACCTGGTGCAGTTGTTGCAGGAAATCCACGGGCTGCGCCCGCATACCGGCGCGTTGCACAGTGTGCTCAGTGAGCTGTATTCCAATGCCCTGGAGCATGGTGTGCTGGGCCTGGATTCACAGCTCAAGCGTGATGTGCGGGGTTTTGCCGACTACTATCAGGAGCGGGCCCGGCGCCTGCTTTCGTTGGCCGAAGGTTTCGTGCGCATCGACCTTACGGTGGAACCGTTGGCGGCGGGTGGGCGTCTTACCATTGAGGTCCGCGACAGTGGCGCGGGGTTCGATGTGGGCAGCGTGCTGTCGCGACCCTCCCAGGAGCACGATCTGAGCGGGCGCGGATTGAACCTGGTGCAACGGCTTGGCAGCCGTGCGCAGTGGTGCGAGGGCGGCCGTTGTGCCCGCGTACAGTTCGATTGGTGACGCGTCTGGAGGGCCGCTGCGCGGCTCAGGCATAATCCGGCTTGATCAAGGAGTGAACAAGTGACAGAGATGCATATTGACCACAAGTTGCTCAGCGACTTGCAGGAGGTCATGGAAGATGGCTACCTGCAGCTGCTGGATACCTTTCTTGAAGACTCCGAGCGGCGTTTGAGCCAGTTGCACGAGGCCAAGAGCGCCGATGAGCTAGGCATGGCCGCGCACAGCTTCAAGGGCAGCACCAGCAACATGGGTGCTGTTGCGCTCGCACGGTTGTGCCAACAGCTCGAAGAGCGGGTGAAGGTGCGACCGCTTTATGGAATCGAAGACCTGATCCACCGCATCGATCAGGAATACCTGGAAGTGCAGTGCTTCTATCGGGGTGAGCGTGAGCGCGTTTCAGCGAGCTGATGACAAGTTGGCGCGACTTTTGCCTCTCTGTGGCCAGATGATATTCCAGTTTCTGGAGCGGAGACCGTTCAATGCCTGTCGCACCCAACCCTTTGTTGCAAGCCAACACCCTGAGCAAACCGGCGAACGCGGGCGCCTCGCGGGTGGACAAGCCGCTGCAGGCGGCGGGCGAGCAGGGCGGCGGCTTCGATCAGGTCATGGCCAGGCAAGGGCGTGACAAGGCTAGCGCGCGCCATGACAAGGTCGCCCAGCACGAACCGAAGGACAAACCCGACGTTGCCCAGGGCGGCAAGAAGCAGGCCGCCGATAAACCGGCGGTTGCCGATGACGGCAACAAATTGCCAGCTGACGATGCGCCGCCGTCCGCCGCCGATGCGGCAGCTGGCAGCGACTCGGGCTCGCTCGATGCCAACCTGGTCGCGGGCCAGGTAACCGATGCGCAGCCCGGCGCACAGTTGTTGCAGGCCCAGGCCGAAGCGGTGGCGCCCGTTTTGCAGGCCGCCATCCAGCAGCCCTCTGCGGCCGAGGTAACCGAACCCTTGCCGGCAGACCCTGAGGCCGAAGCCTTCGACCCGGACGCCGACCCCTTGGCCAACCTGCCGACCCTGCGCCTGGCCCTGGAGCACAGCGCGCAGGCCAAGGGCACGACATCGGCGCATGCCGGCGACGCATCCAAGGCTCAGCCCGATGACGGGCAGGCGCCCGTCAATCCGTTGGCGAGCCTGATCGACAAGGTCGAAGGCGAGGCAGCGAAGTCTGGCACGGGTGACAAGGCCTTCGGTGCCTTGCTCGAAGACGGGCTCAAGGACACCAAGAGCGCCAGCAGCGATACCCGTGTCGACGATTTTGCCAACCGCCTGGCCAGCCTGACCCAGGCGGTGACCGCCAAGACCGCCAATGCGCTGCCCAGCCCATTGCATCAGCCCTTGCAGATGAACCAGGGGGCGTGGGCCGAAGGCCTGGTCAACCGGGTCATGTACCTGTCCAGCCAGAACCTCAAGTCGGCGGATATCCAGCTGGAGCCGGCTGAGCTCGGTCGCCTCGATATTCGCGTCAATGTGGCGACTGACCAGTCCACCCAGATCACCTTCGTCAGCGGCCATGCCGGCGTGCGCGATGCGCTGGACAGCCAGGTGCATCGCTTGCGCGAGCTGTTTGCCCAGCAGGGTCTGGCGCAGCCGGACGTCAATGTCGCCGACCAGTCGCGTCAGCAACAGCAGCAGGCGCAACAGGAGGGGGCGCAGATGTCCGGGGTGGCCGCGCGCCGGGGGCAGGGTGGGGGCGAGCAGGGTGAGTCGGGCGAAGTTTCCCGGGCAGTCGAGCAGCAGGTGGTCATTGGCGACAGTGCTGTCGATTACTACGCCTGACCTTCAGTCGCCTGCACCGGCCTCTTCGCGGGCAAGCCCGCGAAGAGGCCGGGACAGGAAGTACACATCCTGACAAATCTGGCATAACACTTGCTCAAGCCACGTCATCCTCCTTTGAAACCCTGATGGACGACGGATTATTGGCATGGCGAAGAGCGACGCAGTGAAAGACCCCGCCGCAAAAGGCAAACTCAAGCTGATCCTGCTGCTGGTGCTGGCGCTGCTGCTGGCGGTCGGCCTGTCGGTGGGTGCCACCTGGTTCATCATGCACAAGAGTGAACCGGCCCCCGCCCCTGAAGCGGCGGCTACCAACGTCAAGGCCCCCGCAATCTACGTGCCGCTGACCCCCGCCTTCGTGGTCAACTTCAACCAGAACGGTCGCCAGCGCTACATGCAGCTGAGCATCACCCTGCAGGGCCGCAACCAGGCTGATCTGGACGCACTCTCGGTGCACATGCCGGTGATCCGCAACAACCTGGTGATGATGTTCTCCGGGCAGGGCTTCGACACGCTGTCGGCCAGTTCGGTGGGCCAGGAGATGTTGCGTCAGAAAGCCACCGCTGTGGTGCAGGAAGTGGCGCAGAAGGAAGTCGGCAAGCCGGTGGTCGACCAGCTGCTGTTCACCAATTTCGTATTGCAGTAGGAGTCCGCAATGGCCGTACAGGACCTGCTGTCCCAGGATGAGATCGATGCCCTGTTGCATGGCGTCGACGATGGGCTGGTACAGACCGAGAGCGTTGCCGAGCCTGGCAGCATCAAAAGCTACGACCTGACCAGCCAGGATCGGATCGTGCGGGGTCGCATGCCGACCCTGGAAATGATCAACGAACGTTTCGCCCGCTACACCCGCATCAGCATGTTCAACCTGCTGCGCCGTTCGGCCGACGTGGCGGTGGGCGGTGTGCAGGTGATGAAGTTCGGCGAGTACGTGCACTCGCTGTACGTGCCGACCAGCCTCAACCTGGTCAAGATCAAGCCGCTGCGCGGCACCGCGCTGTTCATTCTCGATGCCAAGCTGGTGTTCAAGCTGGTGGACAACTTCTTTGGCGGCGACGGCCGTCACGCCAAGATCGAGGGCCGCGAATTCACCCCCACCGAGCTGCGGGTGGTGCGCATGGTGCTGGACCAGTGCTTCGTCGACCTCAAGGAAGCCTGGCAGGCGATCATGCCGGTCAACTTCGAGTACATGAATTCCGAGGTCAACCCGGCCATGGCCAACATCGTCGGCCCGAGCGAGGCGGTGGTGGTGTCGACCTTCCATATCGAACTGGACGGCGGTGGCGGCGACCTGCATGTGACCATGCCGTATTCGATGATCGAGCCTGTGCGCGAAATGCTCGATGCGGGCTTTCAGTCCGACCTCGACGATCAGGACGAACGCTGGGTCAAGGCCCTGCGCGAGGACGTGCTGGACGTCTCCGTGCCGCTGACGGCCACGGTTGCCCGTCGCCAGCTGAAGCTGCGCGACATCCTGCACATGCAGGCCGGCGATGTGATCCCGGTAGAGCTGCCCGAGCACCTGGTATTGCGCGCCAATGGCGTGCCGTCGTTCAAGGCGCGCCTGGGCTCGCACAAGGGCAACCTGGCCCTGCAGATCATCGACCCGATCGGACGCCGCTGACTGCGTGCCGGTCGCTCTTAACGAATTGAATGCCTGTCGAGGACATCATGGCTAACGAAAACGAGATCACTTCCGCAGAAGACCAGGCCCTGGCCGACGAGTGGGCTGCAGCCCTGGAAGAAACCGGGGATGCCGGCCAGTCCGACATCGATGCGCTGCTCGCCGGTGACAGCGGCAAACCCGGCGCCGGTCGCCTGCCGATGGAGGAGTTCGCCAGCTCCCCGCGGCCGAACGACAACGTCAGCCTCGAAGGGCCGAACCTGGATGTGATCCTGGACATCCCGGTGAACATTTCCATGGAAGTGGGCAGCACCGAAATCAACATCCGCAACCTGCTGCAGCTCAACCAGGGCTCGGTGATCGAACTCGACCGCCTGGCCGGTGAGCCGCTCGACGTGCTGGTCAACGGCACCCTGATCGCCCATGGCGAAGTGGTTGTGGTCAACGAGAAGTTCGGCATCCGCCTGACCGACGTGATCAGCCCCAGCGAACGCATCAAGAAGCTGCGCTGAGTGAAGGGTACGATGCGGGCCGTGATGGCCCTGGCCACGCTGCTGGCCAGCGAAGTGGCCATCGCCGCCGCCACGCCTGCGGCCAGCCCGGCTGCAGCGCCGGCCGCTGCGCCAGGCAGCCTCGGCGGGCAATTGGCGCAGATGGTGTTCGGCCTGTTGCTGGTGGTCGGGCTGATCTTCTTCCTGGCTTGGGTACTGCGCCGCATGCAAGGCGCCACGCCCAGGGGCGGGCAGGTGATCGAGATCGTCGGCAGCCGTGCCATCGGCCCGCGGGACCGGTTGTTGCTGGTGCAGATCGGCAAGGAACAGATCCTCATCGGCCACACCCCCGGCAGCATCGAGGCTTTGCATGTAATGGCCGAGCCCGTCGAGGTGCCCGCCAGTGCCCGCCAGGCGACCCCGGAATTCGCCCAGCGCCTGATGGAGCTGATGGGCAAGGATCATAAGGACAAGAAGTGATGAGCAGTGCGCTGCGCATTGTGGTGACCCTGGCGCTGCTGCTGGCCGCGCCGCTGGCTTTGGCCGCCGACCCGCTGTCGATCCCGGCCATTACCCTGTCCAACACCGCGGACGGGCAGCAGGAGTACTCGGTCAGCCTGCAGATCCTGCTGATCATGACGGCGCTGAGCTTCATTCCGGCGTTCGTCATCCTGATGACCAGCTTCACCCGCATCATCATCGTGTTCTCGATCCTGCGTCAGGCCCTGGGCCTGCAGCAGACGCCGTCGAACCAGGTGCTGACCGGCATGGCGCTGTTCCTGACCCTGTTCATCATGGCGCCGGTGTTCGACCGGGTGAACCAGGATGCCCTGCAGCCGTATCTGGCCGAGAAGATGACAGCGCAGCAGGCCATCGACAAGGCCCAGGGGCCGCTCAAGGACTTCATGCTGGCGCAGACCCGGCAGAGCGACCTGGACCTGTTCATGCGCCTGTCCAAGCGCACCGACATCGCCGGCCCCGATCAGGTGCCGCTGACCATCCTGGTGCCGGCGTTCGTCACCTCGGAGCTGAAAACCGCATTCCAGATCGGCTTCATGATCTTCATTCCGTTCCTGATCATCGACATGGTGGTGGCCAGTGTGCTGATGGCCATGGGCATGATGATGTTGTCGCCGCTGATCATCTCGTTGCCGTTCAAGATCATGCTCTTTGTGCTGGTCGATGGCTGGGCGCTGATCATGGGTACCTTGGCCGGCAGTTTCGGCGGCGTCTGACGCCGCCAGGGAGAGCCCCGCATGACACCTGAAGTAGCTGTCGACCTGTTCCGTGACGCGCTGTGGCTGACTACGCTGATGGTCGCCGTGCTGGTGGTGCCGAGCCTGTTGGTCGGCCTGGTGGTGGCGATGTTCCAGGCCGCCACGCAGATCAACGAACAGACCTTGAGCTTCCTGCCGCGCCTGCTGGTGATGCTGGTCACGCTGATCGTCGCCGGGCCTTGGCTGACGCAGAAGTTCATGGAGTACATCACCGGCCTGTACACCAGCATCCCGCAGCTGATCGGTTGAGCCTGCCATGCTGGAGCTGACCGACGCGCAGATCGGCACCTGGGTCGCCACCTTCATCCTGCCGCTGTTCCGGGTGACTGCGGTGCTGATGACCATGCCCATCTTCGGCACGCGCATGCTGCCGGCGCGCATCCGCCTGTACGTGGCGCTGGCCATCACCGTGGTGATCGTGCCGGCGCTGCCGCCACTGCCGGAGTTCGACCCGCTGAGCCTGCGCGGCATGCTGCTGTGCGGCGAGCAGGTCATCGTCGGCGCGCTGTTCGGTTTCTCCTTGCAGCTGCTGTTCCAGGCCTTCGTCATCGCCGGGCAGATCATCGCCGTGCAGATGGGCATGGCGTTCGCCTCGATGGTCGACCCGGCCAACGGGGTCAACGTGGCGGTGGTCAGCCAGTTCATGACCATGCTGGTGAGTGTGTTGTTCCTGCTGATGAACGGCCACCTGGTGGTGTTCGAAGTCATGACCGAGAGCTTTACCACCTTGCCGGTGGGCAATGCCCTGGTGGTCGGTCAGTTCTGGGAAATGGCCGGCCGCCTGGGCTGGGTGTTCGGTGCCGGCCTGCTGCTGATCCTGCCGGCCATCACCGCGCTGCTGGTGGTGAACATCGCCTTCGGCGTGATGACCCGGGCGGCGCCACAGCTGAACATCTTTTCCATCGGTTTCCCGCTGACCCTGGTGCTGGGCATGGGCATCTTCTGGATCGGGCTGGCCGATGTGCTGTCCCACTACCAGACGCTGGCCAGTGAAGCGCTGCAATGGCTGCGTGAACTGGCAAGGGCGCGCTGAGCATGGCAGAGAGCGAAAGCGGTCAGGACAAGACGGAAGACCCCACCGACAAACGCAAGCGCGACGCGCGCGAAAAAGGTGAAATCGCCCGTTCCAAGGAGCTCAACACCGTCGCCTCGACCCTGGCCGGTGCCGGTGCGCTGCTGGCGTTCGGCGGCAACCTGGCGGAAACCTTGATGGCGCTGATGCAGATGAACTTCTCCCTGACCCGCGAGGTGCTGACCGACGAGCGCTCGATGGGCATGTTCCTGCTGGCATCGGGCAAGATGGCGATCTGGGCGGTGCAGCCGGTTCTGATGCTGCTGTTCGTCATCGCCTTCGTGTCGCCCATCGCCCTCGGCGGGTTCATTTTTTCGGGCAGCCTGCTGCAGCCTAAATTCAGTCGTATGAACCCCTTGTCGGGCATCAAGCGGATGTTTTCCCTGAACTCGCTCACCGAGCTGCTCAAGGCGATGGCCAAGTTCGTGGTGATCCTGATCGTGGCGCTGGTAGTACTGGCCAATGACCGCCAGGCGCTGCTGGCGATTGCCAACGAACCGTTGGAGCAGGCCATCATCCACAGCGTGCAGGTGGTGGGTTGGAGTGCCCTGTGGATGGCTGCCGGGCTGCTGCTGATCGCCGCGGCCGACGTGCCGTTCCAGCTATGGCAGACCCACAAGAAGTTGAAGATGACCAAGCAGGAGATCAAGGACGAGTACAAGGACAGCGAAGGCAAGCCTGAGGTCAAGCAGCGCATCCGCCAGCTGCAGCGTGAGGTGTCGCAGCGGCGCATGATGGCCGCCGTGCCTGAGGCGGACGTGATCATCACCAACCCGACGCACTATGCCGTGGCCTTGCAGTACGACCCGGAGAAGGGCGGAGTGGCGCCGTTGCTGGTGGCCAAGGGCACCGACTTCATCGCCTTGAAGATTCGCGAGATCGGCGTGGAGCACAAAATCCAGATCCTCGAATCGCCGGCCTTGGCGCGGGCGATCTACTACTCCACCGAAGTGGAAGGGGAGATCCCGGCAGGGCTGTACCTGGCGGTGGCGCAGGTGTTGGCCTATGTGTTCCAGATTCGCCAGTATCGCGCTGGCAAGGGCAAGCGGCCGGAGCCGCTTAAAGAAGACCTGCCGATTCCACCGGACCTGCGCCGTGACGAATGATTCCAGCCTGACACGGTCTGTGTGGGAGCGGCCTTGCGTCGCGAAAGGACTGCGAAGCAGTCCCGGCAATTTATGCGACAGCGCCGAAATCCTGGGGGCGCTGCGCACCCCTTTCGCGACACAAGGCCGCTCCCACAAGGTCCGCGCAGAAAGTTAGATCCCTCCTCCAGGCAAAGTTGGAAGGCTTCTTGCAAAGCCACGCCCAAGCGCCCCTTGGGCGTCAAAGTTTTGCATCAAGAGGACTCGCGGTGGATCGCACTCAGTTAATCAGCAACGCCCGCAACAACCTGGCCGGGCTCGGCCGGGGCAACCTGGGCGTGCCGTTGCTGCTGCTGGTGATGTTGGCAATGATGATGTTGCCGATACCGCCGTTCCTGCTCGACGTGTTCTTCACCTTCAACATCGCCCTGTCGATCGTGGTGCTGCTGGTCTGCGTTTACGCCCTGCGCCCGCTGGACTTCGCTGCGTTCCCGACCATCCTGCTGGTGGCGACCTTGCTGCGCCTGGCGCTGAACGTGGCCTCCACGCGGGTGGTCATGCTCCACGGCCAGGAGGGCCATGGCGCTGCCGGTAAAGTGATCCAGGCCTTCGGCGAGGTGGTGATCGGCGGCAACTACGTCGTCGGTGCGGTGGTGTTCGCCATCCTCATGATCATCAACTTCGTGGTGGTGACCAAAGGTGCCGGGCGCATTTCCGAAGTGAGCGCGCGCTTCACCCTCGACGCCATGCCCGGCAAGCAAATGGCCATCGACGCCGACCTCAACGCTGGCCTGATCGACCAGGCCCAGGCCAAGGCACGCCGCGCCGAGGTGGCCCAGGAGGCCGAGTTCTATGGTTCGATGGACGGTGCCAGCAAGTTCGTCCGCGGTGACGCCATCGCCGGCCTGCTGATCCTCTTCATCAACCTCATCGGCGGCATGCTGATCGGCATGCTGCAACACAATATGTCGTTTGCCGATGCGGGCAAGGTCTACGCACTGCTGACCATCGGTGACGGTTTGGTGGCGCAATTGCCATCACTGCTGCTGTCCACCGCCGCCGCGATCATGGTCACCCGTGCCTCGGGCTCCGAGGACATGGGCAAGCTGATCAACCGACAGATGTTCGACTCGCCCAAGGCGCTGGGTGTGTCTGCGGCGCTGATGATCGTCATGGGCCTGGTGCCGGGCATGCCGCACTTTGCCTTCATCAGCCTCGGCCTGCTGGCCGGGGGCGGCGCGTACCTGGTGTGGAAGAAGCAGCAGAAGGCCAAGGTCGATGCGCAGAAGGAGGTGCAGCGCCAGCAGGACCTGCTGCCGTCGCCGCAGCGCGCGATGGAGACCAAGGAGCTGGGCTGGGACGACGTCACGCCGATCGACATGATCGGCCTGGAGGTCGGCTACCGGCTCATTCCGCTGGTCGATCGCAACCAGGGTGGCCAGTTGCTGGCGCGGATCAAGGGGGTGCGCAAGAAGCTGTCCCAGGACCTGGGCTTCCTCATGCCGACCGTGCATATCCGCGACAACCTTGACCTGCAGCCCAGCGCCTATCGCCTGACGCTGATGGGGGTGATCCTCGCCGAGGCCGATATCTACCCGGACCGCGAGCTTGCGATCAACCCGGGCCAGGTGTTCGGCATCCTCAACGGTATCGCTGCGCGCGACCCGGCATTCGGCCTGGAGGCGGTGTGGATCGACGTCGCCCAGCGCGCTCAGGCGCAGTCGCTGGGGTATACGGTGGTCGACGCCAGTACCGTGGTTGCCACCCATCTCAACCAGATACTGCAGAAGCACTGCCATGAGCTGATCGGCCATGAAGAGGTTCAGCAGCTGTTGCAGGTATTGTCCAAGGCATCGCCTAAACTTGCAGAAGAGCTGGTGCCTGGTGTCATTTCCTTGTCGGGGCTGCTCAAGGTCCTGCAGGCATTGTTGTCCGAGCAAGTGCCGGTGCGTGACATCCGCAGTATCGCCGAGGCCATCGCCAACAACGCCAGCAAGAGTCAAGATACCGCCGCGCTGGTGGCGGCGGTGCGAGTCGGATTGTGTCGCGCCATCGTGCAAAGCATTGTCGGCGTTGAGCCGGAGCTGCCTGTGATCACCCTTGAGCCAAGGTTGGAACAGATCTTGCTCAATAGTTTGCAAAGGGCCGGGCAAGGTCAGGAAGACGGTGTTCTTCTTGAGCCGAGCATGGCCGAAAAGCTGCAGCGTTCGCTGATCGACGCCTGCCAGCGCCAGGAAATGCAAGGCCAGCCGGCCATTCTCCTGGTCGCTGGCCCGATCCGTGCCATGTTGTCGCGCTTCGGCCGCCTGGCTGTACCGAATTTGCATGTTCTGGCGTATCAGGAAATACCGGATAACAAGCAAGTCACCATCGTTGCCACAGTGGGCCCCAACGGCTGAGGTAGTGGGTTATGCAAGTCAAGCGTTTTTTCGCCGCCGATATGCGTCAGGCCATGAAGCTGGTCCGTGATGAGCTGGGCTCCGATGCCGCCATCATCGGCAACCGCCGCATCGCCGGTGGCGTCGAACTGACCGCCGCGCTGGACTACAAGCTGTCCGCGCTGGCCCCGCGCGTGCCCAATGCCGAGCTGGAAGAAGAGCTGCGCAAGACCCAGTCGCGCATCGCCACTGCCCAGGCCGAGCTGGACAACCGCGCCGAGGCCAGCGAGGGCAACCGCCAATTGTTCGCCGGCCAGTCGCTGACCGCTGCCGAGCCATTGATCGAGCCGCATGTCGATGTGCCGGCCGCACCGGCTGCGCCTGCTGCAGCGCCGGTCGACCCGCGCCTGTTCGATGCCATGCGCTCGGAGCTGTCGGGCCTGCGCGAGCTGCTCGAAGTGCAGCTCGGCTCGCTGGCCTGGAACCAGCTGCAAGGCAGCAAGCCGGCCCAGGCCAACCTTTGGCGCCGCCTGCAGCGTATTGGCCTGTCCGGCCCGATTGCCCGGCAACTGCTTGACCTCACCAGTGAAATCGAAGAGCCGCGCCAGGCCTGGCGCATGTTGCTGGCGCACCTGGCGCGGATGATCGAAGTGCCGCAGGTCGAACCGATCGAAGAGGGCGGTGTGATCGCCGTGGTCGGCCCGGCCGGCATGGGCAAGACCACCACCCTGGCAAAGCTCGCGGCGCGCTATGTGCTCAAGTACGGCCCGCAGAACCTGGCCCTGGTGAGCATGGACAGCTTCCGCATCGGTGCCCAGGAGCAGCTCAAGACTTTGGGCCGCATCCTCAACGTGCCGGTGACCTACGTCGACCCGGGCCAATCACTGGCGGCGGCGCTGGAACCGCTGCTGCGCAAGCGCGTGGTGCTGATCGACACTGCCGGCCTGCAGGCCAGCGACCCGGCTCTGCGCATGCAGCTGGAAACCCTGGCCGGGCGTGGCATCGCCGCGAAGAACTACCTGGTGCTGGCCACCACCAGCCAGAAGCAGGTGCTGACCGCTGCCTACCACAGCTACAAACGCTGCGGCCTGGCCGGTTGCATCCTGACCAAACTCGATGAAACGGCGAGCCTCGGCGATGTGCTGAGCCTGGCCATCAGTCATGAACTGCCCGTGGCCTACCTCACCGACGGCCCGCGCATTCCTGACGACCTGCACCTGCCGCGCCCGCACCAACTGGTGACCCGCGCGGTCAACGTGCAGTTGCAGGACGAGCCCAGCGAAGAGGCAATGGCCGACATGTTCGCTGATCTCTACCACAACCCGCGGCGCGCGGGTTGAGGATGAAGCGTATGCAAAGTACCTACATTCCGGGGCTGGCAGTAATGCTCCGCGTGTGGCTTGGGTCCAAGCGAGACAAGGTAAACAACGAACATGGGTAGCATGCATCCCGTACAGGTGATCGCCGTCACCGGTGGCAAAGGTGGCGTCGGCAAGACTAACGTTTCAGTGAACCTGTCCCTGGCGCTGGCCGAACTCGGCCGCCGGGTGATGCTGCTGGACGCCGACCTGGGCCTGGCCAATGTCGACGTCCTGCTGGGCCTCACCCCGAAACGCACCCTGGCCGATGTCATCGAGGGCCGCTGCGAGCTGCGCGACGTGCTGTTGCAGGGGCCTGGTGGTGTGCGCATCGTCCCGGCCGCCTCCGGTACCCAGAGCATGGTGCACCTGGCTCCGGCCCAGCATGCCGGCCTGATCCAGGCCTTCAGCGAGATCGGCGACAACCTCGACGTGCTGGTGATCGACACCGCTGCCGGTATTGGTGACTCGGTGGTCAGCTTCGTTCGCGCTGCCCAGGAAGTGCTGCTGGTGGTGTGCGACGAGCCGACCTCGATCACCGACGCCTACGCGCTGATCAAGCTGCTCAACCGCGACTACGGCATGAACCGTTTCCGCGTGCTGGCCAACATGGCGCAGAGCCCGCAGGAAGGGCGCAACCTGTTCGCCAAGCTGACCAAGGTCACCGACCGCTTCCTCGACGTCGCCTTGCAGTACGTTGGCGCCGTGCCGTACGACGAGTGCGTGCGCAAGGCGGTGCAGAAGCAGCGCGCCGTGTACGAAGCCTTCCCGCGCTCCAAGTGCGCCCTGGCCTTCAAGGCCATCGCGCAGAAAGTCGACAGCTGGCCGCTGCCCGCCAACCCGCGCGGGCACCTTGAGTTCTTCGTCGAGCGCCTGGTGCAACCCACCAGCGCAGGGCCCGTGTTATGAACGCGAGCGGTTTCAAGATGTACAGCAAGGCGTCGAAGGACGCCCAGTACGAGCTGGTGGAACGCTATGCGCCGCTGGTCAAGCGCATCGCCTATCACCTGTTGGCACGCCTGCCCGCCAACGTTCAGGTCGAGGACCTGATCCAGGCCGGCATGATCGGGCTGCTGGAAGTGGCCAACAAGTACGACGCCAGCAAGGGCGCCAGCTTTGAAACCTACGCCGGTATCCGCATCCGCGGGGCCATGCTCGATGAGGTCCGCAAGGGCGATTGGGCACCGCGTTCGGTGCACCGCAATACGCGCATGGTCAGCGATGCGATGCGCGCCGTTGAAGCAAGAACTGGCCGCGACGCTAAAGATCATGAAGTTGCTGCCGAACTCCAGTTGAGTCTCGATGATTACTACGGGATCTTGAACGATACCCTGGGTAGCCGCCTGTTCAGTTTCGACGACCTGTTGCAGGACGGCGAGCACGAAGGGCTGCACGAGGACGGTGCCAGTGGCCAGGTCGAGCCGTCGCGCGATCTGGAAGACGAGCGCTTCCAGGCTGCGCTGACCGATGCGATCGCCAACCTGCCGGAGCGTGAGCGGCTGGTGTTGGCGCTGTACTACGACGAAGAGCTGAACCTCAAGGAAATCGGTGAGGTGCTGGGAGTCAGCGAATCGCGTGTCAGCCAGTTGCACAGCCAGTGTGCCGCGCGCCTGCGCAGCCGCCTGGGGGAATGGCGGGCGCGTTGAGCCCGGGGTCGTTGCAGTCGTTTTCCACGTTCGTTTTCCATGTTGTACCGAATTGAATTAACGCGCGCCCGGGGGCCGGGCGCGTTTGAGACTGCTTGGAGGTCTACTTGAACAAAGACATGAAAATCCTCATCGTTGACGACTTTTCGACGATGCGGCGGATCATCAAGAACCTGTTGCGTGACCTGGGCTTCACCAACACCGATGAGGCCGACGACGGCACCACCGCGCTGCCGATGCTCGAAAGCGGCCATTACGACTTCCTGGTGACCGACTGGAACATGCCAGGCATGTCCGGTATCGACCTGCTGCGCAAGGTCCGTGCCCACGATCGCCTGAAAACCATGCCGGTGCTGATGGTGACTGCCGAAGCCAAGCGCGACCAGATCATCGAAGCGGCCCAGGCCGGCGTCAATGGTTACGTGGTCAAGCCGTTCACCGCCCAGGTGCTCAAAGAAAAGATCGAGAAGATCTTCGAACGCGTCAACGGCTGAGTCACGTCAGGGGGCGCCATGGAGTCATCAAACACGTCCTTGGGGGAGTTCGAATCGACCCTCAAGAAGCACGCGCAGGAACTGGTCGAGAGCCTTGAGAAGGGGCGCTTCGGCGATGCCGTGCAGCTGATCCATCAGCTGAACCAGACCCGCGACCGTGGCCTGTATCAGGAAGTCGGCAAGCTCACCCGTGAGCTGCACAGCGCGATCGTCAGCTTCCAGATCGACCCGCGCATGCCGCAGGCCGAGGAAGTCTCGCAGATCACCGACGCCACCGAACGCCTGTCCTACGTGGTCAAGCTCACCGAAGGTGCCGCCAACCGCACCATGGACCTGGTGGAGGAGAGCACCCCGGTGCTCAACGACCTGGCAGCCGAGGCGCAAGGCTTGAGCGTCGATTGGCAGCGCTTCATGCGCCGCGAAGTCGCCGCGCCGGAGTTCCGCGAGCTGGTCAGGCGCGTCGACAGTTTCCTGACGCACAGCGCCGAGGGCAACCGCAAGGTCGCCGGCCACCTCAACGACATTCTGCTGGCCCAGGACTATCAGGACCTGACCGGCCAGGTGATCAAGCGCGTGACTGCGCTGGTGACCGAAGTGGAAAGCAACCTGCTCAAGCTCGTGCTGATGGCCAGTCAGGTCGACCGCTTTGCCGGTATCGAACATGACCACCAGCAGCTGCGCGCTGAAAAAGATCAAGAAAAACATCCGACTCGGGGTGAAGGTCCGCAGATTCATGCCGATAAGCGTGAAGACGTTGTGTCCGGTCAGGACGACGTCGACGATCTGCTGTCCAGCCTGGGTTTTTAAGGAGCACGTTTAATGAGCTTCGGCGCCGATGAAGAAATCCTTCAGGATTTCCTGGTAGAAGCCGGCGAAATTCTTGAGCAACTGTCCGAGCAACTGGTCGAGCTGGAAAGCCGGCCCGACGATGCCGACCTGCTCAATGCGATCTTTCGCGGTTTCCACACTGTAAAAGGGGGCGCCGGCTTCCTTCAGCTGAACGAGCTGGTGGAGTGCTGCCATATCGCCGAGAACGTGTTCGACATCCTGCGCAAAGGTGAGCGCCGGGTCGACGCGGAACTGATGGACGTGGTGCTCGAAGCACTGGATACGGTCAACAGCATGTTCGGCCAGGTGCGTGAGCGCAGTGAAGTGACTCCGGCCACTCCGGAGCTGCTGGCGGCGTTGTCGCGCCTGGCGGAACCTGCCAGCGCCGACACCGCTGTATCGCTCGTCGAAGCTGCGCCTGAGCCTGTGGCCAGCGAAGCGGACATCACCGACACCGAGTTCGAGCAACTGCTCGATTCGCTCGATGCGGTCAAAGCCGAAGCGGCTGCCGCCGAACAGCAGATGCAGGGCGAGACCCTGAGCGGTTCGGGTGACGACATCACCGACGCCGAATTCGAATCGCTGCTCGACCAGCTGCATGGCAAGGGCCAGTTCTCGCCCGAGGTGGCCGTCGCCGAACCGGTGGTCACCGCCAGTGCGCCCGTGAGCGATGAGATCACCGACGAAGAATTCGAGTCGTTGCTCGACCAGTTGCATGGCAAGGGCACATTCCAGGCCGATGCCTTGCCAGTTGCAGCGGCTGCGGTGCAAAGCGCCGTCGTGCCTGCCAGCAGTGACGAGATCACCGAGCACGAGTTCGAAGCGTTGCTCGACCAGCTGCACGGCAAGGGCAAGTTTGCCGGCGAAACCGCCGTGGCCCAGGCGCCTGTCGCCGTGGCGGCCCCGGTTGAAAGCAAACCGGTCGCCCGGCCTGCGGCCGCTGCGCCTGCCGCTGCCAAGCCTGCCGCGCCAGCCCGCACCCCGGCCCCGGCCGCGGAAAAGCCAGCCAGCGAAGCGGAAACCACCGTGCGTGTCGACACCGCGCGCCTGGACGAGATCATGAACATGGTCGGCGAGCTGGTGCTGGTGCGTAACCGCCTGGTGCGACTGGGCCTGAACAGTGGCGACGAGGCCATGTCCAAGGCCGTGTCCAACCTCGACGTGGTCACCGCCGACTTGCAGACCGCGGTGATGAAGACCCGCATGCAGCCGATCAAGAAGGTCTTCGGCCGCTTCCCGCGCCTGGTCCGCGACCTGGCTCGCCAGCTGAAGAAAGAGATCAACCTGGAGCTGGTCGGTGAAGAGACCGACCTCGACAAGAACCTCGTCGAGGCCCTGGCCGACCCGCTGGTGCACCTGGTGCGCAACGCCGTCGACCACGGTGTCGAGATGCCGGACGAGCGTGAAGCGGCCGGCAAGGCCCGCACCGGCCGCGTGGTGCTCTCGGCTGAACAGGAAGGTGACCACATCCTGCTGTCGATCTCCGACGACGGCAAGGGCATGGACCCGAGCATCCTGCGCGCCAAGGCCGTGGAAAAGGGCCTGATGGACAAGGACGCTGCCGATCGCCTGAGCGAATCGGACTGCTACAACCTGATCTTCGCCCCGGGCTTCTCGACCAAGACCGAGATTTCCGATGTGTCCGGCCGCGGTGTCGGCATGGACGTGGTGAAAACCAAGATCTCCCAGCTCAACGGCTCGATCAACATCTTCTCGGCCAAGGGCCAGGGTTCGAAGATCGTCATCAAGGTGCCGTTGACCCTGGCGATCATGCCGACCCTGATGGTGATGCTGGGCAACCAGGCGTTCGCCTTCCCGCTGGTCAACGTCAACGAGATCTTCCACCTCGACCTGTCGCGCACCAACGTGGTCGATGGCCAGGAAGTGGTGATCGTGCGCGACAAGGCGCTGCCGCTGTTCTACCTCAAGCGCTGGCTGGTTCAGGGCCAGGTGCACGAAGAGCAGCGCGAGGGTCATGTGGTGATCCTGTCGGTCGGTACCCAGCGTATCGGCTTCGTGGTCGACCAGCTGGTGGGCCAGGAAGAGGTGGTGATCAAGCCGCTGGGCAAGATGCTGCAGGGCACGCCGGGCATGTCGGGTGCCACCATCACCGGTGACGGCCGCATCGCGCTGATTCTCGACGTGCCGAGCATGCTCAAGCGTTACGCGGCACGGCGTATCTGATTTTCGGCGGCGCACCCTGGCGGGTTGCGCCGCCTATATGGAGTGTTTATGGCAGTCAAGGTCCTGGTGGTGGATGATTCCGGTTTCTTCCGCCGCCGCGTTTCGGAAATCCTCTCGGCGGACCCGACGATCCAGGTGGTTGGCACCGCGACCAATGGCAGGGAAGCGATCGACCAGGCACTGGCGCTCAAGCCCGATGTCATCACCATGGACTACGAAATGCCCATGATGGATGGCATCACCGCCGTGCGGCACATCATGCAACGCTGCCCGACGCCCGTGCTGATGTTCTCTTCGCTGACCCACGAAGGCGCTCGCGTCACCCTCGATGCGCTGGATGCCGGTGCGGTGGATTACCTGCCGAAGAACTTTGAAGACATCTCGCGCAACCCGGAGAAGGTCAAGCAGCTGCTGTGCGAAAAGGTGCATACCCTCTCGCGCAGCAACCGCCGTTTTGGCAGTTACGCCAGCCACGCACCCGTCGCGGCACCGGCACCGGTCAGCAGCCAGGCACCCACCAGCAGCCTGGCCAGCCCAGCGCCGCTGCGCAGTGCCGCACCCGCCCGTGCGGCGGCACCGGCGCCGGGTGCAGCGCATGCCCCGGCACCCAAGCGCAAGCCATACAAACTGGTGGCCATCGGTACCTCCACGGGCGGCCCGGTGGCCCTGCAGCGGGTGCTGACCCAGTTGCCGGCGAACTTCCCGGCGCCGATCGTGCTGATCCAGCACATGCCGGCGGCCTTCACCAAAGCCTTTGCCGAGCGCCTCGACAAGCTGTGCAAGATCAGCGTCAAGGAGGCCGAGGACGGCGACCTGCTGCGCCCGGGCCTGGCGCTGCTGGCCCCTGGCGGCAAGCAGATGATGATCGACGGCCGTGGCACGGTGAAGATCCTGCCTGGCGACGAGCGCCTGAACTACAAGCCGTGCGTCGATATCACGTTCGGCTCGGCGGCCAAGTCCTACGGAGACAAGGTGCTGTCGGTGGTGCTCACCGGCATGGGCGCCGATGGCCGTGAAGGCGCGCGCCTGCTCAAGCAGGGCGGCAGTACCGTGTGGGCCCAGGATGAGGCCAGCTGTGTGATCTACGGCATGCCCATGGCCATCGTCAAAGCCAACCTGGCCGACGCGGTGTACAGCCTGGATGAAATCGGCAAACACCTGGTCGAGGCTTGTGTCTGATGGATGTACTTAGCCTGATTGGCCTGATCCTCGCATTCGTCGCCATCGTTGGCGGCAATTTCCTCGAGGGCGGCCACGTCGGTGCCTTGATCAATGGCCCGGCCGGCCTGATCGTGCTCGGCGGCACCCTGGCGGCGGCCTTGCTGCAGTCGCCGTTGTCGGCCTTCAAGCGCGCGCTGCAGATCCTGCGCTGGATCTTCTTCCCGCCACGGGTCGACCTGGCCGGCGGTATCGACCGGGTGGTCAACTGGAGCCTGGTGGCGCGCAAGGAAGGCCTGCTGGGCCTGGAGGGCGTGGCCGATGCCGAACCTGACCCGTACGCACGCAAGGGCTTGCAATTGCTGGTCGATGGGGCGGAGCCGGAATCGATCCGCAGCATCCTCGAAGTCGACTTCCTGACCCAGGAAAGCCGCGATATCCAGGCCGCCAAAGTGTTCGAAAGCATGGGCGGCTACGCCCCGACCATCGGTATCATCGGCGCAGTCATGGGCCTGATCCACGTCATGGGCAACCTGGCCGACCCCTCGCAACTGGGCAACGGCATTGCCGTGGCCTTCGTCGCCACCATTTACGGCGTGGCCAGTGCCAACCTGATCCTGCTGCCGATCGCCAGCAAGCTCAAGGCCATCGTCATGCGCCAGTCGCGCTACCGCGAGATGCTGCTCGAAGGCCTGTTGTCGATTGCCGAGGGTGAGAACCCGCGCTCGATCGAGCTGAAGCTGCAAGGCTTCATGGAGTAAGCCATGCGCCGTCGCCGTCATACCGAGGAACACGAGAATCACGAACGCTGGCTGGTGTCGTACGCCGACTTCATCACCCTGCTGTTCGCCTTCTTCGTGGTCATGTATTCGATATCCTCGATCAACGAGGGCAAGTACAAGGTCATCTCGCAAGCGCTGCTGGGGGTGTTCAACGACCCTGAGCGGAGCATGAGGCCGATCCCGATCGGCGATGAGCAACCGCTCAGCGTGAAGCCGGCAGAACCCTTGATCAAGGACAGCGAGCAGACCGATGCGGGCCTGGCGCAGACCAACGTCGACCCGCTGAAGACCATCAGCGACGATGTGCGCGATGCCTTCGGCGACCTGATCAAGTCCGACCAGATGACCGTGCGCGGCAACGAACTGTGGGTGGAGATCGAGCTCAATTCGTCCCTGCTGTTCGGCAGTGGCGATGCCATGCCCAGTGACAAGGCGTTCGACATCATCGAAAAGGTCGGCAACATCCTCAAACCGTTCGCCAACCCGGTGCACGTCGAGGGCTTCACCGACAACCTGCCGATCCGCACGGCGCAGTACCCGACCAACTGGGAACTGTCGGCGGCGCGCGCGGCGAGCATCGTGCGCTTGCTGGCCATGGAAGGGGTGAATCCGGCGCGCATGGCCTCGGTGGGTTATGGCGAATACCAGCCGGTCGTCAGCAACGACACGGCCGAAGGGCGCGCGCGCAATCGGCGGGTGGTGCTGGTGATTTCCCGCAACCTCGAGGTACGCCGCAGCCTGACCGGTTCCGGCGCTGCCAATGCCACCCCGGATGCGGCGCTACGCCGTGCTGGCACACAAAGTGCACCGCCAGCCCCAGCAGCGACGACGGCCAAGTGAGCCGTCAATTCTCCGTCACCGCATGCCCTGTGGGAGCCGGCGACACCAATGAGACAAGAGTTGTCCTATGAGAGTCTGGGCAGTAGCCAATCAAAAAGGGGGCGTGGGCAAGACCACGACCACCATCGCCCTGGCCGGCCTGCTGGCCGAGGCGGGCAAGCGCGTGGTCGTCGTCGACCTCGACCCGCATGGCTCGATGACCAGCTATTTCGGGCACAATCCGGACGCCCTGGAGCACAGTTGTTACGACCTTTTTCTGCACAAGGGCAGCGTCCCCGAGGGCCTGCCGGGGCAGTTGTTGCTGCCCACCAGTGATGAACGTATCTCGTTGCTGCCGTCGAGCACCGCATTGGCCGTGCTGGAGCGTCAGTCGCCCGGGCAGAGTGGCCTGGGCCTGGTGATCGCCAAGAGTCTGGCGCAGTTGTGGCAGGATTTCGATTTCGCATTGATCGACAGCCCGCCCTTGCTGGGTGTGCTGATGGTCAACGCCCTGGCTGCCAGCCAGCAGCTGGTGATCCCGGTGCAGACCGAATTTCTCGCGGTGAAAGGCCTGGAGCGCATGATCGGCACCTTGGCAATGATCAACCGCTCGCGCAAGCAGGCCTTGCCCTACCAGATCGTGCCGACGTTGTTCGACCGCCGTACCCAGGCTTCGCTGGGCACCCTCAAGGTGTTGCGCGATACCTATGAGCACCAGGTGTGGCAGGGCTATATCCCGGTCGACACGCGCCTGCGCGATGCCAGCCGCAATGGCGTCACGCCGTCGCAGTTCGATGGCAAGAGCCGTGGAGTGATCGCCTACCGGGCACTGCTCAAACATATGCTGACTTACAAGCCGGCCGCGCAGGTGGTTTCATGAACCGCCCTGTCGGCACCAAGCCGCAACTGGCTCTGCAGTCCTACCTCGATGGGCTGTTGCAGGAGGCCACCGAGGCCGAAGATATCCTCGACTTGCCGACACCGGGCGAAGCGCCCCCGGGCAGCGACGAATTCGCCGCTGCGGTGCGTGAAGAGCAGGCCCGAGATGCGCGCCAGCCCCCCCCTGTAGCGAGGCCTTTTGCCGAGCCGCAGTTGAAAGTGCTGCCAGCTGTGCTGCCGGTCGAGCAGCCGGTGGTGGCGGTTGTCGAGAGCGAAGTGGTGGCTGAGGCCAGCATCCCGGTGCTGACCGAGGAGCCGGAGCCGGTTGCACCCTTGGTGGAAGTGCACCTGCCCGCAGCAGGCATGGCTGACGCACCGGTGCCCCCGGCCAGCGTCGATGGCCGCCCGGCCTGGGCGGCCGAGCCGTTCGAATGCCTGCTGTTCGATGTTGCCGGGCTGACCCTGGCGGTGCCGCTGGTATGCCTGGGCTCGATCTACAGCCTGGAAGGCCAGGAGCTGACACCGCTGTTCGGCCAGCCGGACTGGTTCCTGGGCATCCTGACCTGCCAGGCCGGCAACCTCAAGGTGCTGGACACCGCGCGCTGGGTCATGCCCGATCGCTACCGCGATGACTTCCGCCAGGGCCTGAATTACGTGATTTCCGTGCAGGGCTACGAATGGGGCCTGGCGGTGCATCAGGTCAGCCGTTCGCTGCGCCTGGACCCATCCGAGATCAAGTGGCGCAGCCAGCGTGGCCAACGGCCCTGGCTGGCCGGCACGGTGATCGAACACATGTGTGCATTGCTGGACGTTGCCGAACTGGCCGAGCTGATCGCCAGTGGCGCGGTCAAGCAGTTGCATGCCAAACACAAATAACTGCGAACACTCCGCCATTGGCGGTACTTGAGGGCTAGGGGAATGAAAAAGTCGTCTGCACAGGGTTCTGAGGATCCGATCCTGCAATGGGTAACCTTCCGTCTGGACAACGAGTCCTACGGCATCAACGTCATGCAGGTGCAGGAAGTGCTGCGCTACACCGAAATCGCTCCGGTGCCGGGCGCGCCAAGCTACGTGTTGGGCATCATCAACCTGCGCGGCAACGTGGTGACGGTGATCGATACCCGCCAGCGTTTCGGCCTGATGCCGTCGGACGTGACCGACAATACCCGTATCGTCATCATCGAGGCTGACAAGCAAGTGGTCGGTATCCTGGTCGACAGCGTCGCCGAGGTGGTGTACCTGCGCCAGTCGGAAATCGAAACGGCGCCGAACGTGGGTAATGAAGAATCGGCAAAGTTCATCCAGGGTGTGTGCAACAAGAACGGTGAACTGCTGATCCTGGTCGAGCTGGACAAGATGATGACCGAGGAAGAGTGGTCAGAGCTGGAGAACATCTGAGTTGATCTTCGAGGTCGCGGTAATCTTCCTGGCGTTGCTGTGGGCCCTGAGCCTGTGGTTCTTCCTCAACTACAGCAAGCGCCAGCGCGAACTGGCGGCGCAGCAGGCGTTGGGCGATGCCCTGCGCGATCAGCGCATCAAGGACTTGGCCAAGCGCCTGGATGACTACCAGAACGGTACGGTGCGCATGGGCGAGGCTATTCATGAACTGCGCGC
Organism: Pseudomonas sp. NPDC089996; assembly: GCF_044748405.1. Lineage (NCBI taxonomy): Bacteria > Pseudomonadati > Pseudomonadota > Gammaproteobacteria > Pseudomonadales > Pseudomonadaceae > Pseudomonas > Pseudomonas sp. NPDC089996. The sequence continues at coordinate 220,592 of NZ_JBIVGA010000008.1, read as the reverse complement.
AACCGTGGCGCCGCTGCCGGAAAAGCTCCAGCAACTGGAGCAGCGTGACCCCAACAGCGTGACCTTCACCCAGGCCGCCAAACTGGTGGGCATGGGCGCGAGCGTGGCGGAACTTACCGAAACCTGCGGGCTGACCCAGGCCGAGGCGGAGCTGATGAGCAAGCTGCACCGCGGCGATTGAGTTTGCGCTGCGGTGCCCGGCCCTGACATTGCCAATCGGCTAAACAGGGCCGGGCGGCGGTCATCGTACCCAGGACTGGTAGGCGCCGATCTTCGCCAAGCGCTCCAGTGGCAACAGGTGGTACATGGCTGCACCAAAGCGCTCAAGGTCGAGAAACGCTACAAAGCCGCGCTGGCTCATACGCCCCACATTGCTGATCTGGTGTAGCAGGCGCAAATGCGGCAGGCGCCGCAACACCATATCGGTCAGCAGCCCAGGCCCGGAAATCTGCGATAACCGCTGGGCATAGGCCTCGAACGCCTGGCTATCGTCCTGCTCGCGGGGCAATTGGTCATAAAAGTGGGGTGTTTCACGGTAGCGTGCCAGCATTTCCTGCGAAATTGCATCCAGTGTCGGGTTACCGGCATGGCTACCGATCAGGCTGTTGTTGAACATATTGCCGTTCGCCATCTTCTCGTTGCCAACCGGGGGAAACAGCAGCAAGCCGTCGTCGGTTGTCTGCAGAGCGACATTGTTGAGCCCTTCACTGCGAGGGCCGAAACCTCTGCCGTCGCGTATCTCGGGGTACTCGCCCGCAGCCAGCAAGGTATCGTCCAGATCCATGTACAGGCCGCCTTCGGCTTGCAGCAGGCGGTAACGCAACACGTCGGCTGCCGAGGCGTAATGCGCGGGGCCCATGCCGTTGCCGGTGAGTGCTGCCTGATACTGCGCGTGGTAGGGGGATTGGCGGAAGGCTTCGAACACCGCTTGCTGCTCCAGCGGCAAGATGCGCAAACCTGGCGCTTTTTCATGCAGCAGCCGCAGGTTTTGCGCATAGGCTTGCGGGTGTGCATCGGACAGGTACAGGGTATAGGTGTATTCCGTGTCAGCCAGCCGCGTGGCATTGAGGGCAATGTTGTCGACCAGAGCGGGGCTCAGGATTTTGTCGCCGATCCACAGGCTGAGAATCTTTTTCGGGATCGGCCTGGCATTTTCCAGAGGCACTGGCGGTATTTCCACTGGCAGGTGCAAGTCCACGCCCAGGGCGCGGAGGGTACGCATGCGCATCTCGTGGGTGACTGGCCGGTTGTCGATGTTCACCGGTACCATGCTGCGGCCCTGCCCAGGTTCTGGTGGCCGGTAATACGTTGGGTCGACCTCGTTCGCATCGCTGGCGGCCAGGAATGCATCGGCTTCGACGTCGTAGATCAGGTTGAAGCAGTAACCGCCCAGTTGTCCCTGCAGGGCGTCTGGCTCGGGTGTGAAAGTAGGAACCCGTTGGACAGCTGCCATCACCCTTGGGTCGGCATCAGGAAGCGCTGGGACGACGTCCGGATCATGGAAGAAATGAGCGATATCATCGGCAGGCAGTCGGGGTGGATCGAATGGGCTCAAGGCATAGCCAAGCTGGCCGTTGATCCGCTGTGGCACCACGAAACCGTCATGCCTGAAGCGCCACAGCCGAGGTGCCTTGGCTGCCCATTCGCCTGCCAATGGCGCTGCATTGAGTAGGCCGAAGACCACACCGTCCACGCCACCTGCCTTTTCTGCAAGGCTCTTGCCTTCGATGGCCTGATCCAGCCCGATGCCGAACTGGGCCGCTCCGCCAATGGCGAACAGAGGCGCCAGTTCCGGCACCACCAGCGCCAACGGTGCCAGGTAGTTGATGGCTGAGCTGATATAGTTTTGCCAGCGGACCTTGTTCACTTGGGCGTTGGTAATGATCTGCTGGTCCGCATCGCTGTAGCTGCGTCGTTTCAGGCGTAGTGCGAGGGACTTGAACACATCGCCAGCGATCAGCGGGCTGTAGGTATTTTCCTTGTAATTGACATATTCCCGCGGCGGCCAATGGCCTTCGGCGGTAAAACCCGGCCGGTTCGCATTCAGGTGGTTGCGTTTCGGGTATACCGCCAAGCCATCGAGCGCGGTCGCCAGCCCGCTGTAGTCCAGCCCGTCTGGAACATCGGCGGCGGCGAAGTGAGCCATCAGGGCGGTGCGTTTGCCCAGGTCCTTGCATTGCGCGGCGACCCAGTCCTGCATCTGGCCATGCTCGGCGAATTCGTGCAGAGGCGAGGCATTGCCTGGTATGAACAGCACGGTCCTGGGCTGATCACGGTGCTTGAAGTAAACGATGTCGGTCGCCACGTAGCCGTACACATTCAGCGCTCGCACCTGCAAGGCCGGGCTCGCAGGGCTCAGGCCTGCGACCTCCCAGGCCAGCGCCGTGCCCTCGGGGGAGAGGCTACGCTGCTCGGCCTGAAGGTTGCAGGCAGCGACGAAATTGAGCCGGGCGCAGCTGCCGTAGCTGTGGAGCTGGCCGGCCCAGTAGTGATCGAGCATGGCTGTGTAGTGGCTGTGCAAATCCATGTTCCAGATGAACGACTGGAACGCTTCGGCCGGCAGGTCGATCAGGGTGGTGTGGTCATAGACCTGGGGCGTGCTGCGGCGAAACAGGCCATTGAAGACCTGGTAGTCCGAGCCGTTGCTCAGTGGGCCATGAAGCCGCAACCGCTCGACCAGATGGACTGTTCCTGGCCAATGCCCGGCCCAGGGTTCACGGAACAGGGCGCCGATCAGGTCGCTGTCGGAATCCCCTTGCCAATTGTCGAGCAGTGCCTGTGTCAGGCTCAGACGCTGCATGATCACGGCATCGACTGGATGGTCGGTGCCAGGCTGGTAATGCAGTGTGACCACATCGACCCCGTCGGGATCGATGTCGATGCCATGCTTCGCCGTCCATTGGCGAACGGCATCTGCGGCGGCGCGGTCGGGGCGGGGGAAGTGGCTGAGGTGATCGACGACGTGGCGAACACCCTGGCGGTCGAGGTGAGGAATGCGCATGGAAGCTCCTTGCTGGTGATGGGGTCTTCAAAGTGCCAGCGGCGGGTGGGGCGCAGGTGCCAATTATGTAGGGGCGGGCGTGCTAATCGGGTCGCGGCGCGGTCCTGGCCCAGCTGTGGGCGCTGCCCATACGCGCAATCCTGTCCAGCGGTAACTGTTCATGCACCACCTGGCTGAACTGGCTCAGATCGAGCGCGGCATGCAGGTCGTGGATGGGACTTGCCAACAAATTACAGATCTCCCGCAGCTGCTTGAGCGAAGGCAGGTGCTCGTCGATGATCGCGTTGAACATGGCCGGGCCGCTTAGCAGGCTGAGCCGTTTTCCGTAGCGGCGGAACAGCGCAGGTTGCAGCACGGGGTCGGGACGGCGGGCGTAAAAGTCCGGAACCACGCTGAACCGGCGCAGGATCTCCTCCGAGAAGGCAGTCAGCGTGGGGTTGCCCGGATGGCTGCCGATCATGCTGCTGTTGAACTGGATGAACATGCCCATCTGCTCGTTGGACACGGGTGGGGCCAGGAGCAGGCCTTTTGCCGTGGTTTGCAGCGTCATTCTGGCGATGGGCGCGGGGGTGTCGGCCCTGCTGGCGAGCAGCAACCGGTCATCTGCGTCCAGGTACAGGCCGCCTTGATGATGGAGCAGGCGATAACGCAGGATGTCGCAAGCAGAGGCGGGGTTGGGGGCACCACCCGTCAGCGCGGCCTGGTACTGCACGAAATAGGGCGTGCGCTGGAAGTCTGCGAAGAAGTCCTGATCCTCCAGCGGCAAGATTTGTGCTCCGGGTGCCCTGGTGCTTAGCGTGGAAAGGTTTAGCGCATAGCTGGCCTGGTCTTGCCGGGAAAGGAATATCTGAAAGCGGTAACCGCTGTCACTCAAGGCTTGGGCGTTGTGTGCGAGAGCCTCGAGAAATTCACCGTAGACAAGCTGATCACCTAACCAGATGCTGCTGACAAGCTTCGGGATGGGGCTGCTTTGCAACCCGGCGAACGCGCTGTAGTCGATGGGCAGCTTCACGTCGATGCCCAGGGTTTGCAGGGTTGCCATGCGTTGCTGGGCGGTCGCTGCTGGCGTCAAGTTCGAGCGGGTGAGGGGTGTGTCGCCACGGCCTGTCACTTTCCAGCGGGGTGGGTTGGCCTGGTCAGCATCGCTGCGGCGGATGAAGCTGTCGGTGGTGAATTCATACTCGACCGGTTCGATGACCACGCTTTGGCCTGTTTGCAGCCGTGCCATGAAGCGATGTTGCTGGGCGGCATCCACGCGGGTCACCACTGCGCCCGTGGTGTGGGGTGAAATGACCGAACTCTCGTGGAAGGCCTGTTCTGCCAGCTCCAGTTCCTGGGGTATTGGTGCAGCGCCAAGGGGTACCCCGAGCACTTCTGGCAGGCGCGCAGGGGTGAAGAATCCTCGCCTTGCGTAGCGGTACAGACCACCCGTTTCGGCAAGCGCCGTACCGGGCAATGCAACGGCATTCAGCAGCCCGTAGACTTGCTGGGTCACGCCCTCATCCTTGGCTTCCAGGCTTTTGCCGTTGATCGCTTGCTCCAGGCCGAGGTTGAATTGCAACAGGCCACCAATGGCCAGCACCGGTGACAGTTCGGGAAACACGATCGCCAGAGGGGCGAGTATCGTGGTGGTCAGGCTGAGGTAGGTGTTCCAGCGCGCTTTTTCTATGTCGTGATTGCTGGTGATCTGGCTGTCGGCATCGGCGTAGGACCGTTGTTTTTGTCGCAGGGTCAGGTACTCGAACAGGTTTCCCGACAAGGTGGGGCTGTATTTCTCGGGTTGGTAATCGATGAACGTTTGAGGGTCCCAGAAGCCGCTGGTGGCAAAGCCTGGGTGGGTGCTGCCAAAACGGTGCGCACGTGGGTAGAGGCCCAGGCCTTCAAGTGCGGTGCGCAGGCCGCTGACACCGAGGCCGTCTGGCCAGTCGGCGCGTGCGAAATGGGTCAGCAAGCGCACCCGTTTTTCCTCGCACTGGCATTGTTCGGCAAACCAGCGCTTCATGTGCGCGGCATCCTCGAACTCGTGCAGCGGAGCGGCATTGCCAGGAACATACAGCAGCACGCGCCCTTGGCTTGCTTGGCTGATCTGCAGGATGTTGGTGGAACTGTAGCCGTAGACGTTCAGCATCGACAGCCGAATATCACCTGACGGCAGCACGCCTGCTGCCCTCCCGGCCATCTGACGCGCAGCTTCCGACAGTTTGCCTTGCAGCAGTTGCGAATTGCAGGCAGTGAGCAAGGCGACGCGCAGTGCCTGCTGGTAGAGCGCCTGGTGTCTGGACCAGTAGGTATCGAGTGCAACCTTGAAGCTGTTGTGAAAATGCAGGCTCCAGATATAGATGTGCAAGTGTTCGGCGGGCAACGCTACCCGAGTGTCCGGTGCGTAGCGGGGCGGGTCGGTACGACGGTAGAGGCCATTGAACACCAGGTAAGGTGAGGCGTTGGAATACACGCTCACCGGCTCCAGACGGTCCACCAAAGTGAACGGCCTCGTTGGGACGAGGCCCGCCCAGTTACCGTAGTGGAAGCCGCCATAACCTGCGGCGCTTTCACCTTGCCAGTTGCTCAACAACGTTTCGACCATATTCATCTTCTGGGTGATGACCGCGACTTCCTTGCCATCCGGCCCAGGTTGATGATGGAAAGTGACGACGTCGATCTGCTGAGGATCGTCTTCGAGGCGCAACTGTTGCAACCAGCTCACCAGTTTCTGACGGGCCAGCAGGTCAGGGCGTGGAAAGTCCTGCAGGACCTGGCGAACCAGCTCCAGGTTTTCGAGGGGAATAGGAGTCATGTTCAGGCAGCCCTTGTAGTGAAGAGGGCTACAGGTTGGCGCTCGAAGACAGCGCCGGGTGCTACATAGAGCTGCCCGGAACCGGCAGGGCCAGCGGTTGTGGCGTGATATCGCGTGGCTGCGCGGGTGGGTCGTCGAAGCCGGGTGGTACTTTGCCACGCAGTTGCCAGGCGAAGGCGATGATCTCGGCGATGGTCAGGTACAGCGCCTCGGGGATCTGGTCGCCTAGCTCCAGACGCGCCAGCAGGCGGACCAGTTCTGCGTTTTCGTAGATCGGCACCTCGTGTTCGCGGGCCAGGGCCAGGATGGCTTCGGCGAGCTCGTCGTCGCCCTTGGCGGTCAGTGTGGGGGCTTGCTGGCCGTCGTAGCTCAGGGCGATGGCCTGGCGCGGTTGCTTGTCGATCATGCGGTTTCATCCACCCAGCGCTGTTCCACCCGCGTGCGCGGGCCCTGTGGGGGAATGCCTGTGTGGCATTCCAGGTCGCCGACCTCCAGGCCTCGGGCAAGCAGGCGTTCGCGCAATGTGCCGAGCTGGCTGTCGATCAACTGCGCGGTCTGCTCGCGCTCGGCCCACAGCTGGCCCGACAGACGTCCTTGGCTCAGCTGCGCCTGGACCTGCAAAGGGCCCAGTGGCGCCAGGTCGAACGCCAGGTCGATCCGCCACAGTGCCTGCAGCGGGTCTGGCTGCTCGCGCTGCTGGCGCTCGGCCTGCTGCTCGCGGGTTTCTTCGCGCTGCAGCTTCACTTGCAGGGGGATGAACTCCTGGCCGTGACGGATGGGCACTTCGGTCTGCCAGGTGGTCTGCAGGTTGCCGTTATCCAGCGTGCCGGATTGCTGCAGGCTGCTCAGGGCGTGGCTCTGCAGGCGCGAAATGGCAGCGGCGGCCAGGCGCAACAGCTGTTGCAGGTCGCCTTCGTTTTCCATGGCCTGCAGCAGCCGGGATGGCAGCGGGAATGCGCCTGGCGCTGTCCTTGGGCCGACCCGGTCGAGCATGCCCAGGGCACTGCGGGCCATGGCCGGCAGGGCCTGGGCCAGGGTGCTTGAGGCCGTCACCGGGTTGGCAGGCGTGTTCACCGAGGCCTGCGCCACCAGCTGCACCAGTTGTGCCTTGAGGTCAGTGGCCACGCCACCGCTGTGGCCGCCGAGCAGCTTGGCTTCGAGGAAGGCACCGCTATTGTTCAGGGCCTGGGCGAGCGCCTTGCCGTCGCTGAGCTGGCGGGCATCCGGCAGGCTGGCCAGCAGGCTGTTGGCGCTGCTGCGTAGTTCCCCGTCACTGCCTGGGTTGTTGGCAATCTGCTGCAGCGCACCGAGCAGGCCGGGCAGGGACGCCTGGCGACCTTGCTGGGTGAGCAGTTGCTGGGCAATGTTCAATTGGTCCTGGCGGCCGCTGAGGGGCACGAAGCGCAGCGACTGGTCACCTTGCACCAGGGCACTGAGCAAGCTGCCGATCGGCAGGGGGCGAGGGCTGTCGATGGTCAGTGTGGCGCCAGCCTGGGCGCTGTTGAGCAGGCTGACCAACGAGCGGAAGCTGGCAGCTTGCCCAGGGGGCAGCGGCAGTGCCTGGCTGGTCAGGACCTTGCCCTGCAGCAAGGTGCCCAGTGGAACCTTGCTGGTATCGATCTGGGTGAGGGTGGCGACATGGCTGGCGCCGGCCTGCTGTACCATCACCGCCAGGCGATTGCTTTCGGGCTGGCTGACGGTGATCTGGCTGCCTTGTACCAGCGGCTGGCTGGCATTGGCCTGGACCTGGGTCTGGCTGCCATTGGCCTGGATCACCTGCAGCACCAGCTGGAAGGTGCTGCCACTCTGGCGCATGCTCAGCACTTCGGCCTGAGCGGTCTCCCCAGGCTTGAGCAGGCCTGGCTGCGCCTGGGTCAGGTTGAGCAGTTCACCGGTCAGCTGGGCCTTGATCGCTTGCGGATTCACGGCGGTTTGTGCGCCGAGACTATTGATTTCAGTCATGATTGTATACAACCTGTGGGGCCCACCCTCTTGGCAGCGTGGCAGCACATGTAATAATGCCTGCCGCCTGCCACTGCCAGTATAACGGCCGCGAGGTGGGCGACTTGAGAAGCATTGAGATAAGGCGAATCCGTGACCCTTCACCTTCAAGCCGTGGGCCTGGCCTGCGAGCGCGACTGGCGCCTGCTGTTCGAGCACCTCGATTTCGGACTGCGCCCCGGCGACATGCTGCAGATCAGCGGCCCCAACGGCAGTGGCAAGACCAGCCTGCTGCGCTTGTTGGCCGGGCTGATGCAACCGACTGCCGGGCAGATCCTGCTGGATGGCCAGCCGCTGGGCGAGCAACGCCATGCCCTGGCCAGCATCCTGCTGTGGATTGGCCATGCCGCCGGCATCAAGGACTTGCTCACCGCCGAGGAAAACCTCACCTGGCTCTGCGCCCTGCATCAGCCTGCGCCCCAGGAGGCGATCTGGGCGGCATTGGCGGCGGTCGGCCTGCGCGGTTTCGAAGATGTTCCCTGCCATACCTTGTCCGCCGGCCAGCAGCGCCGCGTTGCGCTGGCCCGGTTGCACCTGGACAGCCCGCCGCTGTGGATTCTCGACGAACCTTTCACTGCCCTCGACAAGCAGGGTGTCGCCCAGCTCGAAGCGCACCTGGCTGACCACTGCGAACAAGGCGGCACCGTGGTGCTGACGACGCACCACACCCTCGCACGCAAGCCGTCCGGATACCGTGAACTCAATCTGGGGCAATGGGCGGCATGAGCGTATTCATTCTTTTGCTTCGCCGCGAAGCGCGCCTGCTGTTCCGCCGTCCGGCGGAGCTGGCCAACCCGCTGGTGTTCTTCGCCATCGTCGTGGCCTTGTTCCCGCTGGCGGTGGGGCCGGAAAGCCAATTGTTGCAAACCTTGTCGCCGGGGCTGGTCTGGGTCGCGGCCTTGCTGGCCGTGCTGCTGTCGCTCGACGGCCTGTTTCGCAGCGATTTCGAGGACGGCTCACTGGAGCAGTGGGTGCTCTCGCCGCATCCGCTGGCCTTGCTGGTACTGGCCAAGGTGCTGGCGCACTGGATCTTTTCCGGGCTGGCACTGGTATTGTTGGCACCCTTGCTGGCGCTGATGCTCGGGTTGCCCAGCCACTGCCTGCCGGTGCTGCTCGGCTCCCTCCTGCTGGGTACGCCGGTCTTGAGCCTGCTGGGCGCGGTCGGCGCTGCACTGACGGTCGGCCTCAAACGCGGAGGTTTGTTGCTGGCGCTGCTGATTCTGCCGTTGTATATCCCTGTATTGATCCTGGGCAGTGGTGCGTTGCAGGCGGCGTTGCAGAATATGCCGGCCACCGGCCACCTGCTCTGGCTCGCCAGCCTGACTGCCCTGGCGGTCACCCTGGCACCCTTTGCGATAGCGGCCGGCCTGAAGATCAGCGTCGGCGAATAACGAGTCCCGGGCTCTCAAGCCCGGCCAATACCGGATTTACCTGATGAAAATGAGCTGGACGTGGTTCCACAAACTGGGTTCGCCGAAATGGTTCTATGCCATCAGCGGCCGCATGCTGCCATGGCTGGCCATCTCCGCCGCCCTTTTGCTGGTCACCGGCGTGGTCTGGGGCCTGGCGTTCGCCCCCGAGGACTACCAGCAGGGCAACAGCTTCCGCATCATCTATATTCATGTACCGGCGGCGATGCTGGCGCAATCCTGCTATGTGCTGCTGGCGGTCGCCGGCGTGGTGGGACTGGTGTGGAAGATGAAACTGGCCGATGTCGCCCTGCAATGCGCAGCGCCCATCGGTGCCTGGATGACCGCCGTGGCGCTGGTCACCGGGGCCATCTGGGGCAAGCCGACCTGGGGCAGCTGGTGGGTCTGGGACGCACGGCTGACGTCGATGCTGATCCTGCTGTTCCTGTACTTCGGCATCATCGCCCTGGGGCAGGCCATCAGCAACCGCGACAGCGCCGCCAAGGCCTGCGCGGTGCTGGCCATCGTCGGCGTGATCAACATCCCGATCATCAAGTATTCAGTAGAATGGTGGAACACCCTGCACCAGGGGGCCACCTTCACCCTCACCGAAAAACCGGCGATGCCGGCCGAAATGTGGCTGCCGCTGTTGTGCACGGCGCTGGGTTTCTACTGCTTCTTCGGTGCCGTGCTGCTGTTGCGCATGCGCCTGGAAGTGCTCAAGCGCGAAGCCCGCGCCAGTTGGGTCAAGGATGAAGTGTTGAACAGCCTGGGGCGGAGGGCCGCGCAATGAGTTTCGCAACCTTCGGCGATTTTCTCGCCATGGGTCACCATGCCCTGTATGTCTGGTCGGCCTATGGCATCTGCCTGGCGGTGCTGGCACTGAATGTCGCCGCACCGTTGTTGGCCCGCCGTCGCTACCTGCAAGATGAGGCGCGCCGTTTGCGCCGGGAGAACCACCAGTGAATCCGCAGCGCAAGAAACGCCTGTTCCTGATCCTCGGCCTGCTGGTCGGGGTTGCAGTTGCCGTCGGCTTTGCCTTGAGCGCCCTGCAGCAGAACATCAACCTGTTCTACACCCCGACCCAGATCGCCAATGGCGAAGCGCCGCTGGACACGCGCATCCGTGCCGGCGGTATGGTCGAGAAGGGCTCGGTGCAGCGTTCCTCCGATTCGCTCGATGTGCGCTTCGTGGTCACCGACTTCAACAAGTCCGTGCCAATTACCTATCGCGGGATCCTGCCGGACCTGTTCCGTGAAGGGCAGGGCATCGTTGCCCTCGGCAAGCTCAGCGGCGACGGCGTGGTAGTCGCCGACGAGGTGCTGGCCAAGCACGACGAAAAATACATGCCCCCGGAGGTCACCAAGGCCCTCAAGGAAAGCGGCCAGGCGGCCAGCGGTGCGGAGGCCAAGCCATGAACGCGGCACTGGTGATACCCGAACTCGGCCAGCTGGCGATGATCCTGGCGATCTGCTTCGCTGCCGTGCAGGCAACGGTGCCGCTGCTGGGTGCCTGGCGCGGTGACAGCCTGTGGATGGGCCTGGCGCGTCCGGCGGCCTGGGGCCAGTTCACCTTCCTGGTCTTCGCCTTCGCCTGCCTGACCCACGCCTTCATGACCGACAACTTCTCGGTGGAGTACGTGGCCAGCAACTCCAACAGCGCCTTGCCGTGGTACTACAAGTTCAGTGCGGTGTGGGGCGCCCATGAAGGTTCACTGCTGTTGTGGGCGTTGATCCTGGGTGGCTGGACGTTCGCCGTGTCGATCTTCTCCCGCCAGCTGCCGCAGGTGATGCTGGCACGTGTGCTGGCGGTAATGGGCATGATAAGCGTGGGCTTCCTGAGCTTCCTGATCATCACTTCCAACCCGTTCCAGCGCTTGCTGCCGCAGGTGCCGACCAATGGCCGTGACCTCAACCCGTTGCTGCAGGACTTCGGCCTGATCGTCCACCCACCGATGCTGTACATGGGCTATGTGGGCTTCTCGGTGGCGTTCGCCTTCGCCATCGCCGCGCTGCTCGGCGGGCGCCTGGACGCAGCCTGGGCGCGCTGGTCGCGGCCCTGGACCATCGTCGCCTGGGCCTTCCTTGGCGTTGGCATCACCCTCGGCTCGTGGTGGGCCTACTACGAACTGGGCTGGGGCGGCTGGTGGTTCTGGGACCCGGTGGAAAACGCCTCGTTCATGCCCTGGCTGGTGGGCACCGCGCTGATCCACTCGCTGGCGGTGACCGAAAAACGCGGGGTATTCAAGAGCTGGACCGTGCTGCTGGCGATTGCCGCGTTCTCGCTGAGCCTGCTGGGCACCTTCCTGGTCCGCTCTGGCGTACTGACTTCGGTGCACGCGTTCGCCTCCGACCCGGCGCGCGGCGTGTTCATCCTGATCTTCCTGTTGTTCGTGGTCGGCGGCTCGCTGACCTTGTTCGCCCTGCGCGCCCCGGTGGTCAAGAGCCAGGTCGGCTTTGCCCTGTGGTCGCGTGAAACACTGCTGCTGGCCAACAACCTGGTACTGGTGGTGGCGGCGTCGATGATCTTGCTGGGTACCCTGTACCCGCTGGTGCTTGACGCCCTGACCGGGGCCAAGCTGTCGGTCGGCCCGCCTTACTTCGATGCCCTGTTCCTGCCGTTGATGGCGCTGCTGATGCTGGTGCTGAGCCTGGGCGTGGTGGTGCGCTGGAAAGACACCCCGGTCAAATGGCTGGTGAGCATGATGACCCCGGTACTGATCGGCAGCGCCGTGCTGGCGCCGGTTGCAGGCTTCATCGTCGACGACCTCGACTGGCCGGTGCTGACAGCCTTCGCCCTGGCAGCCTGGGTGGTGCTGGGTGGCCTGCGCGACATCGTCGACAAGACCCGCCACAAAGGCCTGGCCCGCGGCGTGCGTGGTCTGACCCGCAGCTACTGGGGCATGCAACTGGCGCACCTGGGCCTGGCGGTGTGTGCCCTGGGCGTGGTGCTGTCGAGCAACAACAGCGCCGAGCGCGACCTGCGCATGGCGCCGGGCGAGAGCGTCGAGCTGGGCGGTTATCACTTCCTGTTCGAAGGTGCCAAACACTTCGAGGGTCCGAACTTCATCTCCGACAAGGGCACCATCGTGGTCACCCGCGACGGCCGCGAAGTGACTACCCTGCACCCGGAAAAGCGCCTGTACACGGTGCAGCAGTCGATGATGACCGAAGCCGGCATCGATGCGGGCTTCACCCGTGACCTGTACGTTGCCCTGGGCGAACCGCTGGAGAACGGCGCCTGGGCAGTACGTGTGCATATCAAGCCTTATGTTCGCTGGATCTGGCTGGGCGGTCTGCTGACCGGCCTGGGCGGGTTGCTGGCGGCCTTCGACCGGCGCTATCGCGTCAAGGTCAAGACCCGGGTGCGTGAAGCCCTGGGCGTGTCTGGAGCTGCTGCATGAAGCGTTGGATCATGGTCGTGCCACTGGCGGTTTTTCTGCTGATGGCAGTTTTCCTCTACAAGGGGCTGTTCCTCAAGCCCGACGAGCTGCCGTCGGCAATGATCGGCAAGCCGTTCCCGGCGTTCACCCTGGCGTCGACCCAGGGTGACCGCAACCTGACCCAGGCCGACCTGCAGGGCCGGCCGGCGCTGGTCAACGTGTGGGCCACCTGGTGCCCGTCATGCAAGGTCGAGCACCCTTACCTGAATCAGCTGGCCCAGCAGGGGGTGGTTATCCACGGCATCAACTACAAGGACGACAACGCTGCCGCGCAGAAGTGGCTGGCCGAGTACCACAACCCATACCAGCTGGATATTCGCGACGAGCAGGGCAGCCTGGGGCTGGACCTGGGTGTGTATGGCGCACCGGAAACCTTCCTCATCGACGCCAAGGGCATCATCCGCTACAAGCACGTCGGCATTGTCGATGCTGACGTGTGGCGCCAGCAGCTGGCGCCGCTGTACCAGGGCCTGGTCGACGAGGCCAAGCCATGAGGCGCTGGCTGGCAGCCGCCGTGCTGGGCATGAGCCTGGCCGGCGTGGCCAAGGCGGCCATCGATACCTACCAGTTCCGCGATGACGCCGAGCGCGAGCGTTACCAGCAGCTGACCAAGGAGCTGCGCTGCCCCAAGTGCCAGAACCAGGACATCGCCGACTCCAACGCACCGATCGCTGCCGATCTGCGGCGTGAGATTTTTCGCATGCTCGGCGAAGGCAAGAGCAACCAGCAGATCGTCGACTTCATGGTCGATCGCTATGGCGACTTCGTGCGCTACAAGCCGGCGCTCAGTGGCCGCACCTGGTTGCTCTGGTTCGGCCCGGGCATCCTGCTGGCCGGTGGCTTCGTGGTGCTGGCGCTGATCGTGCGCCGTCGTCGTGGCCCGGCGACCCAGGCTGCACAGGTACTGTCCGTCGAAGAACGCGAGCGTCTCGCCAAACTGCTGGAAAAAGAACAGACCCATGACTGAATTCTGGCTTAGCGCGGGCCTGTTGCTGCTCGCGGCCCTCGGCTTTCTGTTGATCCCGATCCTGCGTGGCCGTCGCCAGCAGCAGGAAGAAGACCGCACGGCACTCAATGTCGCTCTGTACCAGGAGCGCGTTGCTGAACTGGGCGCCCAACAAGCCGCCGGTGTTCTCGACGAGGCGCAATTGGCCAGGGGGCGTGACGAGGCTGCTCGGGAGTTGCTGGCCGATACCGAAGGCGCCGAACCTGCGCGCCAGGGCCACCTGGGCAAGGCGTTGCCTTTGCTGGCGGCAGTGTTGGTGCCTGCAATGGCGCTGGGGCTGTACCTGCACTTCGGGGCGGCGGACAAGGTCGAACTGACCCAGGAATTTGCCGCCGCGCCGAAGACCATGGACGAAATGACCACCCGCCTCGAGCGTGCCGTGCAGGCTCAGCCGGACTCGGCCGAAGGCCTGTACTTCCTGGGCCGGGCCTACATGGCCCAGCAACGTCCGGCCGATGCGGCTGCTGCCTACGAGCGCGCCGTGGCCCTGGCCGGTCGCCAGCCTGAGCTGCTGGGCCAGTGGGCCCAGGCACTGTACTTCGCAGCGGACAAACAATGGAGCGCCCAGGTGCAGGCCCTGACGGACGAGGCACTCAAGGCCGACCCGAACGAGGTCACCAGCCTTGGCTTGCGGGGCATCGCCGCGTTCGAGGGCGAGCGCTACCAGGAAGCCATCGACTACTGGAACCGCTTGCTGGCGCAGTTGCCCGAAGGCGACGCCTCGCGGGCGGCGCTGCAAGGTGGCATCGACCGTGCGTCGCAGCGCCTGGGCGGCAAACCGCAGGCCATCTCGACAGCCCGCCTGAAGGTGCGGGTGGAACTGGCGGCGGCGCTCAAGGACAAGGTCAAGCCTGATGACACCGTGTTCATCTTCGCCCGTGCCAGCAACGGGCCGCCTATGCCACTGGCGGCCAAGCGGGTGACCGTGGCGCAGTTGCCGCTGGAGGTGGAATTGTCCGACGCTGACGCTATGCTGCCGCAGATGAAACTGTCCCAGTTCGCCGAAGTCCAACTGGTTGCACGTGTATCGCGCGCCGGCCAGCCGACCCGCGGCGAGTGGATCGGCCAGGGCGCGCCCCTGGCCAATACCACCCAGGCCACCCAGCACCTCACCATCGACAGCCCAGACCAGTAAGAGAGCAACGCCATGCATAGCACCGTCCGCCTGACCTTGATCACCCTGGCACTGGGTTTGTCCGCGTGTACGGCGCATCAACCGTACGAGCAGCCGTCCCCGCCGATCGAGACCGTGCCCCCACACCAGGGGCCGGCGGTGAAACCGTTGCCGGGTGGGCAGCCCTCGACGCAGCCGAGCAAGCCAGCGGCGATTCCCAAGCCGATGCCGCGCACTTCCGCCAGTTTCGCGCC
This sequence comes from Pseudomonas sp. NPDC089996, assembly GCF_044748405.1. NCBI lineage: Bacteria > Pseudomonadati > Pseudomonadota > Gammaproteobacteria > Pseudomonadales > Pseudomonadaceae > Pseudomonas > Pseudomonas sp. NPDC089996. The sequence continues at coordinate 205,571 of NZ_JBIVGA010000008.1, read as the reverse complement.
GCCGCCGGGCGGGGCCAGCCACTGGGACCCGAAGCTTGGGGTGTATGTGCTGGAGAAGAAGACCAATGTCTTCTACCGGCAGCGGACCTACTACCGCTATGACAACGGCTGGAGCTGGTCGCTGAACCCGGATGGGCCGTGGCAGGAGACTGACAGCAGTGGTGTGCCTGGCGGGCTGGGGCGCGCATACGGGCAATAGTTTTTTGTGGCTTGCGGGTGTTGGCCTTTAGAGGTCTGGCGCCTGTGAGATCGAACGCCGCCCGCGCGGCGCTCGATCTGACAGGCGCTGCAACTCTCACGGCATACACCTGGAAGCCCTGACACGTTCTAAATCCCGCCCCACCCATACAGTACAGTTCCCCGCTATTTTCCCCATTGACTGTACCGGCCAGTCACTCCGCATAATGCCCTTCTGAAACTCAAAGGAGGGGTGGCATGAGCAAGACAGTCCTGGTACTGGTGGAAACCGTCGACGACTACCTGCCACTGCTCGAACAGGCCGGCTACCGCCTGATCCGTGCCCCATCCCCGCAAATGCGCGCCGACGCCATCCAGCGGCATGCCGATCAGATCGACGCCGTGCTGACCCGTGGCCCGCTGGGCCTGACCGCCGCTGAAATCGCCGCCCTGCCCAAGCTGCAGATTATCTGCGTGATCGGTGCCGGCTACGAGCAAGTCGATCTGGCCGCCGCTGCCGCCCGCGGCATCACCGTCACCAATGGCGCTGGCGCCAACGCAGCAACGGTCGCCGATCACACCCTGGCCTTGCTGCTGGCGCTGCTGCGCGACATCCCTCGTGCCGATGCCAGTACCCGCAGTGGCGAGTGGAACCGAGTGATCAGCCCTTCGGTCAGCGGCAAGCGCCTGGGCCTGCTGGGCCTCGGCGCGGTTGGCCTGGCCATCGCCAGGCGCGCCAGCCTGGGCTTCGACATGCACATCAGCTATCACAGCCGCACCCCGCGCCAGGACGTCCCCTACACCTGGTACGAAAGCCCGCTGCACCTGGCCGATGCCGTCGACATTCTGGTGGTCGCCACCCCCGGTGGCGCCCAGACCCACCATCTGGTCGACGCCCATGTACTCAAGGCGCTGGGTGCGGAGGGTTACCTGGTGAATATCGCCCGGGCCAGCGTGGTCGACACTCAGGCGCTGATATCGGCCCTTGAGCGAGGCCAGCTCGCTGGCGCCGCGCTCGATGTGTTCGATGACGAACCCGCAGTGCCTGGCGCCCTCAAGGCCCTCGGCAACACAGTCCTCACCCCCCATGTGGCCGGCCAGTCGCCCGAGGCTGCCCGTGACACCGTGAACCTGGTGCTGCGCAACCTGCAGGCCTTCTTTGCCGGCGAGCCGGTGCTCACTCCGGTCCGTGGGTAAACTTTTCAATACCCGGCATTGCCCGGATCACAAGGAGCGTTTGATGCAACTCGAAATCTTCCAGGTCGATGCCTTCTCCGCCGAGCCCTTTGGCGGCAACCCGGCGGCAGTGATCCCGCTGCAAAGCTGGCTGCCGGATGACGTGCTGCAACGCATCGCCGAAGAGAACAACCTGTCGGAAACGGCGTACTTCGTGCGCAACGGTGAAACCTTCGACCTGCGCTGGTTCACCCCCGCCGTCGAAGTCGACCTGTGCGGCCACGCCACACTGGCTTCGGCCTACGTACTGTTCGAACAGCTGGGCGAGCAAGCCGAAGTGCTGCGCTTCAATACCCGCAGTGGCGAACTGCGAGTCGGCCGGGGGGCAGACGGCCTGTTGGCCATGGACTTTCCGGCGAAGCAGCCGCAAGCCGTGGACGTGCCGGCAGGGTTGCTGGAGGCGCTGGGCCTGGTGGCGGCCAAGGCGGTCTATCGCTCCGACGACTATGTGGTGGTGGTCGATGACGCAGCGTTGCTCGACCCGCTGAAGCCCGATTTCGTCGCCTTGTCGGCATTCGACGTGCGTGGCATCGCGGTCACTGCCGCCGGCCGCGGCTTCGATTTCGTCACCCGCTGGTTCGGCCCCAACGTGGGCGTCAATGAAGACCCGGTCACCGGCTCCGCGCACACCTCGCTGGCGCCAGTGTGGGCTGAACGCCTGGGCAAGTCGTCGCTGAGCTGCGAGCAGGGCGGGGCGCGTAAAGGGCAGTTGCACTGTGACGTCCCTGGCAATGGCCGGGTGATCATCAGCGGGCGTGCGGCGCTGTACCTGCGCGGTAGCGTGTTCATCTGACCCAACGGTCGGGGCTGCGGGCTCTGTGGTCTGGGGCCCGATCTATACTTGCAGGCCCAACCTGCAAGGAGCCTGATCATGACCTTGGTAAAAAGCGGCAGCTGCCTCTGCGGTGAAACCCGTTTGCGCGTCACGGTCGACACTACTCAAATCAGTGCTTGCCATTGCAGCACGTGCCGTAAATGGACCGGCGGCCCGCTGCTGGTCGTGGACTGCAACAAGGCGCCGGTCTTCGAGGGGCTGCCTCCTTCGGTCTACGACTCGTCCGATTGGGCCCAGCGTGGTTTTTGCAACCGCTGCGGCACGCACCTCTATTACCGGCTCAAGGATAAAGTCCATTATGCGATCCCTGTAGGCTTGCTCGATGGCGACGAAGCCTGGGATTTCGCCCTGCAGATCTTCGTCGAGCAGAAGCCCACCTGGTATTGCTTCGCCAACCAGACACAGGAGCTGACCGGCGAGCAAGTGTTCGAGCAGTTCGCCTGAGCCATTGCCGCCAGCCCCACACAGCGGTAGCCTGCGCGCATCCACGAACAGGAGCGAATAGCGTGAAGCGCGGTGTGATGTATGCCGGTGGGGCCGGTGCGTTGTGGGGCATGGTACTGATGGTTCCGGAGCTGTTGCCGGAATTCAACCCGATGCTGCTGAGCAGCGTGCGCTATGCGATGGTCGGCCTGATCTCGCTGCTGCTGGCGGTGCCGATGGCCCGTCAGCTGCGCCAGCTGACCCTGGCGGATGGCTGGATGCTGCTGCGCCTGGCGGTGGTCGGCAACCTGGTGTACTTCATCTGCCTGGTGGCGGCGATCCAGCGGCTGGGCGTGGCACCTGCCTCGCTGATCGTTGGCGTGTTGCCGCTGTCCATCACCCTGTATGGCCGCAACGACAGCGGCGCGGTGCCGATCCGGCGGTTGATCGGCCCGTTGGCGCTGATCCTTGCGGGTATGTTGTGCATCAATCTCGAGACCTTTGCCTTCGCCCCGGGTGATACAGGCGACAAGCTCATGGGGCTGTTCTATGCCTTGGCCGCGCTGGCCTGCTGGACCTGGTACGCGGTACAGAACAGTCGTTACCTCAAGCAGAGCGGGCATTTCGACAGCCACCAATGGTCGGTGCTGATCGGCGTGCTGACCGGCCTGAGCAGCCTGGTGATGGTTGCCGCGCTGGCGATGTGGCAACCGCAGCAGTTGCAGGTCGAGGCGCCGATGGCACGCTGGTGGCTGTTCTGGGCGGCTTGCCTGGGTTGCGCCGTGCTGGGCTCGTGGTTGGCTACGGCGCTTTGGAATGCCGCATCCAAGCGCTTGCCGTTGACGTTGAGCGGGCAGTTGATCGTGTTCGAGACCCTGTTCGCACTGTTGTATGCCTTCCTCTGGCGACAGGCCGGGCCGAGCCTGCTGGAAGCGGCGGCGATCATGCTGGTGATCGGCGGGGTGCTGTGGTCGATGCGCCAGCACGGCACGCCACGCGAACTTGCCAAACCCGTGCATTCCTGAGAAAAGGACGCCCTTGAATTTCAGCGTTGGAGCATGCCCATGAGCAGCGAATTGCAGATCACCGACCTCGTCGAAGGCGACGGCAAGGCCGCCGTCAAAGGCGCCCTGATCACCACCCAATACACCGGCTGGCTGGCCGACGGCAGCGAGTTCGACTCGTCGTGGTCGCGGGGCAAGCCTTTCCAGTGCGTGATTGGCACCGGCCGGGTGATCAAGGGCTGGGACCAGGGGCTTATGGGTATGCGCGTTGGGGGCAAGCGCAGGCTGCAGGTGCCGGCGCACCTGGGGTATGGCGAGCGCAGCGTGGGTGCGATTCCGCCGAATTCGGACCTGACCTTCGAGATCGAATTGCTGGAAGTGCTGACGCGGGATGATTGATTAGGTCGCGTCCTGGAGTGTGTGGAAAAGGACTACACGATTTGTTGGCTTGCATCTGATTGTGGTGTATTTCTCAGAGGGCTAACCTTGCAGCTCTCATCGAGTCAAGAGGGTGCCATGCCCATGAAATCGTATTTTTCCTCGAAGGTTATCCGTGAAGCGAATGCGTTGCTTGTGGCTTCGGGTGGCCGTATGGAAATTCCTTTGCCAAGGGAGCTTGCAGGCGTCGTTACCAGTACCCGGAAAACCCGTTCCGAGCTGAATGCTGCATTCGAAAGCGCATACATGCGTTTACGCAAGGAGTAACAGCCTCATGGCCGATGGCTGTTACAACCACATCTACTCAGTCTCAACCAAGGGCCGAAACAGGTTATCGAGCAGGTATTCGATGTGGTCATCACTGATTCGCACTCGACATAATTCGGCAACACGCCTGCTCTAACGTATTCCTTGCCTAGGGAACGGCATCCACACTCAGGGAGGAACCAAACGGGATGAGGACACTCTGAGTCCTGCTCGTTGCCAAGGATGGCAATCACCATACGGATACCCTGCGGCTTTGGCCGCAGGAGAATGTGGCGGGTACCCGATACTTATAGCCACAAGAGCCTCCTACATGAAGTTGCCATCTTTCTTTCGACGTCGTCGCCATCAGCTGCTGAGCCTGGTGCTGGCCGCAGCGGCCGTGCCGCTGGCACTGGAAGTGGTCGAAAGCCGTGCCCAACCGGTCGACGGCACCCAGACGCTGGTGTTCCTGCGCCATGCCGAAAAACCTGGCGAAGGCCTGGGGCAACTGAACTGCCAGGGGCTCAACCGTGCGCTGGACCTGGCCACCTTGCTGCCAGAACGTTTCGGCAAGGCCGACTACGTGTTCGCGGCCAACCCTTCGCGGCATGTCGAGGAAGGGAGCCAGGACCAGAGCTACAGCTACATCCGTCCGCTGATGACCATCACGCCCAGCGCCATTCGCCTGGGTTTGCCGGTCAACATCGACTTCGGCGCCAACGATACCGACGAACTCGCCGACGAACTTGTCAGCGACAAGTACCGCAATGCCACGGTCTATACCGCCTGGTCCCACGGCTACCTGCCGGATCTCATCAATGCCGTGGCCGGCAAGGCGTTGGGCGATGAGCGGGTGATTACCGAAGATTGGAAAGGCGACGATTTCGACACCCTCTACGTCCTCACCCTGACCTGGCACGACGGCAAGGCCAGCCTGCTCAGCCGCAACGTCCGCCAGGGCCTCAATGGCGGCGCCCATAGCTGCCCGACTTGAGCCGCTGCAGCTAACCGAACGCTAGCGGCCCAACCGCATCGGCCAGCCCACCACCTTCTTCTGCCTTGGTGTGGCATAGGTGCGCACCTTGGAGGTGCTGAGCCCCATCCGCACCAGCGACTCGGCAATGGTCACCGCCGCGCTCACGCCATCGACTACCGGCACCCCTGTGCGCTGGCGGATCTGCTCATCCAGCCCGGCCATGCCGCCGCAACCCAGGCAGATCACCTCGGCCTTGTCGTCACGCACGGCACGCTCGGCCTGCTCGACGATGGCCTCCACCGCACGCAGCGGGTCTTCTTCCAGTTCGAGCACGGCCAGGCCGCTCGCCCGCACCGAGGCGCAACGGTCATACAGCCCGGACAGCTTCAGGCGGTCTTCGATCAGCGGCACGGTGCGGTCCAGGGTGGTCACCACCGAATAGGCGTGCCCCAGGTACATGGCAGTGCTGGCGGCGGCATCGGTGATGTCCACCACCGGAACGTTGAGCAACTCCTGCAGGCCTTCGCGGCCATGCTCGCCGTAACCGGCCTGGATCACCGCGTCATACGGCTGGTCGTAGGCCAGCACGCGGTCCATCACGGCGATGGCGGCCAGGTAGCTCTCGAAATTGCCTTCCACGGACTCGGCGCCGAACCAAGGGGTCAGGCCGATGATTTCCGTGCCGGGCGCGGCGACACTGCGCGCCTGCTCTGCGATGGCCTCGGTGATGGCTTCGGTGGTGTTGACGTTGGCGATCAGAATACGCATGGGCAGTCCTCCTTGATCAATGGCTGCTGTGGTCCACGGCGATGCACTCGCCGCTGACATCGTGGTAGTGGCGGTTGCGCGGAGCGATCAGCAGATACATGGCGGCAGCGATGCCGGCGCCGATCAGCCAGGAAAACGGCGCGATACCGTGGAAGTTCGGCACCAGCGCCAGGATGATGGCCAGCAGTGCCGCAGGCACGAACGCGGCCACGGCGCGCAGGTTGATGCCCTTGCTGTAGTGGTAGGCGCCAGTCGGGTGCTCGGTATACAGCTCCGGCACGTTGATGCGGCCTTTGCGCAGCAACCAGTAGTCGGCCATGATCACCCCGTACAGCGGGCCGAGCAGGGCGCCCAGGCCAGACAGGAAGTACACGATCACCAGCGGGCTGTTGTAGAGGTTCCAGGGCAGGATCAGCACCGCCAGGGTCGCGCTGATCAGCCCGGCGCGGCGGAAGTTGAGGTGGCGTGGTGCCAGGTTGCTCAGCACGAATGCCGGGGCGACGAAGTTGGCCATGATGTTCACCGCCACGGTGACGATCAGGAACGCGAGGCAGCCGAGCACCAGGAACGCTGTACTGGGGATGCTGGCGACGATCTGGGTCGGGCTATCGATGATCTGGCCGTTGATCTGGAACTGCGCGCCGCACAGCACCACGGTGATCATGGCGAACACCAGAATGTTCACCGGCAGGCCCCAGAAGTTGCCGACGCGGATGGTCTTGCGGCACGGCGAGGAGCGGGCGAAGTCGCAGAAGTTCAGCACCAGGGTGCCGTAGATCGCCAGCCACAGGGCGCCGCCAGCGAAGATGTTGCGCCACATCTCGAAGCCCGTCAGCGGTTCGGCCACCGACCGGGCGATGCGTGCATCGGCCTTGAAGTACATGTACAGCGCCAGGCTGGCCACGGTCAGCAGGATCACCGGGCCGGCGAAGGCCTCATAGCGGCGCACCATCTCCATGCCGTAGGCGAGGATCACCAGCTGCACCAGCCAGATCGCCACGAAGCACACCCAGCCCAGGCTCGACAGGCCCAGGATGCTGTCGTGGTCATAGGCGGCGACCTGCGGCCACACGGCGGTGAGCAGCACGCGCAGTACCACGGAGGCCAGGTAGGTCTGGATGCCGAACCAGGCGATGGCGATCACCGCACGGATCAGCGCCGGGACCTGTGCCCCGTGGATACCGAAGGCGATGCGGCTGATCACCGGGAACGGCACCCCGGTTTTCTGCCCCATGTAACCGGACAGGTTCATGAAGAAGTACACCAACGCCGCACCGATCGCCAGCGACAGCAGGATCTGCCAGCCGCCCAGGCCCAGGGCGAACAGGCCCATGGCGAAGGAGTAGTTGGCGATGTTGTGCACATCGTTGGTCCATAGCGCAAAGATGCTGTAGCCGCCCCAGCGGCGGCCTTCGCTGCGGGTGGGTGCGAGGTCGCGGTTGTGCAGGCGTGGGCTCAGTGCCAGGGGCGGGATATCGCCTGCAAGGGTGGAGGAGGGGCTGGTGCTGGCGACGGATAGTTCAGGGGCAAGGTCGAGGCTGGTACTCATTCCGGCAGGCTCCTGATGCACGTGGACTGCGATGAGCGGGCATGCGCACGGGCTCGCCATCTCGTCGGTGCAGCTTGGCATCACTGGGTTCTGGGCGCGGCGGCCGGTGTTGGGCCGGCGTCGCGAGTTCTTGTGTATTTATGTTTTGTAAGGTTTGTATACAAAACACGAACACACAAAAGCGAGTTCCATGCCAGAGGGAAACGAGTGCTTAGATAACCGTCCAATTGAAACTAAGCATTTGAAAATTAAGTTGATGAAATGAAGGGAATATAACTTGACCAAGTGAACAGGTTTAATTTTTTAGTTGGTTGATTAGTTGATCATTTGGTCAGAATTAGTTTAGCGGAATGTGTAACGTATTGGGGCGTTACCTGGAAAAGTGCACACAAAAATGGCACTTATGGTGACATCTTTGTGTACAAAAATTAGTCAATTTGCCTGGTGAGTGGATACACTCAGTTCATCGGCGGCAAGCGCCGCTTCACCGGGCTCTTCTTGATGATCGCGGTGTTGGTTTCCGCCAGCACATTGATGCGGTCGAGCAGCGTGTCGAGCTGCTCCATCGATCGCACATGCAGGCGCGCGATAAAGCAATCTTCGCCCGTCACCTTGTCGCACTCGGTGAACTCGGGGATGGCGATGATCTGCCGCTCCACCTCCTGCAACTGCCCCGGCAGCGGGCGAATGCGCACGATGGCCTGCAGTTGGTAGCCAAAGCTGCGTGGGTCGATATCCACCGTGTAACCACGCAGCACGCCGCGTTCTTCCAGTCGGCGCAGCCGCTCGCTGACGCTGGGGGCGGAGAGGCCGCTGATGTGCGCCAGCGCCTTGAGCGAACGGCGCGAGTCTTCCATCAGAGCATTGATCAGCAATTGGTCGATGGCATCGGTCATGTGCACCTCATCAGGCACTCCAGGGATTTTGCCTTGATAGTAAAGGTGAACAGGCTGATCTGCCTTGGTTATCCGCTGGAAGGCGCATGGTGACCCTCCGCATACTGTGCCCATCATCCAAAGGAGGTGTGAGATGGACAGTTCGTTGCGCCGTGGCTCGCTGGAAATGGTCGCCGCCATGCTGATTTCCGGGACTATCGGCTGGTTCGTGCTGGTGTCGGGGCAGCCGGTGCTGGACGTGGTGTTCTGGCGCTGCGTATTCGGCACCGGCACCTTGCTGGTGATCTGTGCGGCGTTCGGCTTTCTCAAACCGGGCGTGATAACCCGTACGGCGTTCCTGCTGGCCATTGCCAGTGGTGTGGCCATCGTCGGCAACTGGGTACTGTTGTTCGCCTCCTACTCGCGGGCGTCCATCGCCATCGGCACGGCGGTCTACAACGTCCAGCCATTCATGCTGGTGGGGCTCGCGGCGCTGTTCCTGGGCGAGAAGATCACCGCCGCCAAGGTTACCTGGCTAAGCGTGGCGTTCCTTGGCATGCTGGCGATCGTCAGCGCCCATGGCGCGGGGCAGGCCAGTGGGCAGGACTACCTGCAGGGCATTGGCCTGGCACTGGGCGCGGCGTTGCTCTATGCGATTGCCGCGTTGATCATCAAACGCCTGAAAGGCACGCCACCCCACCTGATCGCGCTGATCCAGGTCGCCACCGGGGTGCTGTTGCTGGCGCCGTGGGTGAACCTTGGTGAGTTGCCGGGGGAACCCTCGGCCCTGGCCAGCTTGGTGACCCTGGGCATGGTCCACACCGGGTTGATGTACGTGCTGCTGTACAGCGCCATCCAGCGCCTGCCTACGGCGTTGACCGGGGCCCTGTCGTTCATCTACCCGATTGCTGCGATCCTGGTCGACTGGGTGGCCTTCGGGCACCGTCTGGCGCCGTTGCAGTGGCTGGGGGTGGCATTGATCCTGCTGGCGGCAGCGGGCATGCAGCAGGGCTGGTGGTTCCGTTCGGCACAAGTGCCGGCCAAGGGGTAGAATGGCGGCCTTTTCACTTGCTTGCGACCCGCCATGACTTCGCCGATCCACACCCTCGAACAGCACCTGATCGCTGCCCTTGACCCCGCCCCGGTGGAAACCCGCCGCCTGTTCCACGGTCGCGGCCGGTGCTGGGAGGGCCTTGAACAGGTCACGGTGGACTGGCTGCAGGGTGTGCTGTCGGTGGCACTGTTCCGCGAACCACCCGAGGGTCAGCTGGCCGAGCTGGAAGCCATGCTGCGCCAGCTGGCCGAACGCCCGCAATGGACCGGCCAGGCGATTCTCATCCAGCACCGTTACCTGCCCGACAGCCCGGGCCAGTGGCTGCTGGGTGAGCCTTGCCAGCAGCGTGAAGTGGTCGAGGATGGCCTGACCTATCTGCTCGATCTGGGCGTGCGGCAGAACAATGGCCTGTTTCTCGATATGCGTCATGGGCGGCGCTGGGTGCGTGAGCAGGCTGCCGGCAAGCGGGTACTGAACCTGTTCGCCTACACCTGCGGTTTCTCGGTGGCGGCGATTGCTGGCGGTGCCGAGCAGGTGGTGAACCTGGACATGGCCAAGTCGGCGCTGTCGCGGGGGCGCGATAACCACCGGTTGAACGGGCACGATGCATCGCGGGTCGCCTACCTGGGGCATGAGCTGTTCAAGTCGTGGGGCAAGGTGCGCAAGTACGGGCCTTATGACCTGATCATCATCGACCCGCCGACCTTCCAGCGCGGCAGCTTCGTGCTGACCCAGGATTACGCCAAGATCCTGCGGCGCTTGCCGGAGTTGCTGAGCGCGGGCGGGACGGTGCTGGCCTGTGTCAACGACCCGGGGATCGGGCCGGAATTTCTGATCGAGGGGATGGCCGAGCAGGCGCCCTCGCTGGCCTTCGTCGAGCGGCTGGAGAACCCGCCGGAGTTTCCTGATGTGGACCCGGCGGGGGGCCTGAAGGCCCTGGTATTCCGCCAGCTGTGATGCTGCTGTGCTGGCCTCTTCGCGGCTTCAGCCGCGAAGAGGCCAGCCCTGCTTGCATCAATTACTGCTGATTGGTGTAGATCTGGTCAAACACGCCACCGTCGTTGAAGTGGGTCTTCTGCACGGTACGCCAGTCACCAAAGGTCTTCTCCACCGACAGGAAGTCGACTTTCGGGAAGCGGTCGGTGTACTTGGCCAGCACCGTCGCGTCACGCGGGCGCAGGTAGTTCTGCGCGGCAATTTCCTGGGCCGCCGGCGACCACAGGTACTTCAGGTATTCCTCGGCCACGGCCTGGGTGCCTTTCTTGTTCACTACCTTGTCGACCACGCTCACCGGCGGCTCGGCCTCGGCCGACACGCTCGGGTAGACCACTTCGAACTGATCGCGGCCGAACTCGCGGGCGATCATCTCGGCTTCGTTCTCGAAGGTCACCAGTACATCACCGATCTGGTTGGTCATGAAGGTGGTAGTAGCGGCACGGCCACCGGTGTCCAGCACCGGCGCCTGCTTGAACAGCTTGCCGACAAAGTCCTTGGCCTTGGTTTCGTCACCACCTTGCTTGAGCACATAGCCCCACGCCGACAGATAGGTGTAGCGGCCGTTGCCCGAGGTTTTTGGGTTGGGCACGATCACCTGCACGCCGTCCTTGAGCAGGTCGGGCCAGTCTTTCAGGGCTTTCGGGTTACCTTTGCGCACGATGAACACGGTGGCCGAGGTGAACGGCGCGCTGTTGTTCGGCAGGCGGGTTACCCAGTTGTCCGGCACCAGCTTGCCGTTGTCGGCCAGGGCATTGATGTCGGTGGCCATGTTCATGGTGATGACATCGGCCGGTAGGCCATCGATCACCGCCCGCGCCTGCTTGCTCGAGCCGCCGAAGGACATCTGCACGTTGACCTTCTCGTTGTGCTCGGCTTCCCAGTGCTTCTGGAAGGCCGGGTTGTAGTCCTTGTAGAAGTCGCGCATCACGTCGTAGGAAACGTTCAGCAGGGTCGGGGCAGCCTGGGCCAGGTTGCCGAGAGCCAGGCCGGCGGCGAGCAGTGAGGCGGTGAAGAGTTTTTTCACGTTGCGTCCTTGTTATCGTAGGCAGTTTGCCCGCGACTATAGCGGGTGGAATTGTGAGTACTAAAGAACAAAAAAGACTTTGGTTATGCCGACCACATCACTGCTTGGGGAACAGCGCATTGCCGCATCGCGAGCAGAAGGCAGCGCCGTGCTCGTGGGTCTTCTTGCTGCAGATTGGGCAGTCATGCCGCAGCTGCTCACCGCGCATCGCGTTGGCCAGTTCGGCGGTAAAGATCCCGGTTGGAACGGCGATGATCGAGTAACCGGTAATCATCACCAATGATGACAGCACCTGCCCCAGCGGCGTCTTCGGCACGATGTCGCCGAAACCTACCGTGGTCAGCGTGACAATGGCCCAATAGATCCCTTTTGGGATGCTGGTAAAGCCGTGCTCCGGCCCTTCGATCACGTACATCAAGGTGCCGAATACCGTCACCAGGGTAGAAACCGTCACCAGAAACACGATGATCTTCTGCTTGCTGCCGCGCAGCGCCTCCAAGAGGTAATGCGCCTGCTTCAGGTAGGGGCTGAGCTTGAGCACGCGGAAGATCCGCAGCATCCGGATCACCCGGATGATCAGCAGGTACTGGGCGTCGCTGTAGTACAGGGCAATGATCCCCGGCACGATCGCCAGCAGGTCGACTAGGCCGTAGAAACTGAAGGCATAGCGCAATGGCTTGGGCGAGCAGTACAGGCGGGTGAGGTACTCGGCCAGGAAGATCGCGGTGAAGCCCCATTCGATGCCGGCCAGCAGCCCGGCGTAGCTGTGATGCACATCGTCGATGCTGTCGAGGATCACTGTGACCAGACTGGCCAGGATGATCAGCAGGAGGATCTTGTCGAAGCGTCGGCCGGCTACGGTGTCGGTCTGGAAGACCATGATGTAGAGGCGTTCGCGCAGAGAATGCATTGAAGTTGGTTCCAAGAGTACGAAGGCAAGGGAGCAAGTCAGCCTGATAAATCTACCAGTTTCAACATAATCGTAGATCCGTCAATCTAGACTGCGTTTACCATCTGATGAGGAGCATGAGTATGCATAGTCTGTGCTACGCGCCCTATGGGTACCAGGCGGCGAGCCAGTCGGAAAGCGTGCTTGGGTTCAACGGTGAGTACCGCGAGCTGTTGAGTCAAGGATATCTATTAGGGAATGGGTATCGACTCTACCAAACCCGAATTTGTTGTTTTCTCAGTCCAGATACCCTTAGTCCTTTTGGCGACGGAGGGCTCAATTGCTACGCGTATTGCGCCGGAGATCCGATAAACAAAATTGACCCCTCAGGGCGGAAAGGTACAGGGCTGAAGGCGCTGATCCGTCAACATGGTCTTAATAAAACACATGCCAAGAAAGTACTGAATGGCATGCCAATCCCAGAGCGAGATACTCACGTCCAGACTAAACGCTACGTCGATCCAAATGGTAAGCATCTAATCGTGTACCGGAACAATACAGGGCGGTTCTCTGCCATTCCTCATTCATCAGATCTTCAACCATTCGAGGCCACGAAGTTGAAGCGCCTGATTGAGAGTCAATTGACCCTCATCGGTGAAACATTGCCCCGTAGGAGAATTAGGACATTGCTTTCAGGCGGCGGCGTTCAAGGTGGGACAAAGCATCTTCAAGGGTTGGAGCCATCGGATTATTCGAGTTATAGAGCCAATTCACAAGCACCCATGACGGGAGGGACAGTGCTTGTCAAGAGAATCCGACAAGGCTCCGCTAGCCATCAAGATAGCTTGAACTAATTTTTCAACTGATCAGGATGATTACGTCTTATCGGCCGAAGCAGATGATGGGCCCACTGCATCAGCCAGCATGCTATTACAAAGGGTGCAGTAAGTGCAGCTATAGGCAGAGCGTTGAGCAGGGGTTTCAGAAGCAGTGCCAGGGTAATCGCCAACAACGTCACCCAAGGCTTTTCACCCTGGCGGCTGAATGCCAGCGCCGCCAGAGCGGCATTGAAGCCATATAGCCCCAACCATGCGGCTTGCGCCTGGTCGGCAAGCAGTGCCACGCCGCCGCCAATGGCTGAGCCGAACACAGCCCACATCGCCGCATAGGGATTGGCAATGAACATCCCGATTATGATCAATAACCCGGCCAGCGGCTGGTCGAGCAGGAAGATCTGCCCCACGCCACGTGCCAGGGCATACGCAGGTTCTGTCTCGACGAATCCGCTGGGAGCAGGGCTTGCGAACAGCAGTGCAACCCAACCAAGCAGCACGAACGGCGCGGTATAGGCGACCAGCAATTTGCCGCCGCGCTTGCGCCACTGATGGGTGATGATGCTCGACAGGCCGCCCGCCGCGATGATCAGCGGCGGCAGGATGGCCGACCAGGGCAGCACGGTGCTGAGCAGGATGCCGATCAGCACGCCGTTGTAGCAGTACAGCCCGGCCTGGCGGTCGGCGCGGTCGTAGCCGCGGCGTTGCGCGGTGAGCAGGCCGGACAGGGCGCCGAGCAGGGCGCCGCCGACCAGGTCGGGGGCGGTCAGCAGGATGGCCAGCAGGCAGCACAGGCCGCACAGGGGGTTGCGCAGCAGCAGCACCTGGCTGAAGCCGTTGAGCAATGCCGTGGCCCAGTCGGGGCACGGGTTGACGAAATTCTTGGTGTACATGGGCAGTCAGCAAGGTTGATGGAAGAGCGGTGGGCCTCTTTGGGCCTCGGTTTTCCGCAGGTTCGGTGTGTTGGGAGGGCTTTGCCCTCCTTTCGCGACACAAGGCCGCTCCTACAAGGGATCGCGGTCTCCTGTAGGAGCGGCCTTGTGTCGCAAAAGGGGCGCAAAGCGCCCCCGGCGATCTCAGACCAGGGTCTCGATGCGCAAGGTATTAGTCGACCCCGGCTTGCCGAAAGGCACACCGGCAGTGATCAGCAGCGTGTCGCCACGGCTGGCCATGCCCTGCGCCTGGGCGATCTCCAGCGCGGTGGAAACCACCTCGTCAACCTGGCGCAGGCGGTCGTTGACCACCGAATGCACACCCCAGGTCACACTCAGGCGGCGGGCGGTGGCCAAGTTCGGTGTCAGGTTGAGGATCGGTGCGCGTGGACGCTCGCGGGCAGCACGCAGGGTCGAGGCCCCCGACTCGCTGTAGTTGACCAGTACCGCCACCGGCAGGATGCCGCTGATCCGGCGGATCGCGCAGCTGATGGCATCCGACACGGTCGCCTCGGCCTTCGGCCGGCCGACGTCGAGCTGGGCCTGGTAGTCCGGGCCATTCTCCACCTGACGGATGATCTTGCTCATCATCTGCACGGCTTCCAGCGGGTAGTCACCCGAGGCGGTCTCGGCCGACAGCATGACCGCGTCGGCGCCTTCGGCAACGGCGTTGGCCACGTCGGTGACTTCGGCACGGGTCGGTGCTGGCGAGAAGCGCATCGATTCGAGCATCTGGGTGGCCACCACCACCGGTTTGCCCAGCTGGCGGCAGGTGCCGATGATGCGCTTCTGAATTTGCGGCACGCTTTCGGCCGGCACTTCCACGCCCAGGTCACCACGGGCAACCATGATCGCATCCGCCAGTTCCGCGATGGCTTGCAGTTGTTCGACCGCCGAAGGCTTCTCGATCTTGGCCATCAGGTAAGCACGGTCGCCGATCAGCTGGCGTGCCTCGACGATATCTTCCGGGCGCTGCACGAACGACAGCGCCACCCAGTCCACACCGAGTTCCAGGCCGAAGGCCAGGTCGCGGCGGTCCTTTTCGGTGAGCGGGGAGAGGTCGAGCACCGCTTGCGGCACGTTGACGCCCTTGCGGTCGGACAGCTCGCCACCGTTGAGCACTTCGGTGTCGATGGCGTCACTGTGCTTGGCGGTCACCCGCAGGCGCAGCTTGCCGTCGTCGAGCAGCAGGTCCATGCCTGGCTCCAGCGCAGCGATGATTTCCGGGTGCGGCAGGTTGACCCGGCGGCTGTCGCCCGGGGTCTTGTCCAGGTCCAGGCGCAGGGCCTGGCCGCGTTGCAGCTGGACCTTGCCTTCAGCGAAGCGGCCGACACGCAGCTTCGGCCCTTGCAGGTCCATGAGGATGCCCAGCGGGTAGTTCAGCTGCTGCTCGACTTCGCGGATCCACTGGTAGCGCAGGGCGTGGTCGGCGTGCTCGCCGTGGCTGAAGTTGAGGCGGAAGATGTTCACGCCCGCTTCAACCAGCTGGCGGATGTCGTCGATGCCTTCGATCGCAGGGCCGAGGGTGGCGAGGATCTTTACTTTTTTATCAGGCGTCATGATTGGGCAGTCTCGAGGATCAGGATGGCGCGGAAGTCGTTGACGTTGGTGCGGGTCGGCTCGGTGACGATCAGCGCATCGAGCGCGGCGAAGTAGCCATAGCCGTTGTTGTTGTCCAGTTCGTCGCTGGCCGACAGGCCCAGGGCCTCGGCGCGGGCGAAGCTGCCTGGGGTCATGAAGGCGCCGGCATTCTCTTCCGAGCCGTCGATGCCGTCGGTGTCGCCGGCGAGGGCATACACGCCCGGCAGGCCCTTGAGGCTTTCGGTGAGGCTGAGCAGGAACTCGGCGTTGCGCCCGCCACGGCCATTGCCGCGCACGGTGACGGTGGTTTCACCGCCGGACAGGATCACGCAGGGCGCCTTAAGAGGCTGGCCGTGCAGTACGATCTGCCGGGCTATGCCGGCGTGCACCTTGGCCACTTCTCGCGATTCACCTTCCAGGTCACCGAGGATCAGCGGGCTGAAACCGGCCTGGCGGGCTTTCACTGCAGCGGCTTCGAGCGACTGCTGGGGCTTGGCGATCAGCTGGAAATGGCTGCGGGCCAGCGCGGGGTCATTGGCCTTTACGGTTTCCGAGGCGGGGTTGTTGAGCCAGTCGATGACGGCTTTCGGCGCTTCAATGTTGTAGCGCTTGAGGATCGCCAGGGCATCGGCCGAGGTGCTCGGGTCGGCCACGGTCGGGCCGGAGGCGATGACGGTGGCCAGGTCGCCCGGCACGTCGGAAATCGCATAGGTGTAGACGGTGGCCGGCCAGCAGGCCTTGGCCAGGCGGCCGCCCTTGATCGCCGAGAGGTGCTTGCGCACGCAGTTCATCTCGCCGATGGTGGCGCCGGATTTGAGCAGCGCCTTGTTGATCTGTTGCTTGTCCGCCAGGGTCAGGCCTTCGGCCGGCAGTGCCAGCAGGGCAGACCCGCCGCCGGACAGCAGGAAGATGACGCGGTCTTCTTCATTGAGGTTGCTGACCAGCTCCAGCACCCGCTTGGCCACGGCCAGGCCGGCGGCGTCGGGGACCGGGTGAGCGGCTTCGACCACCTCGATCTTCTGGCAGTTGGCGCCGTGACCGTAGCGGGTCACGACCAGCCCGGAGACTTCGCCCTGCCAGCTCTTCTCGACCACTTCGGCCATGGCGGCTGCGGCCTTGCCGGCGCCGATGACGATGACCCGGCCGCTACGGTCGGCGGGCAGGTAGGGTTCGAGGACTTGGCGTGGGTGGGCGGCGGCGATGGCTGTGTCGAACAGGTCGCGTAGAAGTTTTTGCGGATCGACCGACATGGCAGGCTCCCATTTATTGTTGTTCTGCAGAATCGAAAACGCCCCTGGAACTGCCTCCGTGCAGGCCGAACCAGGGGCGGGTGTTGCTCGGGGTCACCCCTGAGCCTGTGGTCGCAGGTTCAGCGGTGTTGGATCTGGAATTCTGGGGGCGCTTTGCGCCCCTTTCGCGACACAAGGCCGCTCCTACAAGAGACCGCGATCCCTTGTAGGAGCGGCCTTGTGTCGCGAAAGGGCTGCGCAGCAGCCCCAAACTCAAGTCAGTTCTCGTCGCGGATCGAGAAGTTGGCCATGTGCTCCAGGCCTTTGATCAGCGCCGAGTGGTCCCAGTTGCCGCCACCCAGGGCCTGGCAGGTGTTGAACACTTGCTGGGCGTTGGAGGTGTTGGGCAGGTTGATGCCCAGTTCCTTGGCGCCTTGCAGGGCCAGGTTGAGGTCCTTCTGGTGCAGGTTAATGCGGAAGCCCGGGTCGAAGGTGCCTTTGATCATGCGCTCGGCGTGCACTTCGAGGATCTTCGACGAAGCGAAGCCGCCCATCAGTGCTTCACGCACCTTGGCAGGGTCGGCGCCGTTCTTGGCGGCGAACAGCAGGGCTTCGGCTACGGCCTGGATGTTCAGGGCGACGATGATCTGGTTGGCGACTTTGGCGGTCTGGCCGTCACCGTTGCCACCGACGCGGGTGATGTTCTTGCCCATGGCTTCGAACAGCGGCTGGGCGCGCTCGAAGGCTTTCGGGCAGCCACCGACCATGATGCTCAGGGTCGCGGCCTTGGCGCCGACTTCACCGCCGGACACCGGGGCGTCCAGGTAGGCGGCGCCGGTGGCCTTGATCTTCTCGGCGAAGGCTTTGGTGGCGGTAGGGGAGATCGAGCTCATGTCGATCACCACCTTGTTCGGGCCCACGCCTTCGGCGACGCCGTTTTCACCGAACAGGACGCTTTCGACCTGCGGAGTGTCCGGGACCATGACGATGATGAACTCGGCTTCCTGGGCCACTTCTTTCGGGTTGGCCAGGGCCACCGCGCCAGCGGCGATCAGGTCAGCCGGGGCAGCGTCGTGGTGGGTGGAAACAAAGATGCTGTGGCCTGCTTTCTGCAGGTTCTGCGCCATGGGCTTGCCCATGATGCCGGTGCCGAGGAAACCGATTTTAGCCATGAGAAATTACCTCTTTTATATTTGTTCGCGTTCCCGGTGGGAGCGGTGATTCAGATCGCGTTATGCGTTTTCAGCCAGCCCAGGCCTGCTTCGGTGGTGGTCAGCGGCTTGTACTCCGCGCCCACCCAGCCCTGGTAGCCGATGCGGTCCAAGTGTTCGAACAGGAACCGGTAGTTGATCTCGCCAGTGCCTGGTTCGTTGCGGCCCGGGTTGTCGGCCAACTGCACGTGGTTGATCAGCTTCAGGTTGGCTTCCAGGGTGCGAGCCAGGTCACCTTCCATGATCTGCATGTGGTAGATGTCGTACTGCAGGAACAGGTTGTCGCTGCCGACTTCGGCCTGGATTTCCAGCGCCTGCTTTGTGGTGTTCAGGTAGAAGCCCGGGATGTCGCGGGTGTTGATCATTTCCATGACCAGGCGAATCCCGGCGGCCTTGAGCTTGTCGGCGGCGTAGCGCAGGTTTTCCACGAAGGTCTTGCGTACGTCGGCGCACTGCAGGCCTTGCGGGCGAATGCCGGCCAGGGCGTTGACCTGGGTGTTGCCCAGCACCTTGGCGTATTCGATGGCCTTGTCGACACCGGCGCGGAACTCCTCGATGCGGTCGGGGTGGCAGGTGATGCCGCGCTCACCTTTCGACCAATCGCCCGCGGGGAGGTTGAACAGCACCTGGGTCAGGCCGTGGGTGTCCAGCTGCTGCTTGATTTCGGCTGCGCTGAAGTCGTACGGGAAGAGGTATTCGACGCCGCTGAAGCCAGCGTCGGCGGCAGCCTTGAAGCGGGCCAGGAAGTCCTGTTCGGTGAACAGCATGGACAGGTTGGCAGCGAAGCGAGGCATGTTGTGTCTCCTTGCGATGAAGGCCCCCGGCGCACGCGCACCGGGGGCGTCAGGCGATCAGTCGAGCATCGAGATGGCGGTTGGCGCGTCGTTGCCGACCAGGGCCAGGTCTTCGAATTCGTTGACCGCGTTGATCTCGGTGCCCATGGAAATGTTGGTCACACGCTCGAGGATCACTTCGACCACGACCGGCACGCGGAACTCTTCGGCCATCTTCTGTGCCTTGAGCAGGGCAGGGGCGATTTCAGCCGGCTCGAACACACGGATGGCCTTGCAGCCCAGGCCTTCGACCACGGCGACGTGGTCGACACCGTAGGTGGCAGCGTCGGTCGAGTTGATGTTCTCGAACGCCAGTTGTACACAGTAATCCATGTCGAAGCCACGCTGCGCCTGACGGATCAGACCCAGGTAGGCGTTGTTCACCAGCACGTGGACGTACGGCAGGTTGAACTGCGCGCCAACGGCCAGTTCTTCGATCATGAACTGGAAGTCGTAGTCACCCGACAGCGCGACGACCTTGCGTTTCGGGTCGGCTTTGACAACGCCCAGCGCGGCAGGGATGGTCCAGCCCAGCGGGCCGGCCTGGCCGCAGTTGATCCAGTGGCGTGGCTTGTACACGTGCAGGAACTGCGCGCCGGCGATCTGCGACAGGCCGATGGTGCTGACGTAGGTGGTGTCCTTGCCGAACACTTCGTTCATTTCCTGGTACACGCGCTGCGGCTTGACCGGGACGTTATCGAAGTTGGTCTTGCGCTGCAGGCTCGCCTTGCGCTGCTGGCAGTCTTCCAGCCAGGCTTTGCGGCACTTCAGCTTGCCAGCGGCTTTCCACTCGCGGGCCACTTCGAGGAACACGTCCAACGCCTTGCCAGCGTCGGAAACGATACCCAGGTCCGGTGTGAATACACGGCCGATCTGGGTCGGTTCGATGTCCACATGCACGAACTTGCGGCCTTCGGTGTAGACGTCGACGGAACCGGTGTGGCGGTTAGCCCAGCGGTTACCGATACCGAATACCAGGTCGGACTTGAGCATGGTCGCGTTGCCGTAGCGGTGCGAGGTCTGCAGGCCGACCATGCCGACCATCAGTGCGTGGTCGTCAGGGATGGTGCCCCAGCCCATCAGGGTCGGCACAACCGGTACGCCGGTCAGTTCGGCGAACTCGACCAGCTTGTCGCTGGCATCGGCGTTGATGATGCCGCCACCGGCTACCAGCAGTGGGCGCTCGGCGTCATTGAGCAGGGCCAGGGCTTTCTCGGCCTGTACGCGGGTAGCGGACGGCTTGTTGATTGCCAGTGGCTCGTAGGCGTCGATGTCGAATTCGATTTCGGCCATCTGCACGTCGAACGGGAGGTCGATCAGCACTGGGCCAGGGCGACCGGTGCGCATTTCGTAGAAGGCCTTCTGGAAGGCGTAAGGCACTTGGCCTGGCTCCAGAACGGTGGTGGCCCACTTGGTCACCGGCTTGACGATGCTGGTGATGTCGACAGCCTGGAAGTCTTCCTTGTGCAGGCGGGCGCGGGGCGCCTGGCCGGTGATGCAGAGGATCGGGATGGAGTCGGCCGAGGCGCTGTACAGGCCGGTGACCATGTCGGTGCCGGCCGGGCCGGAGGTACCGATGCACACGCCGATGTTGCCTGGGTTGGCGCGGGTGTAGCCCTCGGCCATGTGCGAGGCGCCTTCGACGTGACGAGCGAGGACGTGATCGATGCCACCGACTTTCTTCAGGGCCGAGTACAGCGGGTTGATGGCAGCCCCCGGGATGCCGAACGCGGTATCTACACCTTCACGGCGCATGACCAGAACGGCTGCATCGATTGCTCTCATTTTGCTCATGGTTTGTGCCTCATTGATTTTGTAATTGTATACAACTTGCTTTGTGCCAGAGTGTATTCATGGCTGGCCGCTCAGGTCAACGGGTTTTCGTCGGACAGAGTCGCTTTCGTTCGAGCGCCCGTGAAAACGGCGGCTTGCGATCTCGCATACGATCGTTTCAATTTATTGTATACAAAAATAGATTCAGTTGTGTTCTATTGGCTTATCGGTTTTTTACCTGCCCTCAGGGCTTCTCACAACAAGAAGAGGACCTTTCCATGAACGCTTTGAACCTGAAAGTCGCTGTCAGCCTGGTGAACGCCGCGCTTGCGGCCGGCCGCAAGATCAATGCTGCGCCCCTGACCGTGGCCGTGCTCGATGCCGGCGGGCACGTGCTGGCCTTGCAGCGCGAGGATGGCGCCAGCCTGATTCGCCCGGAAGTGGCCACCGGCAAGGCCTGGGGAGCGATTGCCCTGGGCAAGGGCTCGCGCTTGCTGGCGCTGGACGCGCAGCAGCGGCCGGCGTTTTTCGCGGCGTTGAACGGGTTGGGCGAGCGGCCGGTAGTGCCTGCGCCGGGTGGGGTGCTGATTCGTGATCAGGACGGCAAGGTGATGGGCGCGGTGGGGATCAGCGGCGATACGTCGGATATCGACGAGCAGTGCGCGATCAGTGCGATCGAAGAGGTGGGGTTGAAGGCGGATGCCGGGGTAGCGGCGTAGGGTCTGAAAATGCGGGGGCCGCTTTGCGGCCCTTTCGCGACACAAGGCCGCTCCTACAGGGGATCGCGTTAATCCTGTAGGAGCGGCCTTGTGTCGCGAAAGGGCTGCAAAGCAGACCCGTTGGCCCTGTCAGGCCGCTTCGGGCTCACAGCCCTTGAGCACCATGCGGATGATGGTATCGGCCGCAGCATCGTAATCGCTGTCGGCCAGCTTGGCCTTGCCGGTCACTGCCGAAATCTGCCAATCGAAATCGGCATAGGTCTGGGTCGCAGCCCAGATGCTGAACATCAGGTGGTGCGCATCGACATGGGCGATCTGCCCGCGATCTATCCAGCGCTGGATGCACTCGATGTTGTGCCGGGCCTGCTCGTTCAGCTGCTCCACCTGCTTGGGCGACAGGTGCGGTGCGCCATGCATGATTTCGCTGGCGAACACCTTCGAGGCATGCGGCAGGTCACGCGAAATGCGGATCTTCGAGCGGATGTAGGCACTCAACACTTCTTTCGGATCACCGTCGGCATTGAACGGCGTGGACGCCTCCATGATCGGCGCGATGATGCTCTCCAGAACCTCGCGGTAGAGGTTGTCCTTGGACTTGAAGTAGTAGTACACGTTCGGCTTGGGCAGGCCGGCCTTGGCGGCGATGTCACTGGTCTTGGTGGCGGCGAAGCCCTTGTCGGCGAATTCTTCACTGGCTGCGCGCAGGATCAGCTCCTTGTTGCGCTCGCGAATGGTGCTCATGTCAGGGATCTTCCTCGTATATGGCCACCTCTAAGAGGGATCGGGCATGGTAGCACCGCGCCCGACGGGCGCTCAAGGCAGCGGCTTTGGGCTAGAATCCGGCACATTGACTCATTTGGATACAGCAAACATGGCAGGAAGCAGTCTACTGGTACTGATCGACGACATCGCCACGGTGCTCGACGATGTTTCGCTGATGACCAAGGTCGCCGCGAAAAAGACCGCGGGCGTGCTGGGGGATGACCTCGCGCTCAATGCCCAGCAGGTCACCGGCGTGCGCGCCGAGCGCGAGATCCCGGTGGTGTGGGCGGTGGCCAAGGGGTCGCTGGTGAACAAGGCGATCCTGGTGCCTGCGGCGCTGTTGATCAGTGCGTTCATCCCCTGGGCGGTGACACCGTTGCTGATGCTCGGTGGCGCTTACCTGTGCTTCGAGGGCTTCGAGAAGCTCGCGCACAAGTTTCTGCACAGCAAGGAAGAGGATGACGCCCAGCACGAGGCGCGCAAGGAGGCCGTGGCCGATGCCAGTATCGATCTGGTGGCATTCGAGAAAGCCAAGATCAAGGGCGCTGTGCGTACCGACTTCATCCTGTCGGCAGAAATCATCGCGATTACCCTGGGGATCGTCGCCGACTCGCCGCTGACCCAGCAGATCATCGTGCTGTCGGGCATTGCGGTGGTCATGACCATCGGGGTGTATGGGCTGGTGGGCGGCATCGTCAAGCTTGACGACCTGGGGTTGTGGATGACCCAGAAAACGTCGAGCCTGGCCCGCGCTGTCGGCAATGGCATCCTGCGTGCCGCGCCCTACATGATGAAAAGCCTGTCGGTGATCGGCACTGCGGCGATGTTCCTGGTCGGGGGCGGGATTCTGGTGCATGGCATTGCGCCACTGCATCATGCCATTGAAGCCTTTAGCGAAGGGCGGGGTGGGGCGTTGACCGGAGGGCTGCTCAATGGTGGTGTCGGGGTTGTGGCCGGTGCCGTGGTGCTTGCGTTGGTGAGCGCAGTGGGGAAGGTGTGGCGGGCGTTACGGCCAGCCTAATGATGCGGCATGGCCGGGGCTTTGCCCCGGTTCGCGGGTGAACCCGCTCCCACAAGGGCCTGCGCGGTCCCTGTAGGAGCGGCTTCAGCCGCGATGGGCCGCAAAGCGGCCCCACTGATCAGAAGTGCACTTTCACCAGGAAGCTCATGGTGTTCTGGTCGGTAGTGAACGCATCGCTGTCCTTGATGCCGTACTTGTTCTTCCAGTAGTCGTACTCAACACCCACGTACAGCTGCTTTTCACCCAGGTGCAGCGCCTTGCCCAGGTCATACTTGATCTGCGGGTTGAAGTGCAGGTTGGCGTGGTAGGTGCCGCGACGGTTCTCGTCGTTGTCCACCACCCAGTCCATGAAGCCATCGATCAGCACGTCGGAATCGCCAACCGGGATGGTGTAGGACCATACCGGGGTGATCTGCCAGACGTTGTCGCCTGCACGGCTGCCGTCGGTGGTGCGGTTGTAGAAGTTCAGCTGGAAGTAGTCGAAGCCGGGGATGGCCAGGTCGAAGCCCGGGCCGATCAGATACGACTCGGTGTCACCCTCGCCGAACTCGTAAGTCATCGCCAGCAGCACGTCCTTGACTGGGCCGAACTCGATCTTCTGGTCGAAGATCTTGTTGAACGACAGGCGCGGGCTGACTTCACCGTAGTAGGTGTTGGGGCCGTTGCCCGCGTCCTTCTGGCCCTGGTAGAAGATCTTGTCGACGAAGATGAAGTTGTCGCCGTACTTCCAGCCATCGGCGTGTTCGAAGGTAACGGTCTGCTGGATCGCCGGGTTGACCTTGAAGTTCTTGCCCCACAGGTAGGTCAGGCTGTTGTTCTGCCACTGCAGCAGGTCGCCGGCGAAGGTGGTGCCGCAGGCCAGCAGGCCGCCCGCGAGAATCAGGCTGTTGATGGTACGCATTGCGAGTGTCGCTCCCTTGATTGATCTGTTGTCAGCGCTCGGTGTTGGCGCTGTTTTTGTCTTTTGAGTCAGCTTTTTTCGATTGGCCACAGCTGTTTGGCAAGTGTCGCGCCAACTTTTTCCGCGTTAGCTGCAACCTTCCTGCTCGACTCGTTCTGAACGGATGAAAATGGGTGTTTCAGGCTGGCAACACGTTGGCCAACCGCCCGAATTCATTGACTGAGCGGTCAGTAAACGCGGGCAGAATCCCTCCTGCCCCGATCGAGGGGGCGCGCAGATTACTGGCTTGCGCGCCGCGCCTCAAGTGCTCCGTCCTGGAGCACAGTGATTCAAACTTGAGCGTTTGGTCAATATTTTAGAAATGTACCTTGATCAGCGCACTGGCGACACTCTGGTTGCTCTCCAGATTGCCGCGGCTGTCGATGCCGTACTTGTCTTTCCAGTAGCTGTACTCAAAGCCGACGTAGAGCTGCTTGGCGCCCAGGTTCAGCGCCTTCCCCAGGTCGTATTTGACCTGCGGGTTGAAGTGCAGGTTGGCGTGGTAGGTGCCGCGGCTGTTCTGGTCGTTGTCGGGGACCCAGTCCATGTAACCGTCAATCAGAATGTCCGATCTGCCCACCGGGATGGTGTACGACCAGCCGGGGGTGATCTGCCAGACATTGTCGCCCGGGCGGCTGCCTTCGGTGTTGCGTACATAGAAGTTCAGCGTGAAGTAGTTGAAGCCGGGGATGTCCAGATCGAAGCCGGGGCCGATCAGGTAGGCCTCGTTGTCGCCTTCGCCTCGCTCGTAGGTCATGGCCAGCAGCACATCCTTGACCGGGCCGAAGGCGAGCTTCTGGTCGAAGATCTTGCCGAAAGACAGGCGCGGGCTGAACTCGCCGTAATAGGTGGTCACGCCTTTGCTGGCGTCGGGCTTGCCGTTGTAGAAAATCTTGTCGACGAACATGAAGGTGTCGCCGTACTTCCATTTGTTGGCGTGTTCGAAGGTGATGGTCTGCTGGATATCGGGGTTGACCTTGAAGTCCTTGCCGTACAGGTACGTCAGGCTTTCGCCATGCCACAGCAGCCAATCGCCTGCGTGCGCGGGGAGGGTGGCCAGCAGGCTGCTGCCCAGCAGCAGGGACGTGGTGATGCGCTTCATGTTGTGATTCCCGGACTTATTGTTTTTGTTTGGGTTTATTCGGCGCGCAGGCGCCCCGAGCGGCCCATTCCGGCGGGCCGACGGTGAAGCGGTTACTGCGGAAAACGAGCAGGGGCGGCAAACTGCGCCGCCCCGACCAAGGCTCAATGCTGGTGGCAGGCGTCGTTATGCACGGCGCGCTCGGCACCACCGAGGATGTTGAACAGCACGTTGAGTACCAGGGCACTGACCGTGGCCATGGCGATCCCGCTGTGGGTGATCGGTTCCATCCATTGCGGCATCTGCGCGAAGAACTCCGGCTTGACCACGGGGATCAGGCCAAAGCCGATGCTCACCGCCACCAGCAGCTGGTTGCGACGATCGCCGATGTCGGCTTCCTGGAGGATCTTGATCCCGGTGGCGGTGACCATGCCGAACATGGCGATGGACGCGCCGCCCAGTACCGCAGGCGGGATCGAGGCAATCAGGTAGGCCGCCTTGGGCAGCAGGCTGAGCAGGATCAGCAGTGCACCCGCCGTAACCGTGACGTAACGGCAGCGCACGCCAGTCATCTGCACCAGGCCGATGTTCTGGGCGAACGAGGAGTGGGTGAAGGTGTTGAAGAAGCCAGCGACGAACGACGCACCGGCATCGCACAGCAGGCCGCGACGCAACATCCCGGGGGTGACTTCGCGATCAGTCACCTTGCCCAGGGCGAGGAACATGCCCGTGGACTCGACGAAGATGATCACCACCACCAGGCACATCGACAGGATCGGCGCCAGGCTGAAGGTCGGCATGCCGAAGTGCAGTGGCGTGACCACTTGCAGCCACGGCGTATCGCCCAGACCAGACAGGTCGACCATGCCGATGGAGCCGGCCAGGATGTAGCCCAGGCCCATGCCCACCAGCACCGACACGTTGACCCAGAAGCCGCGCATGAAGCGGTTGATCAACAGGATGACCGCCAGCACCAGGCCGGCCACCAGCAGGTAGATCGGCGAACCGAAGGTTGCAGCGCTCTCGCCGCCACCGGCCCAGTTGACCGCCACCGGGAACAGCGACAGGCCAATCGAGGTGATCACCGTACCGGTGACCAGCGGCGGGAAGAAACGCACGACCTTGGACATGAACGGTGCCATCAGCATGCCGAAGAACCCGGCAGCGATAGTCGCGCCGAAGATCCCCTGCAGGCCGACGCCCGGCATGCCGGCCATGGCCACCATGCTGCCGACGGCAGCGAAGCTGGCACCCATCATCACCGGCATGCGGATCCCGACCGGACCGATACCGAACGACTGGATGATGGTGGCGACACCGGCGACCAGCAGGTCGGCGTTGATCAGAAAAGCGACTTCTTCACGGGACAGACCCGCGGCCTGGCCGATGATCAGAGGGACGGCGATCGCCCCGCCGTACATCAATAGCACGTGTTGCAAGCCAACCAGGATCAGTTGGAACAGGGGCAGAGGCTGTCGCGGCGGCGCAACTGGAATGTACGCCTTGCGTGACTCGGACATGCAGCACCTCGAGTTTTGTTTTTATTCTCGGATCCAAGCGCCAGTCGCATACGGCAGGCCCGGTGGCGGCAGCCTGGGGTTCCCGCATGCAGTCGAACGCTCGATGCTTGCTTGTTGCATGAATCTATAAGGGCGAGGCCGGGGTTGCCGGCCTCTTGCGGCGCAAGGCCGCCCCCGCCCGGGCGCGCGGACGCCCAGGCAGGAGAGGGTGGATCAGTTGACCTGGGCGCCTTTGGCGATCCAGTCACCGACGAGCTTGCGCTCTTCGGCAGTCATCTGGGTGATGTTGCCCAGCGGCATGATCTGGCTGGCGACCGCTTGCGCCTGGATGCGCGCGGCCTGGGCCTGGATCTGCTGCGGGGTGTCGAACATCACGCCGGCAGGTGCTGCGCTGAACAGTGGGCTGGTCGGTTTCGACGAGTGGCACACGGTGCAGCGTTCCTGGATGACGTTGTGGATCTTGTCGAAGCTGCCACCGGCGGCCTGCGCGGTCGCCTGGGCCGGGGCCTCGGCTGGTGCGGCTGGGGCTTCGGCGGCCTTGGCAGCTTCCTCGGCGCGCAGCTCGGCGGCGGTCTTGCCGCCTACGGCGGTGGCTGGCAATGGCTGGTACTCGACCTTCGCCGCGGCCTGCTCAGGGCTGACTGCCATCGGCTTGGGACCGGTGACATAGGCCAGGCAGATCATCGCCAGGGCACCGACCGGCAGGGTCCAGGCGTACTTGTTGCTGTCGTGGCGGGTGTTGAAGTAGTGGCGAATCAGAACCGCGGCTACTGCGATACCGGCCAGGATCAGCCAGTTGTACTGGCTACCGTAGGTGCTCGGGAAGTGGTTGCTGATCATGATGAACAGCACCGGCAGGGTGAAGTAGTTGTTGTGACGCGAGCGCAGCAGGCCCTTGGCCGGCAGTACCGGGTCAGGGGTCTGGTTGTTCTCGATCGCCGCCACCAGCTGGCGCTGGGCCGGCATGATGATGCGGAACACGTTGCCGACCATGATGGTGCCGATGATCGCGCCGGTGTGCAGGTACGCACCACGGCCGCTGAACACCAGGCTGAAGCCGAAGCAGGCAGCGATGATCAGGACGAACAGCACGGCACCGAGCAGGGCAGGGTGCTTGCCCAGCGGCGAGTCGCACAGGAAGTCGTAGATGAACCAGCCGGCCACCAGCGAGCCGATACCGATGGCCACGCCTTCAGCACCGCTGAGGGTGCTGCCGGGTGCCAGCAGGTACAGGGTCGGGTTCCAGTAGAACACCACGCACAGCAGGGCGATACCGGACATCCAGGTGAAGTAGGCTTCCCATTTGAACCAGTGCAGGTTCTCGGGCATTTTCGGGGGTGCGAGCTTGTATTTCTCCAGGTGGTAGATACCACCGCCGTGAATTGCCCAGAGATCACCCGACAACCCATCGCGCGGGTTGCTTCGGTTCAGGTGGTTCTCCAGCCAGACGAAGTAGAACGATGCACCGATCCAGGCGACACCGGTGATCATGTGAACCCAGCGAATGCTCAGGTTCAGCCATTCGTGAAGGTGTGCTTCCACAGTATGTACCTCTGCCGATCACCGTGAACGATGACCGACCTTTTCTTATTGGTGGGGATTGAGGATCAGCATCTGTTCCTCGGTGAAGTAATGCTCATCGCAGTTGTTGCCAGAACCACTGCGATCAACCACCAGGAAGTCATCCCGCTTTTCGATCGTCAGCACCGGGTGGTGCCAGACGCCGCGATGGTAATTGACGCCCTGCCTGCCGTTACTACGGAAGGCACGGACCAAGCCTGATACAGGTGCATCGCCAACCGGCGCGACCACGATCAGAAAGGGGTTGCCGAGCAGCGGGATGAAAGCCTGGCTGCCCAGCGGATGGCGCTCCAGCATGCGCACGGTCAGCGGCATGTCCAGCGCGTCGGCGCGGAAGATGCTGATGATCGCCTTGTCTTCAGGCTCGGCGGTCTCGACCGTGGCGAGCTTGTGAAAGCGCATGGTCGAGCCGTTGTTGATCATGAAGTGGTCGCTGCCATCGGTTTCGATCACGTCTCCGAATTCGGCGAAGGCTTCTTTGGTCAGGGGCTCGATCATCAGGGTGCGCATGCGGTTATCTCTTCTGTTGTTCGTTTTTCTGAAATAGGGTTCGGCTGTTGCTTACAGCTGCAGCAGGCGGAACAGGGCGATCAGGTTGATCTGCGCCAGGGCTTCCTTGAACTCCGCATCGGTGTCGTTGTGGATGCGTTTTTCGAAGGCGGCGAGGATCTGGTGCCGGTTGCTGCCTTTGACCGCCATGATGAACGGGAACTGGAACTTGGCCTTGTAGGCGTCGTTCAGTTCGGTGAACCGGGCGAACTCTTCGGCGGTGCACTCGTGGATGCCGGCGCCGGCCTGTTCGTTGGTGCTCGATTCGGTCAGCTCGCCCTGGATGGCGGCCTTGCCGGCCAGGTCCGGGTGAGCGTTGATCAGCGCCAGCTGGTCGGCGTGGTTGGCGCTGAGCAGGATGTCGCTCATGCGCTGGTGCAGTGCCTCGATCTCGTCCAGTTCGCCCAGTTGGCCCAGGTCGTAGGCTTTTTCGGCGACCCACGGCGAGTGCTCGTAGATGTCGGCGAACACCTTGACGAAGGCGTCACGGTCCAGGGCGGAGGGCTTGAGGGTCTTGAAGGCGGTCATCAGGCGTTCTCTTTCTTGTACGGGTGGGTGGCGTGCCAGTGGCGGGCGATGTCCACGCGACGGGCGAACCAGACCTGGTCATGGCTCTTGGCGTAATCGACGAAGCGCTTGAGCGCAGCCAGGCGCGCCGGGCGGCCGACCAGGCGGCAGTGCAGGCCGATGGACAGCATCTTCGGCGCTTCGGCACCTTCGGCGTAGAGCACGTCGAAGGCGTCTTTCAGGTACTGGAAGAACTGCTCGCCGCAGTTGAAGCCCTGCACCTGGGTGAAGCGCATGTCGTTGGTGTCGAGGGTGTAGGGGATCACCAGGTGCGGCTTGCCGGTGGGGTTGTTCGGCTCCCAGTAGGGCAGGTCGTCGTCGTAGGTGTCGCTGTCATAGAGGAAGCCACCTTCCTCCATCACCAGGCGGCGGGTGTTCGGGCCGGTGCGGCCGGTGTACCAGCCGACCGGGCGCTCGCCGGTGAGCTCGGTAAGGATGCGGATGGCTTCGAGCATGTGCTCGCGCTCCTGGGCCTCGTCCATGTTCTGGTAGTCGATCCAGCGGTAGCCGTGGCTGCAGATCTCGTGGCCGGCTTCGGCCATGGCGCGGATCACGTCGGGGTGGCGCTGGGCGGCCATGGCCACGGCGAAGATGGTCAGCGGTACGCTGCTGTCCTTGAACAGCTTGAGCAGGCGCCACACGCCGGCGCGGCTGCCGTACTCGTACAGCGATTCCATGCTCATGTTGCGCTGGCCCTGCAGCGGCTGGGCAGCAACCATCTCCGACAGGAAGGCTTCGGACTCTTTGTCACCGTGCAGAATGTTGCGTTCGCCGCCTTCTTCGTAGTTGAGGACGAAAGACAGCGCGATGCGAGCGTTGCCCGGCCATTGCGGGTGAGGAGGGTTGTTGCCGTAACCGATCAGGTCGCGAGGGTAGTCAGCGCTCACTGCAGTCTTCCTTCTTGTGTGTTGGTGCGGGGTGGGCGTGCCGCGTCGGGATGTCGCACCACCGGATGGGCTGATTGTATACAACTTCTGAAATCTTTTGTAAGCCTGTTTTTCCGCATTTCTTCCCTTTTGTCGCTTGAGAATGGGTTGCAAGAAACCTGCCTGATTGGTCAGCTAATGGCATTCACGTCCGTGCACCGCCTGAATTTGCGACTGAAGGGCGTTTTGGCGGGGTCGCGACGGAAGGGATCAAAAAATTGTGTACAATCTGGCGTTGAAATGTCTTAATGGCGTCATTCCCGCACATCGCAGGCCCTATATCGGGGCGTCAGCTGTGTATTTTTTGCCCATAGATTGAACAAGAGGCGACAAGCAGATGGGACGTTTGACCACACACGTACTGGATGCCGCGCATGGCTGCCCAGGCAGCTCGATCAAGGTCGAGCTGTACCGCGTCGAAGGCCAGCAGCTGGAGCTGGTGAACACTGCCCTGACCAACAGCGATGGCCGCGTCGACGCCCCGCTGCTGCAGGGTGACGATTACCGTACCGGCGTCTATCAGCTGCAATTCAGCGCTGGCGCCTACTACCGTGCCCGCGGCGTGCAGCTGCCGGACACTGCATTTTTGGATGTTGTCGTGCTGCGCTTCGGCATCGATGAAACGCAGGAGCACTACCACGTGCCGCTGCTGATCTCGCCGTACAGCTATTCGACCTATCGCGGAAGCTAGTTGGTCGCTAGAAGAATCTTCGTAGGTCCTTTGGCCCGCTCCCACACTGGCGGGCTTTTTTTCGTCTGCTGTTTATAAAAGTCAGGTGGAATCAGCTGCGTGACTGATATTTCTGTCAGTAGTCACTCATAGGGCCGTGCGGCATGATCGGACTTCGCGTGACTCCCGAGGAGCCTGGCTGATGAGCAGAACAAATGCGTATTTGCCCTATGGTTACCGAAGCACCCAAGCGGCGACCACTGGAGCATTAGGTTTCAATGGTCAGTTTTTTCATGCTGAATTGGGAGGCTATGCGCTCGGAAACGGGCACCGAATATATAACCCCCGCCTGATGCGATTCATCAGCCCAGATGCCTATAGCCCTTTCCTCAGGGGCGGCGTCAATGCCTATGTCTACTGCCTGAGCGACCCTGTCAATGGACATGACTCCAGTGGGAAATGGCCCATTTTCAGGAACTTAGTAACCAGAGCTCTGACCGCCGCTCGTACTATGGTAGATTCCATGGTTCCAGTTCAGGGCACTACGCTAAAGAACAATGGGGCCGTATATCTTGCGGATGAAGTGCTGCAATCAAGGCTGGCAATCAAGGCTGCTTCTGTCGAGTACAAGGTTGTAAAAAGCAAAATGGCACTCGACTTACTCGACGGGGAGCAGACTCACAAATACGTTCTGACGGAAAACAATGAATTCGCGGTCTTTAGCGCCAAATCTGACGCAGGCATGCCTACTCACGCTAGCCTTGCAGAGCGATTAGGGCTTGGTGCGAGCGATTCAGTCGTAAGCGCAGGGTATATCAGCCCAAAAAATGGTGAGTTTTCTATCGATAACTATTCCGGCCATTATCAGCCCCCTCCCCAGCGCTTGTATGTCGCAGAACAATACTTGCGCACGCTCGATATTGAAGTGAAGCTCGTGCGAGCTGACTCAGGTTTCAGCTTCTGAAGGCATTAGGCTGCCCGTCCTTCGCGTGTATCAGCTTGCCCACCAAGCGATCGCATTTGGGAAATTGACAAGGGGCGCCGAAGCGCCCTTTGCCAATGGGAGGGATTTACAGGAACACAAACTTGGCAATGAAAATCGCGCACAGCACCCACAGGCTGGCGGAGATTTCCTTGTACTTGCCGGTACCGGCCTTCAGCGCCACATAGCTGATAAAGCCCAGGGCAATACCATCGGCGACCGAGAAGGTCAGCGGCATCATGATCACCGTCACGATTGCCGGAATGCTGTCGGTGGCTTCGTCCCAGTGAATGTGCGCCATGCTACCCATCATCAACATGGCCACGTAGATCAACGCGCCCGCAGTTGCATAGGCAGGAATCATCCCGGCCAACGGAGCAAAGAACATCGCCGCCACGAACAGCAGGCCAACCACTACCGCCGTCAGGCCAGTCCGGCCGCCCGCAGCGACACCCGCAGCACTTTCCACATAGCTGGTAACTGGCGGCACACCCACCACGGCGCCAAACACGCTCGAAGCACTGTCAGCCTTCAACGCCCGCGACAGGTTCTCGATGCGCCCGTCCGGTGCCACCAGGTTGGCCCGCTGCGCCACGCCCATCAGCGTGCCGGCAGTGTCGAACATGTGCACGAACAGGAACGCCAGCACCACGCTGATCATGCTGACGTTGAACACCCCCGCCACATCCATGGCCATCCAGGTCGGTGCCAGGCTTGGCGGCATCGACATCACCCCGCCGAACTTGACCAGGCCCAGGCCCCAGCCGGCCAGGGTGACGCCGATGATGCTGATCAGGATTGCGCCAAACACGCGCTTGTAGCTGAGGATGGCGATCAGCAGGAAGCACACGGCCGCCAACAGAGGCCCTGGCTCATGCAGCGAACCCAGCTTGATCAGGGTGGCGGGGCTGTCGACGATGATGCCGGCGGTTTTCAGGCCGATCAGCCCGAGGAACAATCCGACGCCAGCCCCCATGGCATGGCGCAGGCTCACTGGAATGCTGTTGAGCAACCACTCGCGCACTTTCGACAAGGTCAGGAACATGAACAGCACGCCGGAGACGAACACCGCTCCCAGCGCCGTTTCCCAGTTGTAGCCCATGGTGCCGACCACGGTGTAGGTAAAGAAGGCATTTAGCCCCATACCCGGCGCCAGGCCCACCGGCCAGTTGGCGTACAGGCCCATCAGCAGGCAGCCGAGGGCGGCGGCGATGCAGGTGGCGACGAAGGCGGCACCATGGTCGATGCCGGCGTCGGCCATGATGTTGGGGTTGACGAAGATGATATAGGCCATGGTGATGAAGGTGGTCACCCCGGCGATCATTTCGGTTTTGACGGTGCTGCCGTGTTGCTTGAGTTTGAAAATCCGTTCCAGCCAACTCGTTTCGAGCGGTGGCGCGAGATCCAGCGTAGGGGCTTCGGATTTGCGGCTTTCCACAGCGATACTCCTCAAGTCTTTCTTGTTGTTGTTGGAGCCATTGTCCTGAGCAATGCACTTGGTGGCTCCGCGAGGGAAGGCAGACGTCTGACCGGTTTGTTGACTCATGGGTCAAGATGTTGCCCGGTGGATTATGCTTTTGTGTACAAAGAATGCAAATAATGTTTTATGTTTTGTGTGCGCAATGCGTCGTATAACGGCTATATAGGTAAAACGCCTCCTGCGGAATCGCCTCAGCCTGTGTACAATGGCGCCATACTTTCTCTTCGTGCCTCGAGAGCCCATGAACGAACAGCTGCAACCTCTGAAAAAACCTGTGCGCGTCGGTAAGGCTGGCCGCAGTGGTACCCAGGACGACATCGTCTATGCGCATATTTTCGAGGCCATCCTCGAACAGCGACTGGCGCCGGGCACCAAGTTGAGCGAGGAAGCGCTGGGCGAGATCTTTGGCGTCAGCCGCACCATCATCCGCCGTGCCCTGTCGCGTCTGGCCCACGAAAGCGTGGTGCTGCTGCGGCCGAACCGCGGTGCCGTGGTGGCCAGCCCTACGGTGGAGGAGGCGCGCCAGGTGTTCTTCTCGCGGCGTATGGTCGAGCGCGCCATTACCGAACTGGCAGTGCAGCACGCCACGGTCGAGCAATTGAACGAACTGCGCCAGATGGTCCGCGAAGAGCGCGACAGCTTTTCCCGGGGTGATCGTGGTGCCGGCATTCGCCTCTCCGGCGAATTTCACCTCAAGCTGGCCGAGGCTGCGGGCAACGCGCCGCTGGTCAGCTTCCAGCGCAGCCTGGTGTCGCAGACGTCGCTGATTATCGCCCAGTACGAGAGCGGCAACCGCTCGCATTGCTCTTATGACGAACACATGCAGTTGATCGACGCGATCGAGGCGCGGGACGCGAAACAGGCGGTAAGCTTGATGATGCACCACATGGATCACATCGACAGCAAACTCAACCTGGACGAAGGAAGTGCCTCGGACGACCTGCACGCCGTCTTCTCGCATTTGCTGAAAAAGCCCAAGGTTTCGGCCAAAGGTTGATCGTTTGCCAGCGGCTGTCATTGCCGGGCGGGGCAGTGCCGTTATTCATCTACCACCCTCCACAGCGGTAACTGCCTAGGGTTGCGGCTCCACCATCAGGAGCCCAATCATGGACAATCTGGATACCTTGCTGGCAACGCTGCCCGTTGCGCACGCCAACCCACCCTCCATCGACCTGCAATTGCTCGACCGGGCTCGCTTCAACCTGCTGTCGCACCTGGCGCAGGCCGAGTACCCCGTGCACTGGTTGAACCGGCTGCACGAGGCAATCGATGCGCAACCCACTACCCCTGAACAATGGCGCCTGCTGCTCCCTTCCGGGATTGCCGACCTGGCCGATGCTATTGCCCTGCAACCCGAGGTTTGGCGGCATGCGGCGGATGCCGCACTAGAGGTACAGGCCCGTGAATATGCCGAGCTGTTGCCGTTGGGCAGTCAGCCGCCCGGTTACCCCGCGCGCCTGAATGATCGCTACCTGCAAGACTACCTGCAACGTCTGTTGACGCGCTTCGGCCAAGCCGCCCCAAGTAGCGCCTCGCTGGCGCCTTGGAGAGCGCAGCATGACGCGCGCCATGCCGGCTGGACTCAAGTGCAGCGCATTCTGCAGCGGCCAATGGCTGACTGGCGTAGGTTGCTGCAACCTCTGCGCGAAGCCACGCTCCAGGCCATGCGGGCCGAGGCGCGCTTGCAACAGGAGGAAGGCCAGCTGCCCAGCGAGGCCAGCCGCCTGCTGTTCCCCCAAGGCCAAGGCGATCAACACGTCGTCTGGCTCGCCGTGCAGCATGGCCAGGCGCGCGTCCCTGGCGTCTGGGTACTGGCCGACAAGGCCGGCTGGCAGACCGGCCAGCACAGCATGCCCTGGTTGCTCTGGGTGCAGGGCGAAGGTGGCGGGCTGATGTGTGTGGATGACCGCCAGAGGCTACTGCAGCGGCTGCGCTTCACCTTGCAAGCCGGCGGCTTGCCCGCGGCTGCGTCACTGGAAGAGGTGGAGGGGGTGTTGCAGCTGGTGGCCAGTAACGATGGCCTGGTGGGCTTGTTCGATGACTTGCTCGGGCATTGGCAGGCCACCCTGGCGCAACAGGTCGACCTGATCCAGGCCGAGCGCTGGCTGCAGATGGCCCGTGCGGCTCTGATGATCCCTGCTGATACCTGCCGAGTGGCGGCGCTGGCCCAGGCGGAGCGACAATGGCAGATGGATGCCCTGATCGAGCATATGCCAGCCTGGGTGCTGTCGCGCAGCTACACCGAGCGGCAGGCTTATGCCCGGCAGTTGCAGGCATATCACAACAGCTCCATGACCCTGGAGGCATGGCTGCAAGTGGAGGCGCCGCTGTTTCCCGAGTGGGCTGGCCAGTTACTCAAGACGCGCTTGCAGCAAGACCTGGGCATTGAGGTGGCCGTCGACGAAATTCTGCTGTGGCGGCCCGATCCCTCGCTGGACTACACGCTGCCTTATGTGGCCAGCACCGTGGCCGAGTTGGCCTGTGAGGGCTTTGACCCGGACAGCGAGGATGAAGTTACCCGCTTGAACATGGCGCGCTGGCCGGAACATACCCTGGACCCAGGCTACCTGGGGCGTGTGTTGACCGCGCTTGATCCGTTGCGCCAGTACCAGGAGAAAGTGCGTGCCGCCTTCGACCTGAATCGGGCCGAGAACTCGGAGCGCCTTAGCCAACCCTATCGCCTGGAACTGCAACTGCTGGCGGCCGGCGAATGCTGGCGCAACGTGATCAGCGAGGCGGCGGCGCAGATGCTGCGGTTGGCCGCTGCCGCGCAAACCCGGCAGTCGCTGGTTGACGCGGGCCTGGAGTTGCACTGGCCAGTGGTGACGTCCAGCGAGGAGCTCGGCCAGTCCATCGAAGGCGTGGGTATGCTGGTGGATGCATCTGGCCGCACGCTCATTTGCATGCCGGATGCGCCGCAGGGCTTGCGCCTGATCGAGCGGGAAAGCAAGGCCGAGGCACTCAGCGCATTGGCCGATGCAATCCGTACGCGCAACGATGTGGCTGCCTACGTCGCTCAACGTTGCGGTAACGATCCGGTGGCGCTGCTCAGTTACTTACGGCAAGCGGCCCAGCGCAACTATGAAGGCTACCTGAGCAGCGCCGTTGCCCTGGAGCCGACCTTGGTCGGCATACGACTGGCGGGTTGTCGCAACCGGCGCATTGCCCAGGCGCGGGCCCAAGGGCGCAGTCAGGCGAGCATTCACAAGGACAATGTCCAAGCCAATCATCTGCGTCACATTGGCTACCTTCGCGCGGCATTGGGCGTGGTGCCGGGGCTAGGCAGCTGGTACAGCGTCGAGGACATTTACCATGGCGCTCAGGAAATCGCCGAAGCCTGGCGCACGGGCAGCAACCTGCAACTGCTGGGTGGGGCGGTCAGCGTGGTAGCGGGCCTGGTAGATATCCTGCTGACGGCACTGCCGTTCGGTGCGTCGGCTGCAGCCTTGCGTCGAGTGGTACGCCGCGTGGCCCAGCAACGCACTGCCCGGCTGCCGTTCACCGGCTATGCGGCCGGCCACCCACTGGTCGGGGCCGAGCCCTTGAAGGGTGCGGATGCCAACACCTGGCGTCACAACGGCCAGCAGTATATCTGGCAAGACGGCCTTGCCTACGCGGTTTACCGCCGCAGCGGTGAATCGACGTTGCGCCTGCGGGCGACGGCCACACGTCTATACGAAGCACCCGTGCAGCGTGATGGTGCGCGTTGGGTCATGCACGCCGACGTCGGCTTGCGTGGGGGGGGCGGTAAACTGACAACTGCTGAAAAACTGTTCGCCGATTTTGGCCCAAACAGCCGCCACCAGCCATTGGCCGGCAGTAGCCGACCCCAGGCGGTGGCCATTGCTCGGCGGCTGCTGGCGCGTTACGAGTTCCCTGGGGGCGGTGACTTCCCGGAGGAATTCGCCTATGCCTATATCCAGGACGGTGCTCCCCCGGCCTGGGCCCGCCAGTATCTGCGGCAAGCAGGAGGCTCGGCCGACGTCACGCCACCGGGTCAGGGCTGGCAAGCAGTGCGCTGGAACATGCAGGCCAGCGCTCAGATCCAAGTGCATCATGATGGTTGGGTCAGTGTTCGTTTTGGTAACAGGGGGGAGAGCTACCCTGGGGTACGTGTGCAGGGGCACTACTACCCGATTCTGCCCAACAATCACACTGGCGGCCTGGTGTATATCGCACCGACGGGAGCCTTGCCGGACAATCTTCAGCAACTTGACGCCTTGATCGAGTACGGAGCCGGCCCGGTTCGGGTGCAGTTGGGCGCCACCGCCGCCGAAGCACCGGAAGTGCTGGGGGCATTCGAGCAGACTTTCCGACAGCGCTTGGCGAACCGCTTTCCTTCCCTGAGCGACGCTAGCGTGACGGCGCTGGGTGAAACCCTGTATCGGAGTGCCGATCCGAACACCGGAGCGCTGACCCAGAGGCGCCTGAACAGGCTGCTGGCGCGCCTGGACGAGCCTACGTTGGACCCGTTGCAAGAGATGAGTGTCAGACCGCTGAATGGTGTTGCAGTGCACATGCCGCTGCGCACGGGCGATTCGAGCCTGCGGCAACTGGCCTGGGATCTGTTGCCGTCGGAGCATCTGGCCATGCGTGCCGCACTGGCTGACCCACTGCCGAGCGCGATGACCGCCTTGCTGCGCTCCGTGATAATGGCGCGCGGCTACCAGATAATGACCGCCAACAGCACAGCGGAACGCACCTTGGTGTTGTTCACTCGCCGTGGGCTGCGCAATGTGTACGTGTTGCTGCAACAGCGGAGGTTGGGGCAGCTCTCATTGCAAGGCGGCACCGGGGTGCCGCTGCTCAGTGATGCATGGCTCGATACGATGATTTCCTCGATGCACAATCTGCAGCAAGCTGCGGCATTGCGTTCGGCACGTCGACAAGGGCTGTTGCGACCGCTGCTGGGCGGTCTGCATTTGCACGGGAGCGATCGAACCGCGCTGGTCTGGGAGCGTGTGAGGATGACCACTACCGATCACGCTCAGCCCTCGCTGCTGCGAAACTGGCGGCACGACTTGCGGCCAGTTGCAACCGCCGATCGGGAGTTGCCCCTTGCGTCAGGGCTGTATGGCAGTGGTGCCTCGGACGATGTCGCCGGTGTAAGCATCGATGGGCGCTTGCTGCCGGTATTTGCTGCGCCTACCAGTAGCCATATATTCCTCAGCCGCTCATCGAGCCTGCCTGCGCCGCTGACATTCGAGGCGCTGGACGTTTGCATCCGTGAACGCTTCGGCGAGCAACCTTGGCTGATCGTCAGTGGCCACGGCGGCTGGACGGTGCGAAGGCCTTTGTTTCCGGTAGCGCTGGGTCGACGCATCAGTGACGCACGAAGCGGGCTCACCCGGCAGAGCGCCCTGAATGCCGCTCGGCATGTATTCGAACGTGGCCAAGTCAGCGACCATCAGCGCCTGCTGGAACTGGAGCGGGTGACCTTTGGCTGGGCAGTAGGCAACAGCAGGCTCGATGATGCAGCGGACCCCTTGCTGTTGCTCGATGCGCATCAGTTGCCGAGGTTGCAGGCTGGGCATGGTTGGCAGCTGGCGCTGCCCGTCGAGACAGCCACAGCCCGTCCTCTCGTGTATCACCTGAGCCCGGTCGATGGCCCTGGCCAGCAAATGCTGGCCGCCGTCAGTGGTACCCGGATGCGTCAGCATGCCCTGAGTGCGGTCGATGACATGCTGGTGCGTTACGGCCTGGTCCAGCAGTACCGCAATGGTGGTTCGGCGTTGTACCACCACCCTGTCAGCAATCGAGTCTACCTGGTGGCACTGGCTGTGAGTGAGCAAGAGACCGTGCAGTTCCCGCTACAGGATGGCCTCGCCATGTTGTCGGCGGACTGGCTGCAGACCTGGAGGCTACAGCTGCCAGCCGCCGCGTTACACCACTTGCAGGCAGCTGAGGCGAGTGGCCAGGTCATACGCATGACAGCGGTGCTACGCCTGGGGCAGGGTCCGCATATTGGCCAGGTCGCGTTGTTGCGTGTGGCCGATTTCTGACCCGCAGGCGCCGACGCACGCGAGGGGCTGCCGTGCAGCCCCTTTGCAACACTGGCCATCGGCCAACGCTCTGCTAGATTGTCCTCTGCAAACCTTCATCAAGCAGTTGGGCTTGCGCATCCCGTGC
The DNA here is from genome assembly GCF_044748405.1 of Pseudomonas sp. NPDC089996. Lineage (NCBI taxonomy): Bacteria > Pseudomonadati > Pseudomonadota > Gammaproteobacteria > Pseudomonadales > Pseudomonadaceae > Pseudomonas > Pseudomonas sp. NPDC089996. The sequence goes on along the minus strand of NZ_JBIVGA010000008.1, from coordinate 165,762 downwards.
GTTCAACTACTTGAGGAAAGGTCCATGACCATGTCTCTGGGTAAACGAATGGGTGCCGAGCTGATCGGTACCTTCTGGCTGGTACTTGGCGGTTGTGGCAGCGCAGTTATCGCTGCCAGTTCTCCTCTGGGCATCGGTGTGCTCGGTGTCGCCTTCGCCTTCGGTCTCACCGTGCTGACCATGGCATTCGCCATCGGCCATATCTCCGGTTGCCATCTCAACCCCGCCGTGTCTTTCGGGCTGGTCGTCGGCGGGCGGTTCCCGGCCAGGGAGTTGCTGCCTTACGTCATCGCCCAGGTGATCGGCGCCATTCTCGCGGCGGCGGTGATCTACTTCATTGCCAGTGGCAAAGCCGGTTTCGAGCTGTCGGCGGGCCTGGCGTCCAATGGCTATGCCGATCACTCGCCAGGCGGCTATTCGCTGGGGGCGGGCTTTGTCAGTGAAGTGGTGATGACGGCGATGTTCCTGGTGGTGATCATGGGCGCCACCGACGCCCGGGCCCCGGCAGGTTTTGCGCCGATCGCCATCGGCCTGGCGCTGACCCTGATCCACCTGATCTCGATCCCGGTGACCAATACCTCGGTCAACCCCGCGCGCAGCACGGGGCCGGCGTTGTTCGTCGGTGGCTGGGCCCTGCAGCAGCTGTGGCTGTTCTGGGTGGCGCCGCTGATCGGGGCTGCAATCGGCGGCGCGTTGTACCGGGGCCTGGCCAGAGAGCCTTAGCGCTGGTGCACGCAGCGCCCGGCGGCGTAGGTTTCGCGCACGGTGCGGTCGTCGCCCAGGGTGGTCAGCACGAACAGGGTTTCCTCGATGCTGTTGGACTGCTGAATGCGGTAGTCCAGCAGCGGCGTGGCCTTGTAGTCGAGCACCACGAAGTCGGCGTCGTTGCCCGGGCGCAGGCTGCCGATCCGGTCGTCCAGGCGCAGTGCGCGAGCGCCGCCTAGGGTGGCCAGGTACAGCGACTTGTACGGGTGCAGGCGCGCGCCTTGCAGCTGCATCACCTTGTACGCCTCGTTCAGGGTGTTGAGCAGCGAGAAGCTGGTGCCAGCGCCCACGTCGGTGCCCAGGCCCACGTTCACCTTGAAGCGCTCGGCCTGGGGCAGGTTGAACAGGCCGCTGCCGAGGAACAGGTTGGAGGTCGGGCAGAAGGCCACAGCCGAGCCGGTTTCGGCCAGGCGCTGGCATTCGTCGTCACACAGGTGCACGCCGTGGGCGAACACCGAGCGCTCGCCCAGCAGCTCGAAGTGGTCGTAGACGTCCAGGTAGCCCTTCTGCTCAGGGAACAGCGACTTGACCCAGTCGATCTCCTTGAGGTTTTCCGACAGGTGGGTGTGCATGTACACGCCCGGGTGTTCCTTGAGCAACTGGCCGGCCAGGGCCAACTGCTCAGGGGTGCTGGTCGGGGCGAAACGTGGGGTGACCGCATAATGCAGGCGACCCTTGCCGTGCCAGCGCTCGATCAGCTGTTTGCTCTCGGTGTAACCGGACTCGGCGGTATCGGTCAGGTAGTCCGGGGCGTTGCGGTCCATCATGACCTTGCCGGCGATCATCCGCAGGTCCAGGCGCTCGGCTTCTTCGAACAGGGCATTGACCGACTGCGGGTGCACGCTGCCGAACACCAGGGCGGTGGTGGTGCCGTTGCGCAGCAGCTCCTTGAGGAAGATCTTCGCCACCTTGTCGGCGTGATCCTTGTCGGCAAACTGCTTTTCGCAGGGGAAGGTGTAGGTGTTCAGCCAGTCCAACAGCTGTTCACCGTAGGAGCCGATCATGCCGGTCTGCGGGAAGTGGATGTGGGTGTCGATGAAGCCCGGGGTAATCAGCGCGTCCTGGTAATGCACCACGTCGATGTCGGCATCCAGCGTCGGCAGCAGTTCGCTGGCAGGGCCGACGGCACTGATGCGGCCATCGTCGATCACCAGCAGGCCGTCTTCGAAATACTCATGGGAAGCGTCCAGGCCCACCTCGGCCGGGTCGGCGATGCTGTGCAGGATGGCGGCACGGTAGGCTTTGCGGGTAACGGTCATAACACACTCGTCATAGGGCTTGGCTGCGCCGGGAGGGCGGCAGCAACTGGGCAATGGGTCCGGCGTTGGCGGCAGCGTCGTGCTGGCCGAAGCAGGCGTTGTAGGTGGCAATGATTTCGCCGGCGATGGACACGGCAATTTCGATCGGCAGCTTGCCCTTGACCTCGGGCAGGCCCATCGGGCAACGCATGCGCGCCAGCACGGCATCATCAAAGCCACGCTCGCGCAGGCGGTGCTCGAACTTGACCCGTTTGGTCTTCGAGCCGATCAGGCCGAACCAGGTGAAATCGTTGCGCTTGAGAATGGCGGCGGTCAGTTCCAGGTCGAGCTGGTGGTTATGGGTCATGACGATGCAGTAGCTGCCGGGCGGCAGGTCTGCGATTTCGTCGACCGGTTCCTCACTGACGATCTTGCTCACCCCGCTGGGGATGAGTTCGGGGAATTCCTGTTCACGCGAGTCGATCCAGCGCACCTTGCAGGGCAGCGCGGCGAGCAAGGGTACCAGAGCACGGCCGACATGGCCCGCGCCGAACACGGCGATCTGCGCCTGCACCGCGGCCATCGGCTCGAACAGCAGCACGGTGGCGCCGCCGCAGCACTGGCCCAGGCTGGCGCCGAGGCTGAAACGCTCCAGGTGCGGCGTGATGCGGTGTTCCTCGAGCATCTGCCGGGCGATGTGCAGCGCCTTGTATTCCAGGTGGCCGCCGCCGATGGTGTCGAACAGGCCGGTGGCACTAACGACCATCTTCGAGCCGGCGTTGCGCGGGGTCGACCCGCGCTCTTCGATGATGGTCACCAGCACGCAGGCTTCGCCACGGGACTGGTGGTCGGCGAGGGCGTTGATCCAATGGTGCATGATTCAGATCCTCTTCAGATCAACCCGGTCCGCTGTGTGTGGGAGCGGCCTTGCGTCGCGAAAGGGGCGCGCAGCGGCCCCAGGGTTTCGGTGTTGATGCAGCTATTGCTGGGGCCGCTGCGCGGCCCTTTCGCGACGCAAGGCCGCTCCCACAAAAAAGCGGTCCTGCGGTATTACTGGGTGACGGTTTCCAGTTCCTGTTCGGTCGGTTGCTGCTGGGCCACCGCCTTGCGCATCTGCTCGCACCCCCACAACACCCGCTCCGGCGTTGCCGGCGCATCCACCTGCGGCTGCACGCGGTAGTCGGCGATGCTGGCCACGGCGTCCTTGAGTGCACACCAGGCGGCGATGCCGAGCATGAACGGTGGCTCGCCCACGGCCTTGGAGTGGAACACGGTGTCTTCCGGGTTCTTGCGGTTCTCCACCAGCTTTACCCGCAGGTCCAATGGCATGTCGGCCACCGCCGGGATCTTGTAACTGGCCGGGCCGTTGGTCATCAGCTTGCCCTTGGCGTTCCACACCAGCTCTTCGGTGGTCAGCCAGCCCATGCCCTGGATGAAACCGCCTTCGACCTGGCCGATGTCGATGGCCGGGTTCAGCGAATCACCCACGTCATGCAGGATGTCGGCGCGCAGCATCTTGTACTCGCCGGTCAGGGTGTCGACGATCACCTCCACGCAGGCAGCGCCGAAGGCGTAGTAGTAGAACGGCCGGCCGCGTGCCTGGCTGCGGTCGTAGAAGATCTTCGGCGTGCGGTAGAAGCCGGTGGTCGACAGCGATACCTGGGCGAAGTAGGCCTGCTGCACCAGCTGTTCGAAGCTGACGATCTGGTCGCGCACGCGCACATGGCCGTTGCGGAACTCGACGTCCTCCTCGGTCACCTGATAGTGCCGTGCGGCAAACTCGGTGAGGCGCTTCTTGAGGATCTCTGCGGCGTTCTGGGCGGCCTTGCCGTTCAGGTCGGCACCGCTGGAAGCTGCCGTCGGCGAAGTGTTGGGCACCTTGTCGGTGTTGGTGGCGGTGATCTGGATACGGTTGAAATCGACCTGGAACACCTGCGCTACCACCTGTGCCACCTTGGTGTTCAGGCCCTGGCCCATTTCGGTGCCGCCATGGTTCAGGTGAATGCTGCCGTCGGTGTAGATATGGATCAGCGCGCCGGCCTGGTTGAGGAAGGTGGCAGTGAACGAGATACCGAATTTGACCGGCGTCAGCGCCAGGCCCTTCTTCAGCACCGGGCTGTTGGCATTGAAGCGGCGGATCGACTCGCGGCGTTCGGCGTAGTCGCTGCTGGCTTCGAGCTCGGCGGTCATTTCCTCGAGCATGTTGTGCTCGACGGTCTGGTAGTAGTGGGTGACGTTGCGCTCGGTCTTGCCGTAATAGTTGGCCTTGCGCACGGCCAGCGGGTCGCGGCCCAGGTGACGGGCGATGTGGTCCATCACCTGTTCGATGGCGACCATGCCCTGGGGGCCGCCGAAGCCGCGGTAGGCGGTGTTGGAGGCGGTGTTGGTCTTGCAGCGGTGGCCGTGCACGGTGGCCTCGCCCAGGTAATAGGCGTTGTCGGAGTGGAACATGGCGCGGTCGACGATAGACCCGGACAGGTCCGGCGAGTAGCCGCAGTTGCCCGCCAGGTCGAGGTTGATGCCGTGCAGGCGGCCGTCGTCGTCGAAGCCGACGTCGTACTCCACATAGAACGGGTGGCGCTTGCCGGTCATGGTCATGTCTTCGACCCGTGGCAGGCGCATCTTGGTCGGTTGACCGGTCAGGCGCGCGATCACCGCGCACAGGCAGGCAGGGCTTGCCGCCTGGGTTTCCTTGCCGCCGAAGCCGCCGCCCATACGGCGCATGTCCAGCACCACCTTGTTCATCGGTACGTCGAGCACTTCGGCGACCAGCTTCTGCACTTCGGTAGGGTTCTGCGTGGAGCAATAGACGATCATGCCGCCGTCTTCGGTAGGCATCACCGAGGAAATCTGGGTTTCCAGGTAGAAGTGCTCCTGGCCGCCGATGTGCAGGGTGCCTTGCAGGCGGTGCGGGGCGCTGGCCAGGGCTGCGGCCGAATCGCCGCGCTGATGGGTATGGCTGTCGAGCACGAAGTGCTTCTTGCGCAGGGCGTCGACCACGTCCAGCACCGGCTCCAGGTCCTCGTATTCGACAATGGCGGCCATGGCTGCACGGCGTGCGGTATCGAGGTCACAGGCCGCCACGGCGAGCACCGGCTGGCCGAAGAACTCGACTTTGTCGATGGCCAGCAGCGGGTCGCCAGCGACCACCGGGCCGATATCTTTCAGGCCCGGGATGTCTTCATGGGTGATGGCGATGCGCACGCCTTCAAAGGCGTAGCAGGGCGTGGTGTCGATGCGCAGGATGCGCGCATGGGCACGGTCTGAGGTGCGCGCGTAGACATGCAGCTGGTTGGGGAATTCCAGGCGGTCGTCGATGTACTGCGCCTCGCCCGACACATGCTTGTCGGCGCTGTCGTGCTTGACGCTGCGGCCGACCCCGGTGGTCAGATCATGGCTGAACAGTTCGGCCATCTCGGCCTGGCTCTTGGCTACGTGATGGTTAGACATAGTCGGTCACCCGGGTCTCGATGTAGGGCGTTTGCTGTTCGATGAAGTACTTGCGCAGCAGGTTCTGCGCGGTCAGCAGGCGGTATTCCTTGCTGGCGCGGAAGTCGCTGAGCGGGGTGAAGTCTTCGGCCAGGGCCTGGCAGGCGCGTTCGACATTGGCTTGATTCCACGGTTTGCCGCGCAAGGCCGCTTCGCAGGCGCGGGCGCGCTTGGGAATGGCCGCCATGCCGCCGAAGGCGATGCGCACGCCGCTGACCGCGCCGTCTTCGATACTCAGGTTGAAGGCGCCGCACACGGCGGAGATATCGTCGTCCAGGCGCTTGGACACTTTATAGGCTCGGAAGGCCCAGTCGTTGCTGGCGCGTGGCACGATGATCTTCTCGATGAACTCGCTGTCCTGGCGGGCGGTGATGCGGTAGTCGATGAAGTAGTCTTCCAGCGGTATCACCCGCTGGCGTTCACCCTGGCGCAGCACGACCTGCGCATCCAGGGCGATCAGCAGGGGCGGCGAGTCGCCGATCGGCGAGGCGTTGCCGATGTTGCCGCCCAGGGTGCCCTGGTTGCGGATCTGCAGCGAGGCGAAGCGGTGCAGCAGGTCGCCGAAGTCCGGGTACTCCTCGTGGAGTGCGCCGTAGCAGTCGGTCAGCGGGGTGGCGGCGCCGATTTCCAGGTGGCTGGCGGTCTTGTCGATGCGCTTGAGTTCGGCGACGTGGCCGACGTAGATCATCACCGGCAGGGTCTTGTGGAACTGGGTGACCTCCAGCGCCAGGTCGGTACCACCGGCCAGCAGGCGGGCTTCGGGGTGCGAGCTGTACAGCTCGGCCAGGTCGGCCACGGTGAGGGGTACCAGGCAACGCTTGTCGCCACTGTTGAGCTCGCCGGTCTGGGTCGGGGCAATCGCCCGCAGGCGAGCGATGGTCTGTGCCTGCTGGGCGTCGAACTGGTCGCGGCAAGGCTGGCGGCAACTCTGCTCGGCGGCGTCGAGAATCGGCCGATAGCCAGTGCAGCGGCACAGGTTGCCGGCCAGGGCTTCCTGGGCCTGATGCAGGTCGGCGCCCTGGCTGTTCTTCTGCAGGGCGAACAGCGACATGACGAAGCCAGGCGTGCAGAAGCCGCATTGCGAACCATGGCAATCGGCCATGGCCTGTTGCACGCTGTGCAATTGCCCGTTGTGCTTGAGGCCCTCGACGCTGATCAGTTGCTTGCCGTGCAAGGAGGAGACGAACGTCAGGCAGGAGTTCAGGCTGCGATAGCGCAGGCTGTCCTCGCCGTGTTCGTCCTGGACAAGCTCACCCACCACCACGGTGCAGGCGCCGCAGTCGCCACTGGCGCAGCCCTCCTTGGTGCCGGATTTGCCCAGGTGCTCGCGCAGGTATTGCAGCACCGTCATGTTCGGGTCCAGGGCATGCTCACTACGCAGCTCCTGGTTGACGAGAAACTGGATCACGGGGATGGCCTCGCAATGGTTTTATTGTTGTTGAGCGGACAATAAGCAGACCTGTCGCAGCGGTCAATATTTTTCTGACTGTAAGGTCAAGAAATAGCGCGTGTCGCCGCTCAGCCGAACGCAGGGCCTCTATTACAAGCATAGATCGCGCCGCCCGGCTGGGTGCCCTTCGGCTCGAAGAAAGCGCCATGCCCCTCTGCGCGTGGGCCGGGCAAGTGCGCTACAATCGCCCACTTGAGCCCAGTTCAATGATTTTGAAGGAAAACCATGACGTTCAAGGCGCCGGACAGCCTCTCCGAGCAGATTGCCGACTACCTGGCCGAACGTATCATTCGCGGCGAGCTTGCGCCCGGTGAGCGGATCCAGGAGCAGAAGGTCACCCAGGCCCTCAGTGTCAGCCGCGGCTCTGTGCGCGAAGCGTTGTTGATCCTTGAACGTCGCCATCTGGTCGCGATCCTGCCGCGACGTGGCGCGCATGTCACTAAACTGGACGAACGCAGCGTGCGTAGCCTGTGCACCCTGATGGGCGAGTTCTACATCCTGCTGGGCAATGCGGTTGCACAGAAATGGCGCCTGGAGGCCGACCTGCGTCCGTTCATGGACATCCAGCAGCGCCTGCAGCAGGCACGCGATCACCAGGACATCAAAGTGTTCGTCGCCGAAAGCTTTGCGGTGATGCGTGCTGCCTACCCGTTCGCTGACAACCCCTACCTGCAGGAAACCGTGGAAAACCTGCAGCCGGCGATGAGCCGGGCCTATTACCTGGCCCTGGAGCAGCGCCAGGCCAACATGGACGACTACCTCGACCTGTTTGCCCGCCTGCTCGAAGCGGTGGTTGCCCGTGACCTGCCGCGCATCCGCGAGGTTCTCACCGCCTACGGCCAGCGCAGTTGCGAACTGGTGCTGGCGGCGCTGGCGCGGGGCTGATCGATGCGCCTGAAGTGCATTCGCCTGGCCGGGTTCAAGTCGTTCGTCGACCCCACCACGGTCAACTTCCCCAGCAACATGGCGGCCGTGGTCGGCCCCAATGGCTGCGGCAAGTCCAACATTATCGACGCAGTGCGCTGGGTGATGGGTGAAAGTTCGGCGAAGAACCTGCGCGGCGAGTCGATGACCGACGTCATCTTCAATGGCTCCACCAGCCGCAAGCCGGTGAGCCAGGCCAGCATCGAGCTGGTATTCGACAACAGCGAAACCACCTTGCTGGGCGAGTACGCCGCCTATGCCGAGATTTCCATCCGCCGCAAGGTCACCCGCGACGGGCAGAACAGCTATTACCTGAACGGCACCAAATGCCGCCGACGGGACATTACCGACATCTTCCTGGGTACCGGTCTGGGCCCGCGCAGCTACTCGATCATCGAGCAGGGCATGATCTCCAAGCTGATCGAGGCCAAGCCCGAAGAACTGCGCAACTTCATCGAGGAGGCGGCCGGCATCTCCAAGTACAAGGAGCGTCGCCGCGAAACCGAAAGCCGCATCCGCCGCACTCAGGAGAACCTGGCGCGGCTGACCGACCTGCGCGAAGAGCTGGAGCGTCAGCTTGAGCGCCTGCATCGCCAGGCCCAGGCCGCCGAGAAATACCGCGAATACAAGGCCCAGGAACGCCAGCTCAAGGCGCGCCTGTCGGCCCTGCGCTGGCGCGATCTGGATGAGCGCGTGCGCCAGCGCGAGGCGGTGATCGGTGATCAGGATGTCGCCCATGAAGCGCTGGTGGCCGAGCAGCGCAACGCCGATGCCAGCATCGAACGACTGCGCGACGGCCACCATGAATTGTCGGAGCGTTTCAACCAGGTCCAGGGCCGCTTCTATTCGGTGGCCGGTGATATCGCCCGGGTCGAGCAGAGCATCCAGCACGGTCAGCAGCGCCTGCGCCAGTTGCAGGACGACTTCAAGGAAGCCGAGCGCACCCGTCAGGAAACCGAATCGCACCTGGGCCATGACCGCACCCTGCTGGCGACCCTGGATGAAGAGTTGGCCATGCTCGAGCCGGAGCAGGCGTTGACCCTGGCCGCCGCCGAAGAGGCCGCCGCCACCCTTGAAGAGGCCGAGTCGGGCATGCACGGCTGGCAGGAGCAATGGGACGCTTTCAACACCCGCTCCGCCGAACCACGGCGCCAGGCCGAAGTACAGCAATCACGCCTGCAGCAGCTGGAAACCAGCCTGGAGCGCCTGGCCGAACGTCAGCGCAAGCTGGCCGAGGAAGGCGAGCAACTGGCTGTGGATCCGCAGGATGCCTCCTTGGTCGAGCTTTCCGAACAACTCGCCAGCAGCGAAATGTTGCTGGAAGAGTTGCAGTTGTCGGAGGAGCAGGTGGTCGAGCGCCTGGAAGGTGTGCGCGAGCAACTGCAGCAGGCGACCCATGCGCAGCAACAGCAGCAGGGCGACCTGCAGCGCCTCGGCGGCCGCCTGGCCTCGCTGGAGGCGCTGCAACAGGCCGCGCTTGAGCCCGGTGTCGGCGCCGCCGACTGGTTGCGCGAACAAGGCCTGGAGCAGCGCCCGCGCCTGGCTGAGGGCCTGCGTGTGGAGCCCGGTTGGGAGCTGGCGGTGGAGACCGTGCTGGGTGCCGATTTGCAGGCCGTGCTGCTGGACGATTTTGCCGGGCTGGATTTCAACGGCCTGGAGCAGGGTGAGTTACGCCTGTTGCTGGCGGCTGGGGATGGCGAGCGCCAGCCCGGCAGCCTGCTCGACAAGGTCGAAGGGCGCATCGACCTGGCCCCGTGGCTGGGCCGGGTGCAGCCGGTGGAAGACCTCGCCGAGGCCTTGGCGAGGCGCGCAGCGCTGGGCGAAGGGCAGAGCCTGGTCAGCCGTGACGGTTACTGGGTTGGCCGCCATTTCCTGCGCGTCAGCCGGGGTGGTGAGTCCCAGGGGGGCGTACTGGCCCGTGGCCAGGAAATCGAACGCCTGGGCCAAGAGCAGCAGGAGCTTGAAGCCGCGCTGGAGCAGCAGGAACAGCAGCTTCAGATAACCCGCGAGCAGCAGCTGGAGCTGGAGGAACAGCGCGAGCAGTTACGCCGCCGCACCCAGGAAGAAAGCCGCCAGCATGGCGAGCTAAAGGCTGGCCTTTCCGCTGGCCGCGCCCGCGCCGAGCAAGTAGAGCTGCGCCGCCGCCGCCTGCAGGAAGAACTGGCAGAGCTTCAGGAGCAGCGTGCCCTGGAGCATGAGCAATTGGGCGAGGCGCGCCTGGTGCTGCAGGAAGCGCTGGACCTGATGGCTCAGGACACCGAGCAGCGCGAGCACCTGATGGCGCGCCGCGACACCCTGCGCGAAGGCCTCGATCGCATCCGCCAGGAAGCCCGACAGCACAAGGATCACGCCCATCAACTGGCCGTGCGCCTGGGGTCGCTGCGTGCTCAGCACGACTCCACTCGCCAGGCGCTGGAGCGTCTGGAGCAGCAGGCCGCGCGCCTGAGCGAACGTCAGGAGCAACTGAGCCTGAACCTGGAGGAGGGTGAGGCGCCGCTCGAAGAGCTGCGCCTGAAACTTGAAGAGCTGCTGGAGCGGCGCATGAGCGTCGACGAGGAAATGCGCCTGGCGCGGCTGCACATGGATGAAGCCGACCGCGCACTGCGCGACGCCGAAAAGCGCCGCACCCAGGCCGAACAGCAAGCCCAGCTGCTGCGTGGTCAGCTGGAACAGATGCGCCTGGAGAACCAGGGCCTGGACATCCGCCGCAGGACCTTGCAGGAACAGTTGCTGGCCGACGGCTACGATTTGCAGGGCGTGCTCGCCAGCGTCGAGGCCGACGCCAGCGAGCAAAGCACCGAGCAGGAGCTGGAACAGGTCGAAGGCCGCATCCAGCGCCTGGGTGCGATCAACCTGGCGGCGATCGAGGAGTACGAGCAGCAGTCCGAGCGCAAGCGTTACCTGGACGCCCAGGACGCCGATCTGGTCGAGGCACTGGATACCCTGGAAAACGTCATCCGCAAGATCGACAAGGAAACCCGCAACCGCTTCAAGGATACCTTTGATCAGATAAATGCCGGATTACAGGCTCTTTTTCCAAAAGTTTTCGGTGGTGGCAGCGCTTATCTGGAACTGACGGGCGAAGATCTACTCGATACAGGGGTGACGATCATGGCGCGTCCGCCGGGCAAGAAGAACAGCACCATTCACTTGCTGTCCGGCGGCGAGAAGGCACTGACCGCATTGGCGCTGGTGTTTGCCATCTTCAAACTGAACCCTGCACCGTTCTGCATGCTCGACGAGGTCGATGCGCCGCTGGACGATGCCAACGTCGGGCGGTATGCCCGGCTGGTCAAGGAAATGAGCGAAAGCGTGCAGTTCATCTACATCACCCACAACAAGATTGCTATGGAGATGGCGGATCAATTGATGGGGGTGACCATGCACGAGCCGGGTTGTTCACGTCTTGTTGCAGTTGATGTGGAGGAGGCCCTGGCCATGGTGGACGCCTGATGAGCGAAGATTGGACGAAAACAGCAGGCAAATGCCCCTGTCATGTGCGACAGACGGTGTAAAGTTGTCTATGGTCGTGCTAGCTTAATGTCACTCGTTTCTTGCGTGGGTAAAACGCCTGTCAGAACATAGAGTTGGCGCCACGTGTTAAAGGGCTTTGAAGCCTTTGTTTTCAAGCATATTTTTATAGAGGCACGGGATTACATGGAAATCGGTCTGCGCGAGTGGCTGATCGTCATCGGCGTCATAGTCATCGCCGGTATTCTTTTCGACGGCTGGCGCCGCATGCGCGGCGGGAAAGGCAAGCTGAAATTCCGTCTGGATCGCAGTTACTCCAATCTGCCGGACGAGGAGGGCAGCGCTGAAGTGCTTGGCCCATCGCGAGTGCTGGATGCCCAGAAGGAGCCTGAACTGGACGAGGCCGACCTGCCGTCGGTCAGCGCACCGACGCGCGAACGTGAGCGTGAGCCGAAGCCGGCCAAGGCCAGCAAGCGCGGCAAGCGTGCGGGGCAGGAGCAGCAGCAGGGCGACCTGAACCTGGCTGCCGAGCCACGCGAGCCTGACCTGTTCGCCGATGCCGACGAAGATTTCGCCGCCGACAACACCCGCAGCAGCGGCTTTGCCGCCACCGGCAACGCGGCCAAGGAGTTGCCGCCCGTCGAGGAAGTGCTGGTGATCAGCGTCATCTCCCGCGACGAGGGCGGTTTCAAAGGGCCTGCCCTGCTGCAGAACATCCTTGAAAGCGGCTTGCGTTTTGGCGAAATGGACATCTTCCACCGCCACGAAAGCATGGCGGGCCACGGCGAAGTGCTGTTCTCCATGGCCAACGCGGTCAAGCCGGGCATCTTCGACTTGGACGACATCGACCACTTCAGCACCCGTGCAGTGAGCTTCTTCCTCGGCCTGCCGGGCCCGCGTCATCCGAAGCAGGCCTTCGACGTGATGGTGGCTGCTGCGCGCAAACTGGCCCATGAACTCGATGGCGAACTGAAGGACGACCAGCGCAGCGTGCTGACCGCCCAGACCATCGAGCACTACCGCCAGCGCATCGTCGAGTTCGAGCGCCGTGCGCTGACCCAGAAGCGCTGATGTGCCCAAGTGGGTGGCCTGGCCTCGGTCTCACCCACCCTGTTTCAAGCGCAAGAGCAGCCCAGGGCTGCTCTTTTGCTTTGCAAGAGAACCTGAAGAATGACCGCCGAAACCCGAATCCACGCATTGCGCGCCGAGCTCGACCAGCACAACTACCGTTACTACGTGCTCGACGAGCCCAGCGTGCCCGATGCCGAATATGACCGCCTGTTCAATGAGCTCAAGGCGCTCGAGGCCGAGCACCCGCACCTGGTCACTCCCGACTCGCCGACCCAGCGCGTAGGTGGCGCAGCCCTTGCCGCCTTCAGTCAGGTGCGCCATGAAGTGCCGATGCTCAGCCTGGGCAACGCCTTCGAAGAGGCCGACCTGCGCGAATTCGGCCGCCGTGTGGTCGATGGCCTCGACCAGCCGGGCGCAGTGGACTTCAGTTGTGAGCCCAAGCTCGATGGCCTGGCAGTGAGCCTGCTCTACCGCGATGGCCAGCTGGTGCAGGGCGCCACCCGAGGCGACGGCACCACCGGCGAAGACATCAGCACCAACGTGCGTACCGTGCGCAACATCCCGCTAAGGCTGCAGGGCGAAGGTTGGCCCGCCGTGCTCGAAGTGCGTGGCGAGGTGTACATGAGCAAGGCCGGCTTCGATCGCCTCAATGCCGTTCAGGCCGAGGCGGGTGGCAAGACCTTCGCCAACCCGCGCAACGCTGCCGCTGGCAGCCTGCGCCAGCTGGATTCGAAGATTACCGCCAGCCGCTCGCTGGAGTTCTGCTGCTACGGTGTCGGGCAGGTCTCGGAGAGCATCGGCGAGAGCCATATCGGCATTCTCGAGCAGCTCAAGCAGTGGGGCCTGCCGATCAGTCGCGAGCTCAGGCATGCGGCGGGTATCGAAGAGTGCCTGGCCTATTACCGTGACATTGGCGAGCGGCGCAACAGCCTGCCGTACGAGATCGATGGCGTGGTGTTCAAGGTCAACAGCCTGGCCGCCCAACGCGAGCTGGGCTTCCGTGCGCGCGAGCCACGCTGGGCCATCGCCCACAAGTTCCCGGCCATGGAGGAACTCACCGAAGTGCTGGATGTGGAATTCCAGGTCGGCCGTACCGGTGCGGTCACGCCCGTGGCGCGCCTGAAGCCGGTCAAGGTGGCAGGTGTGACCGTGTCCAATGCCACGCTGCACAACATGGATGAAATCGCCCGGCTGGGGCTGCGCATCGGGGACACGGTGATCATCCGCCGTGCCGGTGATGTGATCCCGCAGGTCATGCAGGTAGTGCTTGAGCGCCGTCCCGACGATGCGCGCCTGGTGCAAGTGCCAAGTGCGTGCCCAGTGTGTGGTTCGCAGGTCGAGCGTACCCAGCTGATCAAGCGCAGCAAGGGCAAGGAAACCACCAGCGAAGGTGCGGTGTACCGCTGCGTCGGCCGCCTGGCCTGTGCTGCCCAGCTCAAGCAGGCGATCATTCACTATGTGTCCCGCCGTGCCATGGATATCGATGGCCTGGGCGAGAAAAGCGTCGAGCAGCTGGTGGATGAGGGCCTGATCGGCTCGCCGGCAGACCTGTACAAGCTGGCGTTCGAGCAGATCGTCGGCCTGGAGGGCTTTGCAGAGGTTTCCAGCAAGAAGTTGCTGGACGCCATCGAAGCCAGCAAGCGCCCGAGCCTGGCCCGCTTCATCTATGCCCTGGGCATTCCTGATGTCGGCGAGGAGACTGCCAAGGTTCTGGCCCGTTCGCTGGGCAGCCTGGCGCGTGTGCAACAGGCGCTGCCGCAGGTGCTGACCTATCTGCCGGACATCGGTCTGGAAGTCGCATACGAGATCCACAACTTCTTCGAGGACGAGCACAACCGCAAGGTCATCGAGCAGTTGCTGGCCAGCGGCATGCAGTTGCAGGACGAGGGTGAGCTGGCTGCCGAATTCGCCGCCAGCACGACCCTTGCAGGCTTGATTGCCAAGCTGGACATCGCATCGGTCGGCCCGACCGGGGCCGAAAAGTTGGTGGCCAAGCTCGATAGCCTGGACAAGATCATCGCCGCTGACGGCATCGACCTGCGTCAGGCGCTGGCGGCTAAACAGGCCGAAGCGGTGCGCGAGTTCTTCAAGGACGAAGCCAATCAGCAGCTGGCCCGTGCCATCGAGGCCCAGCTGCTCGACTTCGGCATGCACTGGAGTAGCGAGAAGAAGGTGGCTGAAGGCCTGCCGCTCGCTGGCCAGACGTGGGTGCTGACAGGGTCGTTGGAGCGCTTCAGTCGCGACATCGCCAAGGAGAAGCTGGAGGGGCTGGGTGCCAAGGTGGCCGGTTCGGTCTCTGGCAAGACCCACTGTGTGGTGGCGGGCCCTGGCGCGGGTTCCAAGCTGGCCAAGGCCAGTGAGCTGGGGGTGAAGGTGCTGGATGAAGAGGCCTTCGTTGCCTTCCTGGCGGAGCATGGCATCACTGTCTAACGGCTTGCCACAATCCTTGTGGGAGCGGGCTTGCCCGCGAAGCAGGCGACGCGGTGGATGGCACCGGCTTCGCCGGTGTTCGCGGGCATGCCCGCTCCCACAGGGATCTTCTTTTGGCCATCCTGGTCGCTGCGCTCAAGACAAGTCATTGAGAAATGATGACTTTTTCTTGCCCCAGAGGTTGTATCTTCGCCCCAGACCGGTACAATGGCGCGGCTCGCTGCTTGGCGAGCCGCGTAGTGGTGGCCCCATCGGTCCCCCCGCATTGATTACCCGTTAACCTGGTCAGGCCCGGAAGGGAGCAGCCATAGCGGGAACATCGAGTGCCGGGGTGTGGCTGGTGGGGCCGCCTCCATTACGCAAGTCCTTGAATTCTCAAGGATTTCTCGCTCAAAAATCTTGAAGTGTGACAGTGTTCAGGTACACCTAAGTGTCCTGCGTTGAGCATTCTATCATCGACCTACTCCGCTTCCCTTAAGCATTTGGATCGAGGTCCTTTGCGTTGTGATCTCGTGACGCTAGTCAGTAACCCGGCAACGGGCGCCTTCTGCATGACGCCAATCCGGGTTGTTGGCATTGTGTTTCCTGAGGGCACGGCTTCATGCACATGGTGCTGAAATCGTCCGACAAGATGGGCGGGGCGACAGTTCTGATCAGACTGCTTGTGCTTGGTGAGTCTCGGTGCCACTATTATGCTTTTAGCATCTCCAGATAAGGACATACAGTGGACGTAACTAAGATATCTCAAGAAGAAATTGTCAGCCTCCTAGTTCTTGATGAAGATCATTTTAATGATGTTAAGAGCAAGCGTATTGCACCTGCTAAACTTCAAGAGACCTTGGTTGCGTTTGCGAATTCAGACGGTGGTGATCTCTATGTAGGTATTGAGGATAAAGCTGAGAAAGGTGAGAGAATTGTGGGGTTCCAGGAGCCGGAAGAGGCGAACGGAATTATCGCAACCCTGTTAGAAAGTACGGTTCCGGCTGTGGAAAATTTGGGTTGGGAATTCCTTGACACCAATGGGCGTGGCTTAATACTCCACTTTTCAATACCTAAAAGCCCCAAAGTGCACTACACCGCAGCAGGGGATTGCTTTATCCGTGTGAATGCACAGAAGCTGAAGATCAAAGGTGAAAAGGTTACTCAGCTTGGTTATTCCAAGGGGGCTGAGCTCTACGAAAGAAAGGCGGTTGAAGATGTGGATGTTGACGAAGTGGCGGAGAGTGAAAAGCTTGCTGTGTATATGGGGCAAGTGAAGAGCAGTTTAGAGCCTAAAGTTTTCTTGCAAAAGCAGAGACTATTGACTAAGAAAGGGGTGGATAAGTTTCCAAATGTTGGTTGCGTATTGATTTTTGATGATAATCCGCAGGCAACTCTCCAGACACGTTGTGCAGTGAAGGTTTATCGTCTTCGTACTACCGATACGGAATACAAGCGCGAGCACCTTGCAGAGATGCCTGTCACGGTAAATGGCTCCGTAGACGAGGTAATTGCTGGTACTATAGCAAAGGTTGCAGAGTACATTGACGGTGCCTCCTTTATGGATGGCCAGAAAGTAGTGAAGCTTTCCTATCCTGCGGAAGCACTAAAGGAAATTCTCGTGAATGCTGTGCTTCACCGAGATTACAGTCTCAATGATGATATTCATGTTCGAATTTTCGATAATAGAATCGAGATTCAGAGTCCTGGGAGATTGCCAGGATATATGACTGTAGATAATATTTACGATGATCGTTTTTCGAGAAATCCTAATTTGGTTCGAATGCTTCACAATCTCCCAAATCCGGTGAATCATGATATCGGAGAAGGGCTGGATACTGCTTATAATGAACTGAAGAAGGCAGGTCTGGTGCCGCCATTTTTTGAAGAGTCTAATAATGCCTTCGTCGTCACCATACGGCATCAGAGAATTGCATCGGTCATTGAGGTTATCGAAAAGTATTTCGAAGAAAATCCTGGAGGGGTTATCAATAATAAATTGATTAGGCAGTTGAGTGGTGAGGATGATATGCAGAAGGTGAAGAAGGCGCTTCAGAGTTTGCGGAAAATCGGAAAGATTAAGGTAGTTGATGAGGCCGCGAATGCTTTCAATGTGACTTATGTGAAGGCTTAGTCACGGGTGTCGTGATTGGTTTGCGGCCCAAGGGACTTAGATTATATCGGCGAAATCTAAGTGGGTGTCCGTCGATTTCTCGAGCATGGCGAAGGTTAGGATGGTGTGGAACTAAACCACGCTCTGCAACGACCATGCACCTTGGGCTCGCCCTTGATTTCAGGCTGGAAAATATAAGCTGGTCGTGACGTTTGAAAAACTGGGGTTTACACCTGGGCTTCTTAACGCTGTGCGACCGGCTCAAACAGAAAACTGAGTTTTTCTAAAATAACTCTATACCTGTCTGCCGGGATGTGGCTGCCGTGACAGCCTGTGAAGGCATTGCAAGGATGATCTGTCCACTCTGGCAGAATGCAGCCGGGTGTGGTTTGCATGCCGTTACAGACTGGAACCACCGTAAGCCGTGGCTTACAGAGGAATTAGTCTTTCAAATCGGAGTAAACTGTATACCGACCTAAGCGGGGGTGTTCGAGAATGTCTGAACTCAGGCGGCCTTGTTCCAGTGGCGTTTGATCGTGGCCAAGCTAATACCTAGCTTCTCTGCTGTCTGGCTCTGGCTCAGATTGTCGGCCTTGCACTCCTGTACAGCTTTGGTGGTGTCTACCGCCTCAGGGCGTCCCATCTTCTTGCCTTCTGCCTTCGCACGGTTGATGCCAGCGTGAGTGCGTTCGATCAACAGGTCACGTTCAAATTCAGCCACGGCACTCAACACCTGCATTGTCATCTTGCCCGCTGCACTGGTGAGGTCTACACCACCCAAGGCGAGACAATGAACACGGATGCCAGTTGAATCCAGCTTCTCTACGGTTTGACGCACGTCGATTGCGTTACGCCCCAGGCGGTCAAGCTTTGTGACAATCAGCACATCACCAGCTTCCATGCGATCCAGCAACTTTTGGAATCCAACACGCTCGCTTGCTTGAGTGGAGCCTGAGACAGTTTCAGCGATAACCCTTTGGGCTTGCACATCGAAGCCAGCAGCACGGATTTCAAGAATCTGGTTGTCTGTGGTTTGGTCAATGGTGGAAACGCGGCAGTAAGCGAAGGTGCGGGACATGACAGAATCCTTGCTGGTGTCATTTAGTGCGGTGTCAGTATACGGCTAGTGTCATCTAGTCGCAAGCACACTTGTTGATACCAGATACGCACCTTCTGAGCTGGTGTCGTATAACGTCCGTTTGATGAGCTAGCTGGTTTGCTCTATCTGCTTTAGAGCCACGACCTTGTAAACCACCATCTGCTCCTGACGCCTTCTATCCAGTCGCAACATTGCAAGGTCATGGATGAGGTATCGAATCACTTTGGCCGCATATCGTAAGCGTAGAGACTGGATGCCAGAGGCGATTGCTTCGGCATTGGTGTCGGGGGTGTGCATGATGCTCAATACATTGCCGTGCACGTTCGTTGATCCGCGTTGCTTGATCCAGAGAGGCAGCTCCTCAAGGCCAGCACGTAGGGCAGTCTGGTTGAGGTGCAGCAGCTCCAACATGTCATCGGTGACTGAGGCGTGGTCTTCCATGATGAGTTGTCCTGTGTGGGTTAGTCCGGTCTTACTGGCTTGCCGTGATCGCGTTCTCAAGCTC
Source organism: Pseudomonas sp. NPDC089996 (assembly GCF_044748405.1). Lineage (NCBI taxonomy): Bacteria > Pseudomonadati > Pseudomonadota > Gammaproteobacteria > Pseudomonadales > Pseudomonadaceae > Pseudomonas > Pseudomonas sp. NPDC089996. The sequence continues at coordinate 147,228 of NZ_JBIVGA010000008.1, read as the reverse complement.
TACTACCAGCTCTGGGAGGCTGACTCCCAGCACCTTACATAAATCGCGTAGCTGCACGATGTCCAGCCTACGTGTCCCATTCTCAACGTCACTCATGAACGACTGAGGGCGGTCTAGCGCCTTGGAGCATTCCACTTGTGTGAGTCCTGCCGCTTTCCGGTAGGTCTTCAAAAGGTGCAGAAGGGCAGTGTGCTCTGGTCGATAGATCGTCTTGGGCATAGTCGCTAGCTACATAAGGGTAGCTGCTCACGCTATATCTGCTTTTCGGATATCTGAATTTCGGATATTCTGGATTCTTGGGCTTTAGCCCAGAAACCAATGAGCGGGGACAACTCATGAGCGATCACTTGTACTATCTGACCAGCCAAAAGAAGAAAACCAACCACGTTCTGCACCTGCTGATGTGCGTTATGACATGTGGGCTGTGGGTCTTCGTTTGGGGCATTAACATGCGTGCGAATGACTGGCATAACCGCAAGATCGACAAGCAGATCAGGCAGATTCTGCAAAGCGGCAGGCGGGGTGGTGAAGCCTCTCCATCTAGGAGTGCACGATGAAAACTGTTGCCCGTATGCTTTGCCTATTGCCGCTGATTGCATCTGCCGCGATGGCAGAAACCTACCCCAAGAAAACACTGGTTGCTGGTTCGATGGTTTGCTTCAAGGGTGGTGACTGGAGGGACATGGTGGACGCGTCACTTGATCAGGATGAGGATGCGGCTGAGCGTCTGATCGGCTCCGGCAAGTGCAGGACGATTTCGAACGCCACCAAGGTCAGCTACATCGAAGCCGCCAAGTTCATTGGCGATTCTGCACTGATCCAGCTGCCGAGCGGCAAGACGGCCTTCACTGCTGATGGTTGGCTTCGTTGAGAGCTACGAGAGATCGAGTGAAATGGATGTCATCAGCGTTTGTAGGAGGTTGAAATGAAGCACGTTGTCATCAAGGTTGTGAGCTTCTTCGCATGGGTTGGAATTGTCTTCAGTGTCATCGGCGGGGCCATCATCGGTTCTGAAGTAGGCCACGGAGCTGTTGGTGCAATACTGGGTTTTCTGGTTGGCTGCTTTGGTTCGGGCATTTGGTTCCTGTTGGTGTCTATGCACGACAAGCTAACAATCATTGCAGATGCTGCCAGTGGTCACAGCTCTTTTGCACCCAAAGCACCAATCCTGGCGCCATAAGAAAAGACTCCGGGTTGGCTGGATGTAATTTCAGGTGGCAAGTCCTGAGTCGTCTTCGATCCGGTCAGGCGGGACCATTCGCACTCAGAGCGGCAAGCTCTCAGTAGGTTACAACGTACTGGCCGATCTTCACCTGCCTGATGGTCGATTGCGTACCAATAACAATTCATCACAAACCAATCTCTTGCTTTTGATCTTGGCTATTGGTGCATGAGGGTTAGCGTCAGCTAGCAGTGGCATCTTGTGCAAGCGTCGCTTGGCTGGTTGCACACCAAGGCGGTCAGCCTTCAGGTTTCGGGGATGAATCGTATATCATTCATCCCCTTCCATTCTGGTTGAAGCACCCTGTAAGCACCGCTTTCGCAGATACTCGTCATGCTCCGCATAGTTTGCACATCAAGATCAAAGCGATGTGTGTTAGTGACGCACGCTGTACGGCAGTACAGGTGGATACCCAGATCAACAACAACCAATAGAAACCAAACCAGATGAGCTTATCGCTCTTGTCTGTACCGTGCAGATGATCAACGGAGTTGAAGGGATACACCGTGTCGCACCGACACAGGATCATTTCTTTCATTTTCTGGGGAATTGATATTCATCAATTTTTATTCCCCAGTAACACTTGAAGGGTAGTGGCTGTGACCTACGGTCGAGGTGTATCAAGCGTAGACCCGACGGTCTAGGAGAAATTTTCATGGTGCGAACAGTCTGTAAAGTCAGATGTACTGAAAGCGTCAGGCTTAATTGGCTGGTGTATCAATTTTTAGAATCTTTATTATGTATAACGAATTTACGCGACCCCTTGAGTTTCGTGGTCTGTAGAGGTTTTCTTGCGTAGTTTTTTTAAAAAAGTGATGTGAAACTACGCAAGGTCAACAACCAGCATTTCGGGTCAAGCGGCAAGTGCTGCTGTGGTAATGGTGTTGTCATCCCATCCTCTTCTATTCATGCTCGATGCCGATTGAGGGTGGAGAGTTGTCCAGTCACGATACCAATGCTCGATGTACTCATCCCGTTTGGCATCATCACCTCGGAAGATCAGCCGTGGATTTACTGTCAGCTTGATTTCACCCGTGCGAATGCCACCCTGCCTTGAGGTGCTCACACGCACCATATTGGTGCTGATCAACGTGCTAAGCCTTTTCATCAGGTTTGAAGCTGTTGTACCCAATGCCTTCGCCAAGTCGGCTTGAGACATGATGATCATGTTCCGGTAGATCACCAGTTCGTGCAGTTGGCTCAGGGCGTTCATCATCGGAACAGTGATACGACAGTCCACGCCTATTCGGCGCCATACACCATGGGCTTGGTCCTGAGTGTCAATCAGGGAGTGCAGTGTATGCGGCGGCAGCTTGCGACGGTCTACGTGTTTCAGGTGCTGCTCAAGGTCGTCAGCACTCCGGCACTCACTCAGTGGTGGCTTGTAGTCAGGGCGTTTGCTGAAGACAGAAGGCTTGTCGTCGTATCCAACGATTTCGCCAGTAATTGGACTGATGAGCAGTCCATCAACGTGAATGAGTGGTGTTGCAGTAAAAGCGGGGCAGTCAAATGCCATTTTGGTTCTCCTGTGTCAGTTCACTTGCATAGGCATTCCTCTCGGGTTGTGCCGGTTTAGTTTTGTGAGTTCCAGACACGACGAAGCCTCCTTGCAAGGCACCATTTCGGTGGTCGCGGTGGAGGCTTCTAAAATGTCTGTCTACCTACTGGGTAGGCCGCTGATTATACACAATTTCGACGATCGGTCAAGCTATTGGTTGACATGGCTGATTTATTCAGAAACTGTTTTTCATGGAAAGGAAGGTGTTTTGCTTAGCATTAAGGTCCCCAAACCCCCGAAAACACTGGGACGGACTGGCAGAGCAGCTTGGATGGAGCCGATTTCAAACAACGTTTTCCGAGCTTTAAAGTGGGTTATTCGAGGTTATTCGATATGCATCAATGCCTCAGCCATCGCCTTGATTGGGGTCCTGCTGCCGTAGATGCCAAAGGTTACGGAGCTGTCTTCGTGTCCCACCATCCGCTTGATCAGTGAGTCTTGCACTCCAGCATCACGCAGGTCATCAATGAAGGTGTGGCGGAAACTGTGGAAGGTTTTGCGTGGGTCGGTGATACCCAGTTTCGCCTTGTAGCGTCCAAACCATTTTGAGGCTGCGTGCCCGAGCTTCCCACGTACTGCTTCAAGCTCAGGGAATACTCGATCTGCACCAGTAACCCTCATCGACTCAACATGCTGAAGTAGGCACAGATCGATCAGAGAAGGGTGCAAAGGAAGCACGCGGCGGCTGCTTGCGTTTTTCAGGTTCTGGCCTTCACGGCTGTCGTCAATGCGAATGCATGGGATACCCTGTTGCTCAATGAAGTCATCGACACGCAGTTGGCACAGCTCTTCCAATCGTGCTCCAGTGGTTCGCCCAAGGAGCGGCAGCCAGTAACGCCAAGCGTGCTTGCGGGCTTCCCCTTCGCAGTGCCTCATGGTTCAGCAGGGCATCTAGGTCGTGTCGTTCAAAGGACAGCCGAGCTTCCTTCGGTGATCCTGTCATGACTTTCATGCCGGTCAGTGGGTTGTCTGTCACGTACCCATTCGTTTTGCACCAGTTCAGGAAGGCGGTGAGCTTGCGTAGCCGGTTGTTCACGGTCACTGCGGTGATGGTCTTGTAGGTGCTACCTGACTCAATCACCTGCTTCAGCGTCTTGCCCTTGAACTCAGGTCGTAAGCCGAAGTATTGCGGGCATAGGCTGAGCCGTTCCTTTAGCAGGCGTGCTTGTTGTGCATCGAAGGCTTTGGCGGGCATATCACCTAGCAGCTCGAAAAGGTCAGCTAAAGCTCGCTCGACTTCCTCGGTGCTGCCCTGTCGCCATGTGCCTCCCCGTTTCCCTTCCTCTATATAAAGCTTGGAGAGTGCAGCGAGGGTAGGGCTGTCGCTATCCCGTTTCGCTGAGACTGCCGTAGCGATCCGTGGAGCGGTTTGGATAGCGGGCGTGGGTGTAGAGTCCCGCCACTGTGAACACAGCGTACGAAGCGTCTGGAGGTCTGCAAGAGGGTGCTCGCTAAGGTGGTGATGCAACCGCTGCACCAGTGATGTGGCAATGAACACGGCGCTTTGACGATGCCGTATGTTCAGACTCAAACGCAAAGCGGTACACCTCGGGAATAGGTGCTTTGGCAGCTTGAGATTCAGGTAGTAGAGCGCCCCGCGCTTGATGATGTAGGCCATGGGTGTGACACCAAAGTGTTACAGCAAAGTGTGACAGTGCTGGCTACACCCCAAGTCTTGAGCACCCATGCTGGGTGTGCGTACCGGTAGAACTCTGGTTGCCTCATCAGCCTGAAACCCTTGCCCCATAAGGTCTGCATTGATTACCAGCATGCTTGCATGCGACCTAGGCATGGCCCGGAAGGGAGCAGCCATAGCGGGAACATCGAGTGCCGGGGTGTGGCTGGTGGGGCCGCCTCCATTTCCGGGGTTGGAAAATGGCTTTCAGCCCTGCATTCACGTTCTTCCTACTTCGGATCACTTGGCTATAGGTGTCGCATGATCAACGTGCCGACAACTATCAGCACCAAAGTAAATCCCGCCCCCAGGCCGAGAGGCACCAGCGCTTGATAGGGCGACTCGTTCCTGATTTTGCGCATTTCCTCTTCCAGTTCCTCAAGGTCAAGATGAAACTGCTCGCGGATTTCCTCAATGGAGCGGCGCATGGTTTTTTCCTCTTGTTACTCGATGAATAGTTACTTGAACAGGAGACTGATGGTTCCGCTTATGGCGCCTAGTGCGGCGGAGCCTACTACGAACGGGTACCAAAACGTCTCCCGCTTGAGCTTGTTCACTTCTGCCAGGAACTTGCTGGTCTCAGCTCTGAGTTTGTGGTTTTTGATCAGTAGTCTGTCGAGGTCCAGGTTGTCACGGTCGTCCTGACGCATGAGGCTTCCTTGTTCGATAGCGAGCGCGCCTATGCAGCTATTTTGTTCTGTTTCCTTGGCCGGGGAAATCGTTCGCATCGGATGTGGATGTAGTCCCGGCCGGCCTTGAAGCCTTGGTATTTCAAGCGCTGCGGCGTGTGTCTGGAATTCTCCCAAGTTAAAAAGAGAAATCTCCTACACGCATGGAGCGGAAATGATCGCGTGAGGGCTGAGGGGTGCCCGCCACAACAGCTTGCGGCCCAGACCAGATCCCAAGCCTGTCCCCGTGGCCAAACCCTATCAAGGCCGAACCCCCAATCCCTCCCCCGAATACCCCACCGCCCCATACCGCTGCACAATCCGGTCAATCTCCCCCGATTCCTTCATCCGCACCAAGGCCCGCAAAACCCCCTGGGTCGGTATCGCCGGGTCATTCCTCACCATGCACCCCAGCGCCTGTTCCTCCAGCACCGCTTGCACCTGAAGCCGCTCTCCGGCCGGCAAACCCTGGTTGAACCACTGCAGCGACAGCTCATTGCTCACCGCATGTCGATACCGCCCGATCTGCAGCTTCTGCAGCGCCAGTTGCTGGCTGCGGCTGTCCTCCCGCTGCAGACGACCTTGAGCAAACAACGGCTCCAGCGTGCCGTAGGCATACCCCAGCACCGTGCCGACTGCCTGGGGTGGCAATTGCTCGGGCCGGGTGGCGTCGTCGTCGCCCGGTCGCCCGACCAGTACATCGCGCTGCCGAATCAACGGGATGCTCCAGACGAAATTCCCCGGCCGATCATTGAACCACTGGGTGCTCACATAGCAGCGCACATCGATATCACCGTCATCCATCGCCTGCTGCAGGCGCAGGCGGGCCAGCACGTGGTACTCCGGGCGTACGCCGGCCTCACGGGCCAGCGCCTGGAGAAGATCGAACACCAGGCCCTCGACCGGCTGGTCCTTTTCGACCCGCACCAGCGGCATGCTCCAGCTCTCGACCACGGAAAAACGCAGCACCGGTTGCTCCGCCAGGCTGTAAGTGCTCCAGAGTAATAACAGGGCCAGCAATCGTCGCAATGCACATCCTCCTTGAACAGCGCGCCAGTTGCTTAGCTTAGACGAGCCTTGCAGGGTGCAATTTTGCCCCCGCTCCGCTAGCATTAGCGATCTTCCGCTCGATCAGGCTGCGATGGTTTTTCGATGAGTTATCAGGTTCTTGCACGTAAATGGCGTCCGCGCTCGTTCCGCGAAATGGTCGGCCAGGCCCATGTGCTCAAGGCCTTGATCAATGCCTTGGACAACCAGCGCCTGCACCACGCCTACCTGTTCACCGGAACGCGGGGCGTGGGCAAGACTACCATTGCGCGCATCATCGCCAAATGCCTCAACTGCGAGACCGGTATCACGTCCACGCCCTGTGGCACCTGCTCGGTATGCCGGGAGATCGACGAGGGCCGTTTCGTCGACCTGATCGAGATCGACGCCGCGAGCCGCACCAAGGTCGAAGACACCCGCGAACTACTCGATAACGTGCAGTATGCGCCGAGCCGTGGGCGCTTCAAGGTCTACCTGATCGACGAAGTGCACATGCTCTCCACCCACTCGTTCAACGCCTTGCTCAAGACGCTGGAAGAGCCGCCGCCGTACGTCAAATTCATCCTTGCCACCACCGACCCGCAGAAGCTGCCGGCCACCATCCTCTCGCGTTGCCTGCAGTTCTCGCTGAAGAACATGAGCCCGGAGCGGGTGGTCGAGCACCTGAGCCACGTGCTGCAGGCCGAGAACGTGCCGTTCGAGCAGGATGCCCTGTGGCTGCTTGGCCGTGCTGCCGATGGTTCGATGCGCGACGCCATGAGCCTCACCGATCAGGCCATCGCCTTCGGCGAAGGCAAGGTGCTGGCGGCCGATGTGCGCGCCATGCTCGGCAGTCTCGATCATGGGCAGGTTTATAGTGTGCTGCAGGCGCTGCTCGAAGGGGATGCGCGGGCGCTGCTGGAAGCCGTGCGCAACCTCGCCGAGCAGGGGCCGGACTGGAGCGGCGTGCTGGCCGAAATGCTCAATGTGCTGCACCGCGTGGCCATCGCCCAGGCGCTGCCCGAGGCGGTGGACAACGGCCAGGGCGATCGGGACCGGGTGCTGGCGCTGGCTTCGGCGTTGCCGGCCGAAGATGTGCAGTTCTACTACCAGATGGGCCTGATCGGTCGTCGAGATCTGCCGTTGGCGCCGGACCCGCGAGGCGGTTTCGAAATGGTCCTGCTGCGGATGCTGGCGTTCCGCCCGGCGGATACCGACGATGCGCCGAAACCGGTGCTAAAGCCAGTGGGGATCAGCCAGGCCACAGCTGATCCGGCAACCCCGGTGGCAGCGCCAGCCGTTGTGGTCGGGGCGCCTGCCGTTGAGCCGCCGCAGCCTGCGCCAGTGGCGCCTGCTCCACACATGGAGGTCGCACCGGTTGTGGCGCCGGCCCCTGCTCCTGAGCCCGAGCCCGAGCCCCAAGTTGTCGCGCCAGAGCCGGTGGTGGTGGACGAGGTCATCGACCTGCCCTGGGAGGAACCTGCTGCTGCGCCCGAGCCGGTGCCGGCTCCAGCTCCAGTCCCAGCCCCAGCCCCAGCTCCGGTTGCTGCTCCGCAAAACGCCCAGCCAGCTTATGACGAGCCACCCTTCGACCCGTCAGCCTACGCTTCGGCTGGCATGGATCGCGACGACGAGCCGCCAATCGATGAGGACTACTACGGTGGCGAAAGCGACCCGGTAGGCTTCAGCTATCTCGACGAGCTGGCCGAACACGTTCAGGAACAAACCCCCGCTGCCACGTCCGAGCCGCTACCCGCTGCCCAGCCGGCGACCGGCCTGGCCCTGCAATGGCTGGAATTATTCCCACAGTTGCCTGTGTCCGGCATGACGGGCAACATCGCTGCAAACTGTACGCTGATGGCCGTAAACGGTGATGACTGGCTGCTGCACCTGGATCCAGGCCAGGGCGCGTTGTTCAACACCACCCAGCAACGGCGGCTGAACGAGGCGCTCAACCAGCACCTGGGGCGCACCCTCAACCTGCGGATCGAGCTGATCCGCCCCGAGCAGGAAACCCCGGCTCAGGCAGCGTCGCGCAAACGTGCCGAGCGCCAGCAGGGCGCCGTGCTGTCGATCGAGCAGGATCCGTTGATCCAGCAGATGATCAAGCAGTTCGGTGCCACGGTGCGACAGGATACTATTGAGCCTGTTGAAGCCCTGGTCAGCCGGGGCCAGTAATCGATAACCATGCGGCCGGCCCCTCGCCGGGCCGCATCACATGACCCAATCGAGGTATATCCCCATGATGAAAGGTGGCATGGCCGGCCTGATGAAGCAGGCCCAGCAGATGCAGGAAAAGATGCAGAAGATGCAGGAAGAGCTGGCCAACGCCGAAGTTACCGGCCAGTCCGGCGGCGGCCTGGTGAGTGTGGTGATGACCGGTCGTCACGACGTCAAGCGTGTCAGCATCGATCAGAGCCTGATGTCGACCGAAGAAGATGACAAGGAAGTGCTGGAAGACCTGATCGCCGCTGCGCTGAACGACGCTGTGCGCAAGATCGAGCAGAACAGCCAGGACAAGATGGGTAACATGACCGCTGGCATGCAATTGCCACCGGGCTTCAAGATGCCGTTCTAAGGCGCTGCGTTGCATAAAACCGCCGCTGCATTGCAGCGGCGGTTTTTTTTGCCTGTGCAAATGGTTCGAACCAACGGTCTACTGATTTGACGCCCATGCCTACGCTGGGTATAAACCGCCTCTTATTGTTTTATCAGGCCTTACCCATGAGCTTCAGCCCCCTGATCCGCCAACTGATCGACGGCCTGCGCACCCTCCCGGGTGTCGGCCAGAAAACCGCCCAGCGCATGGCCCTGCAGCTGCTCGAACGTGACCGCAGCGGCGGCCTGCGCCTGGCCCAGGCGCTGAGCCAGGCCATGGAAGGGGTGGGGCATTGCCGACAATGCCGGACCCTGACCGAGCAGGACTTGTGCCCGCAGTGCAGCGACCCGCGTCGTGATGACACGCAGCTGTGCGTGGTGGAAGGGCCGATGGATGTATATGCGGTGGAACAGACCGGCTATCGCGGGCGTTACTTTGTGCTCAAGGGGCACTTGTCGCCGCTCGATGGCCTGGGGCCCGAGGCGATCGGCGTGCCGCAGCTGATGGCGCGGATCGAGGAGCAGGGCAGCTTCACCGAAGTGATCCTGGCGACCAACCCGACGGTGGAAGGTGAGGCGACGGCGCATTACATCGCCCAGTTGCTGAACGAGAAGGGGCTGGTGGCGTCGCGCATCGCCCATGGCGTGCCACTGGGCGGGGAGCTGGAGTTGGTTGACGGCGGAACCCTGGCCCATGCCTTTGCCGGGCGCAAGCCGATCTCGCTCTGAGTCACCGGGGCAGCCTTGTAACCCATTCGCGGGACAAGCCCGCTTCCACAGGATCTACTTGTGGGAGCGGGCTTGCCCCGCGAATGGCGCGCAATCAGTACTCGCTCAGGGAAAACTCGGTCAGGCAGAAGGTCGGCACTCCGGCCGCCTGCAGTCGGCGTGAGCCATCGAGCTCCGGCAGGTCGATGATCGCCGCCGCCTCGAACACCTGTGCCCCAGTGCGACGCACCAGGTTGGCTGCCGCCAGCAGGGTACCACCGGTGGCAATCAAGTCATCGAAGATCAGCACCGAATCACCTTCGCACAGGCTGTCGGCATGCACTTCCAGGAAGGCTTCGCCGTATTCGGTCTGGTAGCCCTCGCTCAATACGTCAGCCGGCAGCTTGCCCTGCTTGCGAAACAGGATCAGCGGCTTGTTCAGCTGGTGGGCGATGATCGAGCCGATCAGGAAGCCACGCGCATCCATGGCGCCGATGTGGCTGAACTCGGCCTCGACGTAACGCTCGATGAACTGGTCGGCTACGTAGCGCAGCCCGCGCGGCGACTGGAACAGGGGCGTGATGTCGCGGAAGATCACACCGGGCTTGGGGAAGTCTACTACCGGGCGGATCAGGGCTTTGAGGTCGAAGGCGTCGCTGTGCATTGTTGCGGGTATCCTGGGAAAACGAATGCCCAAGTATACCCGCTAAACGCCGGCCTCAGGCCTCGATTGCACCGCCGGCCAGCGCGCACAGCTGGATCGGGTCGAGAATATGCACTTCCTTGCCTTCGGCGCGGATCAGGCCGTTCTGCTGGAAGCGGGTGAACACCCGCGACACGGTTTCCACCGCCAGCCCCAGGTAGTTGCCGATCTCATTGCGCGACATGCTCAGGCGGAACTGGTTGGCCGAATAGCCGCGGGCGCGGAAGCGTGCGGACAGGTTGACCAGGAAGGTGGCGATGCGTTCGTCGGCGGTCTTCTTCGACAGCAGCAGCATCATCTGCTGATCGTCGCGAATTTCCCGGCTCATCACCCGCATCAGCTGGCGACGCAACTGTGGCAGTTGAACCGAGAGTTCATCGAGGCGCTCGAAGGGGATTTCACAGACCGAGGTGGTTTCCTGGGCCTGGGCCGACACCGGGTAGGCCTCGGTGTCCATGCCGGACAAGCCGACCAGTTCGCTGGGCAGGTGGAAGCCGGTGATCTGCTCTTCACCACTGTCGCTCAGGCTGAACGTCTTGAGAGCGCCGGAACGTACGGCGTAGACCGAGCCGAAATTGTCACCCTGGCGGAACAGGAACTCGCCTTTCTTCAGCGGGCGTCCGCGCTTGACGATTTCATCCAGTGCATCCATGTCTTCCAGATTCAGCGAAAGAGGCAGGCACAGGGGGGCCAGGCTGCAGTCCTTGCAATGGGCCTGGTTGTGAGCGCGCAGTTTGACTGGCTCGGACATTTGAATCGATCCTTGTGGGAAAGCACACATAAGTCGTAAGGGTAACTCACGACCGAGGGTGTAGGCCAGCCTGCGCTATTGTGTAGCGAGCTGGCGAAACCCGGCAGGAGAACGCCGGAAGTCCTGGTGGGCTCATAGTGTGCTTGCCTAGGGAGCTTGTCCATGTGGTCGATTGACTCAACAGTCAGATTACCCGTGAGAAGCGTTGGCGGTTATGCATCGCGAGGTAGGCGTCGAACACCATGCACACCGAGCGCGCCAGCAGGCGCCCGGCCGGCAGAATGCGAATGCCCTGGTCGTCGAGGCTGATGAGGCCGTCGCGCTGCATAGTCTGCAGTTCTGGCCAGAGATCGTTGAAATACCCACGAAAATCGATTGTGAAAGCCTCTTCGATCGGCGCGAAGTCCAGTTCGAAATGGCAGATCAGCTGCTGGATCACGGCCCGGCGCAGGCGGTCGTCGTGGTTGCAGACAAGACCGCGCTGAGTGGCCAGCTGGGCGTTGGACAGGGCGTCCTGGTAGGTATTGAGGTCGCTGGTGTTCTGGCAATACAGGTCGCCGATCTGGCTGATGGCCGAGACCCCCAGGCCGATCAGGTCGCAATGGCCGTGTGTGGTGTAGCCCTGGAAGTTACGCTGCAGGGTGCCCTCTTCCTGGGCGATCGCCAGCTCGTCGTCGGGCAGGGCAAAGTGGTCCATGCCAATGTAGCGGTAGCCGGCGGCGGTCAGCTGCTCGATGGTGTTGCGCAGCATTTCGAGCTTTGCCGCCGGGGCCGGCAGGTCGTTGGCGTCGATGCGTCGCTGCGGCATGAAGCGCTCGGGCAGGTGGGCGTAGTTGAACACCGAGAGACGGTCCGGTTGCAGGCGGATGACTTCGTCGACGGTGCGGGCGAAGCCTTCCACGGTCTGTTTGGGCAGGCCGTAGATCAGGTCTAGGTTGACCGAGCGGAACTGCAAGGTGCGTGCGGCCTCGATCAGGGTGCGGGTCTGCTCCAGGCTCTGCAGGCGGTTGACCGCACGCTGCACGACCGGGTCGAGGTCCTGCACGCCGAGGCTGACCCGGTTGAAGCCCAGTTCGCGGAGCAGGCCCATGGTCGACCAGTCGGCTTCGCGGGGGTCGATTTCGATACCGTAATCGCCGGAATCGTCGTCCAGCAGGTTGAAGTGCTGGCGCAGGGTGGCCATCAGCTGGCGCAATTCCACATGGCTGAGGAAGGTTGGTGTGCCTCCCCCGAAATGCAACTGTTCAACGCGCTGTTTAGGTGCCAGGTGGCAGGCGATCAACTGGATCTCCTGCTCCAGGCGCTGCAGGTAAGGCGCGGCGCGGCCGCGGTCCTTGGTGATGACCTTGTTGCAAGCGCAGTAGTAGCAGATGTTGGCGCAGAACGGCACGTGCACGTACAGCGACAGCGGGCGCACGGCCCGGCGGCTCTCGCGCAGGGCGTGGAGCAGGTCGAACGAGCCTACCTCGCTGTGCAACTGCACGGCGGTCGGATAGGAGGTGTAGCGTGGGCCGGCGAGATCGTAGCGGTGGATCAGGTCGGCATCCCAGCGTAAGTCGGCGAGCATGTGGGCGGTCCCCGGAGAATGCAGCAGTGTCCGGAGTCTATGGCTGTCTGAAGGACGCTGTGTTGATTTGTATCAAGGCATGCAGGGGCTGCAAAGCGGCCCCGATCAGTGGCCCATGAGCCAATGCTGGTGCGGGCCGGGCAGGGTCCAGATGCCGAACAGCATCACCAGCACCCCGCCTGCCATGCGCACGCTGCGCCGCCTCAACAAGGCGTTGACCCGTTCCGCCGCCAGGCCAGTGGCCAGCAGGATCGGCCAGGTGCCCAGGCCGAATGCCAGCATCAGCGCCGCGCTGTAGCCGGCGTTGCCTTGGCTGGCTGCCCACAACAAGGTGCTGTACACCAGACCGCATGGCAGCCAGCCCCACAATGCCCCCAGCAGCAGTGCACGGGGCAAGCTGGAGACTGGCATCAGGCGCGAGGCGGCCGGCTGGATATGCCGCCACAACCCTCGGCCCAGCGCTTCGATGCGGGTCAGTCCACTCCACCAGCCGGCCAGGTACAGGCCCATGGCGATCAGCAGCAACGCCGCCAGCACACGCAAGGCCATCGCCGCCGGGCTGCTGGCCACCGCCCATCCAGCCAGGCCTAGCAGCAGGCCGGCGCAGGCATAGCTGAGGATGCGACCCAGGTTGTACGCCATCAGCAGGCGCAGGCGCCGGCCGCGCTGTTCGGGGGGGATGGCCAAGGTCAGTGCGCCCATCAGGCCGCCGCACATACCCAGGCAATGACCGCCACCGAGCAGGCCGAGGACCAATGCCGAGCCGAGCAGGGGAAGCAGGTCAGGCACGGGGTGGCGCTTCCTTGTCGTCGGGTGCTGCGGGTTTTTCGGGTTTGACCGCCGCCTGGTGGCGCGGGTCCTGATCATCGAACAGGATGCTGTGGGCCGGGCCTTCGAGGTCGTCGTACTGGCCGCTATCCACTGCCCAGAAGAAGATATAGATAGCCACGCCAACCAGCAGCAGGGCGGCCGGGATCATGACATAGAGGGCGGGCATGGCGTTCTCCTTGCGTGTTGCGCTGCGTCCGTCGCCGGCAAGCCCGCAGGCAGGCGGGTCAGGCGCAGGGCATTGAGCACCACGATCAGCGAACTGACCGACATGCCGATGGCCGCCCATACCGGGGTGATCCAGCCAAGCGCGGCGAACGGCAACATGAGGCCATTATACAGGGTCGCCCAGAGCAGGTTCTCGAGGATATTGCGGCGCGTGCGGCGGGCCAGTTCGAAGGCCTGTACCAGTGCCTGCAGGCGATTGGACAGCAGCACCGCGTCGGCGCTGGTCTTGGCAAGGTCCGTGGCGCTGCCCATGGCGATGCTGATGTCGGCAGCGGCCAGCACTGGCACGTCGTTGACGCCGTCACCGAGCATCAGGACCTTGCGACCGGACGCCTGCAGCGCCTTGAGCCGGTCCAGCTTGTCGTCCGGGCGCAGGCCGCCGATGGCCTGGTCGATGCCCAGTTGCGCGGCCACCTCGGCGACCATCGGCGAACTGTCGCCGGACAGCAGCAAGGTGCGCCAGCCGCGCGCCTGGCAGGCAGCGAGCAGGGCCGGAGCATCCTCGCGCAGGCGGTCATCGAGGCCGAACCAGGCCAGCGGGCCCTGGCGGTCGCCCAACAGCAGCCATTGGCCGCGAGGCTCCGGCACGGCGGGGATTTCGGTACCGCTCAGGGCGCAGACGAACGTGGCCTGCCCAATGCGAAGTGGTTGGCCGTCGACCCTGCCTTCGAGCCCCAGTCCGGGCACTGTCTGGACTTCGTCGGCTGGGCTGGCGGTGCGGCCAAAGGCGCGGGCGATGGGGTGCTCGGAGCGGTTTTCGAGGGCAGCGGCCAGGGCCAGGCAGCGGTCGGCAGGCAGCGCCGCCAGTGGGCGGATGCTGCGCAGGGTCAGGCGGCCTTCGGTGAGGGTGCCAGTCTTGTCGAAGATCACCGTGTCGATCTGCTCGAGACCTTCCAGCACATGGCCGCGGGTCACCAGCAGGCCGAGCTTGTGCAGGGTGCCGGTGGCGGCGGTAAGGGCGGTCGGGGTGGCCAGGGACAGGGCGCACGGGCAGGTTGCCACCAGCATGGCCAGAACGATCCAGAATGCCCGCGCCGGGTCCAGGTACCACCACCACACGCCGATGGCCACGGCGGCCAGCAGCGAGAACAGCAGGAAATACTGCGAAGCGCGGTCGGCGATTTCCGCCAGCCGAGGCTTCTCTGTCTGCGCCCGTTCAAGCAGGCGGACGATGGCGGACACGCGAGAGTCGTGGCCGAGGGCTTCGACTTCCACGTTCAGCGTGCTCTCGACGTTCAGCGTGCCGCCGGTGACGTGCTCGCCAATTCGCCGTGGTTGCGGCAGGTATTCGCCAGTCAGCAGCGATTCATCGACGCTGGAGCGGCCTTCGACGATGCGCCCGTCAGCCGGGATCACTGCGCCGGGCAGCACTTGCACGGTGTCGCCACGCTGCAGTTCGCCGAGCAGGATGCGTTCGGCCCGGCCGTAGCTGTCCAGGCGCAGGCAGGAGGCAGGCAGCAGGTTGACCAGTTGCGCGGTGGCTGCGGCGGTGCGCTCACGGGCGCGCCGTTCGAGGTAGCGGCCGGTGAGCAGGAACAGGGCGAACATGCCGACCGTGTCGAAGTACAACTCGCCGCTGCCGGTCATCGCCGTCCAGATACCGGCGCCGAAGGCCAGGCCTATGGCCAGCGACACCGACACATCCATGGTCAGGTGGCGGGTGCGCAGGTCGCGCGCAGCACCCTTGAAGAAGGGGGCACAGCTGTAGAACACGATGGGAATGGTCAGAAACAGCGCGACCCAGCGCAGGATCGTATGCATTTCTGGCGACAAATCGATGTTGAATTCCGGCCAGGTGGCCATGGTCGCCATCATCGCCTGGAACCACAGCAGGCCGGCCACGCCCAGGCGGCGCAGGGCGCTGCGGTTCTCCCGGGCGAGCTGCTCGGCGGCCTGGTCGGGCTGGTACGGGTGGGCGGCGTAGCCGACCTGGCGCAGTTCGGCGAGCAGCCGCGACAGGGGTAGCTGCTGGTCGTCCCAGCTGAGCAAGAGGCGGTGATTGGAGAGGTTCAGGCGGGCCTCGGCGACCCCGGGCAAGTTGCGCAGGTGCTTTTCGATCAGCCAGCCACAGGCGGCGCAACTGATGCCTTCGACCAGGAGGGTCGCTTCGGCGAGTTCGCCGGCATGACGGACGAACGTCTGCTGAACATCGCTGCGGTCGTACAGGGCCAGTTCGTCCTGCAATTGCTTGGGCAGCGTTTCGGGGTTGGCGCTGCTGTCGCTGCGGTGCTGGTAGTAGTGTTCCAGGCCGCCAGTGACGATGGATTCGGCCACCGCCTGACAGCCGGGGCAGCAGAACTGGCGCGGCTCGCCGAGGACCACGGCGGTGAAGCGGCTGCCGGCGGGGACGGGCAGGGCGCAGTGGTAGCAGGGGGTGGGTTGGGTCATTTTGGAACAGTCTTATGTCGAGAGATTGCCGGGGCTGCTTTGCAGCCCTTTCGCGACACAAGGCCGCTCCCACAGGAGATCGCATATCCATGTGGGAGCGGCCTTGCGTCGCGAAAGGGGCGCAAAGCGCCCCCATTCATATCAGAGATCATTGTTGGTGTTCGGCACCTTGCAGGGCTTCATCGCCCAGCTGCAAGGTCACGCCATGCTCGACCCTCTCTTCCTCGAACAACCGCCACACGTGATCATCCTGGCTACCCAGCAATTCGACGAAACGACGCCCCTCCACCTTGTCGTCCAGCTGCCCGACATAACGCCCGGCCTCGACCCGGCTGAGCAGCACCTTGCGGTCCTTGTCCGGCTGGGTCGGCGAAATCAGGTTCAGCTCCAGATGCTGCGGGTCGCTGTTGCCGTTCAGGCGCACGTCCACCTCGCCGGTGAGGTCATCCAGGTGCACGCTGGCCTTGAGGTTGAGGGTCTGGGCCAGCAGCTCACGGTCCAGCGAGCGGTTGATGCCTTTGCCCGCCTCGTAGTAGTTGTCGTTGACCAGGTTGTCCGGGTTGCGCACGGCGATGCTGACCATGGTCAGGCTCAGGCATACCGAGGTGGTCAGGATGCCGATGATGATCCAGGGCCAGAGGTGCTTGTACCAGGGGCTGGCGGCGGTGGCGGCAGGCATTGTCAGTATTCTCTCTGTCAGCGGATCTGTGGGCCGATGAAGCGGCTCTTGGCTTCGACCTTGGCAGCGCTATCGTCGGCGCTCTTGAGGATGAAGGTGATTTCGTTGGTGGTCGAGGGCAGCTTCTCGGGGGCGATCGACAGTTGCACCGGCAGGCTGACGATATCGCCAGCGGCCACGCGGATTTCGCGCTGGCCCTCAAGTTTGAGGTCGGGCAGGCCGGCAGCATCGAGCACGTAGACGTGGCCGCGCTGGTCCTTGTTCATGACCTTCAGGCTGTAGACGTTCTCGATCCGTCCCTGGGCATTTTCGCGGTACAGCACGCGGTCCTTGCTGACGTCGAAGCCGACCAGCGAACGGGTGGCGAAGGCGGTTGCCAGGGCACCGATCATCACCAGCAGCACCAGTGCATAGCCGATCAGCCTCGGGCGTAGCATGTGGGTCTTCTGCCCCGACAGGTTGTGCTCGGTGGTGTAGCTGATCAGGCCTTTGGGGTAGTTCATCTTGTCCATGATGCTGTCGCAGGCGTCGATGCACGCCGCGCAGCCGATGCACTCGATCTGCAGGCCGTCGCGGATGTCGATGCCGGTGGGGCAGACCTGCACGCACATGGTGCAATCGATACAGTCGCCCAGGCCCTGGGCCTTGTAGTCGGCGTCCTTCTTGCGTGGGCCGCGGGTTTCGCCACGGCGCGGGTCGTAGGACACGATCAGCGTGTCCTTGTCGAACATCACGCTCTGGAAGCGCGCATAGGGGCACATGTACACGCACACCTGCTCGCGCAGCCAGCCGGCGTTGCCGTAGGTGGCCAGGGTAAAGAAGCCGACCCAGAAGTAGGCCCAGCCGTCGGCCTGGCCAGTGAAGAAGTCGCCGAGCAGTTCGCGGATCGGCGAGAAGTAGCCGACGAAGGTCATGCCGGTGACGAAACCGATCAGCAGCCACAGGCTGTGCTTGGCGAACTTGCGCAGGAACTTGTTGCCGCTCATGGGGGCGCGATCGAGCTTCATGCGCTGGTTGCGGTCACCCTCGGTGACCTTTTCGCACCACATGAAGATCCACGTCCACACGCTTTGCGGGCAGGTGTAGCCGCACCACACGCGGCCTGCGTAGACGGTAACGAAGAACAGGCCGAAGGCGGCGACGATGAGGATGCCGGAGAGCAGGATGAAGTCCTGCGGCCAGATGGTGGCGCCGAAGATGTAGAACTTGCGCTCTGGCAGGTTCCACCACACGGCCTGGTGGCCGCCCCAGTTGAGCCATACGGTGCCGAAGTAGAGCAGGAACAGCACCGCGCCGCCGACCATTCGCAGCCTGCGGAAGATACCGGTGAAAGCCCGAGTGTAGATTTTTTCACGCGACGCGTAGAGATCGACGGAGTCCTTCCCTTTGCTGGCAGGCGGGGTGACGTCATGTACCGGAATTTGCTTGCTCATCATCAAGTCCCACGGCAGTGGAGAAACGCCGCGGCCAGTGCGTGCCGGCCGCAGTCTCGCGCATTCTGCTTAGCGCTCTGCGATCAATGATACGCCGCTGGTGGCGATATGGGATCGCGCTGCGACCTTTAGTCGCGTTGGGTCGTGGTATGAATCGTGTTATGGCGGGTGTCAATTGATCCAGGTCATCTTGCGCTGCTTTTGCCGGCCTCTTCGCGGGTAAACCCGCTCCCACAGGGATCGCGTAACCCTGTAGGAGCGGGCTTGCCCGCGAAGAGGCCAGGCCTGCTTACTCGGCCTGCTGGGCCGCCTCCGGCTGGTGCGACAGGCTGTACACGTAGGCCGCCAGCAAGTGCACCTTGTCATTGCCCTGCAGCTGTTCCTGCGCCGGCATCTGCCCCTGGCGACCATAGCGGATGGTCTGCTGCAACTGGGCAAAGCTCGAGCCGTAGATGAACGCCTGCGGATGGGTCAGGTTTGGCGCCCCCATGGCGGGGGTACCCTTGCCTTCTGGCCCGTGGCAGGCCACGCAGTTGGCGGCGAACAGCTTCTGGCCGTTCTCGGCGTCGGCCTTGGCGCCTTCCGGCAGGCTGCGGCCATCGAGCTTGCTGGTGACGAACGCAGCCACATCGGCCACGCCCTGTTCGCCGAGCACTTCACCCCAGGCCGGCATCACGCCGTGGCGGCCGCCCATGATGGTGGTCTTGATGGTGTCCGGCTCGCCGCCCCAGCGCCAGTCGTTGTCGGTCAGGTTGGGGAAGCCGTAGGCGCCCTTGGCGTCGGAACCGTGGCACACCGAGCAATTCGAGGCGAACAGCCGCGCACCCATTTTCAGAGCCTGTGGCTGCTTGGCCACTTCTTCGATGGGCATGGCCGCGTACTTGGCGAAGATCGGCCCGAAGCGGGCGTCGGCCTTGGCCATTTCCTTTTCCCATTCGTGCACGCCGGTCCAGCCCGGCTGGCCGTTGGAGAACTCGGTCTGCTTGTCGGTATCCAGGTACGAATAGCCCGGCAGGATGCCTTTCCAGTTGCCCAGGCCCGGGTACAGCACCAGATAACCGAGGGCGAAGATGATGGTGCCGACGAACAGCCAGAACCACCATTTGGGCAGCGGGTTGTCGTATTCCTCGATGCCATCGAAGGCATGCCCGACGGTCTCGTCGGTGACCTCTTCGCGCTGGCCCTTGCGGGTCGACAGCAGCAGCCAGGTCAGCGAGAAGATGGTGCCCAGGGTCAGGACGGTAACGTACAGACTCCAGAAGGTTGTCATTGTTGTTTGCTCCCAGAAGCTTTTGCTTGCTCGACGTGCTGGCTGGCCTCGGGATCATCCGCGAAGGGCAGTTGGGTCGCTTCGTCGAAGTCCTTCTTGCGCCGTGGGTTGAACACCCACAGTGCCAGGCCCACGAAGGCCACCATCACCACGACGGTGCCCAGGCCGCGAATCATCCCGATATCCATCAGCGTCACCGTTTGCTTTTGATGATGGTGCCAAGACCCTGCAGGTACGCGACCAGTGCGTCCATTTCGGTCTTGCCCTTGACCGCGTCGTGGGCGCCGGCGATGTCGGCGTCGCTGTACGGCGTGCCGAGGGTACGCAGCACTTCCAGTTTTTTCGCGGTGTCCTTGCCGTCGAGCTTGTTCTCGACCAGCCACGGGTAGGCCGGCATCTTCGACTCCGGCACCACGTTGCGTGGGTTGTACAGGTGCGCGCGGTGCCAGTCGTCCGAGTAGCGGCCGCCGACGCGGGCCAGGTCTGGGCCGGTGCGCTTGGAGCCCCACAGGAACGGATGGTCCCAGACGCTTTCGCCGGCGACCGAGTAGTGGCCGTAACGCTCGGTTTCGGCGCGGAACGGGCGGATCATCTGCGAGTGGCAGCCCACGCAGCCTTCACGGATGTAGATGTCGCGGCCTTCGACTTCCAGCGCGGTGCGCGGCTTCATGCCTTCGACCGGCTTGTTGGTGACGTCCTGGAAAAACAGCGGGACGATCTGGGTCAGACCACCGACGCTCACGGCGATGACCATGAAGAAGGCCAGCAGGCCTATGTTCTTCTCGACGGCTTCATGCTTCATCAGTGCGCTCCCACGACGACGATCTTGGCGGCTTCATCCGCTTCTACCGGGTTGGCCGCGCGTACGGTACGGAACACGTTGTAGGCCATCAGCAGCATGCCGGAGGCGAAGAACGCACCGCCCAGTGCCCGTACGATGTAACCCGGGTGGCTGGCTTGCAGGGCTTCCACGAAGGAGTAGGTGAGCGTGCCGTCATCGTTGATGGCGCGCCACATCAGGCCCTGGGTGATGCCGTTGACCCACATCGAGGCGATGTACAGCACGGTGCCGATGGTCGCCAGCCAGAAGTGCGCGTTGATCAGCCCGACGCTGTGCATCTGCGCGCGCCCATAGAGCTTGGGAATCATGTGGTACACCGCGCCGATCGAGATCATCGCCACCCAGCCCAGGGCACCGGCGTGGACGTGGCCGATGGTCCAGTCGGTGTAGTGCGACAGCGAGTTCACGGTCTTGATGGCCATCATCGGGCCTTCGAAGGTGGACATGCCGTAGAACGCCAGGGAAACGACCAGGAAGCGCAGGATCGGGTCGGTGCGCAGTTTGTGCCAGGCGCCCGAGAGGGTCATCATGCCGTTGATCATGCCACCCCAGCTCGGTGCCAGGAGGATGATCGACATCACCATGCCCAGCGACTGCGCCCAGTCAGGCAGCGCGGTGTAGTGCAGGTGGTGGGGACCTGCCCAGATGTACAGGGTGATCAGCGCCCAGAAGTGCACGATCGACAGGCGATAGGAGTAGATCGGCCGCTCGGCCTGCTTGGGCACGAAGTAGTACATCATCCCCAGGAAGCCGGTGGTGAGGAAGAAGCCCACGGCGTTGTGGCCGTACCACCACTGGATCATCGCGTCGGTGGCGCCGGCGTAGGCCGAGTACGACTTGAACAGGCTCACCGGCAACGAGATGTGGTTGACGATGTGCAGCATCGCGGTGACCACGATGAAGGCACCGTAGAACCAGTTGCCGACATAGATGTGCTTGGTCTTGCGCTTGACGATGGTGCCGAAGAACACCAGCCCGTAGGTGACCCAGACGATGGCCAGCAGGATCGCCAATGGCCATTCGAGCTCGGCGTATTCCTTGGTGGTGGTAAAGCCCATCGGCAGGGTGATCAGCGCGCCGACGATCACCGCCTGCCAGCCCCAGAAGGTGAAGGCGGCCATGCTGTCGGAGATCAGCCGGGTCTGGCAGGTTCGCTGCACCACGTAGTAGCTGGTGCCGAACAGCGCACAGCCACCGAAGGCGAAGATGACCAGGTTGGTGTGCAGCGGGCGCAGGCGGCCGAAGCTGGTCCAGGGCAGGTCCAGGTTCAGTTGCGGCCACACCAGTTGCGAGGCGATGAAGACGCCCAGGCCCATGCCAAGGATCCCCCAGACCACCGTCATGATGGCGAACTGGCGGACGACCTTATAGTTATAAGCAGTCGGACTGATTGCTGTGCTCATTCTAAGGTTCCACGGTTTTGGTGTTCTTGTTGGTCGAAAAATCGGCGCCAGTATCGATAACCACTTGGGTTATGGCAACGCAAGGATCCTTGCGCCGACCCGTGTCCGGGCCCTTTCGCCGGTGTCCCGCGGCGATAGGGTCGGGACGATTGTACACAAATAAATATTTGTAATGTGTACCGTTTTTCATCTTTTTCTGATCGATCGGTCAAGCTTTTTTTGGGGCGGCGACAGGCCGTGCGCCGCGTCTGCTTCGGTCCTTGCGGAGCGAAGCCCACTGTGGCAACAAGCTTAGTTCTGTTCGGAGGGGGTGCAAGGGAGGGGGGGAGCGGGGAGAGGGGGCTGCTGTGCAGCCCTTTCGCGACACAAGGCCGCTCCTACAGGCGATCGCGGTCCCTTGTAGGAGCGGCCTTGTGTCGCGAAAGGGCCGCAAAGCGGCCCCGGGTGTTACTGGGCGGTCAGCTGTTCAGCAGCCTGCGACAGGCTGTACACATAGGCTGCCAGCAAATGCACCTTGTCATTCCCCTGAATGTCCACCTGTGCCGGCATCTGCCCCTGGCGCCCATAGCGAATGGTCTGCTGCAGTTGTGCAAAGCTCGACCCATAGATGAACGCCTGTGGATGGTTCAGGTTCGGCGCGCCCATGGCCGGCGTGCCTTGGCCTTCAACCCCATGACAGGCCACGCAGTTGGCCGCGAAGATCTCCTTGCCCTTGCCCACATCGGCCTTCACCCCATCCGGCAGGCTACGCCCGTCAAGGTTGGTCAGCACGAACGCAGCCACATCCGCCACGCCCTGTTCGCCGATTACTTCGGCCCACGCCGGCATCACGCCGTGGCGGCCGTTCATGATCGAGGCCTTGATGGTCTCCGGCTCACCACCCCAGCGCCAGTCCTTGTCGGTCAGGTTGGGGAAGCCGTAGGCGCCTTTGGCATCCGAGCCGTGGCACACCGAGCAGTTGGAGGCGAACAGGCGACCGCCCATTTTCAACGCGGCAGGGTCCCTGGCCACTTCCTCGACGGGCATCGCAGCATACTTGGCAAAGATCGGCCCGAACCTGGCGTCGGCCTTGTCCATCTCCTTTTGCCATTCATTGGCACCGGTCCAGCCATTCTCGTAACCGGGCAGAATGCCTTTCCAGTTGCCCAGGCCCGGATACAGCACCAGGTAGCCGGCGCCAAACACCAGGGTGCCGACGAACAGCCAGAACCACCACTTGGGCAGCGGGTTATCGTACTCCTCGATACCGTCGAAGCTGTGACCCATGGTCTGGTCAGTGGTGTTTTTGCTCTCGCCCTTGCGGGTGGCAAGCAGCAGCCAGGCCAGGCCGATCAGGCTGCCGATGGTCAGCACGCTGATATACGTACTCCAGAAGGTTGTCATTGCCCGTTACTCCTTGCAGCAGTCGCGGCAGCAGGTTCCTGCCCGGCGGGGGGCAGGCGGTCGTCGACGAAGGGCAGCAGGCGCGCTTCGGCGAAATCATGGTCGCGGCGACGGTTGAATACCCACAGCGAGAGGCCGATGAAGGCGATCATCACCACCAGGGTGCCCAGGCCACGGATCATGCCGATGTCCATTTCCATGGTGGTTACCTCTTGTTCTTGATTGCGGTGCCGAGCACCTGCAGGTAGGCGACCAAGGCGTCCATCTCGGTCTTGCCCTTGACCGCGTCGCGGGCCCCGGCGATGTCGTCGTCGGTGTAGGGCACGCCGAGGGTGCGCAGGGTGCGCATCTTGGTGTCGGTGTGGCTGTTGTCGACCTTTTCCGCGACCAGCCAGGGGTAGGCCGGCATCTTCGACTCCGGCACCACGTTGCGCGGGTTGTACAGGTGCGCGCGGTGCCAGTCGTCCGAGTAGCGGCCGCCGACGCGGGCCAGGTCTGGTCCGGTGCGCTTGGAGCCCCACAGGAACGGGTGGTCCCAGACACTTTCACCGGCAACCGAGTAGTGGCCGTAGCGCTCGGTCTCGGCGCGGAACGGGCGGATCATCTGCGAGTGGCAACCGACGCAGCCCTCGCGGATGTAAATGTCGCGGCCTTCCAGTTGCAGCGCGGTGTAGGGCTTCATGCCTTCGACCGGCTTGTTGGTGACGTCCTGGAAGAACAGCGGGACGATCTGGGTCAGGCCGCCGATGCTCACGGCAAACACCATCAGCAGGGCCAGCAGGCCTACGTTTTTCTCGATGACTTCATGTTTCATCAGGCAGGTCTCCTCAAGCCAGCTGGGCGTTCGCAGGGGTGGCGTCGAGCGCCGGCGCACGCACGGTGCGCCAGGTGTTCCAGGCCATCAGGAACATGCCGCTGAGGAAGATCGCGCCGCCGACGAAGCGCACGATGAAGCCCGGGTGGCTGGCCACCAAGGTTTCCACGAACGAGTAGGTGAGCGTGCCGTCGCTGTTGACCGCGCGCCACATCAGGCCCTGGGCGATGCCGTTGACCCACATCGAGGCGATGTACAGCACGGTGCCGATGGTCGCCAGCCAGAAGTGCGCGTTGATCAGGCCCAGGCTGTGCATCTGCTGCTTGTCGAACACTTTCGGGATGGTGTGGTACAGCGCGCCGATCGAGATCATCGCCACCCAGCCGAGGGCGCCGGCGTGTACGTGGCCGATGGTCCAGTCGGTGTAGTGGGACAGGGCGTTGACCGTCTTGATGGCCATCATCGGGCCTTCGAAGGTGGACATGCCGTAGAACGCCAGCGACACCACCAAAAAGCGCAGGATCGGGTCGCTGCGCAGTTTGTGCCAGGCCCCGGAGAGGGTCATCATGCCATTGATCATGCCCCCCCAGCTCGGTGCCAGGAGGATCAGCGACATCACCATGCCCAGCGACTGCGCCCAGTCCGGCAGCGCGGTGTAGTGCAGGTGGTGCGGGCCGGCCCAGATGTACAGGGTGATCAGCGCCCAGAAGTGCACGATCGACAGGCGATAGGAATACACCGGGCGTTCGGCCTGCTTGGGCACGTAGTAGTACATCATCCCGAGGAAGCCTGCGGTGAGGAAGAAGCCCACCGCGTTATGCCCGTACCACCATTGCACCATGGCGTCGGTGGCACCGGCATAGACCGAGTACGACTTGGTCAGGCTGACCGGCAGTTCCAGGTTGTTGACGATGTGCAGCAGCGCCACGGTGAGGATGAAGGCGCCGAAGAACCAGTTGCCCACATAGATGTGCTTGGTGGTGCGCTTCATCAGCGTGCCGAAGAACACGATGGCGTAGCTGACCCAGACGATGGTGATCAGGATGTCGATCGGCCATTCCAGTTCGGCGTATTCCTTGGAGCTGGTATAGCCCAGCGGCAGGGTGATGGCTGCCAGCACGATCACCAGTTGCCAGCCCCAGAAGCTGAACGCGGCCAGCTTGGGCGCGAAGAGGGTGGTCTGGCAGGTGCGTTGCACCGAATAATAGGAGGTGGCGAACAGCGCGCAGCCGCCAAAGGCGAAGATCACCGCATTGGTATGCAGGGGTCGTAGGCGGCCGAAGCTGGTCCAGGGGAGGTCGAAGTTGAGGGAAGGCCAGGCGAGCTGGGCGGCGATGAAGACGCCGAGCCCCATCCCGACGATTCCCCACACCACCGTCATGATGGCGAATTGGCGGACCACCTTGTAGTTGTAGGCGGTACTGCTGGTTGTGTTCATGTATGGGTTCCCATCCACGGTTATTTTGGCAGGCTTTACAGCGAGGCAAGAATGAGAGATGGGCAAAGTGCCGGTATTGACGGGGATCAATGGGCGCAAGTCGGAAATGTCCCAGGCTTGCGCTGCGATCCTCCGCGCAATCAGGGAGATAGCGGCCATGCGGCGTGCCTGATCCTGGCCCATGGCGCAGGGGCGCCGATGGACAGCGATTTCATGAATGAAATGGCGCAAAGGCTGGCAGCGCTTGGGGTAGGGGTGGTTCGCTTCGAGTTCCCCTACATGGCCGAGCGACGTGACGGCGGCGGCAAACGGCCGCCCAACCCACAGAAGGTGCTGCTCGAATGCTGGCGTGAGGTATACCGGCAGGTGCGACCTTTGGTCACGGGCAGGCTGGCCATTGGCGGCAAGTCGATGGGCGGGCGCATGGCCAGTCTGCTGGCCGATGAATTGGAAGCGGATGCGCTGGTGTGCCTGGGGTATCCGTTCTATGCGGTGGGCAAGCCGGAAAAGCCGCGGGTCGAGCACCTGGCTCAGCTGAAGACACGCACGTTGATCGTGCAGGGCGAGCGGGATGCGCTGGGCAATCGGCAGGCGGTGGAGGGGTATGCGCTGTCACCGGCAATCGAGGTGAACTGGCTGGTGGCGGGGGATCATGACCTGAAGCCGCTGAAAGCGTCGGGGTTCAGCCATGAGCAGCACTTGCAGGCGGCGGCTGAAAAGGTGGCGGGTTTCCTTAAGGATTAGTGTTGGATTCTTCGCGGGCTTGCCCGCTCCCACAAGGGTTACGCGATCTCTTGTGGGAGCGGGCAAGCCCGCGAAGAGGCCGGTGCAGGCCTGCGCTTAGTCGCGATACTCGCACAGGTAAGCGGTATCCACTTTCACCTGCAGTTGGAACTTGCTGTCCGCCGGCACATTGAACTTGTCACCAGCGTTGAAGGTTTCCCAGTTGTCGCTGCCCGGCAGCTTCACGGTCAGGGCGCCGGACACCACGTGCATGATCTCGCGCTTGGCGGTGCCGAACTCGTATTCGCCCGGGGCCATCACGCCCACGGTGGCTGGGCCCTCAGCGCCTGCAAAGGCGATCGATTTGACGGTGCCGTTGAAGTACTCATTGACCTGGAACATGGGCGACTCCTGAAAGAATTGAGGGGTGAAAAAAGGGCTGGCCAGTATGCCCAAGCCCATTCGCCCCGTCATCTGCTTTCAAGTGCCGTTCGCGGGCAGGCTCAAGGGCAGCAGGCGCGCGGTGTTGCGTGCGTCCTCCAGGGCCCGGTGCTGCTGCCCGCAGAAGTGCATGCCCGCCAGCTGCAGCGCGCCATTGAGCCCGGCCGGGCGTTGCAGGTGGCGGGCCTTGGCGAAGCGCTGTTTGAGATTTATGTGCGGCAGTTCGCGCAGCAGGCTGTCGACCTCATGCTGGCGCCATTCCTGCAGCAGTTGCTGGCGGTCGTAGTCGCCCCAGCTGACCCAGGCCTGCAGCTGCCCGCGATGGTGCCCCAGCCAGCGCTCGAAGCGCTGCCATACCTCAGGGAAGCCCGCAGCGCTGTCGACGCTGGCCTGGCTGATATGGGTAAGTTCGCGGCAGAACGGTGTCAGCTGTGGCCGCCGCCGTGGCCGCACGAAGCGTTGGAAGTGGTCCACTTCACGGCCTTCGCGGGTCACCAGGCTGGCGCCGATTTCAATGATTTCCATCTCCGTGACCGGCCAGCCACCGTCATCGGTGGTGGCTTCCAGGTCGATCACCAACCAGTGGCCCATACCAGGCTCCCTCGCCATACATGCCAAAGCAGCGTAGCCAATGTCTGGCCACACGGCACCCTGTGGCAAATTGCCTTCACTTTGGCATAAGCAGCAGTTGTGCCGTGCCGGGAAAACGCCTAGCTTAGGCGCATCCAGGTATGAACCGTGATGAGCGTCCGCTTTGACTCCAGCGCCCGGCCTGAAGGTAATTCCCACCCTGTTGATGCTGGCCGCAGCCTGGCTGGCGGTGCCGGCGTGGGCCGCCGAGGCCATCGACGTGAAAATCGGCGCTGCGCATTTCCCGCCCTATACCGTGCGCCCCGAGCAGGGCGCCGACACCGGCTTGCTGCCACAGCTGGTCGAGGCCTTGAACCGCTTGCAGCAGGACTACCACTTCATCCTGGTGCCCACCTCCATTCAGCGCCGCTTTGGTGATTTCCAGCAAGGTCGCACCGACATGGCAATCTTCGAAAACCCCGAGTGGGGCTGGCAGCAGATCCCCCACCAGACGGTGGACATGGGCCTGGAGGATGCTGAAGTGTTCGTCGCCCGCAAGGCCAATGGCCGTGACCAGCATTACTTCGATAGCCTGGCTGGCAAGCGCCTGGCACTGTTCAATGGTTATCACTATGCCTTCGCCAGCTTCAACCCCGACCCCAACTACCTGCGCAAGACCTACAGCGCGACATTGACCTATTCCCATGACAGCAACCTGTTGATGGTTCAGGCAGGGCGTTCCGACATTGCCCTGGTGACGCGCTCGTACCTGAGCGACTTCCTGGCGCGCAACCCCGAGAGTCTCGACCAGCTGATCGCTTCGCAACGCATCGATCAGGTCTATCACCACTACGCCTTGCTACGCCCCGGTTCACCGATCAGTGATCGCCAGTTCGCCGAGCTCATGCGTCACCTGCGCGACACAGGTGAACTGACTAGAATCTTCCAGCCCTACCGGATCACCGTCGCAGCGCCGACCGACTAAATTCCCCCGACACGGGCACGTCATCAGAAGTGAGCCCTTCTTTCATTTTGCCGTGAGCCAAGACCATGCCGTTCGATGCCGCTTCGCATCCCCTGTCCTTACCCCGCTGGCGCAGCCTCAATGCCGAAGAGGGAGACGGCAGGCTGAGCCTGACCCTTGAAGGCCAGCCATTGATCCAGCTACGCCTGGAACCGGGTGAAACGCTGCAGGTGCATGTGCAGAGTCTGTGCTCGGAGCGGCCGCAGCAGGCCTTGTGGGCGGCCTGTTACTGGCTGCTGTCGCGAGAACCTGCGCGTCAGCGCCTGGCTGTGCATCTGGCCGAGAGCGTGCCTGAGGCATTGGCCAGCGGGTTGCTGCTGGCCACCGAACAGCCGCATGTCTACCTGTGCGAGCGCGCCTTGTTCTGGCAGATGCCGCAGCCGTGGCTGGGTGCCTCGGCCGGTGCTGCCTACCCGCAGCAGATGCAGTTCAGCAACGGCAAGCGTCACCCGCGCCGGGCGCCCAAACCGCAGGGTGAGGTGTATCGCCGGTTCGATGCGCGCCTGGGCGCCTGGGTGTCGCTGCGTACCCTGGAAATCGACCAGGACCTGGAGCGTTATAACCGCTGGCAGAACAACCCGCGGGTGGACAAATTCTGGCAGGAGGCGGGCTCGCTGGAGCAACACCGCGAGTACCTGAGCAAGCTCGAGGCTGACCCCCATACCCTGACCCTGATTGGCTGCTTCGATGACCAGCCGTTTGCCTACTTCGAAGCCTACTGGGCCAAGGAAGACCGCATCGCGCCGTTCTACCCGGCCGACGATTACGACCGTGGCATCCACATGCTGGTGGGGGAGGAAGCCCATCGCGGCCCGCACAAGGTCGCCAGCTGGCTGTCGGCGCTGGTGCACTACCTGTTCCTGGACGACCCGCGTACCCAACGGGTAGTGGCTGAGCCACGTGCCGACAACGGCAAGATGATCGGCTACATGCACGACCAGTGCTTCCATTGCGACAAGGAATTCGACTTCCCGCACAAGCGCGCGGCGCTGATGATTCTGGGGCGGGAGCGGTTCTTCGACCGCTGCAGATTGGTCTGAGTTCGCCGGGGCCGCTTTGCGGCCCTTTCGCGACACAAGGCCGCTCCTACAGGGATTGCGCTTTTCTGTAGGAGCGGCCTTGTGTCGCGAATGGGGTGCGCAGCGCCCCCAGCAATCTCAACATCAGGCCTGCCGGTTGGCCGTCTTGCGGCAATGCACCAGCGCATCGCGAATCATGAAGTTGACCAAGGTCGGCGAAACCCCCAGTTCCTTGGCGATGTCCTTCTGCGGCACGCCATGCAGGCGATACATCTCGAAGGCATAGCGGGTGCGCTGGGGCAGTTCGTTCAGCGCCTCGGCAATGTGCTCGAGCGCCGCCAGGTTGATGTGCGTGGCCTCGGGCGAAGCGTTGGGGATGACCACGTTCAGCCCTTCCTCTTCGCTGCCGGAATATTTCAGCTCCATCGCCTGCTTGCGGTAGTGGTCGATGGCCAGGTTGCGCACGATCTGGAACAGGTAGCTGAGTTGCGCCTTGAACGACGAGGTGATCTGCGGGGCGGCGCTGAGCCGGAAGAAGGCATCTTGCACCACATCCTCGGCACGGGAGCGGCAGCCGGTGATGCGGGCTGCGATCTTGACCAAAATGCTACGGTTGTCGACGAATGCCTGGAGTAATGGTGAATCGCACTTACTTGTGGATAGTTGTTCCGCCATGGAAGTCACCTTGTCTCGAAGGGGAGAGGGAGCACCCCTTGAAGGGAAGCTTCCTACGACGTGCGACAAACTATTCAGAATGATAATGATTGTCAAATACGAAAGTTAATGAGTTTCCATTAGTTTCAGTTCTAAGGCGGTGCACGTGATGCAGTTCACCTTTCGCCCCCGCTCACGCCCCTTCGCGCCGCTAATTTCCTGCCACGCCCATCCGTTCCCCTGTGTACATCCGGCCGCTGCCCGCTGAACGTACGCCAGGCAGCCAGCCCGACTTAACCAGACACTGGCAGGAACCCCCCATGACGGACGCCTTCGAACTCCCGCTCTCGCTGGTCCAGGCCCTGGCGCAACGCGCCGCCCAGACACCGGACCGCATCGCCCTGCGCTTTCTGGCCGATGCCCCTGGCGAGCAGGCCGTGCTCAGCTATCGCGACCTGGATGCGCGTGCGCGCACCATCGCTGCAGCGGTGCAGGCCCGCGCCGGGTTTGCCGAGCGGGCCGTGCTGCTGTTTCCCAGCGGCCCGGATTACGTGGCAGCGTTCTTCGGTTGCCTGTACGCCGGCGTCATTGCCGTGCCGGCCTACCCACCGGAGTCGTCACGTCGCCACCACCAGGAGCGCTTGCTGTCGATCATCGACGACGCCGAACCGCGCCTGCTGCTGACGGTCGCGGCGTTGCACGACAGCCTGCAGGGGCTGGAAGCCCTCAACGGTGACAACGCCCCCGAGCTGCTGGCGGTGGATGCGCTCGATACGGCATTGGCCGACCGCTGGCAAGCACCGCAGCTGCAAGCGCACGACATCGCCTTCCTGCAATACACCTCCGGCTCCACCGCGCTACCCAAGGGCGTGCAGGTCAGCCACGGCAACCTGGTGGCCAACGAGCAGCTGATCCGCTCGGGCTTCGGCATCGATCTCAACCCCGATGACGTGATCGTCAGCTGGCTGCCGCTGTACCACGACATGGGCCTGATTGGCGGGCTGCTGCAACCGATCTTCAGTGGCGTCCCGTGCGTGTTGATGTCGCCGGGTTACTTCCTCGCCCGGCCGCAGCGCTGGTTGCAGGCGATCAGCGAGTACGGCGGCACCATCAGTGGCGGGCCGGACTTCGCCTACCGGCTGTGCAGCGAACGGGTCAGCGAGGCGGCCCTGGCCGGCCTCGACCTGAGCCGCTGGCGCGTGGCCTATTCCGGTTCCGAGCCGATCCGCCAGGACAGCCTCGCCACCTTCGCCGACAAGTTCGCGGCTTGCGGCTTCCAGCCGGGCAGCTTCTTTGCCAGCTATGGCCTGGCCGAAGCTACCCTGTTCGTCAGCGGCAGCCGCCGTGGCCAAGGCATTGGTGCGCTCGAGCTGGACGCCGAGGCGTTCGCCGCCAACCGTGCCGAAGCCGGCAAGGGCAGTGTGCTGATGAGCTGCGGCTACCCTCAGCCTGGCCATGCCGTGCGCATCGTCGAGCCACAGCAACTCGAGGTGCTGGGCGATAACCTGGTCGGCGAGATCTGGGCCGGCGGCCCGAGCATCGCCCTGGGTTACTGGCGCAACCCTGAAGCCACGGCGCGCACCTTCGTCGAAATGGACGGCCAGACCTGGCTGCGCACCGGCGACCTCGGCTTCATGCGTGACGGCGAAGTCTTCGTCACTGGGCGCCTGAAGGACATGCTGATCGTCCGCGGCCAGAACCTGTACCCACAGGACCTGGAAAAGACCCTGGAACGTGAAGTCGATGTGCTGCGCAAGGGCCGCGTGGCGGTGTTCGCCGTCGACGACCAGGGCGAGGAGGGCATCGGCGTAGCGGTGGAAATCAGCCGCAACGTGCAGAAGACGGTCAAACCCGAGGACCTGATCAAGACCCTGCGCCAGGTGATCGCCGATGCCTGTCGCCAGGCGCCGGCTGCAGTCCTGCTGCTGAACCCGGGCGCATTGCCGAAGACCTCCAGCGGCAAGCTGCAGCGTTCGGCCTGCCGCCTGCGCATGAACGATGGCAGCCTGGATTGCTACGCGCGCTTTCCCACAGCCTCCGGGCAGGCTGCGGATGCTGCAACGGGCGATGACCTGCAGGCGCGCATCGCCGGTATCTGGCGCGAGACCCTCAAGGTCGAGGCGGTTGCTGCTGACGATCACTTCCTGCTGCTGGGCGGCAACTCCATCGCGGCCACCCAGGTCACTGCACGTCTGGCGGACGAGCTGGGCATCCAGCTGAGCCTGCGTACCCTGTTCGAGGCGCCAACCCTGGCCGAGTACAGCGCTGGCGTGGCCACCTTGCTCGCTCAAGGCGCAGGTGCCGCTAGCGCTATCACTGCCCTGAGCCGTGGGCAGGCCTTGCCGCAGTCATTGGCCCAGAATCGCCTGTGGCTGACCTGGCAGTTGCAGCCACAGTCTGCGGCGTACAACATTCCTGCGGGGCTGCACCTGCGTGGCGAGCTGGACGAGGCGGCCCTGCAAGGCGCATTCCAGTCGCTGGTCGCGCGCCACGAATCGTTGCGTACGGTATTCAGCGAAGTGGACGGGCAAGGGCTGCAGCGCGTCCTGCCTGATCAGCCGATCAATCTTCAGCGCCTGGACCTCGAAGGGCTTGCGCCCGAGGAAGTGGTGTCGCGCCGCGAGCACGAGGCCCAGCAACCCTTCGACCTGATCCAGGGCCCGCTGCTGCGAGTGACCCTGGTGCGCCTGGATGACGAAGACCACCAGCTGTGGGTGACCTTGCATCACATCGTCGCCGATGGCTGGTCGCTGAACATCCTGCTCGACGAGTTCGCCAAGCTGTATGCCGCCCGTTGCCAGGGCCTGGATGCCAAGCTGGCGCCGCTGACACTGGGGTATGCCGACTACGGTACCTGGCAGCGCCAATGGCTGGCCGAGGGCGAAAGCACGCGCCAGCTGGCGTACTGGAAAAACGCATTGGGCGATGACTCGCCCGTGCTCGACCTGTTCCCTGACCAGCCGCGCTCCAGCCAGCAAGCAAACCGTGCCGCCCGCCTGAGCGTCAAAGTACCCGCCAGGCTGGGTGATGCCCTCAAGGGCCTGGCCCGCGAGCAGCAGGCCAGCCTGTTCATGGTTTTGCTGGCCGCCTGGCAAGGCTTGTTGCACCGCTACACAGGCCAGGACGACATCCGCGTAGGCGTGCCCAATGCCAACCGCCCGCGCCAGGAAACCCAAGGCATGGTCGGCTTCTTCATCAACACCCAGGTGCTGCGTGCGCAGCTGGATGGGCGCCTGCCGTTCAGCCAACTGCTAGCCCAGGTTCGCAAAGCCACCCTCGACGCCCAAGCCCACCAGGATTTGCCGTTCGAGCAACTGCTCGAAGCGCTGCCCGTCGCGCGCGAGCAAGGCCTGTTCCAGGTCATGTTCAACCACCAGCAGCGTGACCTGTCAGCGCTGCGCCGCCTGCCAGGCCTGCTCGCCGAAGAGTTGCCGTGGCATAGCCGCGAAGCCAAGTTCGACCTGCAGCTGCACAGCGAGGAAGATCACCAGGGCCGCCTGAGCCTGGCCTTCGACTACGCCGCCGAGCTGTTCGAAGCCAGCACCGTCAAACGCCTGGCCCAGCACCTGATGGCGCTGCTCGAGCAAGTCTGCGCCCAGCCGCAACTGCCGTTGGGCGACGTGCAGCTGCTGGATGATCAGGGTCGCCAGCAACTGCTGGCCTGGGGGGAGGCGCCTGCGCCCGCGCCGCAGCGGTTGCTGGTCGAGCAGCTCAACGAACAGGCCCGCCTGACCCCGGCGCGTACCGCCTTGGTCTGGGAGGGCGGCAGCCTCGACTACGCCGAGCTGCATCAGCAGGCCAACCGTCTGGCGCACTACCTGCGCGACAAAGGCGTCGGCCCCGACACCTGCGTGGCCATCGCCGTCGAGCGTTCACCGCAACTGCTGGTCGGCCTGCTGGCCATCCTCAAGGCGGGCGGTGCCTACGTGCCGCTGGATGTCGACTACCCGGCCGAGCGCCTGGCCTACATGCTCGGTGACTGCCAGGCCAGCCTGCTGCTCAGCCACAGCAGCCTGCTCGGCACGCTGCCGCAGGTCGACGGTGTCAGCGCCATCGCCCTCGACCAGCTGCACCTGGACAGCTGGCCAAGCCATGCGCCCGGGCTGCACCTGCAGGGCGACAACCTCGCCTACGTGATCTACACCTCCGGCTCCACGGGCCGGCCGAAGGGCGTGGGCAACACCCATGCGGCCCTGGCCGAGCGCCTGCAGTGGATGCAGGCCAGTTATGCGCTGGATGAAAGCGACGTGCTAATGCAGAAAGCGCCGATCAGCTTCGACGTGTCGGTGTGGGAGTGTTTCTGGCCTTTGGTCACCGGCTGCAAGCTGGTGCTGGCAGGCCCCGGCGAGCACCGCGACCCGCAGCGCATCGCGGCATTGGTGCAGGCGCATGGCGTGACCACGCTGCACTTCGTGCCGCCACTGCTGCAGGTGTTCGTGCAGGAACCGCTGGCTGCTGGCTGCAGCAGCCTGCGCCGGCTGTTCTCGGGTGGCGAGGCGCTGCCGGCGAGCCTGCGTGACCGTGTGCTGCAGCTGCTGCCGCAGGTGCAGTTGCACAACCGCTACGGGCCGACCGAAACCGCCATCAACGTTACCCACTGGCATTGCCAGGCGCAGGACGGCGAGCGCTCGCCGATTGGTCGCCCGTTGGCCAACGTACTGTGCCGGGTAATGGACGACGAGCTTGAGCTGAGCGCGCCTGGTGTGCCGGGTGAACTGTATCTGGGCGGTGCCGGCCTGGCCCGCGGTTACCTGGGTCGCCCGGGTCTGACTGCCGAACGTTTCGTGCCCCAGGCCGATGGCAATGGCGCACGCCTGTACCGCAGTGGCGACCGCGCCCGCTGGCAGGTGCAGGACAATGCCCTGGAATACCTCGGGCGCCTCGACCAGCAGGTCAAGGTGCGCGGCTTCCGTGTCGAGCCGGAAGAAGTGCAGGCCTGCCTGCTAGGCCAGCCGGGTGTCGAACAGGCACTGGTGCTGATCCACCAGGACGCCGTCGGTGCGCAGCTGGTCGGTTACTACAGCGGCACCGCCAAAGCCGAGGCATTGCTGGCCGCCTTGGCCGAGCAGTTACCGGCGTACATGGTGCCGTCCCAGCTGATAGCCCTGGCGCAGATGCCGCTGGGCCCGAGTGGCAAGGTCGACCGCAAGGCGCTGCCGGCACCGGTCTGGCAGCAACGCCAGCATGTCGAGCCGCAGACCGCGCTGCAGCAGCAGGTTGCGGCCATCTGGCGCGAGGTGCTTAACCTGCCGCAGGTCGGCCTGCACGACGAATTTTTCGCCCTCGGCGGCCACTCGCTGCTGGCCACTCAGATTGTCTCGCGCACTCGCCAGGCGTGCGATGTTGAGCTGCCGCTCAAGGCGCTGTTCGAAGCCAGCGAACTGGCTGCGTTCTGCGAGGAGATCGCGCGTATCCGCGCTGCCGGCCAGTGCAACCAGCAAGGCGAAATCGCCCTGGTCGACCGCCGCCAGGCCGTGCCGCTGTCGTACTCGCAGCAGCGCATGTGGTTCCTCTGGCAGATGGAGCCGGACAGCCCCGCCTACAACGTGGGCGGCATGGCACGCATGAAAGGTGCCCTGCATGTAGACGCCTTCGAACGCGCCCTGCAGGCGCTGATCGTGCGCCACGAAACCCTGCGTACCACCTTCCCGAGCATCGATGGCGTGCCCTACCAGTGCGTGGCCGGGCACAGCGGGCTGCAGCTGGACTGGCAGGACTTCACGGCGCTGCCGGCCGATGCCCGTCAGCAGCGCCTGCAACAACTGGCAGATGACCAGGCCCACCAGCCATTCGACCTAGAGCGCGGCCCGTTATTGCGCGCCTGTCTGGCCAAGACCGAGGACCGTGAACACTACTTCGTGCTGACCCTGCACCACATCGTCACCGAAGGCTGGGCCATGGACATCTTCGCCCGCGAGCTGGGCGAGCTCTACGAAGCCTTCGTCGATGACCGCGAGTCGCCACTGGCGCCGCTGCCGGTGCAGTACCTCGACTACAGTGTGTGGCAACGGCAATGGCTGGAAAGCGGCGAGGGCGCCCGCCAGCTGGCCTACTGGAAAGCCCGCCTCGGCGATGAGCACCCGGTGCTGGCGCTGCCCGCCGACCGCCCGCGCCCGGCCGTGCAGAGCCACCGCGGCGAGCTGTACCGCTTCGACCTCGACCCGGCACTGGTGGCCCGCGTACACGCCTTCAACAACCAGCGCGGCCTGACCCTGTTCATGACCATGACCGCCACCCTGGCCGCCTTGCTGCACCGCTACAGCGGCCAGCGAGACCTGCGCATCGGCGCGCCGGTGGCCAACCGTATCCGCCCGGAAAGCGAAGGCCTGATCGGTGCCTTCCTCAACACCCAGGTGCTGCGCTGCGAACTGGACGGGCAGATGACGGCTGCCGCCCTGCTCGACCAGGTACGCCAGGCCGCCATCGAAGGCCAGTCGCACCAGGACCTGCCGTTCGACCAGCTGGTCGAGGCCTTGCAGCCGCCGCGCAGCAGCGCCTACAACCCGTTGTTCCAGGTAATGTGCAACGTGCAGCGCTGGGCCTTCCAGCAGAGCCGCACACTGGCCGGCATGCAGGTGGACTACCTGGTCAACGACGCCAGTGCCACCAAGTTCGACCTGTACCTGGAGGTCACCGACCTCGACGGCCGACTGGGTTGCTGCCTGACCTACAGCCGCGACCTGTTCGACGAGCCGCGCATCGCCCGCATGGCCGAGCACTGGCAACAGCTGCTGGTCGGCCTGCTCGACAACCCGCAACAACGCCTGTGCGAGCTGCCGATGCTGGCCGATGCCGAACAGCAGGTGCTGATCGGCCAATTGCAGGGGGAACAGGATTTTGCCCTCGACCAGACCCTTCACGGTCTGTTCGCCGCCCAGGCTGCGCGTACGCCAAACGCCGGTGCGCTGACCTTCGCCGGCCAGCACATGACCTACGCCGAACTCGACCAGCAGGCCAACCGCCTGGCCCGTGCCCTGCGTGAGCGCGGGGTCGGCCCGCAGGTGCGCGTGGGCCTGGCGCTGGAGCGTTCGCTGGAGATGGTGGTCGGCCTGCTGGCCATTCTCAAGGCCGGTGGCGCCTATGTGCCGCTCGACCCGGAATACCCGCTCGACCGCCTGCGCTACATGATCGAAGACAGCCGCATCGGCCTGCTGCTGAGCCAGCGCGCGCTGCTCGAAACCCTCGGTGAACTACCTGACGGCGTGGCACGCTGGAGCCTGGAAGACGATGCCGCGAGCCTGTCGGCCTTCAGCGACGCGCCACTGGACAACCTCAACCTGCCACAGCACCAGGCCTACCTGATCTACACCTCCGGTTCCACCGGCAAGCCCAAGGGCGTGGTGGTCAGCCACGGTGAAATCGCCATGCACTGCCAGGCGGTGATCGACGCCTTCGGTATGCGCAGCGATGACTGTGAGCTGCACTTCTATTCGATCAACTTCGATGCCGCCAGCGAACGCCTGCTGGTGCCGTTGCTGTGTGGTGCCCGCGTGGTGCTGCGGGCCCAGGGCCAATGGGGCGCCGAAGATATCTGCCAGCTGGTGCGCGAGCAGCAGGTGAGCGTGCTTGGCTTCACCCCGAGCTACGGCAGCCAATTGGCCCAGTACCTGGCCGGGCAGGGCGAGCAGTTGCCGGTGCGGCTGGTGATTACCGGCGGTGAAGCGCTGACCGGCGAGCATCTGCAGCGTATCCGCCAGGCCTTTGTCCCACAGCAGTTCTTCAATGCCTATGGCCCGACCGAAACCGTGGTCATGCCGCTGGCCTGCCTGGCGCCGCAGGTCATGCCTGCCGACGCAGGCAGCGTGCCGATCGGCCGGGTAATCGGTGCCCGCACGGCGTACATCCTCGACGAGGACCTGGCCTTGCTGCCGCAAGGGGGGATCGGCGAGCTGTACGTCGGCGGTGCCGGCCTTGCCCAGGGTTACCACGACCGCCCGGGCCTCAGCGCCGAGCGCTTTGTCGCCGACCCGTTCAGCCATGACGGCGGGCGCCTGTACCGCACCGGCGACCTGGTGCGCCTGCGTGCTGACGGCCTGGTGGAATACGTCGGGCGTGCCGACCAGCAGGTGAAGATCCGTGGCTTCCGCATCGAACTGGGCGAAATCGAAAGCCGTCTGCAGGAGCATGCCGATGTCGATGAGGCCGTGGTCCTGGCCCTCGACCTGCCCGGTGGCAAGCAGCTGGTGGGATATCTGGTATGCAGGCAGGCCGTTGCCGACAGCGAGGCGCAGGTCAGACTGCGTGAAGCGGTCAAGGCCGATGCGCGCCAACACCTGCCGGACTACATGGTGCCCGCGCACCTGGTGCTGCTCGAACGCCTGCCGCTGATGGGCAACGGCAAGCTCGACCGCCGCGCACTGCCGGCACCGGACCTGGCGCAGGCCCATCAGCATTACCAGGCCCCGGCCAATGAGCTGGAAGAGCAGTTGGCGCACGTCTGGCGCGAAGTGCTCAACGCGCCTCGCGTGGGGGTGCAGGACAACTTCTTCGAGCTGGGCGGCGACTCGATCCTGTCGATCCAGGTGGTCAGCCGCGCGCGTCAGCTGGGCCTGCAGTTCACCCCGCGTGACCTGTTCCAACACCAGACCATCCAGACCCTGGCCGCAGTGGTCAGCCGCAGCGCGGCGCCAAGCAGCATCGACCAAGGCCCGCGCGAGGGGCACAGCGGGCTCACACCGATTCAACACTGGTTCTTCGACAGTGATGTGGCCCAGCCGCAACACTGGAACCAGGCGGTATTGCTGGAGGCGTGCCAGCCACTGGACCGGGCCACCCTCGAGCAGGCCCTGGCCGGGCTGCTGGCGCACCACGACAGCCTGCGCCTGCGCTTCACGCAGGGCCAGGCCACCTTCGCTGCGCCGTCCGCCGAGCAATTGCTGTGGACCGCCACCGTCGCCGACTTCGCCGACTGCCAGGCGCTGTACACCGACGTGCAACGCAGCCTCGATCTGGAGCGCGGCCCGCTGCTGCGCGCACTGCTGGTCAGTGACGGGCAGGGCGCCCAGCGCCTGCTGCTGGCGATCCATCACCTGGTGGTCGATGGCGTGTCCTGGCGCGTGCTGCTCGAAGACCTGCAGGCGCTGTATCGCGGCCAGCCACTGGCGGCCAAGACCCACGCCATGGCCGACTGGGCCGCACGCCTGGCCAGCTATGCCGGCAGCGATTCGTTGCGCGACGAACTGGGCTGGTGGCAAGGCCAGCTCGGTGGCGTGCGCCACGAGCTGCCGTGCGATCACCCACAGGGTGGCAACCTGCATCGGCATGCCGACACCTTGGCCATCGGCCTGGACGTGGAGCAGACCCGGCAGTTGCTGCAGCAGGTACCGGCGGCCTACCACACCCAGGTCAACGACCTGCTGCTGACTGCGCTGGCCCGTACCCTGTGCCGCTGGAGCGGTGACCAGGAGGTGCTGGTACAGCTCGAAGGCCACGGCCGCGATGGCCTCTTCGAAGACATGGACCTGACCCGCAGCGTCGGCTGGTTCACCAACGCCTACCCGCTGCGCCTGAACCCGCAGGGCGGCGACGACGATGCTGCACGCGCCACATCGATCAAATGCATCAAGGAGCAGCTCCGCCAGGTGCCGCACAAGGGGTTGGGCTACGGGGTGCTGCGCTACCTGGGCGATGCTGCCAGCCGCGAAAGCATGGCCTCGCTGCCGCAGGCGCGTATCACCTTCAACTATCTGGGGCAGTTCGACCAGCAATTCGACGAAGCCGCCTTGTTCCTGCCGCTGGATGCGCCGGCTGGCCTGGCTCACGACCTGGACGCGCCGCTGCCGAACTGGCTCAGCGTCGACGGCCAGGTCTACGGCGGTGCGCTGCAGCTGCGTTGGACCTACAGCCGTGAACGTTATGACGAGCGGACCATCGCGCAACTGGCAGAAGCCTACCGTCAGGAACTGCTGGCCCTGGTCAGCCACTGCCTGGCCGACGGCAACGGCAGCTTCACGCCCTCGGACTTCCCGCTGGCGCACCTGAGCCAGCAGCAGATCGACGCGCTTCCGGTGCCCGCAGCCAAGATCGAAGATGTCTACCCGCTGACGCCGATGCAGGAGGGCATGCTGTTGCACACCCTGCTGGAGCCTGGCACCGGCTTGTACTTCATGCAGGACCGCTACCGCATCAACAGCGCGCTCGACCCCGAGCGCTTCGCCCAGGCCTGGCAGGCCGTGGTGGCGCGTCATGAGGCACTGCGCGCCTCGTTCAGCTGGAATGCCGGCGAGACCATGCTGCAGATCATCCACAAGCCGGGCAGCACGCCGGTGGACTATCAGGACTGGCGCGGCCTCGATCCAGAGGCTCAGGAAGCGCGCCTGCAAACCCTGCACAAGCAGGAGCGCGAAGCAGGCTTTGCGCTGCTGCAGGAGGCGCCGTTCCACCTGCGCCTGGTGCGGGTCGATGAGCAGCGCTACTGGTTCATGATGAGCAACCACCACATCCTCATCGATGCCTGGTGCCGTTCGTTGCTGATGAACGACTTCTTCGAGCTCTACCAGGCCCTCGGCGAGGGTCGCCAGGCCCAGTTGCCGGTGCCACCGCGCTACCGCGATTACATCGGCTGGCTGCAACGCCAGGACATGGACGAAGCGCGCCGCTGGTGGCAGGCCAACCTGGCCGGCTTCGAGCGCGCCACGGCACTCCCCAGCGATCGCCCGCTGCGCAACGATCACGCCGGTGACGGCATGGTGGTGGGCGACTGCTACACCCGCCTTGACGTGAGCGATGGCGTGCGCCTGCGTGAATTGGCCCAGGCCCATCAGCTGACCATCAACACCTTTGCCCAGGCGGCGTGGGCGCTGGTGCTGGCGCGCTACAGTGGTGATCGCGACGTGGCCTTCGGCGTGACCGTGGCCGGGCGCCCGGTGAGCCTGCCGCAGATGCAGCGCACGGTCGGCCTGTTCATCAACAGTATCGCTCTGCGCGTGCAACTGCCTGAGCCGGGCCAGCGCCGCAGCGTGCGCCAGTGGTTGCAGGGCGTGCTGGAACGCAACATGGAGCTGCGCGAGTACGAGTACCTGCCACTGGTAGCGATCCAGGACTGCAGCGAGCTGCCCAAGGGCCAGCCGCTGTTCAATAGCCTGTTCGTGTTCGAGAACGCCCCGGTGGAAACGGCGGTGCTCGACCACGCCCAGCACCTCAATGCCACTTCCGACTCGGGCCGCACCCACACCAACTTCCCGCTGACGGCGGTGTGCTACCCGGGCGATGACCTGGGCCTGCATCTGTCATTCGACCAACGCTACTTCGACTACCCGACGGTCGAGCGCCTGCTGGCCGAGTTCAAGCGCCTGTTGCTGGCGCTGGTGCAAGGTTTTGAAGGGGAGGTGAGCGAGTTGCCGTTGCTGGGCGAGGACGAACGGCGCTTCCTGCTCGACGACTGCAACCGCACCGGGCGCGACTACCCGCTGACGCAGAGCTATGTGGAACTGTTCGAAGCGCAGGTTGCCGCCCATCCTGAGCGCACCGTCGCTCGCTGCCTGGATGCAGCGTATGACTATGCCGGGCTGAACCTGGCGGCCAACCGCCTGGGCCATGCCCTGGTCGCAGCGGGGGTGGCCATCGACCAGCCGGTGGCCTTGCTGGCCGAGCGGGGCTTGCCGTTGCTGGGCATGATCGTCGGCAGCTTCAAGGCGGGCGCCGGCTACCTGCCGCTGGACCCGGGCCTGCCGTCGGCGCGCCTTCAGCGCATCGTCGAACTGAGCCGCACGCCGGTGCTGGTGTGCAGTGCGGCCTGCGCCGAGCAGGCACGTGTGCTGCTGGACCAACTGACGGGTGTGGCGCGGCCGCAGTTGCTGGTGTGGGAAGAGGTGCAGGGCAGCAGCATTGCCAGCCACAACCCAGGCATCCACAGCGGGCCGGACAACCTGGCCTACGTGATCTACACCTCTGGCTCCACCGGGCTGCCCAAGGGCGTGATGGTC
Source organism: Pseudomonas sp. NPDC089996 (assembly GCF_044748405.1). NCBI lineage: Bacteria > Pseudomonadati > Pseudomonadota > Gammaproteobacteria > Pseudomonadales > Pseudomonadaceae > Pseudomonas > Pseudomonas sp. NPDC089996. The sequence goes on along the minus strand of NZ_JBIVGA010000008.1, from coordinate 105,692 downwards.
GAGCAGCGCGGGATGCTCAACAACCAGCTGAGCAAGGTGCCGTACCTGGCCTTGAGCGAGCGCGACGTGATTGCCCAGACCGCCTCGCAGAGCTTCGACATTTCGGTCTGGCAGTTCCTGGCTGCACCGTTGTTCGGGGCCAGGGTGGACATCGTGCCGAACGCCATCGCCCATGACCCGCAAGGCTTGCTGGCGCATGTGCAGGCAACCGGTATCACCGTGCTGGAAAGCGTGCCATCGCTGATCCAGGGCATGCTGGCCAACGACCACCAGGCGCTGGACGGCCTGCGCTGGATGCTGCCGACCGGCGAAGCGATGCCGCCGGAACTGGCTGCGCAATGGCTGCAACGCTATCCGCAGATCGGCCTGGTCAATGCCTACGGGCCGGCGGAGTGCTCGGATGACGTGGCCTTCTTCCGCGTCGACATGGCCTCGACCCGTGGCAGTTACCTGCCGATCGGTACGCCGACCGACAACAACCGCCTGTATCTGTATGGCGAAGACCAGGCCCTGGTGCCGCTGGGTGCGGTGGGCGAGGTGTGTGTGGCCGGCACTGGCGTAGGGCGTGGTTATGTCGGTGACCCGGTGCGCACGGCACTGGCCTTCATCCCGCACCCGCATGGGGCGCCGGGCGAGCGCCTGTACCGCACGGGTGACCTGGCGCGGCAGCGTCCGGACGGGGTGCTCGAGTATGTCGGGCGCATCGATCATCAGGTGAAGATCCGCGGCTACCGCATCGAGCTGGGCGAGATCGAGGCGCGTCTGCACGAGCAGGCCGAGATTCGCGACGCGGCGGTGGGTGTACAGGAAGGGGCCAATGGTAAGCATCTGGTGGGCTACCTGGTGGCGCACCAGGGGGTGATCGCCGATACGGCGTTGCTGGAGCAGGTCAAGCAGCGCCTGCGTGCCGAGCTTCCGGAGTACATGGTGCCGCTGCACTGGGGCTGGTTCGCCAGCCTGCCGCACAACGCCAACGGCAAGCTCGACCGCAAGGCATTGCCGGTGATCGAGATCGGCGGGCAGCACAGCCAGGTCTACCTGGCGCCGCGAGATGAACTGGAAGAAGCGCTGGCCGGTATCTGGGCCGATGTGCTCAAGGCCGAGCGGGTCGGGGTGCATGACAACTTCTTCGAGCTGGGCGGGCATTCTTTGCTGGCCACGCAGATCGCTTCGCAGGTGCAGAAGCAGTTGCAGTTGAACGTGCCGCTGCGGGCGATGTTCGAGTGCAGCACGGTGGAGGAGTTGGCCGAGTATGTGCGCGGGTTGCAGGGCAGTGAGGTGGATGAGGCCAAGGCTGACCGGCTCAGTGACCTGATGGCCGAGCTCGAAGGGCTCTAGATAGCTGGGGGCGCTTTGCGCCCCATTCGCGGGCTTGTCCCGCGAATGGGCCGGAGCAGGCGATCGAGTTTTCAGCGCTTGCCGAGAATTTTCCCGAGCAACTCCGGCCGTGTCGCCCCTTGCTGGCTTTGCAGTTTTCCCTGTCAATCCTCATGAGAGGACGCTTTGATGAATGCCTCATCGAGGGATGAAGCGTTGTAACGCGACATAAATTCCTCGCCGCTATCAAACGCCTCAAGCCGCTGGTTGGCGAGCATGTAGAAGCGGTCACAATTTGCCGCGATCTCTTCGGTGTAATGGGATGACACCAGCACGCTTGCACCTTCTTGGCGCGCACTGTTGATGGCTAGCCAGATGTAATACCTGAACTCCGCGTCTACACCTGCAGTCGGTTCGTCGAGGATGATCAAATCGCTCTCCAGCAGTAATAGCGTAAGCGCGAAGTAGCTGCGGATCTCACCGTAGCTGCAACGGGCGACTTTTTTCTGGGAGATTAAGCTGTACCGTTTGTAAAGTGACGGTGACCATCTTGCTAAGCGGGCCAGCATTTCGCTTTGGGTGGGGGCATTGGATGAGTTCAGGTGCCTGATGAGATCACCTGTTTCGCTCATGCGCAGCAACGGCGGCGGTGTAAGGATTTGGGTAAGATAAATTTGTCTCTGTGCTGAGTTGAATATGTGCCCGGTTGAAGGCTTTTTTACATTGCAGATGAGATCAAATAATGTTGTTTTACCGGCGCCGTTGCTGCCTAGAATACCTATCAATTCCCCTGGCTTTAGGTTGAGTGTAACTTTTTTCATTAGCAACATGTCTTCATAGCTGAAGCACAGGTCTATTAAGCTGAGTAGATTCATTTAGTATCTGCTCCAGACAGGTTGGGTCCTGAAGTATCGCCCAGTGAGGTAAAGCCCGGTGAGCAGCGCCGCGAGCGCGATGCAGAAGGAGGTCAACAGGGGGATTTCATGGTTGAATATTTTGCTGCTCAATTGGAGTGGGTTTAAAGAGAGTACGCCCTGAGGCGCGGAGCGAGACTGAGCGGATCCTAAGAACCCAGAGAGCAACATGAGAAATGATAACAGTGAAAATAAGGTGCTGGCTGTATTGAATTTAATGGGTAGCGCGGCTACGACGAGTCCGATGCAACTGAATATCAAGAAGCTGGTGTAAAAACATGCGGTCACGTATAGCAGTTCCGTAATTCTGTAATCACCATGCAGCGGTTTGGTGAGAAGGTAAAAGAGTGCCGCATAGAGCACGCTTACCGTGGAATAACTGAGGAAGTGCGCTGTCAGAAAACGCCTAATAGCGTCGGGCTGGTAGATGAAGGATCTGGTGAAACCGCTCTCACGTCTTCCGATCAGGTAAAAACTGAAACCAAAAAAAGCAACGCTTGCAGAGATATACGAGAAAAACCACGATGCGGAGAGAGTGTAAGTCTCATTACGGGCGGACTCTGCTTCTGCATGACCTTGTGTCAACAAGAATAATAAGCAGGGCGCGATGGCTGACCATATAAGGGCTGTGGGTTCTCTCAGGTGCTCTAGGGTTAAGATTCGCGTGATGCAGAATACTTTTTTTGTATTGATGATGATGGGTGTTAAGTGGCTGGTCATGGAAAGGGTACCATTCGAGATGATTGATGTGCGATAACCTGGTTGAGGAAGTTAGCAGAGTACCTGTTCTTCAGGTTGAAATGATTCGCATTGTTCATGTGGAGGAACAGGTTTGGTGAGAGATATTTGCAAAAGTATAATGTTGGATGACTGGATGTCAGTCTGGATAGGTAGATGTAACCGTTTAGCTCTAGGCATCTGAGTGTGCTCAGAAGTGTTTGGCAGTCTAATGGTGGGTGCTGAGTTGTAAGCGATTCACAATCACCGTAAGGGGTGGCTGTAGACAGTTCTATATAAGTTTTGTAGTTGTTGCAAGCAAGGAAATGTCTAAGGTATGGGTCTTGAGGCTCACTGGCTAAGCTGTCAATGGACTGCATGTAACGGAACGTTTGCCAGAGTTCCAGGACAGCTTTTTCAAGCGCGTTGCTTGCAGTGTCTGAATATGACATGCCTGCGCAATATTGGACCTTGGCTTCGGCACGCAGGTTGCCATAGCAGAGAAAAATGCAGGTGCCTGGAAAACGCCCGTCAGTGAGGTCTAGAACGAGAATATCCCCTGACTTTGATAGCTCATGAAAGAGAGTTGAGCTGGGTCGCAACTCTAGGAGCGCACAGGCTTCGTGATGGTCAAGACGTCTTTTGAATTTAAGGGTGAGCCAGAATCGCAGTAAGAATTGCCGTTCGAGACTTTCTTTTGCAGCGCCAAATATGGCACTTTCAATGTTGTTATGCGCGCTGCATCCGCAGGTGTCCCGCATTGGGTAGTACTTGTTGTCAATGTTGTTTCTACATTCTGTTATCGAAAGACATACCGTGGGGACTTTGCAGGGGGTGAAATCGATTACTCTGTACACGGTGGTGCGATCGAAGACGTGTGATTGAAGTTCTGTATGTGAGTCGCAGGTGGATGTCTGCAGGAATGCCTCCGTGAACTCATTAAGTTCTTGGTTGCTCAGTCCATCGGCGAGCTTCTCGGCGTCGTTGACCGGGATGTCCAAGTAAAAATGCTTCCGCTCGAAATGCTCACCTCTGGCACAGTCCGTGACCTTCGCAGACCAACCGCTACTGGATCCGTAGGTTTGCCAGCGACTGCCGCACTCTACGCTGTGAGGTAGGTGTGTTACCGCGCTGGGGCGAAGGAGTTCGAAATCAGGAGACGACGGATGATGAACCTCATTGAATATATTCATTGACTTAACCTATCAATTGGATGCATGTCGGCAAGAATAGAGTTGGATTTAGATTCAGCAGTTTTGTTATTTGGTGGTCTGTGAAGGCGGACCAAGGTCTGCTATCCAAATTTAATTCTTTGCTGCGTAGGTCTGTGAGCATATACAGCGAGCCCACCTCCATTAGGGCGTGGCGGTAACCTCGATATCGATATTTAAACAATGCCTTCGGCAGATAAATTACATAGACGAGTGCTAGGGCAGGTGAGCCGATATCTGGCTTTTGTGGGGTAATAGCTTGGGTAAGTTGTTGGGTGTTAATGTTTGGGCTGTGTATTTCAAATGTTTGGGATGCTGGGAGCAGATGCAGGGCCATACAGTCAGTTGGCCACTGTTCAATTCTGTTGTTTAGATTGATGCAGAATATTTCAATTGGGAAAATTGCTCCAGCGCTCGGGTAGCCGCGCTTGTGGTTGGATCCGATTTTTTTTAAAAGGGGAGCTATTAGATTGCGAACGGCATCAAAGTGCATGCCGCGCTCACAAAAGTGATCGCACGACTCTTTTCTTACGAGGGGGTGATCCAAAGGGAGCGCTGATAGCTGAAACTCGCAGGCTTCGGCCTCATTTGTGAGGGTATTGAGTTTCAGCTCTTTGCCGGTGAGCTTGCTTAGGTCTTTAGCGGGTATGTGATGGAGAGTGCTTAGATGTCGTGTTGCCTCGTGAAGTGTATAGTTCCCTTTGGCATGAAATGCTAATGTTTCGTCGAGAACTCTGGAGTCGGTGAATCTTGAATACTGATCGTGACTAATACTCATTTTGTTTACCTAAGCATTCGCAGAATGGCCAGTGGACGCTTACTTCTTCGGTGGTAGCACCGGTCTCAAGGTCGATGGTTCTGGATAGAAGTGTCTGGTCTTGCGTGTACTTGGACTTTGGTGCTTGCGTGAGCTTGTTTGTGAAGGAAATGATGGTTCCCAGGATCAGTGACGTCTGGAAGTCGTCAATTGCTGCTTTAGGTAGGTCATAGTTGTTGTTGCAGCAAAAGGCCCATATTTTGCTCCATGGGTGTTGGCTTAGGCGTTTGGATTCGTAATACGTAACTCGATCGAGAGTGCAAAAAGCACACGGGTTTCCTATTGATGGGACATGTACTTCTGTTAGGTGGAAGTAACGATTGCTTATGAATCCGATGCTGATGCCGTGCTCCGGGTTCTCTTTCGTTAGATTTGTGTAGATGCTTCTGATTGAATTAGGGTGAAGTTTAAGGCAGGCGAAAACGAATAGCGTTGGCGTGCAGACGTCAGGTGCTTCAAAGTGCTCAATTTTTTTGATTGTTATTGAGTTGCTGTGTTTTTTCTCGTAAAACTGTATCAGTGGTAGGGGTACATCTAGGTCGTGATATATTGTTACATTGTGAAAGTGTGGCGGATCAGCTTTCTCTCCCAGAATTGATAACGATTTTAGAAAGTTTAAGGTGCTTTTTGGTTCAAGCTTCTCAATTTCAAAAATATCTTCAAGTTCATGGCGTTTAATGTATTTGGATTGTGTGCTCTCAATTTTCTGCAAAACCCTGATTATTTTGGGTTCTGTGATTTTTGTAAATCCTGTGCTCGAAAAGATCATGGGGTCCAGGTCGAAATTTAATATCTCGTAATTGTAGATTCTCAATACGTTCATAGGATTGCCCTTTGCCTGGTGCGGGCGTTCCTAGCGTTATGCTGGGAACGCTCGCTCCTTAGTAAGTTATGGGGTTATCAGTTTCCGTTGCCTTCGATGTCAATAGCGTTTCCCCCGCTACCACCGGAACCGCCACTGCCACCGCTGCACCCGCCTCCACCGCCGCAGCCACCACTACCACCGCAACCACCGGCGCCGCCAGAACCCCCGAAAAATTCGGAGTCCATATCGCAATTGCTGTCGGGGGACAGTTCAAGCATGTTGATGCCGTATTGAGTTTCCATAGTATCTCCTTAACTGTTTTTGTTGTCGCCCGATGTGTGCGGGCATCTACAGGTTTAGAAGTTTGACTTTTCATTGTCAATGCGGCGACGAGGCTTGCGTAGGTGTGCAGGCATAATAATTATGTTTGGTTTGAAGAGGTGAGTGTAGGAACGTTCCTATGGAAAATTCCTACTTAGGGTAGTTGTTTCTGGATACTTATGCGGTGGGCTAAATTTATTGTAGGTTTTATAATCGTCTCGCGTAAGAAAATTTTCTTTGTGATGTCAGATGATTCTTTTTCTTCACGTCTCTCGGTTTTTGGGTGTCAGAGGGGCAGCGCGATGTTTAGCCAATAATCATTGAGGCAGATTGTTTCAAGATATTTCGTCTCGCCCTCATGCACGATTGCATTTTATTGGGGATGGATGGAACGGCTTCTTTTCACGAGATAGCATCGGTCTGATGTCGCACGACACCAACGGCAAGCTCGACCGCAAGGCGCTGCCGGCCATCGAGATCGGCGGGCAGCACAGCCAGGCCTACCTGGCGCCCCGGGACGAACTGGAAGAAGCGCTGGCCGGCATCTGGGCCGATGTGCTCAAGGCCGAGCGGGTCGGGGTGCATGACAACTTCTTCGAGCTGGGCGGGCATTCTTTGCTGGCCACGCAGATCGCTTCGCGGGTGCAGAAGCAGTTGCAGTTGAACGTGCCGCTGCGGGCGATGTTCGAGTGCAGCACGGTGGAGGAGTTGGCCGAGTATGTGCGCGGGTTGCAGGGCAGTGAGGTGGATGAGGCCAAGGCTGACCGGCTCAGTGACCTGATGGCCGAGCTCGAAGGGCTCTAGATAGCTGGGGGCGCTTTGCGCCCCATTCGCGGGGCAAGCCCGCTCCCACAGGTACTGCGCAAGGCTTGAATCTTGTGGGGTCTTTGTGGGCGGGCTTGTCCCGCGAATGGGCCGGAGCAGGCGATCGAGTTTTCAGCGCTTGCCGAGAATTTTCCCGAGCAACTCCGGCCGTGGTGCGCCCTGCTGGCTCTGCAGGTTGCCCTGCTCATCCTGGTAGAAGATCGCCGGGGTTGCCTGCAACCCCATCTCCTCCATCAGCGCCATGTTCGCAGCCAACTTCTGCTGCACGGCATCCGGCACCTTGTCCAGTGCCTTCAAGCTACTCGCCTTACCCGCCTTCTCATGCTCATGCAGCGCCTTGGCCGGGTCCTTGGCGGCCAACAGTGCCGCCGACTTGCCCGGGCTATCCTCGCGGATGATGCCGACCATGATATGGCGCAGCTGCACCTTTCCCGATTCCACCCAGGGCCGTGCCTGCTCCCAGAACATGTTGCAGTACGGGCAGTTGGGGTCGCTGAACAGGTACACCTTGCGCGGCGCGTCGTCCTTGCCGTCGGCGATCCAGGCGGTTTTCTCCATCTTCGCCCAGATGGCCTTGCTCATCGGCGCATACACCAGCTTCTGCAATGGCTCGGCACTGAGGTCCTTGCCCTGTTCGTCGAACAGGCTGCCGACCAGCACGTGCTTGCCGTCAGGGGTCAGGTACAGCGCCAGGGCACTGTTCTGGTACTCGGCGGCATAGCCGCGCAGGCCGTTGGGCGCATCGAAGCTGCCCTTGATCTCGGCGCCCTTGGCTTGCAGTTGCTGGATTGCCTTTGGCAGGTCTTCGGCCTGTACCAGCGGGGCGGCCAGCAGGGCCAGGGACAGGGGCAGCAGGGCAGTCAATCGCATGTCAGTTTCCTTGTGCGGCAGGGGCGGGCGCCTTGGCCCGCTCGAAAGGTTCCAGGGCGTGGCGCAGGCTGGCCCGCGACAGCTCGCCGAGGTGGCTGCCGATCAGGCGGCCGTCGGCGTCGTAGAACAGGGTGGTAGGCAAGGCCATCGAGCCGACCCGCTGAGCCAGCGCTCCGGTGCCGTCGAACAGCACATGGGTCAGGCTCAGCCCGGTGGTGGCAAGAAAGGTCGTGACGTTTTCCGGCGTCTCGCCCTGGTTGACGAAGAGGAAGGTCACGTGGGGGTACTCCCCCTGGGCTTGTTGCAGCACCGGCATTTCCCGGCGGCACGGCGGGCACCATGTGGCCCAGATATTGATCACCAGCGGCTTGCCACGGTAACTGTGCAGGGCCACGGACTGGCCAGCGGCATTGCGCAAGCTCAGTTCTGGCAGTGCGGTGCCCTTGCTGTACAGGTGGCTACCCAGGCTGGTCAGGCCCCAGAACAGCGCACCGCTGAACAATGCCCAGCCCAGCGGACGGCGCAGGCCAGGCTGGCGCCAGCCCTGCCAGAGGGGGGCGAGAACGATGCCGACCAGGCCCGACCAGAGCAGGAAACCGCCGTCACGGATGTCGATGACTTGCAGTGGGTCGTCGCGGTACATAGGCCAGTAGGCCAGCACGAAACCCAGGCGGGCGCACAACAGGCCGACCAGGAACAGGTTGAACAGTGCCGACTCCGGACTTTCGCCGCCACGTCGGGCAACCCACCAGCCGACCAGGCAGGCCACGCCCAGCGCAGCAAGCATCAACAGGTGGTTGAGGGCCATGGTCAGTGGCCCGAGGGTTACCGTCAGCATCAGCCTTGGCTCCGGGTCTGGGTCCAGTGTTGCAGGAACGCGGCGGCATCCACCTCGCCGGTGATGCGCCGTGCGCGGCGTTCTTCACCTTCCGGGCCGAGCCAGATGATGCTGGGCGGGCCGGGTACCTGGTAGCGTTGCAGCAGCGCGCGGCTGGCGGCAGAGTCGGCGGTCACGTCCAGGCGCAGCAGATGTACGCCGGCCAGGCTGGCTTGCACGTCTGGGCGGTTGAACACTTGCTTCTCCATGACCTTGCACGACACGCACCAGTCGGCATAGTAGTCGACCATGACCCACTGGCTGCGGGCCTTGGCGGCATCCAGTTCGCGTTGCAGGGCTTCGGGGCTGCTGACCGTGACGAAGTGCTCGTCGCCCTGTTGCACGGTGGCGGCTGCGGTGCCGCCGGCGAACGGCCGCAACGGTTGCCACAGGTCGTCGCCCCCTGCAGCGGCGCCCACCAGCAGCAGGCCACCCCACAAGACGCCCAGCAGCGGTACGGCTCGCAGGGCCGGCAAGCGCTGCAGGGCCGGCCACATGGCCCAGCCCAGGGCGATCAGCCAGGCACCACTGAGGGCCAGCAACATCGGGGCGGCGAGCAGGCTGCGCACGGTGTACAAGGCCATGGCCAGAAATACGAAGCCGAATACACCCTTGACCCGGTTCATCCATGCGCCTGGGCGCGGCAGGTAGCGGTTTCCCAGGGTCACCAGTAACAGCAGCGGCACGCCCATGCCCAGGCCCAGACTGAACAGTACCAGCGCGCCTTGCAGCACATCGCCACTTTGCGCGATGAACAGCAGCGCGCCGGCCAGTGGCGCGGTCATGCAGGGGCCGAGCAGCAGGCCGGAAAGGGCACCCAGCAGCGCTGCGCCGTACAGGTTGCCACCACGGGTGCCTTGGCCGGCGCGGTCGAGGCGATCGCGCAGGGCGGCCGGCAGTTGCAGCTCGAAAGCGCCGAACATGGGCAGAGCGAGGAGGATGAACAGGCCGGCCAGGCTGCCCAGCAGCCAGGGTTGCTGCAGCCAAGCCTGCAGGCTGGCGCCCAGCAACGCCGCGACCACACCCAGGGCCGCATACACCAGTGCCATGCTCAGTACATAGACCCCGGCCAACAACCAGCCGCGCCGGGCGCTGGCACCGTTGCCCAGCACCAGCCCGGCGAGGATCGGCAGCATCGGCAGCGAGCAGGGGGTGAAGGCCAGCAGCAGGCCGAGGCCGAAGAACGCCAACAGGCTCCAGGCCAGGCTGGCACTTTGCAGGTCACTGGCCAGGGCCTGGTCGCTGGCTTGCTCGGTGGCAGGCGTGGCGCTGCCGCCCAGGTCGATGGCGGTCGTTTGTGGTGGGTAGCACAGGCCGGCATCGGCGCAGCCCTGCCAACCCAGGCGCAACTGACCCTGGGCATCGGCTGGTATCAACAGTTCGAGTTGGTCGCGGTAGACCGTGGTGTCACCGAAGAACTCGTCGTGGTGATTGAGGCCGGCAGGTAATTGTGGATGCTGGTCGGCAGGCAGGCCGTCGAACTTCAGGCGCTTCTGGTACAGGTAGTAGCCTGGCTTGATCTGGAAGTACAAGCGCATCTGGCCATCGGCCTGGCGGTCGTGGGTCAGCACGAACGCCTGGTCGACCGGGAGGAAGTCGGGTTTGACGTCGAACGGGTTGGCCTGCAACGGGCCGGCCAGGAGCAACGTCAGGAAGAGCAGGAGGATGCGCATGTCTTCGCCTTGGCAGAACGGAATGGGGGTCATGCTGGCTGGGGTTGATTAACCCAAGGTTAAACGTGGCGATGGTTGAGTTGGGGAATGCATCAGGGCTGGAAGGTGTTCGCCACAGCATTATTGTCGCCTGTGAGATCGAGCGCCCGCGCGGCGCTCGATCTCACAGGCGCCCCAACTCTCCAGACATGCCCCTCTCAGCCCTGCCACATTCCCCTTGGACATACCGCGACATACTGTCGGCTTGACTTTGCTTATCCCCCTTACATTGGTGTAAAGTTGACGCAGAAGTCAGCTTTTTCTGACTTACGCGACAAGGCTCTCACCCGTCCGAGTCCCCCGCACAAGAATCAAAAAAAATGGGCAGAACCCCTGCTGCCCAGAGGATCAAGCATGTCCAACCGTGATATTTCCCGGCGCGCCTTCCTGCAAGGCGGCCTTATCGCTGGTGTCGGTGTGACCATGGCGCCACTCGGCAGCCAGGCGTTCGCCGCCCTGATGGAGGAGCGCGTCACCACCTCGCCGCAAAAGTGGATGAACCACGACGGCAAGGCGCGTTTTCGTAACGACGCGCTGTCCAAGGTCTGTGGCAACAAGGTTTTCGCCCGCGACATCCGCGCCAAGGACATGCCCGGCTGGCCGACCCAGCAAGGCCACGCGCTGCTGCTCAAGGCGACCAAGGTCGACCGCATCTACACCGGCCATGACCTCAGTCTGCTCGGCGCCGACCTGCAGCCGGACCGCATCGTCACGGCCGCCGACCTGGCGCAGGACGGCATCGCCTGGCCCGAGGCCCACTCGCCCGATCCGCTGCTGCCACCCGGCCAGGTGCCGATGTTCATCGGCCACCCGGTGGCGATCCTGATCTGGCACGACTTCGAGCGCTTCCGCCAGGCCAAGCGCAAGCTGCAGTTCAACGACAAGGCGATCAAGTACGGCGCCCAGGCTCCGTTGTATCAGCGCGACCCCTATGGCAGCTTCCGCTTCGTGCGGGTGGGCGGCGCCACGCCGTTCGACGACGATGAGTTCTCCAGCCTGAAGAACTCCATGCTGTTCCCCACCATCCTCAACCGCAAGCCGGTGTGGTCGAAAGCGCCCAACCAGCACGGCGACCTGACCGAGCAGGGCCTGTTCTACGCCAAGCGCATGGGTGAGCAGCTGGACAACCCGCCCGAGGACTGGCTGATCTTCGACGAGCGCTACAAGACGCCGTCGATCGAGCCCGCAGCGCTCGAACCGGACAACGGCAACGGCTGGTACGACCCGGCGACCGGCACGCTGCACTTCGTGGTCGCCACCCAGTGCCCGTTCGAAGCGGCCCAGGAATGCGTGCACATGATCAAGCCGTCGCGCTTCGCCCTGAACACGCTGAACATGCATCCGGGCTACACCGTGGGCTACGGCTCGAAAGACAACAACATCTTCGTCTTCTACGCCGCCGTGGCCGCGTTGTATGGCGCCGGTGTGCCGATCCGCCTGGCCAACGACCGTTACGAGCAGTTCCAGAGCGGTATCAAGCGCCATGCCTTCGACATCCGCTATCAGCTGGCCGTGGACAAGAAGGACAACCGCTTCAAGATCTTCCGCGCCGACATGAGCTGCGACGGCGGCGGGCGCATCAACTACAGCCCGTCGGTGGCGGCAGTGGGCGCCACTGCGGCACAGTCGATCTATTACATGCCGCAGAACGACCTGTCGGTGACCGCCTATTTCTCCCGCGGTGTCGAGGCCGGCTCCATGCGCGGCTACGGAACCCTGCAGAGCATGGCTGCCACCGAGATGATGGTGGATGAAATCGCCGGTCGCCTGGGCGTCGATGCTATCGACCTGCGCCGTGCCAACGCGCTGAAGTCGGGCATGAAGAACACCCAGGGTGCAGTCCCGGCCGGTGCCCTGCGCCTGTACGAAATCCTCGACAAGGCCGCCGTGCACGAGTGGTGGCGCAACCGTGATGCGCGCAAGCAGCAGATGGACGCCAAGGACCCGGACCACTGGTACGGCGTCGGTTTCGCCATCTGCCAGAAAGACTTCGGTACCGGCTCCGAGGCGCCGATGGCCAGCGTGGAGTTCAGCGCCGATGGCCGTATCAGCCTGCGTCACATCGGTACCGAGCTGGGCACTGGCATGTCCACGTCTCAGGCACTGGTGGTCAGTGACTTTCTTGGCCGCTCGGCCGACGAGGTGAAGACGGCCGTTACCGAATGGCCGGAGTTGCAACTGACCACCAGCGGCAACCCGTACTTGATCAGCCAGCCCGAACAGGATGCCGCGCTGCGCAACCCGCGCTGGGTCGGCAAGCTGGCTTCGCCATCGTCGGCGACCAACTCGGCATTCTACTTCAGCCACGCCACCCGCGAAGCGGCACGCGTGCTGTTCAACCACGGCCTGTGGCCAGCGGCCATGGCCATCTGGAGCCAGGGCCCGCACGGCGGCCAGGCCAACCCGCTGGTGGTGCGCCGTGAGAACGCGGTGTGGGTCAACGGCGAGCTGACCGGCAACGGCCTGGCACCGATCCCGTTCGCCCAGCTGGCGCAGAAGGCCCACGAGATGGGCCTGGTCACCGGTGCCAGCGTGCACGGTTTCAACCGCTGGAGCTGGGCCGAAGCCGACTTCGTCATCGACGGCGTGCGCGAGCGCTTCCCGCTCGATGCCGTGGCGGTGAAGTATGGCGACGGCGCGGTGAATGCCAAGAAAGCGCAGATGAGCAGCCATGGCTACCACCTGCTCGACCGACAGAACGCGGCCTACCCGGACACCCAGCTGAACAATGCCATGGTCACCTACTACAGCCCGGTGGCGACCATCGTCGAGGTCAAGGTCAACAAGGGCAGCCATGAAGTGCAGGTGCTCAACCACCACAGCTGGGTCGAGTGTGGCCGGGTGCTGGTGCCGGAGCTGGTCAAGGGCCAGCTCGAAGGCGGTATCGCCATGGGCATCGGCCATGCGCTGACCGAAGAAATGCCGTTGTACGAGGGCGGGCCCGGGGAGGGCGACTGGAACTTCAACCGCTACCGCCTGCCCCATGCGCGCGATGTGGCGGTGTGGCAACAGACCAGCGAAATTCTCCCGCCGCTGTCACCGACCGACCCGTCCAAGGGCATCGCCGAAGTGGTGATGATCCCGGTCGTCGGTGCCATCGGCAACGCCGTGGCGCATGCCATCGGCAAGCGCGTGCGCGATCTCCCCATCACCCCAGCCCGTATCAAGGAGGCCCTCAATGGCTAACCGTCCACTGCAACTGACCCTCAACGGTCAACCGGTCGGCCCGGTCGAGGTCCCTGATGACCTGGCGATGATCGACTACCTGCACGAACACCAGAACCTCACCGGATCCCGCCTGGGCTGCGGCCAGGGTATCTGCCACGCCTGCGTGGTGATCGTCGACAACCCCGACGGCACCAGCGAGGAAGTGCGCACCTGCATCACTGGCGCGCACTACTTCGAGGGCAAGAAGGTCCGTACCATCGAAGGCCATGCCAAAGCGGACGATGCCGGCAACCTGACGCTGAACCCGATCCAGCAGAAGTTCGTCGACCTGTTCGCGTTCCAGTGCAGCTATTGCGCACCGGGCTTCGTCAACGCCGCCACGGTGCTGGTGGAAACCGCCCAGCGCCAGCCGTTGAAGAAGAGCGAGGTGGAGGACCGTATCGAAGCCAGCCTCGGTCACCACATCTGCCGCTGCACCGGGTACGTGCGTTACTACGACGCCACCCGCACGGTGCTCAATGACCTCGGCCTGGTCAAGGAGGGTTGAACATGGGCTTCGTTCGTAGCGCGCTCGCGCTGGCCCTCGGCCTTGCCGTTGCATCGGTTGCCCAGGCGGCCGACGAGTCACAGGTCAAGCGGGGTGAATACCTGGCCCGTGCGGCAGACTGCATGGCCTGCCACACCGCCGAAGGCGGCGCGCCGTTTGCCGGTGGCCTGCCGATCCATTCGCCGTTCGGCACCATCTATGGCAGCAACATCACCTCCGACAAGCAGTACGGTATCGGCAACTACACGGCCGACGAGTTCTTCGCCGCGGTCACCGAGGGCAAGCGCAAGGACGGCGCCAACCTGTATCCGGCGATGCCGTACACCTCGTACCACCTGATCAAGCGCGAGGATTCCGATGCGATCCTCGCCTACCTGATGACCGTGCCGCCGATCAGTCGCCCGGCGCCCGAGACCGCGCTGAGCTTCCCGTTCAACGTGCGCCTGGGCCTGACCGGCTGGAACATGCTCTATGGCAAGAGCGTGCAACTGCAACCGACCGAGGGCAAGAGCCCGGCCTGGCAGCGTGGGCAGTACATGGTCGAGGTGATGGGCCATTGCGGCGAGTGCCACACGCCGCGCAACCCGATCGGTGCGCTGCAGCAGGACAAACGCCTGACCGGCGGCCTGCTGCTCGGTTACCTGGCTCCAAGCCTGCTGGCCAAGGACCTGGCCGAGCGCGGCTGGACCCAACCGGACCTGACCACCTTCCTCAAGCACGGCATCAGTGCCCAAGGCAGCATGTTCAACGAGATGTACCCGGTGGTGCACCACAGCACCCAGCACCTGACCGATGCCGACCTGGGTGCCATGGCCACCTACCTGCTCGGCGACCAGCCGCCAGCGGCGAAGGTGATCGAAGCGGTCGCCTTGGAGGGGATGAGCGACAGCGCCAAGCGTGGCCACCAGCAGTACCTCAATGTGTGCGCCGGTTGCCATGGCGTCGACGGCGAAGGCAAGCCACACATCGCGGTGGCCATGCGCGGCAACACCGTGCTGCGCCAGGACGATTCGCGCAACCTGGTCAAGGCCATCCTCGACGGTATCCGCGAGCAGCAGTTCACCGGTTTCGAACGCATGCAGCCGATGCCGGGCTTTGCCGACAAGCTCAGTGATGAGCAAGTGACGGACATGGTCAACTACCTGCGCCAGGCCTGGGGTGGATTGCCCGGCGACCTGACCGTTCAGCAGCTCGCCGAGCTGAAGGCGGAGTAAACCGTGCAGCATCTCGATCTTCAGGTGATCAGCCAAGCGCTGCAGTGGTCGTGCAGCGGCCAGCGGGTGTGGTTGTGCACGGTGCTCGCCACCTACGGCTCGGCGCCGCGCGCGCCGGGCTCGCTGCTGGCGGTCAACGCCAGCGGCCAGTGGCTGGGGTCGCTGTCGGGTGGCTGCGTCGAAGATGACTTCCTTGAACGCGTGGGGCGGGGCGATTTCCCCGAGCCGGTCGCCATCGTGCGCTATGGCGATGGCACTGACACGCGCTCGAGCATTCGCCTGCCCTGTGGCGGCGTGCTCGAAGTGCTGGTGGAAAACCTGCCGGCCGACTGCGAGGTGCAGGCCCACCTGCGTGCGCTGGAAGGCGCACTGCGGGGCCAGCGCCGGTTGATGCGCGAAGTGAGCTTGCCGCAAGGTGAGCGCCTGCTGGTCGACGACCACAGCCAGGGCCCCCGTGTGGAACGTGCAAGCGCCCGCGTGCGCTTGCGTGTGGGCGCCGCCCAGCGCCTGTTGCTGGCGGGCTATTCCAGCGTCGCGCATTTCTGCGCCGAGTTTGGCAAAGGCATGGGCTTTGAGGTCATCCTTTGCGACCCGCGTGATGAGGTGCTTGAAGGCGTGGTGCTGGACGGTATCGAGGTGCGCCGCGAGCTGCCGTCGGAATTCATCGCCAATGGCGGTTGCCATGCCGACACGGCAGTGGTTGCATTGACCCATGATCCGAAAATCGATGACCTGGCCATGCTTGAAGCGGTGCGTACCGAAGCCTTCTACATTGGCGTGATGGGCTCCAAAGCCACTTCCGACAAGCGTCGCGAACGCTTGCAGCGCATTGGCGGCCTGGGCCATGACGAGCTGGCGCGGATTCACGCGCCGATCGGCCTCAACCTGGGGAGCAAGACCCCGGCCGAGATCGCCCTGGCGGTGCTCGCCGATATCCTGCGCCTGCGCAATGGCATCGGACGGGCGGCGCTGTGAGTGTGGTGGCGTTGGTGTTGGCGGCAGGCAGCAGCGTGCGCTTCGGTGCTGACAAGCGGCGGGCGTTGATGGCCGATGGTCGCAGCTTGCTAATACACAGTGTCGAGCGGGCCTGTGCGGCGTTCGATGATGTACGGGTGGTGCTGCGTGACGGTGAGCGGGGAGAGGAATTGGGGTTGCCCGCAGCGTGCCGGGTCATCGCCAGTGCCGATTTTGCGCAGGGCTTAGGCCATAGCCTGGCGGCCGGCGCCGCTTCGCTGGCTGACAGCAAGGCGCAAGCGGTGGCGATTCTGTTGGGTGACATGCCCTGGGTGGAGTCCGCGACCTTGGGTTTGCTTGCACGCGAGGCCTGTAGGTCGACAATCGTTTTACCTTGTCATGCCGGGCAGCAGGGCCATCCGGTGCTGTTCGGGCGAGATTTCTGGCCAGCGCTGTCGCAGCTGGCAGGCGATGAAGGGGCGCGTTCGGTAGTGAGGGCCCATCCGGACCGTTGCGTCAGGCTGGCAGTCGAGGATGCCGGTGTGCTTCGGGATGTCGATACGCCCGATGCACTGCGCCAATGAGCGTCGGTTCTACTCATCTTCTTCATCATCGAATGCACAGGGTTCCAGTTCGCCAAGCTGGGAAAGCAGAATCAAGTGCACGTCGGCCTTGAGCCGCTGCAGATTGGCCAGGCTTGCAGGCCCGCCCAGCATCAACGCCGGGACGAAGCCATACATCTCGTCTGGCGCCAGAGTCCCCAATGTTTCCCTGGCCGATTCGAACAGGTCCAGGTCGATCCCTTCAGTCATTACCCACATGAGCAGGCCCTGGATCTTCGCGTCTCGTTCTTCGTCGGTCGAACTACAGGCGCCATCGATGTATTGGGACGCGTAGGCGGTAATGGTCAGGACTGACCCGGTTTCTTCACCCCAAAGGTACAGCTCGCCGAAAGCGCTGCGCGCGATGAGGTGGTAGGTGTCGCGGGTTTCGAAGTGAGTGCCTGCCAGCCAGTACGCCACGACGTCCTGGTATTCCTGCGGGTTGACCATCCAGAACAGACCGCCGCCGTAGCCGCACCAGCCGTGGTCTTTCCAGTAGGTCAGGAGTTGGTTAGGGAGTTTGCCTTGGTAGTGATCCAGAGAGGCCGGCGGGACGGGCTGGTGGCCGATGGGGTCGTTGAAGGTTTCGAGGAAGATGGAGAAGAGTACGTTCATTTTTTAAAGCCTATTGGTGTGGTTAGTAGTGATGGCGGCTACCTGAGGGTGGAGTGCCCTGTCGACTCATAGGGTCGAAGATCTGAAAGTTGTGCTAGAAAGTTTAGGTGTTCTATTGAGTTAACTTTTTTTAGGTGGTTGAACGACCCTGGTCCGCCCAACATGATGGCGGGAGTGAAACCGTACATTTCATCTGCAGTAAGGGCGCCTAGCTTTTCATAAGCAGGGTCGAACATGTCTCCGTAGTTGTTGGAATCAAAACTGATTGATAGAAGAAATGCTGGAAACCCTTCGTCCAAGCCTTCGCCGCTGTAAATTGATGTTCGGACCACGAAGCTGGACAGGATGCTGGTTATTTTGAGTGAGGCGCCTGTTTTTTCGCCCCAGAAATACATGTCTCCGAAGGCGCTGCGTGCGATGAGGTGATATTTGTCAAGCTTCGATTGCTCAGTGCCGTTTAGCCAAGTGTCGACTACGCACTCGTACTCGTCGGGGTTCACCAGCCAGAAAATGCCTTTGCCGAACCCGCTCCATCCATACTGGCTCCAGTACTCCAGAAGTTGATGAGGTAATTTCCCTTTGTATTGTTCAATGATGGTGTTTGGCACGATTTGTCGGCAGGTTGGTGGGCCGATCTTTTCTGTTAATTTAGCAAATAATCTATCCATTTTTACTCCGGGAAATTTCGTTCGGGCGCTAGATGTCTGAGAGTGTGTATTGATGCAGCTGTCCCAGTTGAGATAGCAGTATCAGGTGCTCTGTTATTTTGACTTTTTCCACGTGTTCGATCTTGGCTGCCCCTCCGATCTGTAGCGCTGGAACAAAGCCATAAATTTCATCCGGGCTGAGAATACCGAGTTTTTCTTTGGTTTTGCTGAAAAGTTCATTGAAGTCAAGGTAGTCTCGGTCAAATGACAAGAGGAAGGATTGAAATGCTCTTCCCATGGCTTTCGGCGATCGCTCAGCTGGATCATACGTGTATCGAGATACGTTGCTGAATATACAAAGTGAGGGGCCGGAATTTTCACCCCATAGGTATAGGTCGCCAAATGCACTACGTGCTATGACATGGTAGATGTCGGTTTTTTCTAGCGGCGAGCCTTGTATCCAACTGGCCGTCACGCTGTCGTACTCTTGAGGATTGACCATCCAGAAGAGACCTTCTCCATAGCCACACCACCCATGTTCTGCCCAAAGTTGAAGTAATGCATCGGGTAGTAGTCCTTGGTAACGGCTAATGCTTGAGGGAGGAACCTCCTGTCGATACATAGGCACACCAATATCTTCAAGTAACATCGAGTAAACGTCGTCCATAAATTTCTCCCTCAGCACTTGTGCAGCTTTATGTTCAGGTATGTTGGTTTTTCACCGGATTTTGGGGCGTGCTCAACTGCACGTTTTAGATTTTCGACTTTTGATTTCCATTGTGGCCCTATTGAAGAGTTGACTTGTCTGTCGCCGAAATCCGAAATCACATCGTTGCCTCCAGCAATCAAATCTGGGTTGTGGAGTGCGGCTAGCGTGCTCATCGTTTCTTTAGCTCGTTTAGCTGCAGTCGCTTTGGCCTCACGGGGGCTCATTGTTTCTAGCAATTCCTCTCGAATTCTCAGCTCAAGATCACGGAATAGTCGCTTGCGTGCCAGTTTGGCCTGTGCTGGATTTCGTTTGATCGGGTTGGCAACATTATCCAGAAATTCTTCCACTGTAAGCCGGTTCAACCCATCCTGCTGCCCCTTCAGCTGCCGCTCAAACTCGCTATGCTTCGATGCGGGCAACTTTGTCTGCCTTGAAACACGCCACCGTATGCAACGGCATGCTACCCGGCTTGCCCTTGGATGGCTCCTTGTCTTTCCCCGCGGGCCGGTTCGACTGCACCGGTTGCGGCTCACCTACCGCGCCCTTACGCCGCTCCGGCACTTGCAGGTCCGGCCGTTTCTTCAGGGCATCTTCATGCTTGAGCATCCATTGCCCGATCCGTGCGCCTTTCTTGCTGGCGGCCATCTCGTGGGCAAGCACACCCGCATTGCCGCCCCCACGGGTGAGGTAGGAGACCATGGCGCCCAACAGCAGCATCACCACCTCCACATGCCCGGTGGCGATGAAATGCGCCGCCTGGTCGATGGCAAACGGGTTGTCCTGGCTGAACGCATTCAGCCCTTCATCACCGCGAGTGCCTTCCCAGGCGATGCCGATGCCGTCCAGGTAGTACTCGCCGATACGCGGCAGGCCTTCTACGAAGAACTCGGCGAGCGAGGCGATGCCCAGCGCGCCGAGGATCCAGCCGCTGACCTTGAAGCCGATCGCCGCGCCCGCAACGCCACCGGGTGCGGCTCCGAAACCAGCGGCGAAGGCCCCGATGCCGGCACCGAGCAGGCCGCCGGTGAGGGCGCTGCCGGCGACGATCATCGCCATCTGCTCGGCGACACTTAGCAGGTCCTGGAGGATGCTCCTGATGTCGAGGTCGGCGAAGCGCTGGCGCAGCATGAGGCGTCTCCCTGCCAGTTTTGTGCAGGGGAAATCACATCATGAAGCTGGGTAGGAAATTCCTGAGATGGTTGTAGGAAAAGTCTATTTCGGTGTTGGTTGGGTCAGGGATCGGGTTGCTGCAGCGATGAGTAGGGCTTGAGGAATTTGTCGGCATTGAGACCGAGCGCCGCCCGCGCGGCGCTCGATTTTCACAGGCGCTGCAAAATCACCCGCGAACACCCCCGGGCAAGACCATCCCCCACAAATAGGTCCATAATCCCCCCTTAATCCCCCCATAGTGCAATCCCATCCACACCACTCCGGGAGCCCCCACCATGCACGTTTTGCTCTGCGAGGACGACGACCTGATCGCCAGCGGCATCTGCGCCGGCCTCACCGCCCAGGGCCTGACCGTCGACCGCGTGGCCAATGCCGCCAGCGCCCGGGCGATGCTGCAGGCGGCGCAGTTCGACGTGATGATCCTCGACCTCGGCCTGCCCGACGAAGACGGCCTCAAACTGCTGCGCCGCCTGCGCCAGCAAGGGGTGGACCTGCCCGTGCTGGTGCTCACCGCACGCGATGCCGTCACCGACCGGGTCGATGGCCTGCAGGCCGGTGCCGACGACTACCTGCTCAAACCCTTCGACCTGCGCGAACTGGCTGCGCGCCTGCATACCTTATTGCGTCGGGTAGCGGGGCGGGCGGTGAACGTGATCGAGCATGGGCCGCTTCACTATGACCCCAGCAGCTGCGAGGCAACCCTGGCCGGCCAGCCGGTCGACCTGTCGCGGCGCGAACAGGCGCTGCTCCAGGCGTTGCTGCAGAACCCCGGCCGGGTACTGTCCAGCGAACAGCTCAAGGACTGCGTGTACGGTTTCAGCGACGAGGTCGAAAGCAACGCGTTGAACGTCCATATCCACCACCTGCGGCGCAAGCTCGGCAACAGCATCGTCGAGACCGTGCGTGGCCTGGGTTATCGCCTGGGGCCGGCGCAGGCGCCGGAGGAGGCGGCTTCATGAGCCTGCGGGTACGCCTCAGCCTGATTCTCGGCAGCGCCTTCATCATCATCTGGGCGCTGGCAGCCGCGTGGATGCTGCGCGACCTGCGCCAGCAGATGATGTTCTCCCTCGATCAGCGTCTGGTGGCCTCGGCGCGCATGGTCGCCGGACTCGTCGACCAGCTGCCGCAACCGCTGGCGGCCAAGGGCGAGGATGCGCATTTTTCCGCCGACCAGTTGAGCGTGCCCGATGGCATGGCCTGCCAGGTCAGTTCCCTGCGCGGCGAAATCCTCGCCAGCAACCACAAGCATGACGGCGCCATGGACGACCAGCGCAGCGGCTTCCGCGACCAGACCATCGACGGCGCGTTGTGGCGCACCTTCACCTACAACCACGGTGACGTGCGCATTACCACTGCCGACCGGCACATGGAGCGCGAGGCGCTGAACCAGTCGATTCTGCTGGCCGCTTCGGCACCGGTCTTGATGGCCTTGCTCGGCAGCCTCGGGCTGTTGTGGATCGGCTTGGGCAAAGGCCTGGAACCGCTCAATCGCATGCGTGACGCCTTGCGCCGACGGCGCGCCGACAGCGTCGAGCCGTTGCAGGTGGCCGGCTTGCCCAGCGAGCTGCAACCCTTGCTCGACACCCAGAACCAGCTGTTCCTGCGCATCGCCCAGACCCTCGAGCGCGAACGGCGCCTGACCGACGATGCCGCCCACGAACTGCGCAGCCCGCTGACGGCGATCAAGACCCACCTGCAGGTGGCGCGCATGACCGACGGCGCGGTGCGCGAGCAGGCGCTGGAGCATGCCGAGCAAGGCGCCGACCGCATGCACCGGACCCTGGAGCAGCTACTGATGCTGGCGCGGGTCGAGGGCAGCCTGTCGTTCGAGGACGGGGTGCAGTGCAGCGCCGAGCAGGTCGCCCGCCAGGCGGTTCAGGATGCCGGCGGCGGTGACAACCGGCGTATCGTGCTGCGCCTGCCAGAGGAGGCTACACAGATCTACCTCGGCATGCCTGCGCCGCTGGCGGTGGCGGCCTTGCGCAACCTGCTGGACAACGCCCTGCGCCACGGTGGCGATACAGAGGTGGAGCTGGAGGTGCAGATGGCCGATGGGCAGGTGGGGTTCATCGTGCGCGACCATGGGCCCGGCATTGCCGATGACGATCTGCAGCACCTGACCGAGCGTTTCTGGCGCAATGGGCAGAGCGGTGGGTGTGGGCTGGGGTTGGCGATCGTTCAGGCGATCGTGCAGCGCTGTGCGGGCAGCCTCAGGTTCGACAGCCAGAGTGACGGGCTGCGGGTGCTGCTGCAGGTGCCAGCCCGTTCGGCCAGCTGATCTTTGGTGCCTGTACCGGCCTCTTCGCGGGTGAACCCGCTCCCACAGGTACTGCACAGAGCCGCAAGTCCACGCAATACCTGTGGGAGCGGGTTTACCCGCGAAAGGGCCGGCACAGGCTGAGGAAATTCCTGCAACAACCGCTAAATCCTCCCCGCACTCAAGCGTTTTCCAAGCGATAACTGCCCATTCGCTTGCTTGCGAGGATTCACCCATGTCCACCGCTACCAGCCTTGCCCAGGTACCGCCGGCCAGCGCGCCGCAACCCCTGTACGAATTCGGCGACTCCCCGCTGCTGCAACGCCAACAGCAGCAGGAGTCCAACGCCCGCAGCTACCCCCGGCGCATCCCGTTGGCGCTCAAGCGCGCCCGTGGCATCCACGTCGAGGACGTCGAAGGCCGCCAGTTCATCGATTGCCTGGCCGGCGCCGGTACCCTGGCCCTGGGCCACAACCACCCGGTGGTGATCGAGGCCATACAGCGCGTGCTGGCCGACGAACTGCCGCTGCACACCCTGGACCTGACCACGCCGGTCAAGGACCGTTTCGTCCAGGACCTGTTCGGCATCCTGCCCGAAGCCCTGCGTCGCGAGGCCAAGGTGCAGTTCTGCGGGCCGACTGGCACCGACGCGGTGGAAGCGGCGCTGAAGCTGGTGCGCGGTGCCACCGGGCGCAGCACCGTGCTGGCCTTCCAGGGTGCCTACCACGGCATGAGTCAAGGTGCCCTGAGCCTGATGGGCAGCCACGGCCCCAAGCAACCGCTGGGCGCACTGCTGAGCAATGGCGTACAGTTCATGCCGTACCCCTATGACTACCGTTGCCCGTTCGGCCTCGGTGGTGAAGCCGGGGTCAAGGCCAACCTGCATTACCTGGAAAACCTGCTGCAGGACCCGGAAAGCGGCGTGCCGCTGCCAGCGGCGGTGATCCTTGAAGTGGTGCAAGGTGAGGGCGGGGTGATCCCGGCCGACATCGAATGGCTCAAGGGCGTGCGGCGCATCACCGAGCGGGCTGGCGTGGCGCTGATCGTCGACGAGATCCAGAGCGGCTTCGCCCGCACCGGGCGGATGTTCGCCTTCGAACATGCCGGCATCGTGCCCGATGTGGTCACGCTGTCCAAGGCCATTGGTGGCAGCCTGCCGCTGGCGGTGGTGGTCTACCGCGACTGGCTGGATACCTGGAAGCCGGGCGCCCATGCGGGCACGTTCCGCGGCAACCAGATGGCCATGGCCGCAGGTTCGGCGGTGATCGACTATCTGGTCGAGCATCGTCTGGCCGAGCATGCCGAGGCCATGGGGCTGCGTCTGCGTGAGCACCTGCAGCGGCTGCAACGGGATTATCCACAGCTGGGTGATATCCGTGGCCGTGGCTTGATGCTCGGGGTAGAACTGGTCGATCCACAGGGCCAGCCCGATGCGTTGGGCCACCCGCCTGCCCATCGGGTACTGGCACCCAAGGTCCAGCGCGAATGCCTCAAGCGTGGCCTGATCCTCGAACTGGGCGGGCGCCATGGTGCCGTGATGCGCTTCCTGCCGCCGCTGATCATCAGCGCGCAGCAGATCGACGACGTGGCGCAGCGCTTTGCCGAGGCTGTGGCTGCAGCCATTTGAAACCGGAAGGGGCCGCGATGCGGCCCTTTTCGTTCAGCCTGATCAGTCGCAGGCTTCACCCAGGCGCCAATACCCCATGGTCATCAGGCGGTCGCGCTGCAGCCCGCGCTGTTTGGTCAGGTACCGGCGTATATCCAGCACCGTCGCCGACTCCCCGGCCACCCAGGCATAGAAGGCGTTTTCCAGCGGCAGGCTGGCCAGCTCGCGCACGGCATGCTGCATGGCCTGGCCATGCTCGCAGCGCAGCAGCTCGCGGGGCAGCCAGTGCAGGCGGGTATTGGCGCTGTGGCGCAGGGGCAGGCAGTCAGCCTCCTGGGGGACTTCGATGAACGCTTCCACAATCACTTCGGGTTGTTGCTCTGCCAGCCCTTCGAGAATGCCGGCAATGGCAGGCAGTGCGGTTTCGTCGCCGATCAGCAGCACATGGCGGGTACCTTGAGGCGGCTTCCACTCATAGCCGCCGGGGTCACCGGCATGGGCCAGGTTCGGCGCCACCATCAGCAGCCGGTCGCCCTCCTGGGCCTGGGTCGCCCAGGCCGAGGCGGGCCCATTGACCCCGTGCAGCACAAAGTCCACGTCGACTTCCAGGGCATCCGGGCGCAAGGCGCGGATGGTATAGGTGCGCATGGGCGGGCGTTGTTCTGCGGGTAGTGCGCTGTGCGCGGTCTTCCAGTGAACATCGTGGGGCAGGGTTGGCAATGAACCGTCAGGGGCCGGGAACAGCAGCTTCACGCGCTGGTCGGGTGCCAGGGTGTGCATCAGCTCGACATCCGGGCCGGTGAACACCAGGCGCGAGAACGAGGGGCTGAGGCTGATGCGCCGGGCGAGCACCAGGTCGAACGCGCGGTAGGGCCGGGCGCCTGGCGATTGGCCCTGAATCAGGCGGCGCAGGCCTTGTTGCCAGGCCTGGAGCATGCTGGCGGAGCGGGTCATGGGGAAATCCTCTTGCAAGCGGCTTTCTCTATGAACGAGCTGCAAGTCTGGCGAATTAACCCTGGTCCCCGTTCGCTACCTGCCAGCCACCCCCCAACGCCTTGTACAGCGACACGCTGCCCTGCAGGCGAGCCAGGCGCAACTGGGCCTGCTGGTCCTGGGCGAGGTAGAGCGTGCGCTGGGTTTCCAGCACGCTCAGCAAGGTTTCGGCCCCGGCGGCGTAGCGCCGTTGCGCCAGGTCGAAGGCCAGACGTGCCTGCTCGACTTCCTGGTCCTGCCACTGGCGCTGCTGTTCAACGCCGTGGATGGCATTCAGGGCCTTCTCGACATCGGCGAAGCCGGCCAGGATGCTGCTGCGGTAACTTTCCAGCAGCTCGCCCTGCTCGGCTTCGGCCAGCTGCTGTGCCGCGCGTAGCCGGCCATTGTTGAAGATCGGCGCGACCAGCCCGGAGGTCAGGGTGTAGTACGAGCTGTCGAAGACTTCGGCGAGGGTGCGTGCGCCGGTGCCGATGTTGGCGCCCAAGGTCACTTTGGGCAGCAGCGCGGCCCTTGCCACCTGAACGTTGGCATTGGCGGCGGCCAGGCGTGCTTCGGCGGCGGCGATGTCCGGGCGGCGGCTGAGCAGTTCGCTGGGTACGCCGCTGCCGATGCGCGGCCAGTTCAGGGCCTGCAGCGCCTCGTGGGTGTTTGGCAGGGCTTGCACCGGGTCGCCCAGCAGTGTGGCCAGGGTGACGCGGTTGTCTTGCCACTGCTGTTCGAGCAGCGGCACCTGCCGCGCCTGGGCGGCCACCAGGCTGCGCTGCTGGGCCAGTTCCAGGCGTGTTGCGGAACCGGCGCGCTGGCGTGTCTCGACCAGGGCCATGACATCGCGGGCGTTGCGCAGGTTGAGCCGGGCAATGCGCAGCTGCTCTTCCAGGGCAAGACCCTGCAGGTAACTGGTGGCCACGCTGCTGACCAGCGTCAGTTCGACCGTCTGGCGATCGAAGCGGCTGGCGTCGAGGCTGTGCAAGGCGCTTGAGCGGGCCGCGCGCAGGCCGCCCCAGAAGTCGATTTCGTAGCTGGCGACCAGCTGCATGCCGAACGACGTGCTGGTCTGTTCGTATTGGCTGACATCGAGCTGGTCGTAGCCCTCGCCATGCAACAGGCGCTGGCGGCTGCCGTCGAGCTCGAATTTGAGCTCCGGCAGCAATGGCGCTCCGGCGATCACCGCACGGGCCTGGGCCTGGCGCACGCGCGCCGTGGCGGCGGCCAGGTCGTGGGCATTGTCCCGGGCGCGCTCGACCAGCCGGTCCAGTTCGGCGCTGTCGAAGGCTCGCCACCATTGGGCCGAAGGCAGGCTGGCAGAGGCCTGGACGGTCGCCCCTTGCCAGGCCGGCGGGGCAGCGATGCCACTGGCTGGCGCGGGCGGCAGGCTGCAGGCGGCGAGGCCCAGGCACAGGGACA
This sequence comes from Pseudomonas sp. NPDC089996, assembly GCF_044748405.1. Lineage (NCBI taxonomy): Bacteria > Pseudomonadati > Pseudomonadota > Gammaproteobacteria > Pseudomonadales > Pseudomonadaceae > Pseudomonas > Pseudomonas sp. NPDC089996. The sequence goes on along the minus strand of NZ_JBIVGA010000008.1, from coordinate 79,420 downwards.
ACAGGCTGATGCGGCTTGGCAAGGTCATGGGTTATTCGCTGGTAAGGGCTTTGACCGGGTCGAGTCGGGCGGCTTTGCGGGCCGGCATGAAGCCGAACACGATGCCGGTGAGAACGGCGCAGAAGAAGGCACCGAGCATGGCGGGCAGGGTGAAGGCCACGGCAACCTTGGCCAGCATCAGCCCGCCGCCGACCAGCAGGGCCAGGCCGATGCCGGCCATGCCGCCGACCATCGACAGCATCACCGCCTCGCTGAGGAACTGGCGCAGGATGTCGTGCTGACGCGCGCCTGTGGCCATGCGGATGCCGATTTCGCGGGTGCGCTCGCGCACGGTCATCAGCATGATGTTCATCACCCCGATGCCACCGACCAGCAGCGAGATCGCGGCAATCGCCCCGAGCATCAGCGACAGGCTGTTCTGGGTGCGTGCCTCGGCCTGGATCAGCGCGGCCGAGTTGGTCAGTTCGAAATCGTGACGGCCCTGATGGCGCTGGCGGAGCAGGCGATCGACCGCCGCTTCGGTTTCATCGACACGCGCGGCGTCGACGGCGGCGACGGTGATGTAATCGGGGTCGCGCTGGCCGAACAGGCGGATTGCTGCTGCCGAGTAGGGCACCACGATGCGCCCGTCGGCATCCTGGTCGCCGGAACTGGCACCTTTGCCAGCGAGGATGCCAATGACCTGAAACGGCACATTGCCGATCAGGATGTACTGGCCAAGGGGGTTGCGGTCCGGTTCGAGCATCTGCTGGCGGACCTTCTGGCCGATCACGGCCACTGCTGCGCCACTGGCTTCGTCGGCGTCGGTGAAGAACGCGCCTTCGACTGCCGGCCAGTTGAAGATCAGCGGGAACTGGTTGTTGTTGCCGCCCACGTAATAATGCTGGCTGTTGTTGCCGTGGCGCACCATCACCTTTTCGCCCAGCACCGGCATGATCTGCCTGACCTGTGGCAGCTGGCCGATGGCGGCGACGTCATCGAGGGTAATGGTGCCGGCAGGTTCGCCCAGTGTGGCGGGCTTGCCGTTGAGGTAGAGGATGTTCGAGCCGAAGGCGGCCATCTGTGCCATCACCTGGCGTTTGCTGCCTTCGCCGACCGCCAGCATGACCACCACCGAGGCAACCCCGATGATGATGCCGAGCAGGGTCAGGGCGGTGCGAAAGCGGTTGACCCACATTACCCGCCAGGCGGCTTGCAGGGCTTCGACCAGTTCGCCTTTCCAGGCCCCTCGCAGCGTCGCGCCGCGGTCCAGGCGCTGGCGCAGGTCATCGGCTTGCAGGCCTTGGCGGGGAGGGCTGGGTGCCTGATCGGTGGCGGTGTCGCTGATCATCTGGCCGTCGCGGATTTCGATCACCCGCTGCGCCCGCGCCGCCACCTTGTGGTCGTGGGTGATCAGGATGATGACGTGGCCCTGGCTGGCCAGTTCGTCGAGCAGCGCCATGACCTCGGTGCCGCTGTGGCTGTCGAGCGCGCCAGTGGGTTCGTCGGCGAGGATGATGTGGCCACCGTTCATCAGCGCCCGGGCGATCGATACCCGTTGCTGCTGGCCGCCCGAGAGCTGGTGCGGGCGGTTGGCGCTGCGGCTGGCCAGGCCCAGGCGGGCGAGCAGGGCGGTGGCACGGGCATGCCGCTCGCTGGCGGGCGTGCCGGCATAGATGGCCGGCATCTCGACATTTTCCTGGGCCGAACCCGAAGGGATCAGGTGGTAGCCCTGGAACACGAAGCCGAATGCCTCGCGGCGCAGCCAGGCCAGTTCATCGTTACCCAGTTCGGCCACGTTCTTGCCGGCGAAGCGGTAGCTGCCCGAAGTCGGGCGGTCCAGGCAGCCGAGTATGTTCATCAAGGTCGATTTGCCCGAGCCGGAGGCACCGACGATGGCAACGAACTCCCCGGGGTGGATGCTCAGGCTGATGCCGCGCAATACATCGACCTTCGGGGTGTCCTGGCCACCGTAGGATTTACGGATATCGACCAGCTCGATCAGCGGCGTGCTCATTCAGCCTCCGCTGGCGCTGGGGGCGCCCATCAACAGCTGCTCGCCTTCGCTGAGACCGTCCAGTACCTGAATGCGCAGGCGGTCGCTGAGGCCGGTGCGCACCTGGCGCTGCACCACCTTGCCGTGCGGGTCTAGCACCCGCGCCATGTGCAGGTCGCCGGTGTCGTCCAGCGCGGCAAGGGGCACTGTCAGGACCTGGCTGGCCTGGCCGGCGACGAAGAACACCTGGGTGGTCATGTCGGCCATCAGGGCGCCGTCCGGGTTGTCGACATCCAGCAGCACGGTGTACTGCACCACCTGACTGGTAGCGTTGACCGGGCTGCCGCCACCCTGACTGGTCTGCTCAAGTGGTTTTGGCGGAATCGGCAGGATTTGCCGCACCTTGCTGTTCCAGCGGCGTTTGCCACCGGACAGCGTGGTGAAATAAGCGGTCATGCCGGGTTTGACCTTGCCGATATCGGCCTCGGAGACCTGGGCCCAGACCGTCATGGGCGACAGCCTGGCGATGCGCAGGATCAAGGGCGTCTGCTGCTGGGCGTTGAGAGTCTGGCCTTCACGGGCGTCGACGGCCACCACCGTGCCGTCCATCGGCGCGTAGATGCGCGTGTAGCCCAGTTCCGCCTCGTCACTGCGAAGGCTGGCCTGGGCCTGGCGGATCTGTGCCTGGAACATGTCGATACGCGCCTGGGTGACCTTGAGCTGGGCAGCAGCGGCCTGTACATCCTCATCACGGGTGGCGCCAGCGGCGGCAAGATCGCGCTGGCGCTTGAGCTGCTGGCTGGCCAGCTCGAATTGCGCGCGCTGTTCGGCGAGCTGGGCCTTGAGGTTGTCGATCGAGAAGCGCCCGGCATCCAGCCGGGCCTGCTGGGTGGAGGGGTCGATCTCGACCAGCAGTTGCCCCTGGCGTACCGGGTCGCCCGCTTCCACGTGCAACTTGCGGATCTGCCCGGACGCCTGGGCGCCCACATCTACGTAACGCCGGGGTTGCAAGGTGCCCAGGGCAGTCACGCTGCTTTCGATGTCTGCCCGTGTGACCGTGACGGTGCCCAGCGGTTGTGCGCCGAAGGGCAGGGCTTGCCAGGCCAGCAGGCAGCCCAGGCTCAACAAGCCGACGCCAGCGAGTATTAACTTGCGTCGGGGGGAGGTTAAACGGCTCATGCGGACTTCCAGCCTGGGTAGTGGTGATGCGCTGCCAATCGAGGTGCGCACCGAAGTCCCAGATAAACGAAGCCTGGCCGGCCGGATTTAGCTTGATCGATCGAGTAGAAGGCGTGTTGCTGAGAATAGTTATAATTTGTACTATCACGTCCCGGTATCACTCAGTCCCGCATGTGAGTTGCAAGGACGATTTCAGGTGCTGTTGTGGAACATTACTATCGCGAACTGGTGAGCTTCCTGAGTGTGCGCCTGGGCAATCGCCAGGCTGCGGAGGACGTTGCCCACGATGCCTATCTGCGCGTGCTGGAGCGTGGCGACAGCGGGCAGATCGAGCATCCGCGAGCGTTCCTCTACCGTACGGCGCTCAACCTGGTGATCGATCGGCACCGGCGCCACCAGGTTCGCCAGGCCGAATCACTGGATGCACTGGATGCCGATGGACGTTTGCTCAGTGCCGAATTGCACCAGGACATGCAGCTGGATCAGCGCCTGGCCTTGATGCAAAAGGCGCTGGATGAACTGAGCAAGGTGTGCCGGGACTGCTTTCTGTTGCGCAAGCTCGATGGCCTGTCACACCAGCAAATCGCCGAGCGCCTGGGCATCTCCCGCAGCGTGGTGGAAAAGCACATCGTCAATGCCATGAAGCATTGCCGCGTGCGCATGCGGCAGTGGGAATCCTGAATGCGGGGTGAAAGGCAGGTGAAAATTCTGTGTGATGGCCACTTGATTTCTCCCGGTTTCCCGACAACTATCTAATTTGACCCCACCAGGTGCAGCCCTGGTGTTTGCCTGTTGCTGGCGCAGTTTGGTCAGGGAGTTGTCCCTCATTCACCTGACGGCCCAGGTCCGACAATGACAAACAAGACCCTGCGCATCCTTATTGCCGACGAGCACCCGCAACAGCGCCTGCAGCTGGAAAAACTGCTCAATGGCCTTGGCTATTACCGGATCGCCCCGGTCGAATCGTTTGAAGAGTTGCAGCGCCTGGTGCAATGCGCCTTGCAACCGTTCAACCTGCTGTTGGGCAACATCGAGCTGGCCAGCCATGCTGGCGTAGATCTGGCGCGGTTCTGCCGGGTCAGCTCGCAGATCCAGCACGCCCTGCTTTATCACTCACAACACCTGAAAGTGCCTGTCGTGCCTCAGACCGAGCGCCATGCCGTCAGCGTGAGTCTGCCGCAGGTGCCGGACAACGACGCGCTGCAATCTTTCATGGCGATCATCGACGGCCCGGTGCTGGTCGGCAAGATAGCCCTGCCTTCCGGGCTTGCTGCCGGTGCGGTCCACGCGCGCAAACCGAGGAACTTCGGCCACACCGTCTTCAGCCGTTAGTGGCGTGGGTAAGGCAAGGCGACGGGCATTTGCTATCCTCTTGCCCTTTGCCGATCTGCGGACCCTTCCATGACTGCCATCGATACCGCTCGCCCGCCCCGGTTCAGCCGCGGCGACCACCGGACCCTGGGCCTGGCGGCACTGGGCGGCGCGCTGGAAATCTACGATTTCATCATCTTCGTGTTCTTTGCCCTGACTCTCAGCCAGCTGTTCTTCCCGCCGGAAATGCCCGAGTGGCTGCGCCTGCTGCAGAGCTTCGGCATCTTCGTTACCGGCTACCTGGCGCGGCCGCTGGGCGGCATCCTGATGGCCCATTTTGCCGACCACCTGGGGCGCAAGCGGGTGTTCAGCCTGAGCATCCTGATGATGGCCTTTCCGTGCCTGTTGATCGGGGTGATGCCCACCTATGCCGACATTGGCTATGCGGCACCACTGATCTTGTTGGCGCTGCGCATCCTGCAGGGCGCCGCGGTGGGTGGTGAAGTGCCCAGTGCCTGGACCTTCGTCGCCGAGCATGCGCCAGACGGGCGTCGCGGCTATGCGCTGGGCTTCCTGCAGGCGGGGCTGACGTTCGGCTACCTGCTGGGCGCTCTGACTGCGACGCTGCTGGCGCAGGTGTTCACGCCGCAGGAGATTCTCGATTACGCCTGGCGTTACCCGTTCCTGCTCGGTGGGGTGTTTGGCGTGATCGGTGTTTGGCTGCGCCGCTGGCTCAGCGAGACGCCGGTGTTCCTGGCCTTGCGCGAGCGTCAGGCGAAACCGGTGCGGTTTCCGCTGCGGCGTGTACTGGGCGAGCACCGCTCGGCGCTGATCCCGGCGGCACTGCTGACCTGTGTGCTGACGTCGGCGGTGGTGGTGCTGGTGGTGATCACCCCGACGGTGATGCAGCAACGTTTCGGCATGACGGCAGGGCATACCTTCGCCTTGAGCAGCGTGGGCATCGTCTTTCTCAACATCGGCTGCGTACTGGCCGGGTTACTGGTCGACCGCCTCGGCGCCTGGCGCGCACTGATGATCTACAGCCTGCTATTGCCGTTGGGTATCGGTGCGCTGTACGCCAGCCTGGTGGGGCAGTGGGGCATGACCTGGCTGGCCTACGCGCTGGCTGGGCTGGCCTGCGGTGTGGTGGGGGTGGTGCCGTCAGTAATGGTCGGGCTGTTCCCGGCCGAGATCCGCGTCTCGGGGATTTCCTTCACGTACAACGTGGCTTACGCGTTGTGGGCCAGCACCACGCCGTTGGCGCTGATCGCGCTGATGCCGTGGAGCCCGTGGGTGTGTGTCGGTTTTTGTCTGATCATGGGTGCGGTGGGGCTGCTGACCGCCTTGTACTTCGGGCGTCGCGAGCCATTGGCGTTCGCGGCGGAGCCTATGCCGATCATGTGCGGTGACAAATGACTCGGTAGTGCTGGCGGGGCAATGAGGCAAGCTTCCAGGCGGGGTTATTGGAATAACCTATTAGCCAAATTTAACCTGGAAGGTTAATTTCTCATGGAAAAGAGAACGCCACATTGCCCGCTGGAGCGGGTGAAAGCCCTGGCTGCGGCAAGGCGCATAAGTCCTACCGGCGCTGCATTGAGAGGTGCCAAGGCGCTAGGGATGGATTTTCCGGGCATGCTTGAGGTGATCACCTGCTTGAAGCGCACTGATTTCTACAAGAGCATGACAAGCCACACTGATCACGGGGTTTGGCAGGACGTTTATCGCCCACTCACAGCCGTTGGATACGTTTACCTGAAAGTGTCCGTGGTAGACGACGTGCTCATCGTGTCTTTCAAGGAGTTGTAATCATGAGATGTCCAATTTGCGGCGGTGCGGAACTCGCCCCTGACACTCAAGGTATGCCCTATCGCTACAAGGGAGAGACAACCGTAATCCCAGATGTGAGCGGCGACTACTGTTCTGCCTGTGGTGAGTGTGTGCTGAGCCATGATGAGGCCATGCGTGTCAGTGATCTGATGACGGCGTTCGAGCGTCAGGTCAATTCAAATGTTGTAGATCCTTCATTCATTGCATCCATGCGCAGGAAGTTCGACCTCGACCAGCGTGAGGCGGGGGAAATTTTCGGTGGGGGGGTCAATGCGTTCTCTCGTTATGAAAACGGCAAGACCACACCGCCTGTGGCGCTTGTAAAGCTGCTCAAGCTGCTGGATCGCCACCCTGAACTGTTCGAGGAAGTGCGTACAGCGTGATGACAGGCAGCATCAAAAAGCCCCCGGCTCTCGCGAACCGGGGGCTTTTTGATGTTGCAAGGGACAGCGGCCTTACATGTTCGGGTAGTTCGGCCCGCCAGCGCCTTCAGGGGTGACCCAGGTAATGTTCTGTGCCGGGTCCTTGATGTCGCAGGTCTTGCAGTGCACGCAGTTCTGCGCGTTGATCTGGAAGCGCTTGTTGCCGTCTTCCTGCGTGACCACTTCGTACACGCCCGCCGGGCAGTAACGCTGGGCCGGCTCGTCGTACAGCGGCAGGTTGCTGGCGATCGGCACGTTCGGGTCGGTCAGCTTCAGGTGGCAGGGTTGTTCCTCTTCATGGTTGGTGCTGGAGAGGAATACCGAGCTGAGTTTGTCGAAGCTGAGCTTGCCGTCCGGTTTCGGGTAGTCGATTTTTTTCGACTCGGATGCAAGTTTGAGGCAGGCGTAGTCTGGCTTGGTGTCGTGCAGGGTGAACGGCAGCTTGCCACCGAACCAGTTCTGGTCGACATAGTTGAATGCACCACCGAGCAGCGGGCCGAACTTGTGCAGTGCCGGGCCGAAGTTACGGCTGGCGAACAGTTCTTCGTACAACCAGCTGGCCTTGAACGCGCTCACGTAGCCGTCGAGCTGGTCGCCACCCTCGCGACCGGCAGCCAGTGCGTCAGCCACCGCTTCGGCGGCGAGCATGCCAGACTTCATGGCGGTGTGGCTGCCCTTGATCTTCGAGAAGTTCAGGGTGCCCAGGTCGCAACCGATCAGGGCGCCGCCGTTGAAGACCATCTTCGGCAGCGAGTTCAGGCCGCCCTTGCAGATGGCGCGGGCACCGTAGCTGATGCGCTTGCCGCCTTCCAGGTACTGGCTCATCACCGGATGGTGCTTGAGGCGCTGGAATTCGTCGAACGGCGACAGGTATGGGTTGGCGTAGGAGAGGTCGACGATCAGGCCGACCACCACCTGGTTGTTTTCCAAGTGGTAGAGGAACGAGCCGCCGGTGTTGTCCTTGCTGGTCACGTCCAGCGGCCAGCCGGCGGTGTGCACCACCAGACCCTGCTCATGCTTGGCCGGGTCGATTTCCCAGATTTCCTTCAGGCCGATGCCGTAGTGCTGAACGTCGGCTTCGCTGTCGAGGTTGAAGCGCTTGATCAGTTGCTTGCCGATATGGCCGCGGCAGCCTTCGGCGAACAGGGTGTACTTGGCACGCAGTTCCATGCCGGGGGTGTACAGGCCGTCTTTCGGGTTGCCCTCGCGGTCGACACCCAGGTCGCCGGTGATGATGCCGCGGACCACGCCGTTTTCATCGAACAGCGCTTCCTGGGCAGCGAAGCCCGGGTAGATCTCCACACCCAGGTTTTCCGCCTGCTGAGCCAGCCAGCGGCACAGGTTGCCCAGGGAGATGATGTAGTTGCCGTGGTTGTGCATGGTCTTGGGCACGAACAGGTCCGGGACCTTGGTCGAGCTGTCGGCACTTTTCAGCACATAGATGTCGTCGCGCTTCACTTCGGTGTTCAGCGGCGCGCCGAGTTCCTTCCAGTCGGGGAACAGTTCGTTCAGGGCGCGCGGTTCGAAGACCGCGCCGGAAAGAATATGAGCACCTACTTCGGAGCCTTTTTCCACCACGCAGACGCTGATCTCGCTACCGGCTTCGGCGGCCTTCTGCTTCAGGCGGCAGGCGGCGGACAGGCCCGCAGGGCCTGCGCCGACGATGACCACGTCGAATTCCATGTATTCGCGTTCCACAGGTTCTCTCCTACTCATCAAGGCTCGTGCTGTTGCTTTGTCTTATGGGTGCTTGCGTGCAGCGGCGCTTCACTGGCGCGAAACTGTAGCTACGCAATGGACGGACTACACCGTTTTGTCTTGGCGCGCATTATATCTACACCACTTGGTGGGTCCAATACAAACGTTTGTTTGAATTTGCCGGAGCCCAGTAAAATCACTGGAACGCGGCTGGAGGGTGACCGATTTGCCGTATTGACCGGATTGGGTGTAGCGGTCAAGATACGAGCGGTTTTACGTTCGCCGTAGGCTTGCAGCCGGGCTGCAGGTACACCTCTAAAGACCAGGTGTGGAGCAGGGTTTTGCGGCCTTTGGCCGTTTTGTAGTGGAGTTTACACGCCACCACAGAAAATGACCCGTGGGTATTTGCCGCAACAGTCGCGACAAGACTGTTCGGTCACCATGAAGTTTGCCTCTCCCGGTACGTTTTTAGAGGTGCCCTTGTACCCACGCGCATCGCCGGGCTCAGCCCAGGCGACTATCTATTCACCGGAGAGTAACGAGGAATCCATGAAGGTTCTTGTAGCTGTCAAACGAGTGGTCGACTACAACGTCAAGGTTCGCGTCAAGGCGGACAACTCCGGCGTCGACCTTGCAAACGTCAAGATGTCCATGAACCCCTTCTGCGAAATCGCCGTGGAAGAAGCCGTACGGCTGAAGGAAAAGGGCGTCGCTACCGAGATCGTCGTCGTCTCCGTCGGCCCGACCACTGCTCAGGAGCAACTGCGTACCGCGCTGGCCCTGGGTGCTGACCGCGCCATCCTGGTCGAAGCCGCAGACGAGCTCAATTCCCTGGCCGTGGCCAAGGCACTGAAAGCCGTTGTCGACAAAGAGCAGCCACAGCTGGTCATCCTCGGCAAACAAGCCATCGACAGTGACAACAACCAGACCGGCCAGATGCTGGCCGCGCTGACCGGCTTCGCCCAGGGCACCTTCGCCTCCAAGGTCGAAGTCGCTGGCGACAAGCTGAACGTCACCCGTGAAATCGACGGCGGCCTGCAGAGCGTTGCGTTGAACCTGCCCGCCATCGTCACCACCGACCTGCGCCTGAACGAGCCACGCTACGCGTCGCTGCCGAACATCATGAAGGCCAAGAAGAAGCCGCTGGAGACTGTGACTCCAGACGCGCTGGGCGTATCCCTCGCCTCCACCAACAAGACCCTGAAGGTTGAAGCCCCGGCTGCCCGCAGCGCTGGCATCAAGGTCAAATCGGTGGCCGAACTGGTCGAGAAGCTGAAGAACGAAGCGAAGGTAATCTAAATGACTATCCTGGTTGTCGCTGAACACGAGAACGGTGCCGTTGCCCCGGCTACCCTGAATACCGTCGCCGCTGCCGCCAAGATCGGTGGTGATATCCACGTGCTGGTCGCAGGCGCAAACGTCGGTGGCGTTGCCGAAGCCGCTGCCAAGATTGCTGGCGTGGCCAAGGTGCTGGTGGCCGATAATGCCGCCTACGCCCACTTCCTGCCGGAAAACGTAGCGCCGCTGATCAAAGAGCTGGCGAGCGGTTACAGTCACGTGCTGGCCCCGGCCACCACCAACGGCAAGAACGTCCTGCCGCGCGTCGCCGCGCTGCTGGATGTCGACCAGATCTCCGAGATCATTTCGGTCGAGTCCGCCGATACCTTCAAACGCCCGATCTACGCCGGTAACGCCATTGCCACCGTGCAATCGAGCGCTGCGGTCAAGGTCATTACCGTGCGTACCACCGGTTTCGACGCCGTGGCCGCCGAAGGTGGCTCGGCTGCCGTCGAAGCGGTCGCTGCTGCGCACAACGCTGGCATCTCGGCCTTCGTTGGCGAAGAGCTGGCCAAGTCCGACCGCCCAGAGCTGACCGCTGCCAAGATCGTCGTATCCGGCGGCCGTGGCATGGGCAACGGTGACAACTTCAGGCACCTGTACAGCCTGGCGGACAAGCTCGGCGCTGCCGTCGGTGCCTCGCGCGCCGCAGTCGACGCAGGCTTCGTGCCGAACGACATGCAGGTCGGCCAGACCGGCAAGATCGTTGCGCCACAGCTGTACATCGCGGTCGGTATCTCCGGCGCGATCCAGCACCTGGCCGGCATGAAGGATTCCAAGGTGATCGTCGCGATCAACAAGGATGAAGAAGCGCCGATCTTCCAGGTGGCTGATTACGGCCTGGTTGCCGACCTGTTCGAAGCAGTTCCAGAGCTGGAAAAGCTGGTCTGATCCGCCTGCTTCACTTATAAAGAAGCCCGACCCTCTCAAGCGGAGGGTCGGGCTTTTTTGTTGTCGGTGGCAAGGAGTGAAGAATGGTGTTGCGCGAAGCGGGCAGGGTGCTGGCATGCATGGCGGCGCTGCTGTCGCCGGTGGTGATGGCGGCAGGCAAGTGCGAGCGGCTGGTGGCAACTGGCAGCCCGGACGCTCCGCCATATTCCTGGCAGGACCCGAAAGACCCGAAACACCTGATCGGTGCCAATGTCGACCTGCTGCGCCAGGTGCTCGGCGAGCTGGGGGTGAAAGTCGAGGTGCTCAGTGCCGGCCGGCGCGATCAGGCCCTGGAAGAGGTGCGCAGCGGGCGCATGGACCTGCTGCTCGATACCCCCATGCAAGTGGATCAGTTGACTGCGCTGGACTACATCCACCCACCTTTGCAGCTCAACGAGTACCTGGTCTGGACACGCCATGACGCCACGCTGGCGTTCGACGGCCCGGCAGACCTTGCCAATTATCAGGGCAGCCTCTCGGAGCGTGCGCGCCTGACCCCGGCGTTCACCGCCTTTGCCAAGTCCCAGCTCAAGCTGGTGCCGGCGCAGAACCTCACCCAGGCCTTCCAGAAGCTGGTACTCGGCCAGGTCGACTATGTGCTGGCCGGGCGCTATTCGGGCATGGCCATGACTCAGGGCCTGGGCATGAGCAACAACCTCATCGCGCGCGGTTTGCCGGTGGATCGCCCAGGCCTGTACCTGGCCGTGTCGCACAATTCGGCCTGCAATGACGCGTGGTTGCGTGGGCAATTGGCGAAAAAGCTGACAGAATTGCCAATCTCCGGTGCGTCCGAAGCCGTGCTGCAACGTAATGTCGAGCGTTGGAAAGCGCAGATGCAAGTACAGGCGGACGCCCCAAAACATTAGGAAGAGTGCGTGAGAACCCAATCCCTGATCCTAGCCGTGGCCATGCTCGGCCTGGCTGGCTGCGCCAACGACCCGGCGCCCAATGAACAGATGCGAATTTCCGAGCAGGCCCTGGAGCAGGCCAAGGCAGTCGGAGCCACCGACCAGGTCGAGCCGTTGAAGCTGGCCGAAGACAAATTCGCCCGGGCCAAGAGCAATATGCTGACCGAGGACTACCGCGACGCGCGCATGCGTGCCGAGCAGGCCGAACTGGACGCACGCCTGGCCGAGGCGCAGGTGCTGAACCAGAAGAGCGAAGAGCAGCTGCAGCTGCTGCAGACGCGGGTCAAGCGCCTGCGCAAGCAGCTGGAGGTGCAGCCATGATGCGCTTCAATGCGAAAGCCGCACTGGCACTGCTGGCGCTGACGGCTGGCTTGCAGGGCTGTGCCAGCCAGCGTAGCTCGGCGGCGCTGGATGACGCGACTGCGGCATTCCAGAAGGTCAAGGACGATGCCGATGTGCTGCGCAGCGCCCCGCGTGATGTGATCCGCGCCGGTGAGTCGTTGTCGCGCGCCGAGCGTTTGTCCAGCTACATCGGCACGGGCAGCGACGTGCGCCATTATGCCTACCTGAGCCAGCGCTACAGCGAGATTGCCAGCGAGCACGCCAAGCTGGCGCTGAACGAGGAGCGTCGGGCCAAGCTCGACCTCGAACGCCAACGTCTGCAGCTGGCCCTGCGTGAGGCCAAGCTGGCCAGTGTGCAGCAGCAGGGCAAATGGGTAGAGAACCAGATTGCTGCGCTGGCCTCGGAGCAGGCCGACCGCGGCCTGGTGATGACCCTGAGTGATGTGCTGTTCGACACCGGCAGTGCCGACCTGAAAAACTCGGCCAGCCGCACGGTGCTCAAGCTGGTGCAGTTCCTTCAGCTCAATCCACGTCGCGTGGTGCGGATCGAAGGCTATACCGACAGCACCGGTACCCCGGAAGACAACCTCAAACTGTCGCGCGACCGTGCCCAGTCGGTGGCCGACATGCTGGTCGACCTGGGGGTCGATGAAAAGCGCCTGCAGGTCGAAGGCTATGGCGATCAGTATCCGATCGAGGCCAATGCCTCGGAGCGGGGCAGGGCGCAAAACCGTCGGGTGGAAATCGTGTTCTCCGATGACAAGGGTCGACTCGCTCCTGCGCGCTGATGTAGTTGCGCAGCTGCATTCCCTGTGGGAGCCGCGCTAGCCGGCATGGGCCGCAAAGCGGCCCCGCTTTACATCGCGCTGCACGGACTAATCGTTTAGACAGGTGTCACGCCATTATATTTGGCCTTGACTGCCATCTGTCCCAGTACACTTTGCAACTGTTACGGTATGCTCTACCGTCAGTGAGTCGTACAAGAACAACGAGCCCGTGTGCCGAGATTTCGCCATGACCAACCTGCTGCTGTACCAGCGTATCGCCCAGCAACTGGCCGATGACATCCGTCGAGGTGTCTACCAGCCAGGCGAACGCGTACCCTCCGTGCGCAAGATGAGCGCCCAGCTCAACGTCAGCCATGCCACGGTGTTGCAGGCCTACGCCAATCTCGAGGACCAGGGCCTGATCCGTGCCCGGCCGCAGTCGGGCTACTACGTGCACCAGACGCCCGCCCTTACTGCGCAGACGCCGGATATCGCCCGGGTCGAGCGCCCCGGCCTGGTCACGCGTGCCAGTATCATCCAGCAGGTGTTGACCGAGGCGCGTCGTGATGGTGTGTTCCCGTTCGGCGCCGCCGTGCCGCACGTTGACTACCTGCCGGTGCGCGCGTTGCACCAGCAGATCGCCAAGGTCACCCGCTTTCACAGCCCGCGTGCCTTCAGCTACATGTTCAGCCCCGGTTTCGAGCCGCTGCGACGGCAGATCGCGATCCGTATGCGCGATGCCGGCGTGCTGGTCGACCCGCGTGAAGTGATCGTCACCCATGGCTGTGTCGATGCCTTGCAGATGTCGCTGCGGGTGCTGACTCGCCCGGGTGACCTGATCGCGGCCGAATCGCCGACTTATTACGGGCTTCTGCAGCTGGCGGACCTGCTGGGGTTGAAGGTGATCGAGATTCCAAGTGATCCCTCTACCGGCATCAGCCTCGAAGCCCTGCAACTGGCCGCCAACCAGTGGTCGATCAAGGCCCTGGTGCTGACTTCGCGCCTGAGCAACCCGCTGGGTGGCACAGTGCCTGAGGAGCGGCAGAAGCAGTTGCTGCGCCTGGCGTCGGACTACGATATCCAGATCGTCGAAGACGACATCTACGGCGAGTTGATGTTCGAGCAAGGCAAGACCAAGGCGCTCAAGGCTTTCGACCGGCTGGACCGGGTCATCTACTGTTCGAGCTTTTCCAAGACCCTTTCACCCGGGGTGCGGGTCGGCTGGATGGTGGCGGGGCGTTATCAGGATGAAATCCAGCGCTTGCAGACTTTCACTACCCACTCGGCGTGCAGCGTGACCCAGATGGGTGTAGCGGCGTACCTGGAGAATGGTGGCTACGACCGGCATCTGCGCTATATCCGCCAGGAGTACCGCAAGAACCTCAGTGCCTACCAGCTGGCGGTGCAGCAGCACTTCCCCGAAGGTACCCAGATGACCCGGCCAACCGGCGGTTTCATCCTCTGGGTCAGCCTGCCTGGGCGGGTCAATACTCAGGAGCTGCATGTACGTGCGCTGGAGCAGGGCATCAGCATCGCCCCCGGCCTGATCTTCAGTAATACCGAGCAGTTCAACCACTGCATACGGCTCAACTGCGGCATTCCATGGAACAAGGAGGCCGAACGGGCGGTCATCACGCTAGGGCTGTTGGCCCAGCAATTGTGCAGGGAATCGCAGCCCACGTTTTTGTAGGCTTGCCAGCGACGGTCGGAACAGAGAGCATACGCACTTTCCAGCCCCGCCTGCCGTCGATGTCCATGAACCTGCTGCGTAGTGTCGCCTTGATTATTTGTATTGCGCTGTACGGCCTGCCTTGTGCTGTGGTCCAGGCTGCGCAGCCTTCTGACCAGGCGCAAGCGGTGCATGACAAAGCGGCAAAGCCTGCGGCTAAAGCCAAGCCTGCGGCCAAGGCCAAGCCAAAGGTCAAGCCTAAACCCAAACCGGTCAGCGAGGTGGTCAAGCAGCCATTGCCAAAGGCCAGGCTGGACCTGAGCCTGCCACGGGGCATGGTCGATAATCTCGAGCCTGAAGTGGGTGACCCGACGACACGACGCAAGCCTCTGTTGCCGGCGATGTTCACCGAGAAGCCGGAAACCAGCGACAGCCCGTTCCAGCTCAACGGTCGCCTGATCAGCAATGAGATGCAGCTGCAGTTGCGCAACGACAGTCGGCACGATGTCGAAGGTGCGGCAATCGAGTTCGAGTTCCGTAATTGAATGGGTTGAACTGACTGCCGAGTCACGGCAGATTTCATCGGGCCAGTAATTTCAAACGCATGTTTGAGCGGTTACTATCCAGGGACGTTCGTTCCGTTTTGCTCCAGGGAGTCCTGTTTTAGCCATGAATTGTCGTGAGGGTTGTGGTGCCTGCTGCATCGCCCCGTCCATCAGCTCGGCGATGCCGCGCATGCCTCAGGGCAAGCCGGCGGGCGAGCGCTGCCTGCACCTGACTGCAGAAAACCTCTGCGACCTGTTCGGCAAGCCCGAGCGGCCGGCAGTGTGTGGTGGATTCAAAGCGGATATCGAGGTGTGTGGCAATGATCGCGACGAGGCGATCAGGATTCTTGGCTGGTGGGAGCAGATGACGGCGGCGTGAGAGGCTGGATCTTCGACAACAAGGATAAACATGATGAGATCGTTCAAGCGTATTGCACTGCTGTGTGGCATGGGTGTCCTGCTGGCGCCGGCCGCCTGGGCCGAAAACTGGCAGGTGGCCAAGGACGAGGAGGGGATCAAGGTCTCGCTCAGTGAGGTGCCGGGCTCGAAGTACAAGGCTTACCAGGGCGTGACCCTGATCAAGGCGCCGTTGGCCAAGGTCCAGGCGCTGCAGGAAGATGTGGCTGGAGCCTGTTCGTGGATTCACGAATGCAAGTCGCAAAAGCTGCTCAAGCACGAAGGCGACCAGAGCTGGACCTACACCCAGTTCAATACGCCGTGGCCGGTGACGCCGCGCGATTCCGTGTTACATGTCACCACCGTCAAGGGGGCTGACGGCAGCCTGACCCGCAACCTGGTCGAAGAGCCGACCTACATCCCGGAAGAAAAGGGCTTTGTGCGGGTGACGAAAGTGCAGGGCTTCTGGAAGCTGGTGCCCAAAGGCGACAGTACCGAGGTGACCTATCAAGTGCACACAGAGCCGGGTGGCAGCGTGCCTGCGATGGTGGCCAACAAATTCGTGGTCGACTCGCCGTTCAATACTCTCAAAGGGTTGCGTGAGCGGGCCGAAAAAAACTGAGGTTTGGCGCGGTCCATGTGGGAGCGGCCTTGTGTCGCGAAAGGGCTGCACAGCGGCCCCAGGATTTGTGGCTTGCCCGAGATTGCTGGGGCCGCGTCGCGGCCCATTCGCGACGCAAGGCCGCTCCTACAGAGATCGCATATCAATAAAAAAGGCTGCCCGAGGGCAGCCTTCTTGCGTTCGGCGCGTAGCGCTTACTTGCGGTCCTTCAGCTCGACGATGTCGCGCTGCAGCTCGCCGGTGTACAACTGGCGAGGGCGGCCGATCTTGTACGGGCTGGAGAGCATTTCTTTCCAGTGCGAAATCCAGCCGACAGTACGAGCCAGGGCGAAGATCACGGTGAACATGCTGGTCGGAATGCCGATCGCCTTCAGGATGATGCCCGAGTAGAAGTCGACGTTCGGGTACAGCGAGCGCTCGATGAAGTACGGATCGGTCAGGGCGATCTCTTCCAGGCGCATGGCCAGTTCGAGCTGCGGATCGTTCTTGATGCCCAGCTCGCCCAGGACTTCGTCGCAGGTCTGCTTCATCACGGTGGCACGTGGGTCGCGGTTCTTGTAGACCCGGTGACCGAAGCCCATGAGCTTGAACGGGTCGTTCTTGTCCTTGGCCTTGGCGATGTACGTGTCGATGTTCGAGACATCGCCAATTTCATCGAGCATGGTCAGGACCGCTTCGTTCGCGCCGCCGTGGGCCGGGCCCCACAGTGCAGCGATGCCGGCAGCAATACAGGCGAACGGGTTGGCGCCCGAGGAGCCTGCCAGGCGCACGGTGGACGTGGAGGCGTTCTGTTCGTGGTCGGCGTGGAGGATGAAAATCCGGTCCATTGCCTTGGCCAGCACCGGGCTGATCGGTTTGATCTCGCACGGGGTGTTGAACATCATGTGCAGGAAGTTCTCCGCGTACGACAGGTCGTTGCGCGGATACATCATCGGCTGGCCCATGGAGTACTTGTAAACCATCGCGGCCAGGGTCGGCATCTTGGCGACCAGGCGCACCGCAGAGATTTCGCGGTGTTGCGGGTTATTGATGTCCAGGGAGTCGTGGTAGAACGCCGACAGGGCGCCGACCACGCCGCACATCACCGCCATCGGGTGAGCGTCGCGGCGGAAACCGTTGAAGAAGGACTTCAGCTGCTCGTGAACCATGGTGTGGTTCTTCACGGTGCTGACGAACTGGGCCTTCTGCTCGGCATTCGGCAGTTCGCCGTTGAGCAGCAGGTAGCAGGTTTCCAGGTAATCCGATTTCTCGGCGAGCTGTTCGATCGGGTAGCCGCGGTGCAGCAGCACGCCCTTGTCGCCGTCGATGTAGGTGATCTTCGACTCGCACGAGGCAGTTGCCATGAAACCAGGGTCGAAGGTGAAGTGACCAGTGGCCCCCAACCCGCGGACGTCGATTACATCAGGACCAACGGTGCCGGTTAAAATGGGCAGCTCGACGGGGGCAGCGCCCTCGATGACCAACTGCGCTTTTTTGTCAGCCATGTGGCCTCCTATTAATGCTTGAAATCATCAGACAGCCCCCCACGCAGGGCCCGCACCACTATAGAGAAGTAAATTCGAATGTCAATTTGCCTAAAGGCTGGTTGAAACGGCCTTCAAGGCCTGATTTTTCACGAATTTCTCGCCCATTTACGCCTTTTGCTCACTAAAGGCAATCCGCTATTTGGGCTACCCCGTCACGTTGTCATAAGCAGCCTAACTGTCTATACTCGGCACCCGACTCCCAGGGGCTTGCAAGCCCGAACTGCTGGGGGTCGCCGTTCCCTGGGTGGTGGGTACCTGACCAGTACACTTACCAACAACTTTGCCCTGATTCGCTAGGGGCTCTTCAGTGTGAAAAAAGCCGTGAAAAGCCAACGACCTGTAAACCTAGACCTAAGGACCATCAAGCTTCCTGTCACTGCGTACACGTCCATTCTGCACCGTATCTCCGGCGTCATCCTGTTCATCGGCCTTGCCATCATGCTTTATGCACTGGGCAAATCGCTGGGTTCCGAGGAAGGCTTCGGTGAGGTGAAGGCGTGTCTGACCAGCCCGCTGGCCAAGTTCGTGACCTGGGGCCTGCTGTCCGCCCTGCTTTATCACCTCGTGGCAGGTGTTCGTCACCTGATCATGGACATGGGTATCGGTGAGACGCTGGAAGGCGGCAAGCTGGGCTCGAAAATCGTGATCGTCATCTCCGTGGTGCTGATCGTTCTGGTGGGAGTTTGGGTATGGTAACCAATGTCACGAACCTGTCGCGTTCGGGCCTCTATGACTGGATGGCGCAGCGCGTATCTGCGGTCGTTCTCGCGGCTTACTTCATATTCCTGATCGGCTACGTGGTCGCCCACCCAGGCATCGACTACACCCAGTGGCACGGTCTGTTCTCCAACAACGCGATGCGGATCTTCAGCTTGCTGGCCCTCGTTGCCCTGGGCGCTCACGCCTGGGTCGGCATGTGGACCATTGCAACCGACTACCTGACGCCTATGTCGTTCGGCAAGTCGGCAACTGCGATTCGTTTCCTGTTCCAGGCGGTATGCGGCGTTGCGATGTTCGCTTACTTCGTCTGGGGTGTGCAGATTCTCTGGGGTATCTGATCCATGGCTAGCATTCCAACCATTTCCTTCGACGCCATCATCATCGGTGGTGGCGGCGCCGGCATGCGCGCTGCGCTGCAACTGGCTCAAGGCGGCCACAAGACTGCCGTAGTCACCAAGGTCTTCCCGACCCGTTCGCACACCGTGTCCGCCCAGGGCGGCATCACCTGCGCCATCGCTTCGGCCGACCCGAACGACGATTGGCGCTGGCACATGTACGATACCGTCAAGGGCTCCGACTACATCGGTGACCAGGACGCTATCGAATACATGTGTCAGGAAGGCCCGGCTGCAGTCTTCGAGCTGGACCACATGGGTCTGCCTTTCTCGCGTACCGAAACCGGCCGTATCTACCAGCGCCCGTTCGGTGGCCAGTCCAAGGACTTCGGCAAGGGTGGTCAGGCTGCCCGTACCTGCGCCGCTTCCGACCGTACCGGTCACGCGCTGCTGCACACCCTGTACCAGGGCAACCTGAAAGCCGGTACCACCTTCCTCAACGAGTACTACGCCGTTGACCTGGTGAAGAACCAGGAAGGCGCCTTTGTCGGTGTGATCGCGATCTGCATCGAAACCGGCGAAACCATGTACATCAAGTCCAAGGCCACTGTTCTGGCGACTGGCGGTGCGGGCCGTATCTACGCGTCCACCACCAACGCCCTGATCAACACCGGTGACGGTATCGGCATGGCCCTGCGCGCCGGTGTGCCTGTGCAGGACATCGAGATGTGGCAGTTCCACCCGACCGGCATCGCCGGCGCCGGTGTACTGGTCACCGAAGGTTGCCGCGGTGAGGGTGGCTACCTGATCAACGCCCACGGCGAGCGCTTCATGGAGCGTTACGCACCGAACGCGAAAGACCTGGCCGGCCGCGACGTGGTCGCCCGTTCCATGGTCAAGGAAATCATCGCCGGCAACGGCGTGGGCCCGAACAAGGACCACGTACTGCTGAAGCTGGACCACCTGGGCGAGGAGGTGCTGCACAGCCGCCTGCCAGGTATCTGCGAACTGTCCAAGACCTTCGCCCACGTCGACCCTGTGGTCGCGCCGGTGCCGGTCGTTCCAACCTGCCACTACATGATGGGTGGCGTTGCCACCAACATTCATGGCCAGGCCATCACCATGGACGAAGAAGGCAAGGATCACATCATTCCTGGCCTGTTCGCCGTAGGTGAAGTGGCGTGCGTATCGGTTCACGGTGCCAACCGCCTGGGCGGCAACTCGCTGCTCGACCTGGTGGTGTTCGGCCGTGCTGCCGGCCTGCACCTGGAAAAGGCGCTGAGCGATGGCATCGAGCATCTCGACGCCAGCGACACCGACATCGACGTTGCCCTGAGCCGTCTGAGCAAGCTCAACGAGCGCTCCACTGGCGAAGACGTTGCCAGCCTGAAGCGCGAGCTGCAGAGCTGCATGCAGAACTACTTCGGTGTATTCCGTACTGGCGAATACATGCAGAAGGGTATCGAGCAGCTGGCCGGCCTGCGTGAGCGCATCGCCAACGTCAAGATCAACGACAAGTCCCAGGCCTTCAACACCGCGCGTATCGAAGCGCTGGAGCTGCAGAACCTGCTGGAAGTCGCCGAAGCTACTGCCATTGCGGCCGAAGCCCGCAAAGAGTCCCGCGGCGCTCACGCCCGTGAAGACTTCGAAGACCGTGACGACGAAAATTGGCTGTGCCACACCCTGTACTACCCGGGTGAGAAGCGCGTCGCCAAGCGTGGCGTCAACTTTGCGCCGAAGACTGTTCCAGCCTTCGAACCAAAAGTCCGGACTTACTAAGGGTGGCTGCTATGTTGAAAGTCGAAGTTTA
Organism: Pseudomonas sp. NPDC089996; assembly: GCF_044748405.1. Classification (NCBI taxonomy): domain Bacteria; kingdom Pseudomonadati; phylum Pseudomonadota; class Gammaproteobacteria; order Pseudomonadales; family Pseudomonadaceae; genus Pseudomonas; species Pseudomonas sp. NPDC089996. The sequence continues at coordinate 59,100 of NZ_JBIVGA010000008.1, read as the reverse complement.
TCGTTACAACCCGGACACCGACTCGGCGCCCAAGATGGAGTCGTTCGACGTCGATACCGGTGGCAAGGACCTGATGGTGCTGGACGTGCTGGCACTGATCAAGGAGAAGGACGAGGGTTTCTCGTACCGTCGCTCCTGCCGTGAAGGCGTTTGCGGTTCCGATGGCATGAACATGAACGGCAAGAACGGCCTGGCCTGCATCACCCCGCTGTCGGGTGTGGTCAAGGGCAACAAGCTGATTCTGCGCCCGCTGCCAGGCCTGCCGGTCATTCGTGACCTAGTGGTCGACATGAGCATCTTCTACAAGCAGTACGAGAAGGTGAAGCCGTTCCTGCAGAACGACACCCCTGCTCCTGCCATCGAGCGTCTGCAGTCGCCGGAAGACCGCGACAAGCTGGACGGTCTGTACGAGTGCATCCTGTGCGCTTGCTGCTCGACCTCCTGCCCGTCGTTCTGGTGGAACCCGGACAAATTCCTGGGGCCGGCCGCTCTGCTGCAGGCCTACCGCTTCCTGGCCGACAGCCGCGACACCAAGACCCAGGAGCGCCTGGCGTCCCTGGATGACCCGTTCAGCGTATTCCGCTGCCGCGGGATCATGAACTGCGTCAACGTTTGCCCCAAGGGTCTGAACCCGACGAAGGCAATCGGTCACGTACGTAACATGCTGCTGCAAAGCGGCACCTGATACAAAGCGTTGTAACTGCAGTAAGCCGAGGTGCGGGTGGTGAGCCCGCGCCGAGGTAAACCTGAGCAAGGGCCCACAAAGCCCGCGCTCGATACCTATGAAGATATGAGACCAGCAGGGGCTTTCCGGGCTGGTACCCGGAAAATCAGCAGGATCCAAGTGGCGTGGTTCAGTCGCTTTAATCGGACTTTTCCAGGTTTGCTGTGGCTCTCGCCGATCAGTCCCCTAACCGAGGGTGACCAAGCATGCAAGAAAGCGTGATGCAGCGCATGTGGGAAAGCGCCCACCTTTCAGGTGGTAACGCTGCATATGTGGAAGAGCTCTACGAACTCTACCTGCACGACCCTAACGCTGTGCCAGAAGAGTGGCGCACTTACTTCCAGAAGTTGCCTGCTGATGGCAGCACCGCTACCGATGTATCGCACTCGACGATCCGCGACCATTTCGTACTGCTGGCAAAGAACCAGCGCCGCGCCCAACCGGTTTCCGCCGGGAGCGTGAGCACAGAACACGAGAAGAAGCAGGTTGAAGTTCTGCGACTGATCCAGGCCTATCGTATGCGCGGCCATCAGGCTGCCAAGCTCGACCCGTTGGGGTTGTGGCAGCGCCCTGCGCCCGTAGACCTGTCGATCAATCACTACGGCTTGACCAATGCCGATCTTGATACGACCTTCCGTGCCGGCGACCTGTTCATCGGCAAAGAGGAGGCGAGCCTACGCGACATCTTCGATGCACTCCAGAAGACATATTGTCGCACCATTGGCGCCGAGTTCACTCACATCGTCGATTCCGAGCAGCGTAGCTGGTTCCAGCAGCGCCTCGAAAGCGTGCGCGGCCGTCCGGAGTTTTCCGCCGACGTGCAGGCCCACCTGCTCGAGCGCGTGACTGCCGGTGAAGGCCTGGAGAAGTACCTGGGCACCAAGTACCCGGGCACCAAGCGCTTCGGCCTTGAAGGCGGCGAGAGCCTGATCCCGATGCTGGACGAAATGATCCAGCGTTCCGGCTCCTACGGCACCAAGGAAGTCGTCATCGGCATGGCCCACCGTGGCCGCCTGAACGTGCTGGTGAACACCTTCGGCAAGAACCCGCGCGAGCTGTTCGACGAGTTCGAAGGCAAGAAGATGAACGAGCTGGGCTCCGGTGACGTGAAGTATCACCAGGGCTTCTCCTCGAACGTGATGACCACCGGTGGCGAAGTTCACCTGGCCATGGCGTTCAACCCGTCCCACCTGGAAATCGTCTCGCCAGTGGTGGAAGGTTCGGTACGTGCCCGTCAGGACCGTCGCAACGACACCGTGGGTGACAAGGTTCTGCCGATCTCGATCCACGGTGACGCGGCATTCGCCGGTCAGGGCGTGGTCATGGAAACCTTCCAGATGTCGCAGACCCGCGGTTTCAAGACCGGCGGTACCGTGCACATCGTGATCAACAACCAAGTCGGTTTCACCATCAGCAACCCGCTGGACGCGCGCTCCACCGAGTACGCCACCGACGTCGCCAAGATGATTCAGGCACCGATCCTGCACGTCAATGGTGACGATCCGGAAGCCGTGCTGTTCGTGACCCAGCTGGCCATCGATTACCGCATGCAGTTCAAGCGTGACGTGGTCATCGACCTGGTCTGCTACCGTCGCCGCGGCCACAACGAGGCCGACGAGCCGAACGGCACCCAGCCGTTGATGTACCAGCAGATCACCAAACAGCGCACCACCCGTGAGCTGTATGCCGAGTCGCTGATCCAGGCCGGTCGAATCGACGCCGAGCGTGCTCAGGCCAAGATCGACGAGTACCGCAACGCCCTGGACAACGGCCTGCACGTGGTGAAGAGCCTGGTCAAGGAGCCGAACCGCGAGCTGTTCGTCGACTGGCGTCCGTACCTGGGCCATGCCTGGACCGCGCGTCACGACACCCGCTTCGACCTCAAGACCCTGCAGGACCTGTCGGCCAAGCTGCTGGAACTGCCAGAAGGCTTCGTCGTCCAGCGTCAGGTCGCGAAGATCTATGAAGACCGCCAGAAGATGCAGGCCGGTGGCTTGCCGATCAACTGGGGTTATGCAGAGACCATGGCTTACGCCACCCTGCAGTTCGAAGGTCACCCGATCCGCATGACCGGCCAGGACATCGGCCGTGGCACCTTCTCGCACCGTCACGCGGTGCTGCACAACCAGAAGGACGCCAGCACCTACGTACCGCTGAAAAACCTGTTCCCGGGCCAGCCACGTTTCGACCTGTACGACTCCTTCCTCTCCGAAGAAGCGGTACTGGCTTTCGAATACGGCTACTCGACCACCACGCCGAACGCGCTGGTGATCTGGGAAGCCCAGTTCGGCGACTTCGCCAACGGTGCCCAGGTGGTGATCGACCAGTTCATCACCAGCGGCGAGCACAAGTGGGGCCGCCTGTGCGGTCTGACCATGCTGCTGCCGCACGGTTATGAAGGGCAGGGGCCGGAGCACTCCTCCGCGCGTCTGGAGCGTTACCTGCAGCTGTGCGCCGAGCACAACATCCAGGTCTGCGTACCGACCACCCCGGCACAGATCTACCACCTGCTGCGTCGCCAGGTCATCCGCCCGCTGCGCAAGCCGCTGGTAGTCCTGACACCGAAGTCGCTGCTGCGCCACAAGCTGGCCATCTCGACTCTGGAAGACCTGGCAGAAGGCTCGTTCCAGACCGTGATCCCGGAAATCGACAGCCTCGATCCGGCCAAGGTCGAACGCCTGGTGCTGTGCAGCGGCAAGGTCTACTACGACCTGCTGGAAAAACGCCGTGCCGAAGGCCGTGAAGACATCGCGATCCTGCGTCTGGAGCAGCTGTATCCGTTCCCTGAGGACGACCTGGTCGAAATCCTGGCGCAATACACCAACCTCAAGCATGCGGTCTGGTGCCAGGAAGAACCAATGAACCAGGGCGCCTGGTACAGCAGCCAGCACCACATGCGCCGTATCCTGGGCCGCCACAACAAGGCACTGGTCCTGGAATACGCCGGCCGCGACGCTTCCGCCGCGCCAGCCTGTGGTTACGCTTCGAAGCACGCCGAACAGCAGGAAAAACTGCTGCAAGACGCCTTCACTGTCTAACGCCTTCGCGCACCTGAAACCGAATTTAAGGAAACACAGATAATGGCTATCGAGATCAAAGCCCCAACCTTCCCGGAATCGGTTGCCGACGGCACCGTTGCCACCTGGCACAAGCAGCCGGGCGAAGCCGTCAAGCGTGACGACCTGATCGTCGACATCGAGACCGACAAGGTCGTTCTGGAAGTTCTGGCCACCGCTGATGGCGTGCTGGGCGCCATCGTCAAGGGCGAGGGCGACACTGTCCTGTCCGACGAAGTGCTGGGTTCGATCGTTGAAGGCGGCGCTGCCGCAGCGCCTGCCGCCGCAGCCGCGCCTGCTGCTGCTCCGGCTGCTGCAGCTGCTGACGCTGGCGAAGATGACCCGGTTGCTGCGCCGGCCGCGCGCAAGCTGGCCGAAGAGAACGGCATCGACCTGGCTGGCGTTGCCGGTACCGGTAAAGGCGGTCGCGTCACCAAGGAAGACGTTGTTGCTGCTATTGCCAACAAGAAGTCGGCACCTGCTGCTGCACCGGCCGCCAAGCCTGCCGCCGCCGCTGCTGCCCCGGTTGTCGTCGCAGCTGGCGACCGCACCGAGAAGCGCGTGCCGATGACCCGCCTGCGTGCCAAGATCGCCGAGCGTCTGGTCGAAGCCCAGTCGAACATGGCCATGCTGACCACCTTCAACGAAGTCGACATGACCGAAGTCATGGCCCTGCGTTCGAAGTACAAGGACCTGTTCGAAAAGACCCACAACGGCGTGCGCCTGGGCTTCATGTCGTTCTTCGTCAAGGCTGCCACCGAAGCCCTGAAGCGCTTCCCGGCCGTCAACGCCTCGATCGACGGCAACGACATCGTCTACCACGGTTTTGCCGACGTCGGCGTTGCCGTGTCCAGCGACCGTGGCCTGGTGGTACCGGTATTGCGTAACGCCGAGTCGATGAGCCTGGCCGAGATCGAGAACGGCATCGCCACCTTCGGCAAGAAGGCCCGTGACGGCAAGCTGGCCATCGAAGAAATGACCGGCGGCACCTTCACCATCACCAACGGTGGTACCTTCGGTTCGATGATGTCGACCCCGATCGTCAACCCGCCGCAGGCCGCGATTCTCGGCATGCACAACATCATCCAGCGTCCGATGGCCATCAACGGCCAAGTCGTGATCCGCCCGATGATGTACCTGGCGTTGTCCTACGATCACCGCCTGATCGATGGCAAGGAAGCGGTAACCTTCCTGGTCACCATCAAGAACCTGCTGGAAGATCCGTCTCGCCTGCTGCTGGACATCTAATCGAATAGCCACGAGTTGCAAGCTGCAAGCTTCAAGTAGAAGCGTGTAGGCTTGCAGCTTTTGGCTTGTAGCTAGTTGCTGATAAGGAATCTTTTATGACCCAGAAATTCGACGTAGTGGTAATTGGTGCAGGTCCTGGCGGCTATGTGGCTGCCATCAAGGCCGCACAACTTGGTCTGAAGACTGCCTGTATCGAGAAGTACACCGACGCCGAGGGCAAGCTGGCCCTGGGCGGCACCTGCCTGAACGTAGGCTGCATTCCGTCCAAGGCGCTGCTGGACAGCTCCTGGAAGTACAAGGAAGCCAAAGAAAGCTTCAACGTCCACGGTATCTCCACTGGCGAAGTGAAGATGGACGTCGCGGCGATGGTTGGCCGCAAGGCTGGCATCGTCAAGAACCTGACCGGCGGCGTTGCCACCCTGTTCAAGGCCAACGGCGTTACCTCGATTCAGGGCCACGGCAAGCTGCTGGCTGGCAAGAAGGTCGAAGTCACCAAGGCTGACGGCACCACCGAAGTCATCGAAGCCGAGAACGTGATCCTCGCTTCCGGTTCGCGTCCGATCGACATTCCGCCGGCTCCGGTCGACCAGAACGTCATCGTCGACTCCACCGGCGCTCTGGAATTCCAGTCGGTACCCAAGCGCCTGGGCGTGATCGGTGCTGGCGTGATCGGCCTGGAGCTGGGCTCGGTATGGGCCCGTCTGGGCGCTGAAGTCACCGTCCTGGAAGCCCTGGACACCTTCCTGATGGCTGCCGACACCGCCGTGTCGAAAGAAGCCCAGAAGACCCTGACCAAGCAAGGCCTGGACATCAAGCTGGGCGCCCGCGTCACCGGCTCGAAAGTCAACGGCAACGAAGTCGAAGTGACCTACACCAACGCCGAAGGCGAGCAGAAGATCACCTTCGACAAGCTGATCGTTGCGGTCGGCCGTCGCCCGGTGACCACCGACCTGCTGGCCGCCGACAGTGGCGTGACCATCGACGAGCGTGGCTACATCTTCGTCGACGATCAGTGTGCCACCAGCGTTCCAGGCGTCTTCGCCATCGGTGACGTGGTGCGTGGCATGATGCTGGCGCACAAGGCTTCGGAAGAGGGCATCATGGTCGTCGAGCGCATCAAGGGTCACAAGGCCCAGATGAACTACGACCTGATCCCTTCGGTCATCTACACCCACCCGGAAATCGCGTGGGTCGGCAAGACCGAACAAGCCTTGAAGGCCGAGGGTGTTGAGGTTAACGTAGGCACCTTCCCGTTCGCGGCCAGCGGCCGTGCGATGGCAGCCAACGACACCGGTGGTTTCGTCAAGGTCATCGCCGACGCCAAGACCGACCGCGTCCTGGGTGTACACGTGATTGGCCCATCGGCTGCCGAACTGGTACAGCAGGGCGCAATCGCAATGGAATTCGGCACCAGTGCCGAGGATCTGGGCATGATGGTCTTCAGCCATCCAACCCTGTCCGAAGCGCTGCATGAAGCAGCGCTGGCAGTGAATGGCGGCGCCATTCACGTGGCCAACCGTAAGAAGCGTTAATTATAAGAAACCACGGCGGGCTGCCCGTCGTGAGTCTTGCGTGCATGACTCACCGCGGAATGTTCGCCGGACCGGACTACACGGGAAAACCCGGGGTCAATGGTCACAGGTGGTGCGGCGCCGGCAATGGCGCAGCACCGAAGCGCAGTACCTAACGAAGACGGTAAAAAGCATGAATCTTCACGAGTATCAGGGTAAGCAGCTGTTCGCTGAATACGGCCTGCCAGTTTCCAAGGGTTTCGCAGTCGACACCCCTGAAGCTGCAGCAGAAGCCTGCGACAAGATCGGCGGGAACGAGTGGGTTGTAAAGGCCCAGGTTCACGCCGGTGGTCGCGGTAAAGCGGGCGGCGTCAAGCTGGTTCGCAGCAAGGAAGACGCCAAGGCGTTCGCTGCACAGTGGTTGGGCAAGAATCTGGTTACCTACCAGACCGACGCCAACGGTCAACCCGTCTCCAAGATTCTGGTCGAATCCTGCACTGACATCGCCAAAGAGCTGTACCTGGGCGCTGTAGTGGATCGTTCGAGCCGCCGTATCGTGTTCATGGCTTCCACCGAAGGTGGCGTGGACATCGAGAAAGTCGCTCACGACACGCCTGAGAAGATCCTCAAGGCTACCATCGACCCACTGGTTGGCGCTCAGCCATTCCAGGGTCGTGAACTGGCGTTCCAGCTGGGTCTGGAAGGCAAGCAGGTTCAACAGTTCGCCAAGATCTTCGTTGGCCTGGCCAAGCTGTTCAAGGATCACGATCTGGCCCTGCTGGAAGTGAACCCGCTGGTGATCAAGGCCGACGGCGACCTGCACTGCCTCGATGCCAAGATCAACATCGACGCCAACGCCATGTACCGTCAGCCGAAGCTGAAGACCTTCCACGACCCGTCGCAGGACGACGCCCGTGAAGCCCACGCTGCCAAGTTCGAACTGAACTACGTTGCCCTCGAAGGCAACATCGGCTGCATGGTCAACGGTGCCGGTCTGGCCATGGGTACCATGGACATCGTCAACCTGCACGGCGGCAAGCCAGCCAACTTCCTCGACGTGGGCGGCGGCGCTACCAAGGAGCGCGTTACCGAAGCGTTCAAGATCATTCTGTCCGACAGCAATGTCGCGGCCGTTCTGGTCAACATCTTCGGCGGCATCGTTCGCTGCGACATGATTGCCGAAGGCATCATCGGTGCAGTGAAAGAAGTCGGCGTTAAAGTTCCGGTTGTCGTTCGCCTTGAAGGCAACAACGCCGAACTGGGCGCTAAAGTACTGGCAGAAAGCGGTTTGAATATCATTGCGGCCACCAGCCTGACCGACGCTGCTCAACAAGTTGTCAAAGCTGCGGAGGGCAAGTAATGAGCGTCCTGATCAATAAAGATACCAAAGTCATCTGCCAGGGCTTCACCGGCTCGCAGGGTACTTTCCACTCCGAACAAGCCATCGCCTACGGCACCAAGATGGTCGGCGGCGTGACCCCAGGCAAGGGTGGCACCACTCACCTGGGCCTGCCAGTGTTCAACACTGTGAAAGAAGCCGTAGAAGCTACCGGCGCTGACGCTTCGGTCATCTACGTACCGGCTCCTTTCTGCAAGGACTCGATCCTGGAAGCAGCCTTCGGCGGCATCAAGCTGATCGTCTGCATCACCGAAGGCATTCCTACCCTGGACATGCTGGATGCCAAGGTCAAGTGTGACGAACTGGGTGTGACCCTGATCGGCCCTAACTGCCCTGGTGTCATCACTCCGGGCGAGTGCAAGATCGGCATCATGCCAGGCCACATCCACCTGCCAGGCAAGGTCGGTATCGTTTCGCGTTCCGGCACCCTGACCTACGAAGCGGTCAAGCAGACCACCGACGCCGGCTTTGGTCAGTCGACCTGCGTGGGTATCGGCGGCGACCCGATCCCAGGCTCCAACTTCATCGACATCCTGAAGCTGTTCCAGGAAGATCCGAAGACCGAAGCGATCGTCATGATCGGTGAGATCGGCGGTTCGGCTGAAGAAGAAGCGGCGGCCTACATCAAGGCCAACGTCACCAAGCCAGTCGTTTCCTACATCGCCGGTGTTACCGCACCTGCGGGCAAGCGCATGGGCCACGCTGGCGCCATCATCTCCGGCGGCAAGGGCACTGCGGACGAGAAATTCGCCGCGCTGCAGGACGCTGGTGTGAAGACCGTGCGTTCCCTGGCTGACATCGGCAAGGCCCTGGCCGAGCTGACTGGCTGGGAAGCCAAGAAGTAATTTAGCGACACCCCCCCACGCGCACAGAGGCCACCTTCGGGTGGCCTTTGTCGTTTCTGGGGACTGCCTGCCCTGGCCTCTTCGCGGATAACCCGCTCCCACAGGGAACACCACCTTCAGGTCCTGTGGTGGTTCTCTGTGGGAGCGGGTTTACCCGCGAAGAGGCCGGTGCAGGCTATAAAGATATTTCGATAGCTTTGATAGGAATTTTCGTACGGACGAAAGTTTCAATTTGGAGATAATTCCTACTGTTTCCGGTCATGCAGACGACAAACATGTACGCACATCGGACAACCAGCACCATTGCAGTGCGTTTAGCGGGTAAAACGGTTAATCTACGCGCTCACTCTGTGCCCGTACCCCAAAAGGGAACGACACGCTAAACGGGTCTGGCCTATCAAGCCGGGCAGCATTTCCCCTCATCCAAAGGGAAATCCCCTCTCGAATCCCGATTTCAGCAGTGTGGTACTACCTTAAATGAAAGTTCTCAAAGGCCAGGATATCCTGGCGCTTGGCTTTATGACGTTTGCGCTTTTCGTGGGCGCCGGCAACATCATCTTCCCGCCTATCGTCGGTCTGCAGTCTGGCCCGCACGTGTGGATGGCGGCCCTGGGCTTCCTGGTTACTGCCGTGGGCCTACCGGTCATCACCGTGGTCGCGCTGGCCAAGGTCGGCGGCGGCATGGATGCCCTGAGCAGCCCGATCGGCAAGTTCTTCGGTGGCCTGCTGGCGGCCGTGTGCTACTTGTCGGTTGGTCCGCTGTTTGCGACCCCGCGGACCGCTACCGTGTCGTTCGAAGTCGGCGTGGCGCCGCTGACCGGTGAAAGCCCGACGGCGCTGTTCATCTACAGCCTGGTGTACTTCGCCGTGGTACTGGCGGTGTCCATGTACCCGGGCAAGTTGCTCGATACCGTAGGCCGCTTCCTCGCACCCTTGAAGATCATCGCCCTGGCGGTGCTGGGCATCGCTGCCTTCGCCCTGCCGGCCGGGACCATTGGTGAAGCGCAGCCGGCCTATGCTGCCGCCGCGTTCTCCAAAGGCTTCTCCGATGGTTATCTGACCATGGATACCCTGGGTGCACTGGTGTTCGGTATCGTGATCGTCAACGCCATCCGCTCGCGCGGTGTCGAGTCGCCGAAGCTGATCACCCGCTATGCCATCATCGCCGGTCTGATTGCCGGTGTCGGTTTGGCCCTGGTGTACATCAGCCTGTTCCGCCTGGGTGCCAGCAGTCACGATATCGCCGCCGACGCCACCAATGGCGCCGCAGTTCTGCACGCTTATGTACAGCATACCTTCGGTTCGCTGGGCAGCGGCTTCCTTGCCGTGCTGATCGCCCTGGCGTGCCTGGTGACTGCGGTGGGCCTGACCTGCGCCTGCGCCGAGTACTTCAGCCAGATGTTGCCGCTGTCGTACCGTGCACTGGTGATTATCCTGGCGGGCTTCTCGCTGCTGATCTCCAACCTGGGCCTGACCAAGTTGATCATGTTCTCGATCCCGGTGCTGACTGCCATCTATCCGCCATGCATCGTGGTGGTGGGCTTGAGTTTCGTGAAAGATCTGTGGAACTCGCCGACCCGCATCCTGGCTCCGGTGATGCTGGTGTCGCTGGTGTTCGGTATCGTCGACGCAATCAAGGGCAGTGAAATTGCCCACGTGCTGCCGGATTTCATGGCACACCTGCCGCTGAGCGACCAAGGCTTGGCGTGGCTGGTGCCGTCGGTGGTGACGCTGATTGGCGCCGTGGCCTGCGACCGCATGCTTGGCAAGCCGCGCGAAGCGTTGGCCTGATGCGTTGAAGCCTGAGGGCGGCACCGGCCACAAGCCGTAGGGTGCTCGCCAAGGGTGTACGCGCGAAAGCCCCGTATCCGAAAGGATGCGGGGCTTTTTCGTTTGCAGGGTGTGCCTTTCGCGGCTTGTGGACGTCGAAACCCGGTCACTATGCTTTGTGCATCTGTCACTCGGGAATCCTGCATGAATTTCTTCCAAAGCAACCTTCACAACATCCTGGCCGTCTGCTGGTTCGCCCTGTGTTGGGGCGGCTACACCCGCTACGCCATCTGGAAAGGCCGCGATACTGCGTGCCTGGCCAGCGTGCTGCACCTGTACCGGGAAGACTGGATGCGCCGTATGTTACTGCGCGACAACCGCATTGCCGATGCCAGTGTGATCGGCAACCTGGAGCGCAATGCGTCATTCTTTGCTTCCAGTACCCTGATTATCCTTGCCGGTATTCTCACCGTGCTGGGGGCTTCCGATCGTGCGCTTTCGTTGTTGGCAGATCTGCCACTGGTGCAGCAGAGTTCTCAGGGCATGTCGGAAATCAAGCTGTTGTGCCTGGCGGCTGTATTTGTCTACGCCTTCTTTACCTTCAGCTGGTGCATGCGCCAATACAACTTTGCTGCAGTACTAGTAGGGTCTGCGCCGATGATCGGTGAGCGCCTGGTCAGTGAGCTGGAGCGCAAGGCTTTTGCATCGCGTGCCGCGCGGGTGCTGTCGCTCGCGGCCAACCAGTTCAACTTCGGCCTGCGTTCATATTACTTCGGCATGGCGATGCTGACGTGGTTTATCAGCCCGTGGTTGTTCATGGTGGTGAGTGTGGGGGTGGTGCTGATCCTTTATCGTCGCGAGTTTCATTCCGATGTGTTGGACGTGATGGTATTCACTCCGACCGAAAGTGCACCGACAGAAGTGGCCAAGGAAATTTCCGCTGTCGGCAACTGAAACGTTTAACCCGAAGGCTGCAGGCACAAAAAAACCCGACAATTGTCGGGTTTCTTTGTATTGGCTTATTACTGCTTGGCAGGTTCTGCCGGCGTAGCAGGTGCAGTTGGCGCCGGAGTAGCCGGAGCGGCCTCTTCGGCAGCCTTTTGCTCGGCTTCAGCCTGATCTTTGGCAGCTTCGGCGTTTTCCTCGGCGGCGTCGTTCATTTTATCCTGAGCATCACCCATCTTTTCCTGGGCTTGTTCACGGTGTTCTTGTGCGTCCTGGGCTTTGTCTTCACTCGCTTTATCGCAAGCAGCCAGGCCCATGGCAGCAGCCAGCATCAGAGCAAAAGCAAAAGGTTTACGCATGGGGGTGTTTCTCCTTGGTGGAATAATTGACTTGTTTCTTCGAGTTCAGCCACCCGAAAGAAGTTCCGCAGAGATTGTAGATATATAACATCCCGTACTATATAGACTTTTTACGGAATTCATGCCGTCGTGGCATTGCTTACGGAACTCGCCTATGAATGATCAGAGCTTGTTGGCCATGGCCGAGCGTTTTCTATCGGCACTGAAACATTGCAAAGTGTTACAGATGCGCGTCGCACAGGCCGACAGCGACGGCATGACCCTGATCCTGCCCTGGTCCCCGGCGATTGTCGGCAACCCACAGACCGGCGCGGTGCACGGCGGCGCCTTGACCACGCTGATGGATACCACGTGCGGCATGGCGACGTTGTGCGTGCTGCCGCGCTTCGAGGTGTGCCCGACGCTGGACCTGCGCATCGACTACATGCACCCGGCTGCGCCCGGTAGGCCGATCTACGGCCACGCCCAATGCTACCGGGTCACCCGCGACGTGATCTTCACCCGTGGCTGCGCCTACCAGGACGACCCTGAGCAGCCGATCTGCCAGGTGGTCGGCACCTTCATGCGCCTGGGTCAGGAGATCAAGGGTGGCATCCGTTTCGGCAATAGCCTGAAGGAGGGCGGGGCATGATCCCTGAAGATGTTCGCCAGCAGTTGAACGCGGCTCACGCGGTCGGCGATTACCGGCCCTTGCTGGCCTTGATCCCCTACGCCGGCCTGATCGGTATCGAGTGCGAGCGTGAGGGCAACGACCTGCTGTTCCGCCTGCCGGCCAGCCAGGACAACATCGGCAACCCGCTGCTGCCGGCCATCCATGGCGGTGTCATTGCCGGTTTCATGGAGCTTTCCGCCGCCCTGTATCTGTTGATCTACAGTGAGAGCGCGAGCATTCCGAAGATCATCGATTTCTCCATCGACTACCTGCGCGCCGGGCATTATCGAGATACCTACGCGCAGTGCCAGTTGTGGCGCCAGGGCCGGCGAGTGACCAACGTGGCGATCACCGCCTGGCAGGCCGACCGGGAGTCACCCATCGCCACCGCCCGGGCGCATTTCAAGATCGAACCGGAAAAGCCCTTGAAATCGTCCGGGCAGCCCCCATCTGCATGACATCCGCCTTAAAGCAGGCCATACCGGCCGCCAGGCGCCACTGCCATCAGATCGGAGTTTTGAAGACCATGAGTGTGGAAACACAAAAGGAAACCCTGGGCTTCCAGACCGAGGTAAAGCAGCTGCTGCACCTCATGATTCATTCCTTGTATTCGAACAAGGAAATTTTCCTGCGTGAGCTGATCTCCAACGCCTCCGACGCTGCCGACAAGCTGCGTTTCGAGGCGCTGGCCAAACCAGAGCTGCTCGAGAACGACGCCGACCTGAAGATCCGCCTGAGCTTCGACAAGGACGCCGGTACCGTGACCCTCGAGGACAACGGCATCGGCATGAGCCGCGAAGATGTCATCGCCCACCTGGGCACCATCGCCAAGTCCGGCACCGCCGACTTCATGAAGAACCTCACCGGTGACCAGAAAAAGGACTCGCACCTGATCGGTCAGTTCGGTGTGGGCTTCTACTCGGCCTTCATCGTTGCCGACAAGGTCGACGTCTTCAGTCGCCGCGCCGGCCAGCCGGCCGCTGAAGGCGTGCACTGGTCGTCGAAGGGCGAGGGCGAGTTCGAAGTCGCTACTGTCGACAAGCCGCAGCGTGGTACCCGCATCGTCCTGCATCTGAAGAAGGACGAGCAGGAGTTCGCCGATGGCTGGCGCCTGCGCAATGTGGTCAAGAAGTACTCCGACCATATCGCACTGCCGATCGAACTGCCCAAGGAGCAGGTCGAAGCTGCCGAGGGTGAGGAAAAGCCTGCGCAGGAATGGGAAACCGTCAACCGCGCCAGCGCCCTGTGGACCCGTTCGCGCTCCGAGGTGAAGGACGAGGAATACCAGGAGTTCTACAAGCACATCGGCCATGACTTCGAGAACCCGCTGGCCTGGAGCCACAACAAGGTCGAAGGCAAGCTCGAGTACAACTCGCTGCTGTACGTACCGGCCCGCGCACCGTTCGACCTGTACCAGCGTGAAGCGCCGCGTGGCCTGAAACTGTATGTGCAGCGCGTGTTCATCATGGACCAGGCAGAGTCGTTCCTGCCGCTGTACCTGCGCTTCATCAAGGGTGTGGTCGACTCCAACGACCTGTCGCTGAACGTGTCCCGCGAGATCCTGCAGAAAGACCCGATCATCGACTCCATGAAGACCGCGCTGACCAAGCGCGTGCTGGACATGCTGGAGAAGCTGGCGAAGAACGAGCCCGAGCAGTACAAGGGCTTCTGGAAGAACTTTGGCCAGGTGCTGAAGGAAGGCCCGGCTGAAGACTTCGCCAACAAGGAAAAGATCGCCGGCCTGCTGCGCTTCGCCTCCACCCAGGACGATAGCGGCGAGCAGAGTGTTTCCCTGGCCGACTACCTGGCGCGTGCCAAAGAAGGCCAGGACAAGATCTACTACCTCACCGGCGAGTCCTACGCGCAGGTCAAGAACAGCCCGCACCTGGAAGTCTTCCGCAAGAAAGGTATCGAGGTGCTGCTGCTGACCGATCGCATCGACGAGTGGCTGATGAGCTACCTCAACGAGTTCGACGGCAAGGCATTCGTCGATGTCGCCCGTGGCGACCTGGACCTGGGCAAGCTGGACTCGGAGGAGGACAAGAAAGCCCAGGAAGAAGTGGCCAAGGACAAAGAGGGCCTGGTCGAGCGCCTGAAAGGTGCGCTGGGTGAAAGCGTCGCCGAAGTGCGCGTCTCGCACCGCCTGACCGACTCGCCGGCGATCCTCGCGATCGGTGAGCAGGACCTCGGCCTGCAGATGCGCCAGATCCTCGAAGCCAGTGGCCAGAAGGTACCGGATTCGAAGCCGATCTTCGAGTTCAACCCGACTCACCCGCTAATCGAGAAGCTCGACAACGAGCAGAGCGAGGACCGCTTCGCCGAGCTGTCGCACATCCTCTTCGATCAGGCAGCCTTGGCGGCCGGTGACAGCCTGAAGGACCCGGCGGCTTACGTTCGTCGCCTGAACAAGCTCCTGGTCGAGCTGTCTGCTTGAGTTGATGAATAGCAAAGCCCGCTTCGGCGGGCTTTTTTCATGGCGTGCTGTTTCAAGAACAAAGTGCCTAAGGAGTGCTTGATGAGCAAGGTAATCGTCGAATCGCTGGTCTATCACCTGTCCGGCAAGACGTATGAGAGCCGCCTGGTCTACGAGCCAGGTGCGCTGGGCCGTCCGGGCCTGGTGATGGCGCCGAACTGGATGGGTATCGGTGAAGGCGCCGAGCGCATCGCCAAGGAAGTGGCCGAGAAAGGTTATGTGGTACTGATTGCCGACCTGTATGGGCAGTCGGTGCGCCCGTCCAATGCCGATGAGGCCGGGACGGCGATGATGCCGCTGAAAAACGACCGCGGCGAGCTGCGCAAGCGCATGAAGGAGGCCCTGGATCAGTTGCTGGGGCAGTCCAGGGCGCTGCTGGAGCCGGGCAAGGTGGCAACGTTCGGCTTCTGCTTTGGTGGTTGCTGCGCGCTGGAGCTGGCCCGTACCGGTGCCGATCTGAAGGCGGCGGTGTCGTTCCATGGCACGCTGGATACCCCGAACCCTGAAGATGCCAAGCGTATCAAGGGCTCGGTACTGGTGTTGCACGGTGCTGCCGACCCACTGGTGCCGAAGGAGCAGTTGCCGGCGTTCGAAGACGAAATGAACGCGGCCAAGGTGGACTGGCAGCTGCTGAGCTACGGTGGCGCGGTGCATTCGTTCACCGACCCGAATGCCAACGTACCCGGCAAGATGCAGTATGACCGTCGCACCTCGGAGCGGGCGTTCCGCGCGATGCACAACCTGCTCAGCGAAGTGTTCCAGCGCTGATATCGCTGGGGCCGCTTCGCGGCCCTTTCGCGACACAAGGCCGCTCCTACAGGATTGCGCAGTTCCCTGTAGGAGCGGCCTTGTGTCGCGAAAGGGCTGCAGAGCAGCCCCCAGATCAGCGAGGCAGCTCGATTCTAGAGGTTTCCCCAGGCACCACCGGCCAATCCCCCGCAGCCCACTTGGCCCGGGCCTGCTCGATCAGCTCCCCATCACTGGCCACAAAATTCCAGTTCATCCTCCGTGGCCCATCCAGCGGCTCGCCACCAATTAGCACCAACTGGCATTCCTCCTCGGCATACAGCGTCACCTCTTCGCCCTCCGGCAGCACCACCAGGCTGCAGGCCTCGACCTGTTCGCCGTCCATGGTCAGCTCACCCTCGAGCAGATACAGCGCCCGCTGCGCATGCTCATCAGGCACCGCCAGCGTGGTAGCCAACTTCATCAGCACATGCGCATAAAGGGTAGGGGAGAGCACCGGCACCGGGGATTCCAGGCAGAACCCGCTGCCGGCAATCATGCAGATACGCACGCCCAGATTGTCACTGACCGGCAGGCTCGCTGCCGGATGGTGACTGTAGCTCGGCTCGCCCTGTTCGAGGGCTTGTGGCGAGGCCAGCCACACCTGCAGCCCATGCAAACGTGAGCCATGGGTCAAGGCGTCCGCAGGCGTACGCTCGACATGCGCCACACCTTTGCCGGCGGTCATCCAGCTCACATCGCCCGGCAGTACGCGTTGCTCCGAGCCCAGGCTGTCCTTGTGCAGGATCGCGCCTTCGAACAGGTACGTCAGCGTGGACAGGCCGATGTGCGGGTGCTGGCGGATATCCATGCCATGGCCTGGCGCGTAGTCGGTCTCGAGCATATGGTCGAAGAACACGAACGGGCCGACGCTGCGGCACTGGGCCGAAGGCAGCGGGCGCAGGATCGGTTGGCCCTCGACCGACTCGGCGCGTGGGCGGATGATCAGAGGGCTGCTCATGACGGGCTCCAGGCGAGGATGAAATGCCTCAAGCATAGCGGTTTGCCGGGCAATGCTGAACCGTTGCGCTGGCGGGTCGGTCTACCCTGTTCAAGCCCGCAGAAGGAAGTAGCCCATGATTGCCAGAGCGCTGGCCTGCATGCTGTTGTCTGGCTGGTTATGCCAGGCGGCCCAAGCCCGTGACTATCGCTTCAGTGACGCTCATCTGCACTACCTGGACTTCTTCCAGGAGACCGAGGGCATGCCGGCGCTGATCAAGGCCATGGATGATGCAGGCGTCGAGCATTCGATGATTTCCGGCATCCCGGTGGCCAAAAAGTGGCATGAAGACGAGCCCAAGCGCCCACGTTATTACGCCGGTGACGACGCCGATGCCTATTGGTACAGCGCCACGGATACCTACGTTGCTGCTGCGCTGGAAAAGCTGCCGGCCGAGCAGCGAAAGCGCTTTCATCCGTTTCTGACGGGTTTCAACCCGGTGGACAAGAATGCCGTCAGCCATA
The DNA here is from genome assembly GCF_044748405.1 of Pseudomonas sp. NPDC089996. Lineage (NCBI taxonomy): Bacteria > Pseudomonadati > Pseudomonadota > Gammaproteobacteria > Pseudomonadales > Pseudomonadaceae > Pseudomonas > Pseudomonas sp. NPDC089996. Next base: position 41,868 of record NZ_JBIVGA010000008.1, on the reverse strand, counting down.
TCGAGCGCATGCTCGAACTCAACCCGGGACTATGGCAGGGGATTGGCGAAGTGTTCACCCGGCATGACGACCTCACCGCACTCACCAGTGGCGATACGCCGCGGGCCAACAACGAGGCGATGACCCGTATCTATCACCTGGCGGCGGAGCGCGACATGCCAGTGTTGCTCCACTCGAACATCACCTCCAAGCGTGAGCGTAATCCGCTGTACCTGGCCGAGATCGAAGAGCCGCTGCGCAATCACCCACATACCCGGTTCATCTGGGCGCATGCGGGGAGCAGCATGGAAATTCACAGGCACCAGACGCAGATGGACTTCCTTCTGCCAGTACTGACGCGATTACTGGCGGACTATCCGAATTTGTATGTGGATTTGTCGTGGAGCGTGCTGAGGCCGTATCTGCTGGACGAGCAGGGTGTGCCGCGCAAGGAGTGGGTGGCATTGGTCGAGCGATACCCGGAGCGGTTCATGCTGGGGTCGGATGTAGTGGGGCGGTTTGGCAGCGTGGGGGAGCAGATGCACGGGTTCGTGCCGTTTCTGGATGCCTTGCCGGAAGATGTGGCCAGTAAAGTGGCCAAAGAGAATTTCCTGGCGGTGTTGCCCAAAAGTCGGTAGTCGCCTTCACTGGCCCCGCGAAGAGGTCGGTACAGGCAACACGAATGAAAACGCCCCGAACCAGTCGGGGCGTTTCTGTTTGCCGCAGCAGCGTCTTACTTACCAGTCCAGCGCTTGAGCACCAGGGTGGCATTGGTACCGCCGAAGCCGAAGCTGTTGCTCATGACCGTGTCGATCTTGGCGTTCTCTTCGGTTTTCTTCAGTACCGGCAGGTCGGCGACTTCCGGGTCCAGCTCGTCGATGTTGGCGGAGCCGGCGATGAAGTTGTTCTCCATCATCAGCAGGCAGTAGATCGCCTCGTGTACGCCAGCGGCGCCCAGCGAGTGGCCCGACAGGCTCTTGGTCGAGCTGATCTTCGGTGCCTTGTCGCCGAACACTTCGCGTACGCCCTTCATCTCGGCCACGTCGCCCACTGGGGTCGAGGTGCCGTGGGTGTTCAGGTAGTCGATCGGGGTGTCGACGGTGGACAGCGCCTGCTGCATGCAGCGGATGGCGCCTTCGCCGCTCGGCGCGACCATGTCGTAGCCGTCGGAAGTTGCACCGTAGCCGACGATTTCGGCGTAGATCTTGGCGCCGCGGGCGAGGGCGTGTTCCAGTTCCTCGACCACGACCATGCCGCCGCCGCCAGCGATGACGAAGCCGTCACGGTCGGCGTCATAGGCGCGCGAAGCCAGTTCCGGGGTTTCGTTGCGCTTGGTCGACAGGGCGCCCATGGCATCGAACAGGAACGACTGGCTCCAGTGCTCTTCTTCACCGCCACCAGCGAAGACGATGTCCTGCTTGCCCCACTGGATCTGCTCCAGGGCGGTGCCGATGCAGTGTGCGGACGTGGCACAGGCCGACGAGATCGAGTAGTTGATGCCCTTGATCTTGAACGGGGTGGCCAGGCACGCCGATACGGTGCTGCCCATGGTGCGGGTGACGCGGTATGGGCCGACGCGCTTGACGCCTTTTTCGCGCAGGGTATCCAGCGCTTCCATCTGGTTCAGGGTCGAGGCGCCGCCGGAGCCGGCAACCAGGCCGGTACGCGGGTTGGACACCTGCTCTTCGGTCAGGCCGGAATCCTTGATCGCGTCCTGCATCGCCAGGTAGGCGTAGGCAGCAGCGTGGCCGACGAAGCGGTAGACCTTGCGGTCGATAAGTTCTTCGAGGTTGAGGTCGATGGAGCCGGAAACCTGGCTACGCAGCCCCTGTTCCTTGTATTCCGGGTTGTAACGGATACCCGGACGGCTGTTGCGCAGGTTTTCGGTGACGGTAGCTTTGTCATTGCCCAGGCACGATACGATGCCCAGACCAGTGATAACGACGCGGCGCATGCGAATAACCCTTAGAAATTGTCAGTGGAGGTGAACACGCCGACCCGCAGGGCTTCGGCAGTGTAGATCTCGCGGCCATCAACGCTGACCGAGCCATCGGCGATGGCCATGTTCAGCTTGCCCTTCAGGACGCGCTTGATGTGGATGTTGTAGGTGACTTTCTTGGCGGTAGGCAGTACCTGGCCGAAGAATTTCACTTCGCCCGAACCCAGCGCACGGCCACGGCCCGGCAGGCCTTGCCAGCCGAGGAAGAAGCCGACCAGCTGCCACATGGCGTCGAGGCCCAGGCAGCCCGGCATCACCGGGTCGCCTTCGAAGTGGCAGGCGAAGAACCACAGGTCCGGGGTGATATCCAGCTCGGCGACCAATTCACCTTTGCCGTACTTGCCGCCTTCTTCGCTGATATGGGTGATGCGATCGACCATCAGCATGTTCGGCGCGGGCAGTTGCGCATTACCTGGGCCGAACAGCTCACCGCGACTGCAGCGCAGCAGGTCTTCCCGAGTAAAGGCGTGTTGTTTGGTCATGCGAGCTCCTCAATAACCCCCTGTGGCAGGGGATGAATCTTCCCGGCCGACCCTTCTTGCTTCTGGATCGGCAGCCTACAGGTAGACTATTGCGTTGTGGTGAAAGTCACAGTGCACCTGGTGAAAGAAGTACAGGTGTGCACTGAAACGTCTATTTTCAGGTCCGAACAAGGTCCTGTCCAGTACTTAAGACTGCCGCACTTTAGCATTTATCGCCAGTCGCCGCTGTCCGTCCGGGTAACCAGCGCTGCAATATCCGCTGCAATTCGGTGCGACGGAAGGGTTTGCTCAGGTAATCATTCATGCCGGCAGCCATGCAACGCTCGCGGTCACCCTGCAAGGCGTTGGCGGTCAGGGCGATGATCGGCAACTGGTCGCATGCCGGCAACAGGCGGATGCGCCGGGTGGCTTCGTAGCCATCCACCTGGGGCAGGCGGCAATCCATCAGTACAGCTGCGAATTGCTGCTGGCTGACCTGTTCCACTGCCTGCAGGCCGTCGTGGGCGACACTGACCTCCATCCCCAGACTCCTTAACATGGCTTCGATCACGCTTTGATTGACCGGATTGTCCTCCACCAGCAGGATGCGTTTGCCCACCTCAAGCGGCGCGCTACCCTGCGAGGCGCCGGGCAACACGGTGGGTAGGGTGCTGGCCAGGGGTAGCGGCATTTCCAGGGTGAATGTCGAGCCCAGCCCTTCGCGACTTTCGCCGCGCAGCTTGCCACCCATGCGTTCGGCCAGGGTGCGGGCGATCGACAGGCCCAGTCCGGTGCCGCCATAGCGCCGCGAAATCGAACTGTCGGCCTGCTGGAACGCGACGAACATCATTTCCAGGCGTTCGCTGTCGATACCGATGCCGGTGTCACGCACGCTGCAGGTGAACCACAGCAATTGCCGGTCGAGCAGCTGCCAGCGCGCCTCGACCTGAACCTGGCCGCGCTCGGTGAACTTCAGGGCGTTGCCAATCAGGTTGAGCAGAATTTGACGGATGCGCGTCGGGTCGCCGACCACCTGTGGATGTGCATCTTCCGCCGGTAGCTGCAAGTGCAAGTCCAGACCGCGCTGCTGGGCACTGTGCTGGAACGACTGCACGCTGCTGGTGATCAGGTCGACCAGATTGAAGTCGATGTGTTCGAGTTGCAACGTTGTGCGTTCGATGCGCGAGAAGTCGAGGATGTCATTGATGACCTTCAGCAGGTGCCCGGTCGATTCGCTGGCCACCGCCGTGTATTCGGCCTGTTCACTGGTCAGCTGGGTGGTTTCCAGCAGTTGCAGCATGCCGAGCACGCCGTTCATCGGGGTTCGCAGCTCGTGGCTCATCATTGCCAGGAACTCGGACTTGGCGCCGTTGGCCTGTTCGGCTTCCTCGCGTGCCTGGATCAACTGGGCGATGGCTTGCTTCTGTTCGGCGCTGGCCTGGTCCAGGGCGTTGGCCAGGTTGTTGATATGGCGCGCAAGGTGGCCGAGTTCGCTGTCGTCGACCACCGGCAGCGGTGCGTCGTATTCACCCTGCTGGATGGCCTTGACCGCATGGCCCATGTCGCTGATCGGCTTGGCCAGGCTCATGGCCAGGCGGCGGGCGAGGAGAAACGTGAACAGCAGGGCGAACAGTGCCAGGATGCCGGCCTTGATCACGATTTCCTGCTGGCGCTGGCTGAAGGCATCGTCCGACATGCCGACGATCACTCGGCCCAGGTAGTCATCGCCGATGGCCGGCGTCGGTGCCTTGCCCTGCTGCAGGAAGTCGTTGTCCAGGCGGATCTGCTGCAGGCGGATCGGCGCCTGGAACACTTCCACCTGTTGCGCCCGGTTGCTGCTCTCGTCCTGTTGCTCCACGTAAACCAGGATGTGATTGCGGCTGTCCTGCACCTCGAGGAAGCGCACGTGCGGGATGCTCAGGGTGGCGCGCATCAGGCCTTCGAGAACTTCATTGTTACCGGAGATGACGCCGTACTCGGAGGCGGGCGCCAGCTGGTTGGCGATCAGCTGCCCGGTGTGGTTCAGCTCCTGGCGCAGATCCTGGATGCGCACGAAGGTGAAGAAGCTGATCAACAGCAGCGTCAGCAAAAGTGCCGGTCCCAGGCTGATGATCTGGGTGCGGGTGTGGATGTCCCAGCTCAGGCGTTTGCTCATGGGGTGGGTTCTCCTTCGGCCAGGGCCTTGGCAGTGGCGTTCGGATCAATCGGTTCAAGGCCCAGGGCGCGCGCCACCTGCTGGTTGCCGCTGACGCCGTAGCGTGCCGGGTACAGGCTCCGCGGCCAGCGCGCCGGGGGCTGATCGAGCAACTGGTCGAGCACTGCCAGCCAGTCGTCCTGGTCGCTGTAGGTACTGGCCAGGGCGCCAGCGCGGACGAAGCCGGCGTTCGGGCCGATCAGCGCCATTTGCCGGCCATAGCTGCTGAGCAGCAGGTTTTTCGCCGTCTTCGAGTTGTACAACTCGGGGTCGTCGAGGCCGAGCAGCACGTCGCTGTTGGCCAGCAGGTGCTGCAAGGGGCGGCTGTCGCGCGGGTCCGGCCAGTCCTGGGCGACGATTTCCAGGCCCAGCGGGCGTGCCGCCTGGCGCAGTTCATCGAGCAGGAAGTGGCTGTGCTCACCGTACAGCACGCCGATGCGCTGGGCTTGCGGCAACAGGTAGCGGGCCAGGCGCAGTTGCCGGGCCATGGGCGGGTCGCTCCACAGCAGGGTCAGGTACGCAGGGCGCGACTTTCCCAGGCGTTGTTCAGCCTGTACCCGGCTGATACGCATGGCCAGGGCAGGTGGGCCGCTGCTTTCAGCCAGGCGCCAGTCCAGCGCGGCGCTATCGAGCAGCACTAGGCGCACGTCAGCTTTGAGCTGGCCGGGGCGGCTCAGCTGAGTGACGCTCTGGAAGCGGACCTGGTCATGGCTGCGGCGGCTTTGCAGGGCTTCGACGAAGCTGCGCACGCCAAGCTGGTCTTCGCCGCCAACCAGCAGGATTTCGCTGGCGGACAGCGTTCCCAGTGGCCACAGGCAGAACAGCAGCAGGCGCAGCAGCCGGGCCATCAGAACTCCAGCTCCGCGCTCACGCTCAAGCGATGGCGGCTGTCATAACGGTTCTGCTCCACGGTAGTGGGCTGGTCGTCCAGGCGTTGCTGCCAGAGCGCGGCCAGCTCCAGGGTACTGCCCTGGATGCGGAAACGCCTGGCCACGCGCAGGTCAATGCGCTCGTATCGGTACGTGTTGAGGGCGTCGTCACCGTAATAGAACAGCGCGCTGGACCAGCCTTCGCCCCAGTCGCGCATCCACCCTGCCGAACCACTGTTGCGCGCGCTTAGGCGGCGGTCGGCGGGGTTGCTGGCCCAGGCATCGACGTAGGCATAGGTCAGGCGCAAGCGATCGCGTGGCGCCAGGCGCCAGTCGAACTGCGCCTCGCTGCCGGTGAAGCGGGCCTTGTTGGCGTTGCTGGCAACGTACTGATTGTTCTTCAGGGGCTCGCTGATCATTCCGGTGATCTCGTCGTAGAACAGCTTCACATCCATGTTCAGGTCGATGTCGCTGAAGTAGCCGTTGTAACCCAGCTCGCGCGAGCGCATGCGTTCCTGGTCGAGGTCGCCCGGGCCGCGTGTCTTGACGAAGTATTCGGCATTACGCTGGCCGAACGCGGCGGGGGTCAGGTTCTTGACCGTGTAGCTCCAGTTGACGTTGTTCTCGAACATGTCGGGCGAGCGCACCGCCTCTGAGTAAACCGCACGCAGGCCGTGGCGCGGGGTGATCAGGTAGTTGACCGCCATGCGTGGGGTGAGGGAGCTGCCGGACAGGCGCGAATCCTCGAGCATCGCCCCGCCCTGGATGATCCAGTGCTCGTCGGCGCGCCATTCCAGCTGGCCGAACAGGCGCCAGGTCTGATCGTCGATGCTGCCATTGAAGTACGTCTGCGAATCGGCGCGATCATAGCGGTAGTTCATGCCGCTGAGCAGGCGCAGGCTGTCGGTCAGGCTGAGCGTGTCCTGCACTTCCAGGTCGTAGCGGGTTTCCCGGGTGCTCTGGTCGACATCGCCGCAGACCACATTCTTGCCGCCCTGATTGTTCCACTGGTCCTTGATCGCATCGACCAGGGCCTGTTCTTCGGGGTTGCTGCTGCTCGGCGGGTTGTTCGCGCCGCGGGCGACCTTTTCGGCGAAGTCGGGATTCATCTGCCACAAGCGGGTCAGCTCAGGGCTGAACGACAGCGCCGCATCGCAGGCACGCCAGACTTGCTGGCGGTCGAAATGCTGGGCCGATCCCTGTACATACAGGCTGTGCTCGGGGTTGAAATCGATGTTCCAGCGTACCGAACCGGCGTAGTCCTTGGCGTTCACGTCGGCGTTGTCGCCGGCCTGGGTGACATAGGGGAACACTGGCTGGTAGGTATATGGCCGCTGGTTGCTGCCTTCCTTGGCCGCCAGTTGCCATTCCAGAGTCTGGTCCGGCGCCAGCACGTGGCTGACACTGAGGTTGAAGCGGTTCAGGCGGCGGCTGTCGCGGTAGTCCAGGCCGAACTGGTTCTCGTCGAAGCCATCGTCCTGCTGGCCAGACACCGACAAGCGCAGGTCGCCCCCGTCCCAACCAAAGCCGTGGCTGAGGTAATAGTCGTTGATGCCATCCTGGCCGCGGGTCAGTTTCATCCGTGTGCCGTGGCTGTCGGCCGGGTTGCGGGTGAGGATGTTGACCACCGCCATCAGTGCGTTGGCACCGTAACTGACCGTATTGGGGCCGCGGAACACCTCGATTCGCTCGATGTCCTCGATGGCCACCGGAATGTCGCTCCAGTCCACGGTGGCCAGGCCTGCGCGGTAGACCGAGCGGCCGTCGATCAGCACCTGCATGCGTCGTGCATCGCTGACGTTGCTGCCGTGGTAGTTGACGGTGGGCTGGTTGCCGGCGCCATAGCCGATCATCATTCCGGGTACCAGTCGCAACAGTTCGGGGATGTCGCGGGCGCCGCTGGCGCGGATCAGCTCGTTGTCGAGCACGGTCATGCTGCCTGGCACCGCTGCCGGGGATTGCTTCAGGCGAGTGGCGGTCAGAACCTGCGGCAGGTCGGTGTTGTCGATGAACAAGTCATCGGCCATGGCCGAACCGCCGATCAGGGCAGTCAGCAACAGCAGGCGAGGGTAGGGGGGCGGGCCGGGCAACACAGGACAGCCTTGTCTCAGGATTGAAACAGGCATGTTAACTGACCGAGGCGGTTTTGCCAGTGTGCAGTGGTGTGCTCGCTTTCAAATGTGCAGCGTGGCGTAAATCGAGCGCCGCCCGCGCGGCGCATCGCGGCTAAAGCCGCTCCACATGTGTTGCAACGTGGCCATGATAGTGTCATCGGTGTTGCCAGCCTTGGCGCTTGGCAGGGGAATCGTATAATGAGCGGGTCGCCACTTAACTTAATGGCTTTAACGGATTGAATATGACTGAACAGCAACCTGTTGCAGTTCTGGGAGGCGGCAGCTTCGGCACCGCCGTGGCGAACCTGCTGGCCGAGAATGGTGTGCCGGTGCGTCAATGGATGCGTGACCCCGCGCAAGCCGAGGCGATGCGGGTCAACCGCGAGAACCCGCGCTACCTCAAGGGCATCCGCCTGCAGGACGGTGTCGAGCCGGTCAACGACCTGCTGGCCACCCTGCAAGCCAGCGACCTGATCTTCGTCGCGCTGCCTTCGAGCGCCTTGCGCAGCGTGCTGGCACCCCATGCCGAACTGCTGCGCGGCAAATGCCTGGTCAGCCTGACCAAGGGCATCGAGGCGCAGAGCTTCAAGCTGATGAGCCAGATCCTCGAGGAAATCGCGCCCCAGTCCCGCATCGGCGTGCTGTCTGGCCCCAACCTGGCCCGCGAGATTGCCGAGCACGCCCTGACCGCCACCGTGGTCGCCAGTGAGGACGAAGACCTGTGCCAGCGCGTGCAGGCCGTGCTGCACGGGCGCACGTTCCGGGTCTATGCCAGCAGCGACCGCTTCGGCGTCGAACTGGGCGGCGCGCTGAAGAACGTCTACGCCATCATCGCCGGCATGGCTGTGGCCCTGGGCATGGGCGAGAACACCAAGAGCATGCTGATAACCCGTGCGCTGGCCGAAATGACCCGCTTTGCCGTCAGCCAGGGTGCCAACCCCATGACCTTCCTCGGCCTGGCCGGTGTTGGTGACCTGATCGTCACCTGCTCGTCGCCCAAGAGCCGCAACTACCAGGTCGGCCATGCGCTGGGCCAGGGCCTGAGCCTGGAGCAGGCAGTCAGCCGCCTGGGTGAAGTGGCCGAAGGGGTCAATACCCTCAAGGTGCTCAAGGCCAAGGCCCAGGAAGTGCAGGTGTACATGCCGCTGGTGGCCGGCCTGCATGCGATCCTGTTCGAAGGCCGTACGCTGAACCAGGTGATCGAGCACCTGATGCGCGCCGAGCCCAAGACCGACGTCGATTTCATTTCCATCAGCGGTTTCAATTGAATGAAGGAGCAGCACATGAACGATACCCCCGAGCGCGCCCAGCGCGAGTCGATCATCCTGCGGGTGCTGTGGATGCTGGTGTTCCTGGTTATCTGGCAACTGGCCGAGCTGCTGCTTGGTGGCCTGGTGCTGGTGCAACTGATCTATCGACTGGTCTATGGCGCACCGAGCGCCAGCCTGATGAATTTCGGCGACAGCCTCAGCCAGTACCTGGCGCAGATCGGCCGTTTCGGTAGCTTCCATACGGACCAGAAGCCGTGGCCGTTCGCCGACTGGCCGGCAGCACGTGCCCCTGAGGGCGAGGCGCCCCACACCGTGGCGCCGGCAGCGCACCCGGTACGCGACGAGGAGCCCAAACTGTGAAGCTGTGGGTGCTGCGCCACGGCGAAGCGGAGCCACGCGCCAATACCGACGCCGAGCGACGCCTGACCGGCCATGGCCGTGAACAGGTGCTGCACAGTGCTGCCCGGCTGCTTGGCCAGCAATTGCAGGCGATCATTGCCAGCCCGTACGTACGTGCGCAACAGACTGCCGCCCTGGTGCATGACACCCTGGGTTTTGCCGAGCCGGTGCGTACCGTGCCGTGGCTGACACCCGACAGCGATGTGCGCCAGGTGATCGACGAAATCGAGCGGCTGGGCCTGGAGCACGTATTGCTGGTCAGCCACCAGCCACTGGTGGGTGCGCTGGTCGGGATGCTCGAGCACGGCCATGTGCAGCAGCCGGCGCCGATGAGCACGGCCAGCCTGGCGGAGCTTGAAGGCGATTGGCCGCTGGCCGGGCTTATGGCATTGCGCGCACTTACTTCGCCTGACTGAGCTGGAGCAACTGGCATTTTTGCCAGTTGCCTGGTACTTGGATCCAATGCATGCTCGGCGCCAGGATGACCAGCAGATGACAGGGTAGGAGTGTTGGATGAGCGCGTTGATGCATGAGCTTTTACGCTCTCTGAATCTGCAGCCCACGATTGCCAGCGTGCAGCGCGATACACCGCTCGATTTCGCTCAATACGCGCTGTTGCGCGAGGCTGCCGACGCCAAGCTCTATCACCTGTTGGGCCGAGTTCGCAGCAAAGTCGACCAGCACGCCATGAACGCCCTGCCGATCGAACAGGACCTGCAAGAGCTGCAACAGTCCTGCATGCGCATGTCTCATTTGCTGCAGACCAGTTGCCTGGCCTTGCGCCGCCTGCAGCTCGACCTTCAGGATCAGGGCCTGGCCCGTGAGGCGCTGGAGAGCCAGATTGCCTACATGCAAGCCTGCCTGCGACGCTCCTTGGCCAGTTTCGACGAGTCGGCATGACCTGATCGCCCTTGGCGATGACATTTACAGACGTTGCCGAGTGCCGGCGCGATGCCGACAATGGGCCATCATTCTCCGTCCGGACCAGGCGCCATGTCGCAGCAGATCTTCTTCGCCCATGCCAACGGTTTCCCCTCGGCCACCTACGGCAAGCTGTTCGCCGCCCTGGCGCCGGATTATCAGGTCAGTCACCTTGCCCAGCATGCCCATGATCCGCGCTTTCCGGTGGACGACAACTGGCAGAACCTGGTCGACGAGCTGCTGCACCACCTGGCGCAGCAAGATGCACCGGTCTGGGGTGTTGGCCATTCGCTGGGCGGCGTGCTGCACCTGCACGCCGCCCTGCGCCGGCCCGAGCTGTACCGCGGTGTGGTGATGCTCGACTCACCGGTATTGACCCGTGCAGACCAATGGCTGCTGCGCACCGCCAAGCGCTTTGGCTTCATTGACCGCATCACCCCTGCTGGGCGTACCCTCGGCCGGCGCGAAGCCTTCGTTGACCGCGACAGCGCGCGTGACTACTTTGCCAGCAAGTCGCTGTTCCGCCATTTCGACCCGGATTGCCTGGAGGCCTACCTCGAGCATGGTCTGCAGGCGGCCGAGCAAGGGTTGCGCCTGCGCTTCGACCCGGCCACCGAGATCAGCATCTACCGCAATATCCCGCATGCCAGCCCGGCGCCCGCACGCCAGTTGCAGGTGCCTCTGGCGATGGTGCGAGGCGAGCGCAGCACGGTCATCCGCCGCCACCATGCGCTGGCGGTACGCGGCATGCCTCGAGGCGAGTACCACAGTGTGCCGGGCGGGCACATGTTCCCGCTGGAGCGGCCGACCGACACCGCCAGCCTGATCAAGGGCCTGTTCGACCGCTGGAACCAGGCATGAGCGCCCAGGTCGAGGAGGTCCGCCTGAGTCTGGGCCATATCGAGCTGGCTGCGCATCTGTTCGGCCCCGCCGATGGCCTGCCGGTGATCGCCCTGCACGGCTGGCTGGACAACGCCAACAGCTTCGCTCGCCTGGCACCCCGGTTGAAGGGGCTGCGCATCGTCGCCCTCGACCTGGCCGGGCACGGTTATTCCGAGCACCGCCCATTGGGCGCCGGCTATTCCTTGGCCGATTACGCCCACGATGTGCTGCGGGTTGCCGAACAGCTCGGCTGGCAGCGTTTTGCCCTGCTCGGGCATTCGCTGGGTGCGATCATCTCGGTGCAACTGGCCGGAGCCCTGCCGGACCGGGTCAGCCATCTGGCCTTGATCGACGGCGTCATTCCCCCGACCGGTGCCGAGCAGGACGCTGGTGAGCGCCTGGGCTTGGCCCTGCAGGCCCAGTTGCGCCTGGACGGCAAGCGCAAGTCCGTTTACGCGAGCCTGGAGGAGGGCGTGCAGGCGCGCATGAAAGGCATGGTCGCCGTCAGCCAGGAAGCCGCCGAGCTGTTGGCCCAGCGCGGCCTGATGCCGGTGCCCGGGGGTTACAGCTGGCGCAGCGACAGCCGCCTGACCCTGCCATCCCCGGTGCGCCTGAGCCAGGCCCAGGCGATGGCCTACGTGCGGCGGGTGAGCTGCCCGGCCAGCCTGGTGGTGGCCGCCGACGGCATGCTGGCGCGCCACACCGGGCTGCTGGAGCAGCTACCCTTTGAGCAGACGCAGTTGCCCGGCGGGCATCACCTGCACCTGAACTCCGAAGAAGGTGCGGCCCTTGTCGCAGACTGTTTCAATCGCTTCTTTGGCTTTGCTTGACTTGCACCGGACAAGTGTCGAGGCTTGGCGGGTTGAACAGGGAGACAACCATGCAACTGCCAGACATCCTGGAGCTTCAACCCGGCGCGCCGCGCCGCATGGGTCGCCGATGAGCGCGCCCGTTTCCATCCGCACTGCCTTCGCCGCCTGCCTTGTGCTGGCCAGCCCCTTGCTGTGGGCCGGCAACCTGCCTGTGCCGGTGGACGCCAAGGTGGTCGACCAGCGCCCGGCTGTGGAGCAGGAACGCGTCTACCCCATGGGCCCGCTGCGCAAGATCAGCGGCCGCCTGCGCGTCGAAGACAAGATCGAAAGCCGTGGCCAGGTCAGCTCGGTTACCTATGAGCTGCCGGTCGAACGCAGCGCCCGCGAAGCCTTCACCAGCGCCCGCGAAGCGCTGCAGCAGGATGGCGGCTACCCGCTGTTCTGGTGCCAGGGCCGCGATTGCGGCGAAGGCAGCCTGTGGGCCAACGATGTGTTCGCCAATGCCCGTTTGAACGGCGGCGACGAACAGCAGGCATTCATCCTCTTGCGCCGCTCGGCAGAGGAGGCCGACACCCTGGTTGCGCTATACAGCGTCACCCGTGGCAACCGCCGCGCCTATCTGCATGTGGAGGAATTTGTGGCCGGCAGCCCGTTGGGCGAGATACTGCCCACCGCCGCCACGGTGCTGCGCGAAATGCGCGACACCGGCAAGCTCGACTACCCTGACCTGGGCGAGCCACAAGCTACCTGGGTGACGCTGTTGTCGCGCAGCCTGAACCTCGACAGCACCCTGCGCGCCAGCCTCAGCGGCGCCGAGGCCGAAGCCTGGCGTGAACAACTGGTGAAGGCCGGGGTGCGCGCCAGCCGCCTCGAGGTGGGCACGGCACCTACCGAGGGCCTGCATCTGGAGCTGATCCGTTGAATGAGCGTCACCATGGCCAACAATGACCGCCTGCTGATCCAGATTCTGCTGCTGGCGCTGCTGGGTGCCGCCCTGTGGGTCATGGCGCCGTTCATTTCCGCGTTGCTGTGGGGAGCCATCCTGGCCTTTGCCAGCTGGCCTCTGATGCGCCTGCTGACGCGTGCGCTGGGTGGGCGCGAAACCCTGGCCGCCAGCCTGCTGACCACGGCCTGGATCCTGATCGTCGCCTTGCCGCTGGTGTGGTTGGGCTTCAACCTGGCCGATCACATCCGCGACGCCACCGCCTTCGTGCGTGACGTGCAGGTCGATGGCCTGCCTGATGCGCCGGACTGGCTGGGCGGTATTCCCTTTGTCGGCGAGCGCCTGGTCAGTGGCTGGCAATCCCTCGATCAGCAAGGCGCGGCGCTGCTGGCGTCGGTCAAGCCTTATCTGGGACAAGTCGGCAACTGGCTGCTGGCGCGCAGTGCGCAGATCGGCAGTGGGGTGCTGGAGCTGACCCTGAGCCTGGTGTTCGTGTTCTTCTTCTACCGTGACGGGCCGCGCCTATCGGCATTCGTGTTGCGGTTGCTGAACCGGCTGGTGGGCGAGCGGGCCGAGTACTACCTCGAGCTGGTGGCCGGGACCGTGCAGCGAGTGGTCAACGGTGTGATCGGCACGGCGGCGGCCCAGGCGCTGCTTGCATTGATCGGCTTCTTGATCGCCGGAATGCCTGGGGCGGTCGTGCTGGGCCTGGTGACCTTCATGCTCAGCCTGATTCCGATGGGCCCACCGCTGGCCTGGATTCCGGCGACCGGCTGGCTGGTGTGGAAGGGGGAATATGGCATGGCGGTGTTCCTCGGTATCTGGGGCACTTTCGTCATCAGTGGTGTGGACAACGTGCTCAAGCCTTACCTGATCAGCCGCGGCGGCAACCTGCCGCTGGTGATCGTCTTGCTCGGCGTGTTCGGCGGCTTGCTTGCCTTTGGATTCATTGGCCTGTTCATCGGGCCGACCTTGCTGGCGGTCGGTTACAGCCTGCTGCTGGACTGGAGCCGGAACTCGGCGCAAGCCCCTCGATAAGGCTGTTTTTACGCATTCTTTATAGCCAGTCCCAGCTTCCGGTCTCGTCCCTTTACACCCTTCCTTCAGACAATTCCCCCAAGCGGTCAACGCCGCACCACGGGGGAGTTGCACTCATGTACATGCTCGACGGGTTGTCACTGCTGTTGGCAGTGGCATTGGCGGTTTACTTGCTGGTAGCGCTGCTGCGCGCCGATCGCAGCTAGGGAGCGGCCATGCACAGTTACGATTACCTTTTGCTGTTGGCCTTCTTTGCCATGGTGCTGCTGCCGGCACCTTGGCTTGGGCGTTTCTACTACAAGGTCATGGAAGGGCAGCGCACCTGGCTGACGCCCGTGCTGGGCCCGGTGGAGCAGAGCTGCTATCGCCTGGCAGGCGTGCGCGCCGACCAGGAGCAGAACTGGAAGCAGTACACCATGGCCCTGCTGGCGTTCAACCTGGCCGGCTTCCTGCTGCTGTTCAGCGTGCTCCTGTTGCAAGGCTACCTGCCACTCAACCCGCAGCACCTGCCCGGCCAGGAGTGGTCGCTGGCGTTCAACACGGCGGTGAGCTTCGTCACCAACACGAATTGGCAGGCCTACAGCGGCGAAGCGTCGGTCAGCTACCTCAGCCAGATGCTCGGCCTGACCGTGCAGAACTTCGTCAGCGCCGCCACCGGCCTGGCCGTTCTGGTTGCGCTGTGCCGCGGCATCGCTCGCCGTTCCACCACCAGCCTGGGCAACTTCTGGGTCGACATGACCCGCGCCACCCTCTATGGCCTGCTGCCGCTGTGCCTGCTGCTGGCGCTGCTGCTGGTCTGGCAGGGCGTACCGCAGACTTTCGCCGACTACGCCCACGCCGTGACTCTGCAAGGCACCGATCAGACCATTCCGCTGGGCCCGGCCGCCAGCCAGATCGCCATCAAGCAGCTGGGCACCAACGGGGGCGGTTTCTTCGGCGTCAACTCGGCGCACCCGTTAGAGAACCCCACGGCCTGGAGCAACCTGTTCGAGGTGGCCTCGATCATCCTGATCCCGGTGGCGCTGGTGTTCACCTTTGGTCACTACGTCAAGGACCTGCGCCAGAGCCGCGCAATCATTGCCTGCATGCTCGGCCTGTTCCTCCTTGGCGGCGCCACGGCGCTGTGGTCGGAATCCCGGCCCAACCCGGCACTGGAAAGCGCCCAGGTGCAGCAGAGTGCACCGATGGAAGGCAAGGAGAGCCGCTTCGGCACAACCGGCTCGGTGCTGTGGACCGTGACCACCACGGCCGCCTCCAACGGCTCGGTCAACGCCATGCACGACAGCCTCAACCCGCTGACCAGCATGGTCGCGATGGTCAACATGATGGTTGGCGAAGTGATTTTCGGCGGCGTCGGTGCCGGGCTCTACGGCATGTTGCTGTTCGTGCTGATCGCCGTGTTCCTGGCCGGTTTGATGATCGGACGCACGCCGGAATACCTCGGCAAGAAACTTCAAGCGGGTGAAGTCCAGCTGCTGGTGGCCACCCTGCTGGTGATGCCGGTCGGCGTGCTGGTCTTCGCGGCCATCGCTTCCAGCCTGCCTGGTCCTGCCGGCGCGGTGAGCAACCCGGGTGCCCATGGCTTCAGTCAGCTGCTGTACGCCTATACCTCGGGCACCGCCAACAACGGCTCGGCGTTCGCCGGGTTCGGCGCCAACACGGTGTTCCACAACGTGATGATCGGGCTGGCCATGCTGATCGGCCGCTTCGGCTACATCCTGCCGATCCTGGCCCTGGCCGGCAGCCTGGCGGCGAAGAAGAGCGCGCCCCAGGGCAGCAACAGTTTCCCCACCCACGGCCCGCTGTTCGTCAGCCTGCTGCTGGTGACCATCCTGCTGGTCGGTGGCCTGACCTTCCTGCCGGCCTTGGCCCTGGGGCCGATCGCCGAACAACTGAGCCTGGGTTTCTGAGGAATCATCCATGAACATGCCCATTCCTGAAGTGAAAGCCTCGCACAGCGCCAAGGACCAGACCCGCTTCGCGGCCCTGTGGCGCCCGGCGCTGGTGCAGGCCTTCGTCAAGCTCGACCCGCGCCAGCTCAAGCGTGCGCCGGTGATGCTGGTGGTCGCCCTGACGGCCATCCTCACCACCGCGCTGTGTTTCGCGCCGGGCAATGGTGTCAGCACCGGCGTCGCCGCGCAGATTGCCCTGTGGCTGTGGTTCACGGTGTTGTTCGCCAACTTCGCCGAAGCCCTCGCCGAAGGGCGTGGCAAGGCCCGCGCCGACAGCCTCAAGGCGGGTAGCCAGGGGCTGGCGGCGCAGCGCCGCACACGCGATGGCAGTTTCGAAAGCGTCGCCGCCACTGCGTTGCGCAAGGACGATGTGGTACGCGTGGTGGCTGGCGAGATGATCCCCGGTGACGGCGAGGTGCTCGAAGGCATTGCGGCGGTCAACGAAGCGGCCATCACCGGCGAGTCCGCGCCGGTCATCCGCGAATCCGGTGGTGACCGCTCGGCCGTTACCGGCAACACCCGGCTGGTCTCCGACTGGCTGCTGATCCGCATCACCAGCAACCCGGGTGAGTCGACCCTGGACCGTATGATCGCCCTGGTCGAAGGCGCCAAGCGGCAGAAGACCCCCAACGAAATCGCCCTCGACATCCTGCTGATCGGCCTGACCCTGATCTTCCTGATCGTGGTGGTGACCTTGCAACCGTTCGCCCATTTCGCCGGCGGCAGCCTGCCGCTGATTTTCCTCGCCGCGCTGCTGGTGACGCTGATCCCCACCACCATCGGTGGTTTGCTCTCGGCCATCGGCATCGCCGGCATGGACCGCCTGGTGCGGCTGAACGTGATAGCCCGCTCCGGCCGCGCGGTGGAGGCGGCTGGTGACGTCCACACGCTGATGCTCGACAAGACCGGCACCATCACGTTCGGCAACCGCCGTTGCAGCGCCCTGCACGCCGCCCAGGGCGTGACCGCCAAGGAACTGGGGGAGGGCGCCTTGCTCGCCTCGCTGGCTGATGACACCGCCGAGGGCAAGTCGATCGTCGAGTACCTGCGCCAGTTGCACGATTTCATCGAGCCTTCGCCCGGGCAGTACCAGGCGATCGCCTTCAGCGCCGAGACGCGCCTGTCGGGCATCGATTTCCAGCAGCACCGCTACCGCAAGGGCGCCGTCGACGCGGTGCTGGCCTTCGTCGGCATGCAGCGCCTCGACCTGCCCGCCGCCCTGGCCCGTGAAGTGGAACGCATCGCCCAGAGCGGCGGTACCCCGCTGCTGGTGTGCCTGGACAAGCGCCTGCTGGGCGTGATCCACCTGAAGGATGTAGTGAAGCCGGGCATCCGCGAGCGTTTCGCCGAACTGCGCAAGCTGGGCATCCGCACCGTGATGGTCACTGGTGACAACCCACTGACGGCCGCCGCCATCGCCGCCGAAGCCGGTGTGGACGATGTGCTTGCCGAAGCCACCCCGGAGAAGAAACTGGCACGCATCCGCCAGGAGCAGAACGACGGGCGCCTGGTAGCGATGTGCGGTGACGGCGCCAACGACGGCCCGGCGCTTGCCCAGGCGGACGTCGGCATGGCGATGAACGATGGCACCCAGGCGGCGCGCGAGGCGGCCAACATGGTCGACCTGGACAGCGACCCGACCAAGCTGCTGGATGTGGTGCAGGTGGGCAAGGAGCTGTTGGTGACCCGCGGGGCACTGACCACCTTCTCCATCGCCAACGACGTGGCCAAGTACTTCGCCATCCTGCCGGCTCTGTTCGCCGCCATCTATCCGCAGCTGGGCGTGCTCAACCTGATGCAACTGGCCAGCCCGCAGAGCGCGATCCTCTCGGCCATCGTGTTCAATGCGCTGATCATCATCGTGCTGATCCCGCTGGCGCTGCGCGGCGTGCGCGTGCAGGCCGCCAGCGCGGCGCAACTGCTGCGGCGCAACCTGCTGCTCTACGGCGTCGGCGGCATCATCGTGCCGTTTGCCGGGATCAAGCTGATCGACGTGTTGCTCAATGCCTTGCACCTGGTCTGAGGAGGCCATCATGAACAATTACCTACGCCCGGCATTGAGCCTGATCCTGTTGATGACCGTGCTCACCGGCGCACTGTACCCGTTGGCGGTGACCGCAGTCGCCCAGCTGGCGTTCCCCGAGCAGGCCAATGGCAGCCTGGTGCGCGATGCGCAAGGACAGGTGCGTGGATCTGCGCTGATTGCCCAGGAGTTCCAGGGTGATGGCTGGTTCCACTCGCGACCCTCGGCGGGGGCGTTCGCCACCGTGGCCAGCAGCGCGAGCAACCTGGCGCCGAGCAACCCGGTGCTGGCCGAACGGATCAAGGGCGAGGCTGCGGCGCTATACCAGGCGCAGCTGGGGCCGGTGCCGCAGGCCTTGCTGACCACCTCGGGCAGCGGCCTGGACCCGCACCTGCCGCCGGAGGCGGTTGCCTATCAGATCCCACGAGTGGCAGCAGCGCGACAGGTGCCGGTGGAGCGCTTGCAAGCCTTGCTGGAAGAGGCCACTCTCCACCCATTGATCGGGCCACCGGTGGTCAATGTGTTGGCCTTGAACCAGGCGCTTGAGCACCTGAGCCGCTGATTCAAAGCTGTCTTGGCCCCCTGTGGGGAGCGGCCTTGTGTCGCGAAAGGGCTGCGAAGCGCCCCCAGTATTTCAGCTTCCCAGCAAAAATCGTCGGGGCCGCTTTGCGACCCTTTCGCGACACAAGGCCGCTCCTACAAGGCATGAATTGCCCCAGAAGGATGAAACATGAGTGACTCCACCCGCGCAGACGCGCTGTTGGCCACCCTCCCACGCAGCGGCCGCGGTCGGCTCAAGGTGTTCCTTGGCGCCGCCCCCGGCGTCGGCAAGACCTTCGCCATGCTCCAGGCCGCCCATGCCCAGCAACGCCAGGGCGTGCAGGTGCTGGCCGGGGTGGTCGAGACCCACGGCCGCGCCGAGACCGAAGCTTTGCTTGGCGGCCTGCTTCAGCAACCCCTGTTGCGCAGCGAATACCGCGGCGTCACCCTTGAGGAAATGGACCTCGACGGCCTGCTGAAGGCTGCCCCGACCCTGGCCCTGGTCGACGAGCTGGCCCATTCCAATGCCCCCGGCAGCCGCCACGCCAAGCGCTGGCAGGACGTGCAGGAGCTGCTCGCCGCCGGCATCGACGTGTACACCACGGTCAATGTTCAGCACCTGGAAAGCCTCAACGACAAGGTCCGTGGCATCACCGGCGTGCAGGTGCGCGAAACCCTGCCGGACTGGGTGCTGCAGGAGGCCTTCGAACTGGTGCTGATCGACCTGCCGCCGCGCGAGCTGCTTGAACGCCTGCGCGAAGGCAAGGTGTACGTGCCGGAACAGGCGCGGGCCGCTATCGACGCGTATTTCTCGCAAACCAACCTCACTGCCCTGCGCGAACTGGCCATGCAGACCGCCGCTGCCCAGGTCGACGCCGACCTGGCCCACGGTTATCGCCTGCGCGGCGAAGCAGCGCCGGCCTTGCGTGGGCGCCTGCTGGTGGGCGTGGATGGCGATGAGCAGGCTGAGCGCCTGGTGCGCCATGCCAGCCGTGTTGCCCAGCGCCGCCACATGCCGTGGAGCCTGGTGCATGTCGACAACGGCCGGCTGCGTGACGAAGTCGCCCGCCAGCGCCTGCAGGCGGCCCAGCAACTGGCCGAACGCTTGGGGGGCGAAGTGGTGCTGCTCCGTGCAGGTGAAGTGGCGCGGACCCTGATCCAGCACGCCAGCGAGCGCCGCGCCAGCCTGGTGCTGGTCGGTCAGTCCCGTGACCGCCTGCGCCGGCGCCTGTTCGGTGCTGGTGTCGCTACCCGACTGCTGCGCGAAAGCCATGGCCTGGAGATCAACGTGCTCGACCGCGACAGCCAGGCACGCCCTGCGCGTGCGGCGGTCAGCCGGGTGTGGGTCTGGCGCCATTACCTGCTGGCGCTGGTGGCCACGGCGCTGGCAGCGGGCCTCGCCTGGGGCGTATCGAGCGTGCTGGCGCTGCCCAACATCTCGCTGGTGTTCCTTGCTGCCGTACTGCTGGTGGCGGTGCGCAGCAGCCTGGGCCCGGCGCTGGCCTGCGCGGCCCTGTCGTTCCTGACCTACGACTTCCTGTTCATTCCTCCGAACTTCTCGTTCAGCATCCAGCGCGAGGAAGACGTGCTGACGCTGGTGTTCTTCCTGCTCATGGCGGCCCTCACCGGCAACCTCGCGGCCCGCCAGCGCAGCCAGCTGCAGGCCCTGCGCGAAACCCAGGCGCAGACCAGCCAGTTGCTCGACCTCTCGCGCCGGCTGACCGTGGCCACCGACCGCCAGGCGGTGTTCAACGCTGCCGGTCGTCACCTCAATGACTGGAAAGAGGTGCAGGTCTGCCTGTTGGAGCGCAACGGCGAAGGCGTGTTGCAGCTGGCAAGTGGTGAAGCCCAGGCGCTGAGCGACAACGAGCGGGCCGCCGCCGATTGGGCCTGGCAGCATGGCCAGGCCGCCGGCCACGGCAGCGATACCTTGCCCAATGGCCGCTGGTGGTGGTGGCCGCTGGCGGTCGACGATCAACCCTTGGCCTTGCTCGGCGTGCGTCCGCGTTCCGGTGAGCCGCTGAGTGCCCAGCGCCGGCGCTTGCTGATGGCCCTCGGCCAACCCCTGGCCCAGGCCCTGGCTCGCGCCCGGCTGGCCGAGCAGCTCGAGGCGGCCCGCTTGCACGGCGAAACCGAGCAATTGCGCAGCGCCTTGCTGGCCTCGGTCTCCCACGATCTGCGCACTCCGCTGACGGCCATGCGCGGCAGCATCGACAGCCTGCTGGCGCTGGGCGAGGCGATCCCCGTCGAGGACCGTCGCGAACTGCTTGAAGGCACGCGCAACGAAGCCGAACGCCTGGACCGCTACATCCAGAACCTGCTCGACATGACCCGCCTCGGCCACGGTGGCCTCAAGCTCGCTCGCGACTGGGTGGCCCCCGCCGACATCGTCGGCAGTGCCCTCAACCGCCTGCGTGCGGTATTGGCACCGTTGCGCGTGCACACCGACGTGCCCGCCGAACTGCCGCTGCTGTTCGTGCACGCTGCGCTGATTGAACAGGCACTGATCAATGTGCTGGAAAATGCCGCCCGCTTCTCGCCCGCGCAAGGCCGTCTGGAACTGCAGTTGTCGGTGCACGGCGAGCAGCTGCACTTCGCTGTCAGCGACCAGGGGCCCGGCATCCCGGTTGCCGAACGCGAGAAGATCTTCGACATGTTCTATACCGCTGCCAGGGGTGATCGCGGTGGCCAGGGCACCGGTCTGGGGTTGGCGATCTGCCAGGGCATGATTGGTGCCCACGGCGGGCAGATCCGGGTCGGCGAAGGCATCGATGGTCACGGCACCTGCATCACTCTATGCTTGCCGCTGCCCCAGCAACCTGAAGCCGAAAGCGAAACCCCATGAGCCAGTCCGCCACCTTGTTGGTCATCGACGATGAACCGCAGATCCGCAAGTTCCTGCGCATCAGCCTCAGCTCCCAGGGCTACAAGGTGATCGAGGCCGCCACCGGCGGCGAAGGCCTGGCCCAGGCCGCGCTGGCCAAGCCCGACCTGGTGGTGCTCGACCTCGGCCTGCCCGACATGGACGGCCAGCAGGTGCTGCGTGAATTGCGCGAGTGGAGCGCGGTGCCGGTGCTGGTGCTGTCGGTGCGGGCCAGCGAGGTGCAGAAGGTCGATGCGCTGGATGGCGGCGCCAATGACTACGTGACCAAGCCCTTTGGCATCCAGGAGTTTCTGGCTCGGGTGCGCGCGCTGCTGCGCCAGGTACCGCAGTCGGGCGGCAGCGAAGTGACGGCCAGGTTCGGGCCGCTGGTGGTTGACTTCGCTTTTCGCAAAGTGACGCTGGATGGCCTGGAGATCGCCCTCACCCGCAAGGAATACGCATTGCTGGCGCAACTGGCCGGGCATCCGGGGCGGGTGATTACCCAGCAGCAATTGCTCAAGGACATCTGGGGACCGACCCATGTCGACGACACCCATTACCTGCGGATCGTGGTGGGGCATTTGCGGCAGAAGCTTGGCGACGACCCGACTGCGCCGCGGTTCATCATTACCGAGGCCGGAGTGGGCTACCGCCTGGTGGCGCCATCGCCGGGTTGACGCGAATCTTGTAGGAGCGGCCTTGTGTCGCGAAAGGGCTGCAACGCAGCCCCGGCACTTTCTGCAGGACAGCTGAAATCGAGGGGCTGCGTTGCAGCCCTTTCGCGACACAAGGCCGCTCCTACAATGGATCGCGTGATATCAAGCCCTGGGGGGTTCTTTTTCGAACAACTGGCGCATGACCTCCAGATAGCGCCTGGCGCCCAGGCCCAACGGTCGTGGCTTCAGCCAGATGATGTCCACCCACAACCGCAACCGACTGGCCATGTTGTCAAAGCGCACCTCGGCCAGTGCGCCCGATGCAATCAGCGGCTCCACCAATGGCTGTGGCAGGTACGCCCAGCCCAAACCGGACTGCACCAGATCGAGCGTCGCCAGATAGCTGTCGGTCAACCATATCCGCCGCGACAGCACCATGCGCGGGTCCGAGCCGGTGGCCTTGCCCGAGGCCACGATGATCTGCCGCTGCTCGGCCAAGGCTTCCTCAGGCAGCGGCGTACCGCTGTGGCTGCCGGCCGGGTGACGCGGTGAAGCGACCGCCACCAGCAGCTGGCTGCCCGCTTCGAGGAAGGACTCGCGCTCATCGATCCCGGGCCGTTCGAACACCAGCGCCAGTTGCACGCTGCCTTCATGCAGCAGGCGCACCGCTTCGGTCTGGGTCGCCGAGCGCACTTCGATCTCCAGGCTGGGAAATTCCTTCGCCAGGGTTTCCAGTGGCTGGCTCCAGCGGCCGGTCTGCAGCTCCGGGGCCATGGCGATGGTCAGGCGCTTTTCCAGCCCCTGGTGCAGTTGCAGGGCCTGGGCGTCCAGCAGGTTGAGCTGGCAGATCACCTGCCTGGCTTGTGGCTCCAGCGCCAGGGCAGCACTGGTAGGCAGGGCTTTACGTGTGGCGCGGTCAAACAGGGCCAGGTCCAGCTCTGCTTCCAGTTGCGCAATTGCCATGCTCACGGCTGACGGCACACGCCCCAGCTTGCGCGCGGCGGCAGAGAACGAGCCGGCCTCCAGCACGGCGAGGAAGATTGCCAGGGAGTCGCTGCTGAAGGCCATGTCCGCAAACCTGAGGAGGAGGCCGGAAAGTATGAACACTCGCCGGCCCGGTTGACAGCCCCTTACAGGCCTTCGGCAAGCACCTGGTCAATGCTGTCGACAAAGTAATCGACGCTCGCCCGTGTGGTGCACATCGGCGGCTTGATCTTGAGGATGTTCAGGTAATCGCCGGTCGGCTGCATGAAGATCCCCAATTCGCGCAGGCGGTCGCACAGCGCCATGGTTTCCTCGGTGGCCGGCTCCAGGGTTTCACGGTTGCGCACCAGCTCCAGCCCCAGGTAGAAACCCGAGCCATGGGCCGCACCGGCCAGCGGGTGCTTGTCGACCAGTGCCTGCAGGCGCGCCTTGAAATAGCGCCCGGTGTCGCGGGCGTTGTCCCACAGGCCTTCCTCTTGCATCACGTCCAGCACCGCCATGCCGATGCGGCAGCTGACCGGACTGCCGCCGGCCGACGAGAAAAAGTAACCCTCGGCCTCCAGGGCCTCGGCGATCTCGCGGCGGGTGATGACCACACCCAACGGCTGACCGTTACCCATGCCCTTGGCCATGGTGATGATGTCGGGCACCACGCCCTGTTCCTCGAAGCCCCAGAAGTACTCGCCCAGGCGGCCGTAACCGACCTGCACCTCATCGGCAATGCACACGCCGCCCCGTGCCCGCACCTTGGCGTAAGCCTCACGCAGGTAACCGGCCGGCAGCGAGATGCCGCCGGCATTGCCATACACCGGCTCGCAGATGATGCCGGCCAGCTGGCGGCCACGGCGATCGAGGTCGGCCAGCTTGGCGTCGACGTCGCGCAGGTAGCCGGTGGCCGTGTCGGCGCCGCGCAAGCGGCCGCGGAAGGTGTTCGGCGCTTCCACCGGGTGCACCCAGTCCGGGCGGGTTTCGAGGGCCTGCGGGTTGTCGGCGATGGAGGTGGAAATGGCATCGGTAGCCACCGACCAGCCGTGGTAGGCCTCCAGCACGCTGAGCAGGTCGCGGCCACCGCTGTAGGCCCAGGCCAGGCGGATCGCCAGGTCATTGGCCTCGGTGCCGCTGTTGACCATGAACACCCGGTCGAAACCCTCGGGTGCAAGGTCGAGCAGGCGCTCGGAGAACTCGGTGATGGCGGCGTAGTGGAAGCGCGAATTGGTGTTCAGGAGTGACCATTGGCGCGCCGATTCGGCGACCATGCGCGGATGCCCGTGGCCGAGCACGGCGACATTGTTGAGCATGTCCAGGTACGAACGGCCCTGCAGGTCGATCAGGTAGTTGCGCCAACCGCGTTCGATCTGCGGCGGTTGCTGGTAGTAGTGCTTCTGCGAACGGGCGAAGCTGGCGTCGCGACGGGCCAGCAAGGCCTGCGGGTCGGGCAACGGCTCGGCATCGCAATCGAAGCCCAGCAGCGCGGCAGGGGATGGGCACAGGGCCAGCCAGGCGGCCGAGTGTGACGGTGTGGCGAAGAACGGTGGCTGGATGTGCGGGTCGAGACAGAGCTGGACGCTGAGCAAGCCGCAGCTGCTGCCCAGCGCTTGCCCTTTGCTCACTGCCTGGCCATCCGCCGGGGTACCTTCCAGGCCTTGCAGCCACAAGGCCCAGTGCGGCGTGCGCAGACAGCCGCGACTGTCGCCATGGCGTTGCCAGGTACCCCCCTCGGGCGCCTGTACCAGGCAGGCGTTGGGCACATGCAGCTCCACGCCCAGCGCGCAGGTGGCAGGCTCTTCGGCGCGGTCGATATGGGTCTGCGACAGGCGATACTGCCCATGCAGGCTGCAGGCCGGCGCTGGCTGCGAGGTCAGCCGCTGCTGGTCGAAGCCGGGCTGTTCCCAGTTGCCGGCCTCGCAATGTGTGCTGAGCACACCCAGGTCGATGCGGGTCACCGGCTGGCCGGCCAGCTCGGGGAGCAGCGGCGCACAGGCAGTCAGGTCCGCGGCGTCGGCTTGCAGGCCGGCCGCCTGGAGAATGGCGGCCTCCATCAGAGCGAAAGGCGCTGCAGTAGCCGTGTCGAAGATTTCCCATTCATGGGCGACGTTGTCACGGGTGTACTGGTTGCCCGGGTCCACGGCCAGCTGCTGCGCGCTGCTCAGCACCAATACCGCTGCCCGGTTCAGCACCAATGGCCACAGGGCACGCAGTTCGGCCTCGGTCAGCGGGTTGTGGGCCTGGTAGGCGCTGACGGCCGGCAGGATGCGCAACGGGTCGCCTTCGGCATGGTGCAGCAGCGCCGAGCAGGTCACCGACAGGTCGGCGATGCGCCAGGTGTGCATCAGGTCGCCGAAGTCGATCACGCCCTGCAGTTGCCACTGGCGCTGCTCATTGCGGGCCCACACCGTGTTGTCGTCGGTGATGTCCAGGTGCACGGCCTGGGTCGGCAGCTTGCCGAGCAGGGGCGCAAGGCGCTGAGAGGCGAGGCGTGTGGCCTGTTCGATGCGTGCACGCTGCGCGTCGTCCTGTAGCACTGGCAGCAGGTGCTCGATCAGCGCCGGGGCGTGCTGCGGGTCCCATTGCAGGGTGCGTGCCAAGCCCGGGTGGTCGAAATTGACCAGGGCCTTGTCCAGGCGTGCGCAGAGCCCGCCCAGTTCGGCCATCAGCTGTGGGGGCAGGTGCTTGAGGCGGGTCAGCGGCTGGCCGTCGATGTAGTCCAGCAGGCGCACGCGCAGCGGTTGTTCGGCAATCTCCACGGCGAGCAAGGTTTCACCATTTTGCGCCGGACGGACGGCGGGCACCGGCAGATGTTGATCACGCAGGTAGGCGAGGGCGGCATGCTGCGCCTCAAGCTCGACCTGCGCATAGCTGCCGTGGCAGGCCTTCAGCACGAAGCGACCCTGGGCTGCATCCACTCGGAAGTTCAGGTCCTGCTGGCTGCCCAGCGCCGTCAATTCACCCTCCAGGCCGTAGTGCGTCTGCAGCAGTGCATGTGCCTCGGCTGGGTCGAGTATCGGGCTGGGCAGGCTGGAGCGCTGGATCAGCTTGTCGAGGGCGGGGGAGGCGGATTTTTGTTGTGGGCTGGGCATGGGCTCTACCGTTGATGCAGGGGTGACTGCAACGACTCTATGACGTATTTGGCTGATGATGAAAGACGATCGTAATCAGTATTTTTGATGAATGATGGCGTTATGCACTGTTCAGAAATTTGATATCTGTATATGGGAAGCATTACCATTCATGTCCTGTTTCCTACTCTCATCGCTGTCAGGAATTACCCAATGCCCTCCCGTTTTCCTTCACGCCCTGCATTACTGGCGATCTGTTGCTCTGTAACCCTGATGGCGCAAGCTGCCGAGCCGATCTAGCTGGAGGCCACCGATGTCAACGCCGACGCCTTGAAGGCACACCCGGCCGCGCTGCCCGAGGAGTTCGCCGGCGGCCAGGTCGCCCGCGGTGGCCAGATGGGGGTGTTGGGTAACCAGGACTACATGGACGTGCCTTTCACCATGAACAGTTACACCGCCAAGGTGATCGAGGACCAGCAAGCTGAAGACATTGGCGACGTGCTGGCCAACGACCCCTCGGTGCGCGAGTCGTATGGTTTCGGCAACCAGTCCAAGGTCTTCGTGATCCGTGGCTTGCCGCTGGCGGGGGACGATATTTCCTTCAATGGCCTGTATGGGATCCTGCCGCGGCAGATCATGTCCACCGACGGCGTCGAGCGGGTCGAAGTGTTCAAGGGCCCCAACGCCTTCCTCAACGGCGTCAGCCCGACCGGTACTGGCCTGGGCGGCAACGTCAACCTGCAGCCCAAGCGCGCCGGTGACATACCGACCCGTCGCTATACCCAGGACATCAGCAGCGACGGCCGTGTCGGCGAGCACCTGGATATCGGCCAGCGCTTTGGTGAAGACAATCGCTTCGGCGCTCGCCTGAACCTCAGCCAGCGCGAAGGCGAAACCGCTGTCGACGACCAGGACCAGCGCACCAAGCTGTTCACCGCAGGCCTGGACTACCGCGGCGACAACTTCCGCGTCTCGACCGACATCGGTTACCAGAAGCAGCGCGTCAACCACCTGCGCAACTCGGTGCGCCTGGGCACCACCACGACCAAGGCCCCGACCGCGCCAGATGCCGACCACAACTATGGGCAGAGCTGGAGCTACAGCGAGGCAGAGGACACCTTCGGCATGGTCCGTGGCGAATGGGACCTGAACGACAGCTGGACCGCCTACCTGGCAGGCGGCGCACGCCATACCCGCGAGCAGGGCACCTACGGCACGCCCGTGCTGACCGGCAACAGCGGCGCGGCCACCATGACACCTTCGGACATTGTCCATGGCGAAGACAACACCAGCTTCAGCACAGGCCTGAACGGCCGCGTGCAGACCGGCCCGATCAGCCATCAGATCGCGCTGGGCGCCAATACGATGTGGACCCAGGCCGAGAACGCCTACACGTTCTATTCGCCGATCAGCACCAATATCTACGACACCGTGCAGCAGGCCAAGCCTGGCACCGTCACCAGCACCGGCGGTGACATGGGCGACCCGGGCGTGACCGGCAAGACCCGTGCCCGCAGCATCGCCATTTCCGACACGATTGGCGTGTTCGATGACCGCTTGCTGCTGACCTACGGCCTTCGCCGCCAACAGCTTCGGGTGGAAAGCTACACCTACGATGGCAGCACCTCGAAGGGCGTTGCCAATCCGGCCAACGATGGCAGCCGCAAAGGTGACCCGTATGACGAATCGATCACCACGCCGGTGTACGGCATCGTGTTCAAGGCAACCGACAGCATCTCGTTGTACGCCAATCGCATCGAAGGCCTGGCCCAAGGCCCGTCCGCGCCGGCCAACGTGGTGAACGCCAACGAGATGTTCCCGCCAGGGCGCACCAAGCAGCTGGAAGCCGGCATCAAGTTCGACAAGCAGACCTACGGCGCCAACCTGGCCGTGTTCCGCATCGAAAAACCGTCCGATGGCTACACACTGGGTGATCGCTACTACCGCGACGGCGAACAGGTCAACAAAGGCCTGGAACTGAGCGTATTCGGCGAGCCCATTGAAGGCCTGCGCCTGATGGCCGGTGGCACGCGCATGACTTCGGAGCAGAAGAAGACCGCAAACGGTACCAACGACGGCAATCACGCCATCGGCGTGCCGACCTTCCAGCTCAATGCCAGCGTCGATTGGGATGTGCCGGGGGTGCCGGGCCTTGCGCTCAATGCGCGCATGCTGCGTACCGGCGGGCAGTACGTCGATGCGGCGAATAATGTCAGCATTCCGACCTGGAATCGCTTCGATGCCGGCGCCCGCTACAAGCTGAAAGTGGCGGAGAAGGACCTGACCTTGCGCGTCAATGTCGAGAACCTGACCGACAAGAATTACTGGGCTTCGGCCAACGGCGGTTATCTGACCCAGGGTGATCCGCGGCTGGTGAAGTTCTCCGGGACCATCGATTTCTGACTTCCGGGCTGTGCTCTGTAGGAGCGACCTTGAGTTGCGAAAGGGTGGGGTGCCCGTCGCGCGATCGCAGCAGGGCTGACAGGTGTTCGCCGACAGATGTGCAGCGCCTATGAGATCGAGCGCCGCCCGCGCGGCGCATCGCGGGCAAGCCCGCTCCCACATCTGTTTCGGGCCAGTCACTCCTGTAAAGCCAACAGGGACCGCCTTGTTGGCATGGCGATGCATCTCCGTGGTCGCTGATGCCGCTTCACCTGTCTCCAGTCATGCACCAAGGCGGATCCTGTTGGCGGCACAGGAGATATTGGCCCGAAACAGATGTGTGGGCTTGCCCGCGATGCGCCGCGCGGGCGGCGCTCGATCTGGTAGGCGCTGAAAATGCCAAGCCAGGCACCTGGTGGCCCAGACACGGACTCATGCCCGGTCCATCAATGCCTCATGCCCAGCTCGGCATCATCCATCAGCGCCTTTGCCATAGCGCTCAGGTAATGCGAGGCCCAGATCATCATCGGCTTCTCGTCCATCAGGCCGAGGATGGTCAACTCCCGCACATAGCCCATCAGTTCCGATGCTTGCTCGCGGGCATCGCGGCAGGGGATGCCGGGTTCGATGCGGAACAGTGGGTGAGTCTGGTGTTTACCTTGGCAGAAGGTGGTCTTGCCGACGGTGCATGGGATGTTGTCTGTGGTCATCGTTATCTCCCTGAAACTACTCGACTGCCAGGCCTGGCCCTTTCGCGGGCACGCCCGCTCCCACAGGGAATCGCGTACCCCTGTGGGAGCGGGCGTGCCCGCGAAGAGGCCAGAACTGGCAGCACATCACCTAAGCCTCAGTGCAAGGTCCGAGGCTCGCTGGGCATCTGCACCTGGATCAGCGCCGATTCGAGCAAAGCCCGTAGCGCTTCCATCTCGTGCATCGAGGTCATCATCAGGATCGACGACGGTGATTTAGGCTGGAGCAGTAACGCCTGCTGCACCACGGTCGCTGCACAGAGCGCGTAGTCTGCGGCCTGTATGAGCGTGTCTTCGAGGGAAGTTAAATCGAGGGGTGGATCGGGGACAATCTTCAGCATAAACATCTCCTTCTTTCCGGTTTCGCTGCCATCCTTCCGCTGTCAAACGGTTGGGTGGCAGCTGTGCGCGGGTTGACAGACCGGTGGAAGAAGGAAAGACCGGCGCACGCGAGCGTGCCCACACGCACAGCCGCCATTGAGGGCGAACCGGGTGCTCATCTTTCAGTTCCGGCCTGTCAAAGCCGTATCGCTGATGTTCAGCGACCAACCGAGACTAGGGCTCAACCCTCACAGCCGCAACGGAAAAAGAGCGCCCAGAGTATCTTTGGGAAATGGACTACAAGCTAGCGGTTAAATCTGATTCTATATGCTTCAGACATCCCCCAAAAACGCCGCCTCCAGCAACTGCTTTGTATAAACATGTTGCGGCGAATGGAAGATCTCCCGCGCATCCCCTTGCTCCACCACATGCCCATGCTTGATCACCATCAACTGGTGACTCAGCGCTTTCACTACCGCCAGGTCATGGCTGATGAACAGGTACGTCAGGTTGTACTTGGCCTGCAAATTCCTCAGCAACTCCACCACCTGCCGCTGCACCGTACGGTCCAGCGCCGAGGTCGGCTCATCCAGCAGAATCAGCGCAGGCTTCAACACCAACGCCCGGGCAATGGCGATACGCTGGCGCTGGCCACCGGAAAACTCATGGGGGTAGCGATGGCGGGTGCGCGGGTCCAGGCCCACTTCCTCCAACGCCGCAACGATTGCGGCTTCCTGCTCCTCAGGCGTGCCGATCTTGTGAATCCGTAATCCTTCGCCAACGATATCCGCCACACACATGCGCGGGCTCAGGCTGCCAAAAGGGTCCTGAAACACCACCTGCATTTCCCGGCGAAGCGGCCGCACTTCTTTCTGGTTCATGCCTTCGAGCTGCTGGCCATGAAAGCGAATCCCGCCCTGGCTGGAGATCAACCGCAGGATCGCCAACCCCAGCGTCGACTTGCCCGAGCCGGACTCGCCGACGATCCCCAGGGTCTGCCCCTGGGGCAGGCTGAAGTTGATCCCGTCCACCGCCTTCACATGGTCGACGGTCTTGCGCAGCAGGCCCTTCTTGATCGGGAACCATACCTTCAGGTCATTCACCTCGAGCAATGGTGCCCCAACCGGGTTGTGCGCAGGCAACCCGCTGGGCTCGGCATTGATCAGCATCTGCGTGTAGTGATGCTGCGGCGCACTGAACAGTGTGGCGCACTCGGCCTGTTCGACGATCTGCCCGCGTTGCATCACGCACACGCGGTGGGCGATGCGGCGCACCAGGTTGAGGTCGTGACTGATCAGCAGCAGGGCCATGCCCAGGCGCGATTGCAGCTCCTTGAGCAGGTCGAGAATCTTCAACTGCACGGTCACGTCGAGCGCGGTGGTCGGCTCGTCTGCGATCAGCAGCTCCGGCTCGTTGGCCAACGCCATGGCGATCATCACCCGCTGGCGCTGGCCGCCGGACAATTCGTGGGGCAGGGCCTTGAGGCGCTTGTGCGGTTCGGGGATACCGACCATTTCCAGCAGCTCCAGCGTGCGTGCGGTGGCTTGCTTGCCGGTCAGGCCCTTGTGCAGCAGGAGAATTTCGTTGATCTGCTTCTCGATGCAATGCAGCGGGTTCAGCGAGGTCATCGGCTCCTGGAAGATCATCGCAATGCGGTTGCCGCGAATACGTTGCAGGGTCTTTTCGTTCTGCTGCAGCAGGTCCTTGCCTTCATAGCCGATGCTGCCGCTGGGGTGGCGGGCAAGCGGGTAGGGCAGCAGGCGCAGGATCGAGTGCGCGGTAACGGATTTGCCAGAGCCACTCTCGCCGACCAGCGCCAGGGTCTCGCCTTTGCGGATGTTGAAGCTGATGCCGTCGACCACGCGGTTGACCTGGTCGCCGGTGACAAACTCCACGGCCAGGTCGCGCACTTCGATCAGGTTCTGTTCGCTCATTTCACTTCCTCGGGTCGAAGGCATCGCGGGCGGATTCGCCGATGAACACCAGCAGGCTCAACATGATCGCCAGCACGGCGAAGGCGCTGATGCCAAGCCACGGGGCTTGCAGGTTGGACTTGCCTTGCGCCACCAGCTCGCCCAGCGACGGTGCGCCAGGGGGCAGGCCGAAGCCAAGGAAGTCCAGCGCGGTCAGGGTGCCGATGGCACCGGTGAGGATGAACGGCATGAAGGTCATGGTCGAAATCATGGCGTTGGGCAGGATATGCCGGTACATGATTGCGCCATTACGCATGCCCAGGGCACGGGCAGCGCGCACGTATTCCAGGTTGCGCCCGCGCAGGAACTCGGCGCGCACCACGTCCACCAGGCTCATCCACGAGAACAGCAGCATGATGCCCAGCAGCCACCAGAAGTTGGGTTGCACGAAGCTGGCGAGGATGATCAGCAGGTAGAGCACCGGGAGGCCGGACCAGATTTCCAGAAAACGCTGCCCGGCCAGGTCGACCCAGCCGCCGTAGAAGCCCTGCAATGCACCGGCGATGACGCCGATGATGGAGCTGAGCACGGTCAACGTGAGGGCGAACAGCACCGACACGCGGAAGCCGTAGATCACCCGCGCCAGTACGTCGCGGCCCTGGTCGTCGGTGCCCAGCCAGTTGTCTGCCGAGGGCGGCGCCGGGGCGGGCACGCGCAGGTCGTAGTTGATGCTCTGGTAGCTGAACGGGATCGGCGCCCAGAGCACGAAGCTGTCTTTTTTCTCCAGCAGGTCGCGGATGTACGGGCTCTTGTAGTTGGCCTCCAGCGGGAACTCGCCACCGAAGGTGGTTTCCGGGTAGCGCTTGAACGCCGGGAAATACCATGAGCCTTCGTAGCGCACGGCAATCGGCTTGTCGTTGGCAATCAGCTCGGCACCCAGGCTCAGGCCGAACAGGATCAGGAACAGCCACAGCGACCACCAGCCTCGGCGGTTGGCCTTGAAGCGCTCGAAGCGCCGGCGGTTGAGGGGGGAGAGGGCCATGTCAGTGCTCCCGGCTGGCGAAGTCGATACGGGGGTCGACCAGGGTGTAGGTCAGGTCGCCGATCAGTTTCACCACCAGCCCGAGCAGGGTGAAGATGAACAGGGTGCCGAAGACCACCGGGTAGTCGCGGTTGATCGCCGCTTCGAAACTCATCAGGCCCAGGCCGTCGAGGCTGAAGATCACCTCGATCAGCAGGGAGCCTGTGAAGAAGATGCCGATGAATGCTGACGGGAAACCGGCAATCACCAGCAGCATGGCGTTGCGGAACACATGGCCGTACAGCACCCGTGGCCGGCTCAGGCCCTTGGCCTTGGCAGTGACCACGTACTGTTTGTTGATCTCGTCGAGGAAGCTGTTCTTGGTCAGCAGGGTCATGGTGGCGAAGTTGCCGATCACCAGCGCGGTGATCGGCAGCACCAGGTGCCAGAAGTAGTCCAGCACCTTGCCGGTGGTGGACAGCTCGTCGAAGTTGTTGGACGTCAGTCCGCGCAGCGGGAACCAGTCGAAATAGCTGCCGCCGGCGAACAGCACGATCAGCAGGATGGCGAACAGGAACGCCGGGATGGCGTAGCCGACGATGATCGCCGAGCTGGTCCAGACGTCGAAGTGGCTGCCGTGGCGGACCGCCTTGGCGATCCCCAGCGGGATCGAGATCAGGTACATGATCAGCGTGCTCCACAGCCCCAGCGAGATCGACACGGGCATCTTCTCGGCGATCAGGTCGATGACCTTGGCGTCGCGGAAGAAGCTGTTGCCGAAATCGAGCTGGGCGTAGTTCTTGATCATGATCCACAGCCGTTCGGGCGCCGACTTGTCGAAGCCGTACATGCGCTCGATCTCGGCGATCAATGCAGGGTCCAGGCCCTGGGCGCCGCGGTAGTTGGAGCCGGCCACCGAAACTTCGGCACCGCCACCGGCGATGCGGCTGGTGGCGCCCTCGAAGCCTTCGAGTTTGGCGATCATCTGTTCCACCGGGCCGCCGGGGGCAGCCTGGACGATGATGAAGTTGATGATCAGGATGCCGAACAGGGTCGGAATGATCAGCAGCAGGCGGCGCAGGATATAGGCCAGCATGTCAGTTGGCCTCGTGCGCAGGCGTTTCGCTGACCGCCGGGGTCACCTCGGGCTTGATCCACCAGGTGTCGATGCCTACGTCGTACTTGGGCGACACTTTCGGGTGGCCGATGTGGTTCCAGTAGGCCACCCTGTTAGTCCTGATGTGCCAGTTGGGCACCACGTAGTAGCCCCACTGCAGCACGCGGTCGAGGGCGCGGCAGTGGTCGATCAGGCTCTGGCGCGAGTCGGCATTGATCAGGTCTTCCACCAGCTGGTCGATGGCCGGGTCGCGCAGGCCGATGAAGTTGCGGCTGCCCGGGTTGTCGGCGGCGGCGCTGGACCAGAACTCGCGCTGTTCGTTGCCGGGCGAATTGGATTGCGGGAAATTACCGACGATCATGTCGAAGTCACGCGAGCGCAGGCGATTGATGTATTGCGAGACGTCCACGCGGCGGATCTCGAACCCGATCCCCAGGTCGGAGAGGTTACGCTTGAAGGGGAGCAACACGCGTTCGAATTGGGTCTGCGCCAGCAGGAATTCGATGCTGACCGGCTTGCCGTCCTTGTCGACCATCTTGTCGTCGACGATTTTCCAGCCGGCTTCCTGGAGCAGCTTGTAGGCCTGGCGCTGCTGCTCGCGGATCATGCCGCTGCCATCGCTTACCGGGTTGGCGAACGCCTTGCTGAACACCTCGTCGGGGACTTTGCCGCGCAACGGTTCGAGGACTTTCAGCTCGGCCGGCGAGGGCAGGCCGCTGGCGGCCATTTCGGAGTTCTCGAAGTAACTGTCGGTGCGGATGTAGGCGCCGTTGAACAGCTGCTTGTTGGTCCATTCGAAGTCGAACAACAGGCTCAGCGCCTTGCGTACCCGCACGTCCTGGAACACAGGTTTGCGCAGGTTGAAGATGAAGCCCTGCATGCCTACCGGGTTGCCGTTGGGAATTTCCTCCTTGATCAGGCGGCCGTCGCGCACGGCGGGCACGTCGTAGGCGGTGGCCCAATTCTTCGCACTCATCTCCAGTTCGTAGTCGAAGGCACCGGCCTTCAGTGCTTCGAGCGCCACGTTGTTGTCGCGGTAGACATCGAAGGTCATGGCATCGAAGTTATACGACCCGCGATTGATCGGCAGGTCCTTGGCCCAGTAGTCCTTGACCCGCTGATAGCGAATCGAGCGGCCGGCCTTGACCTCGGCGACCTTGTAGGGGCCGCTGCCCAGTGGCAGCTCTAGGTTGCCGCGGGTGAATTCGCGGTCCTGGTACCAGTGCTTGGGCAGCACCGGTAGCTGGCCGAGAATCAGCGGCAATTCGCGGTTGTTGGTGTGCTTGAACTTGAACAGCACCTTGAGCGGGTCTTCGGCGACCACTTCGGCTACGTCGCCGTAGTATTGGCGGTACAAGGGTGCACCGTCCTTGATCAGCGTATTGAAGGTGAATACCACGTCTTCCGCGCGCATCGGATGGCCGTCGTGGAAGCGCGCCTCGGGGCGCAGGTAGAAGCGTACCCAGCTATTGTCCGGGGCCTTTTCGATCTTGCCGGCAACCAGGCCGTATTCGGTGAACGGCTCGTCCAGGCTCTGGCGCATCAGGGTGTCGTAGATGATGCTGACGTAGTCGGCCGAGACACCTTTGTTGATGAACGGGTTGAGGCTGTCGAAGCCGCCGAAGCTGGACTGGCGGAAGGTGCCGCCCTTGGGCGCGTCCGGGTTCACGTAGTCGAAGTGCTTGAAGTCGGCGGGATACTTCGGCGGCTCGTCGTAGAGCGTCAGTGCATGTTGCGGCGCGGCCAGCGCGGGCAGGCTCAGGCAGGCGAACAGCAGGCTGCAGGCCAGGCGATGCGTCGGCTTCATTTGGCTTTCTCCGAAGGCTTTATCCACCAGGTATTCAGCCCGAGGGTGTAGGGCGGTGTGGTGACGAAGGCGAACCGGTTGCGGTAGGCCAGGCGGTGATTGTCGAGGTACCAGTTGGGGATCATGTAGTACTGCCATGAGAGCACGCGGTCCAGGGCGCGGGCGGCGGCGACCTGGTCGTCGCGGGTGCGCGCGGCCAGCAAGGTGTCGAGCAGGTGGTCGACCACCGGGTCCTTGACCCCAGCATAGTTCTTGCTGCCTTTGGTCGCGGCCTGGCTGGAATGGAAGTACAGCCACTGTTCGAGGCCCGGGCTCAAGGTCTGGTTCAGGGTCATCAGGATCATGTCGAAATCGAACTGGTCCAGGCGTTGTTTGTACTGGGCGCGGTCAACGGTGCGCAAGTGCGCGTCGATGCCGATGCTGGCCAGGTTTTCGACATAGGGTTGCAGGATGCGTTCCAGGTTCGGGTTCACCAGCAGCAGCTCCATGCTGAACTGCTTGCCCTTGGCGTCGACCAGACGCTGACCGTCGAGCTTCCAGCCAGCCTGGTTGAGCAGGCCCAGGGCCTGGCGCAAGGTCTGGCGGCCGATGCCGCGCCCGTCGGTGTGGCTGACCTGGTAGGGCTGGGTGAACAGCTTGTCGGGCAACTGGTCGCGGAACGGCGCCAGCAGCAGCCATTCCTTGCCGGTCGGCACGCCGGTGGCGGTGAACTCGCTGTTGGGGTAATAGCTGGTCGCACGGCGGTAGGCGCTGCTGAACAGGGCACGGTTGGTCCACTCGAAATCGAGCATCAGGCCCAGTGCCTGGCGCACCCTGGGGTCGCTGAAGGTGGCCCGACGGCTGTTCATGAACAGGCCCTGGGTCTGGGTCGGGATGCGGTGCGGGATCTGTGCCTTGATCACCTCGCCACGGCGCACGGCGGGGAAGTTGTAACCGTTGGCCCAGTTTTTCGCCTGGTGCTCGATGTAGATGTCGAATTCACCGGCCTTGAACGCTTCGAAGGCCACGGTGGCATCGCGGTAGAACTCGTATTCGACGCGGTTGAAGTTGTACTTGCCACGGTTCACCGCCAGGTCCTTGCCCCAGTAGTTCTTTACCCGCTCGAACACCAGGCGCCGACCAGGCTGCACTTGGGTGATGCGATACGGCCCGCTGCCCAGCGGCGGCTCGAAGGTGGTGGCTTCGAATTCACGCTTTTGCCAGTAGTGCCTGGGCAGCACCGGCATTTCGCCCAAGCGCAGGATAAGCAGCGGGTTGCCCGCGCGCTTGAAGACGAAGCGGATGCGCAGCGGGCCGAGCACGTCGACGCGCTGCACTTCCTGCAAGTTGGTGCGGTAGATCGGGTGGCCTTGCTTGAGCAGGGTACGGTACGAGAACGCCACGTCGTCGGCGGTGATCGGTGCGCCGTCATGCCAGCGTGCTTCCGGACGCAGGTTAAACACCACCCAGCTGCGGTCTTCGCTGTATTCCACCGATCGGGCGATCAGGCCGTAGCTGGAGGTGGGCTCGTCCCCGGACGGGTCGTACTGGCCGGTGCCGACCATCAGCGTTTCGTTCAGCTCGCTGACGCCGTATTGCAGGAAGTTGGGCGTGGTGACCGGGCTGGTGCCCTTGAAGGTGTAGGGGTTGAGCGTGTCGAAGGTGCCGAATGCCATGGCCCGCAAGGTGCCGCCCTTGGGCGCTTGCGGGTTGACCCAGTCGAAGTGGGTGAATGTGGCTGGGTACTTGAGCGTGCCGAACTGCGCGTATCCGTGGCTTTCGCTCACCATCGCGACGGCGGGGAAGCTCAAGGCCAGGCTGAGTGACAGCAGGAGGGGACGTATCAAGTCGGCATCCGATCCAGAGGCGTTGGGCTTGGGTCGGGGTACAGTAACAGCTTGGCGGGTATGGAAAAAGAGAGGGGCGGTAGGCTATGGGATGCTGTGCCTTGTAGGAGCGGCCTTGTGTCGCGAAAGGGCTGCAGAGCAGCCCCAGGATTTCAGCTGTAATGCCAATATTGCTGGGGCTGCTCTGCAGCCCTTTCGCGACACAAGGCCGCTCCTACAAGGGCCCCGTTCGGCTTAGTGGGAGAGGTAGACGGTCAGGGTCTGGCCTGGCTTGAGCGCATGCCCGCTGCGCGGATTCCAGCGCTTGAGGTGCTGCATCTCGACGTTGAAACGTTTGGCTACAAGATACAGCGAATCACCCTTGCGCACCTTGTACTGGGTGGAACGCTTGCCGGAGGCCGCCACGCGATTGCCTGCCGCACTCGGCGCCTTGCCGCCGCGCAGGGCCAGAACCTGGCCGGCCCTGAGGCGGTTGCCCGGCAGTTTGTTCCAGCGCTGGATATCCCTGACCGCAACCCGGTTGGCCCTGGCGATGCTGCTCAGGCTGTCGCCGCGCTTGACACGGTAGCTGCGGGCTGCCGGCCCCTTGGCTTCTGCCACGGCGGCGGCGAACACGGCCTTGTTCGGCTGCAGGCTGACCAGTTGCTCGGGCTTGAGGTTGGACAGGCTGGCGCTGAGCAGTTGTGCCTTGGCGGTGGGCACCAGCAATTGCTTGGGGCCATCCACGGTCATGCGTTTCTTGAAGGCAGGGTTGAGCTGGATCAGCTCGTCTTCGTCGATATTGGCGAAGGCGGCGACCCGCGACAGGTCGAGGCGGTCGTTGATGGCCACCGCTTCGAAGTAGGGCTCGTTGGCGATCGGGTTGAGGTTCACGCCGTAGGCTTCAGGGGTGGACACCACTTGCGACAAAGCCAGCAGCTTGGGCACATAGTCGCGGGTTTCCTGCGGCAGCGGCAGGTTCCAGTAATCGGTCGGCAGGCCGAGCTTCTCGTTGCGCTCGATGGCCCGGCTGACAGTACCTTCGCCGGCATTGTAGGCGGCCAGGGCCAGCAGCCAGTCGCCGTTGAACATGTCATGCAGGCGGGTCAGGTAGTCCAACGCGGCGTTGGTCGACGCGGTGATGTCGCGACGGCCATCGTAGAAATTGGTCTGGCGCAGGTTGAAATGGCGGCCGGTGGCGGGCATGAACTGCCACATTCCTGCAGCACTGGCGCGCGAGTAGGCCATCGGGTTGTAGGCGCTTTCGATGGCCGGTAACAGCGCCAGCTCGAGCGGCATGTCGCGCTCTTCCAGGCGCTCGACGATATAGTGCAGGTAGAGGCTGCCGCGTTCGCCAGCGCTCTCGATGAACGTCGGGTTGCTGGCGAACCACAGGCGCTGCTGCTCGATGCGTGGGTTGACGTCGATGCTGTCCTGCAGGGCGAAGCCCTGGCGCATGCGCTCCCACACATCCTGTGGCGGCTCGGCGGGTTTGACCGCCAGTGGCGCTGGTTTGTGCTTGATCCGTGCCTGGTAGCTATGCGCACGAACGCTGTCGGTTTCGTCGAGCTGACGGGTGCTCTGGCAGCCCACCAGGGTGGCGGCCAGCGCCAGCGCACTGATTTGGGCCAGGCGCGTCAGGGCGACTGAATGAGCGGTTCTGCGGCTACGGGAAGACATCGGCTGAGACAGGTTTCCGGGCGAAAAATTTCGGCGATTCTAGAAACCGCACCCGCTTGGGTCAACCGTTGACATCCCCTTGCGATATATCTTGAGGTTATCAGAAGGTATCCTTCCAAGACCTCAAAGCAGCAAAAACAGTGACCTGCGAGTGGTTTGAATGTCCCTTCCATTCGTCAGCTTTTTGTTTAACTAATGTTTCAGCGGTACGCAGGAAGGGGTTGGTCAGGCGCTCGAGGCCGATCGTTGATGGCAATGTGATGCGATTTTCGGCGCGTAACCGGGTAACGTCATCGAATCGCTGTTGAACGTGCGGATTCGTGGGCTCCACGGCCTTGGCAAAGCGCAGGTTGCTTAACGTGTACTCATGGGCACAATAGACTTCGGTCTGCTCCGGCAGTGCTGCAAGGCGGGCGAGGGCAGGCTGCATCTGCTCCGGCGTGCCTTCGAACATCCGCCCACACCCGGCGGCGAACAACGTGTCGCCACTGAACAGCAGCGGTGTTGCCGGCTGACCGCTGTAGTAGGCGATATGCCCCAAGGTGTGCCCCGGCACGGCCATTACCTGGAAGGTCACGCCCAGCACGCTGACCTGGTCGCCCTCATCCAGCGCCAGGTCGCGCCCGGGGATCTGCTCATGGGCCGGCCCGCAGACGCGGGCACCGGTCTTCTGCTTGAGCTGTTCGACTCCGCCGACATGGTCATGGTGGTGGTGAGTCACCATGATGGTGTCCAGCACCCAGCCGGGGTTGGCGGTCAGCCAGGCCTCCACCGGGCCGGCATCGCCAGGGTCGACCACCGCGCAGCGGCGTTTGGCAGTATCCTGTAACAACCAGATGTAATTGTCGGAGAAAGCGGGTAGAGCGTCGATCTGTATCATGATGCGGATCCGTATCGCCAGGCGTGGCACATGAAGGCATCTTAGCCGCGATGGCGCGGTGCGAGAACCTTCGAGGGAGAGCGCAATGACCGACCAAGCCTTTGCCCAGGCCGACCCGGAATGGGTCGAACTGATCAGCCTGGCCCGTGAGTGGTTCAATGGCCCACTCGGCCAGCTGATGCTGAGGGAGGAAGAAAAACTGCTTGAAGAAGAGCTCGGGCGCTTCTTCGGTGGTTATCTCGTGCACTACGGCCCCTGTGCCGAGGCGCCGCCCAGCGCACCACAGGTGCAGCGCAACGTGCGCCTTGGCGCACCGTTGCCCGGGGTGGAGATTGTCTGCGAGGAACAGGCCTGGCCGTTGAGCGAGCACGCCGCCGATGTGGTGGTGCTGCAGCATGGCCTGGACTTCAGCCTGTCGCCCCATGGCCTGCTGCGTGAGGCGGCCAGCGCGGTGCGCCCTGGCGGGCACCTGCTGATCGTCGGGATCAACCCCTGGAGCGGCTGGGGCATGCGCCACTTCTTCAGCCATGGCGCCCTGCGCAAGGCG
Organism: Pseudomonas sp. NPDC089996; assembly: GCF_044748405.1. Taxonomy (NCBI): domain Bacteria; kingdom Pseudomonadati; phylum Pseudomonadota; class Gammaproteobacteria; order Pseudomonadales; family Pseudomonadaceae; genus Pseudomonas; species Pseudomonas sp. NPDC089996. Next base: position 1,690 of record NZ_JBIVGA010000008.1, on the reverse strand, counting down.
CGCTGCATCTCGCCGTCACGGGTGGGCGACTGGCTCAACCTGCTGGGCTTCGCGCTGGAGAAACGCCGCTTCGGGTGCTATCGTCCGCCCCTCACTTCGCCGGCCTGGCAGCAACGCCTGGCTGGCTGGGAGCGGATGGCGGGCGGCCGGCAGACTGCCGGTGGCGGGGTCTACCTGCTGGTGGCACGCAAGATGGTAGTGGGCTTGCGACCGTTGCGTCAGGCGCGCCGCGAGCCGATGGGCAAGCTGCTGCCGCTGCCACTGGCCAAGGTCAACCGTACCGCCGCGAACCCCGATACCGATAAGCACTGAACATGAGTGGTACATGAGCGATAGCGTCGAGATGTATACCGATGGCGCCTGCAAGGGCAACCCCGGCCCTGGCGGCTGGGGCGTCCTGCTGGTTTTCAAGGGCGTCGAGAAGGAGTTGTGGGGCGGCGAGCGCGAAACCACCAACAATCGCATGGAACTGATGGCCGCTATCCAGGGGTTGATGGCGCTCAAGCGTGAATGCGAAGTGGTGCTCACCACCGACTCGCAGTACGTGATGAAGGGCATCAACGAGTGGATGGTCAACTGGAAGAAGCGCGGCTGGAAGACCGCAACCAAGGAGCCGGTGAAGAACGCCGACCTGTGGCAGCTGCTCGACGAGCAGGTCAACCGCCACAAGGTCACCTGGAAGTGGGTGCGCGGGCACATCGGCCACCCCGGCAACGAACGCGCCGACCAGCTGGCCAACCGCGGCGTCGAGGAAGTGCGCGCCAAGCGCTGAGCTGCGGTACAATCGCCGCCTTTGTAACTGATGCAAGTTGGAGCGCCCCGCGTGGAGCAGCAGCAAGATAAACGCCTGGTCATTCTCGATACCGAAACCACCGGTATGCCGGTCGGCGAAGGCCACCGGATCATCGAGATCGGCTGTGTCGAGGTCATGGGCCGGCGCCTGACCGGGCGGCACTTCCACGTCTACCTGCAGCCCGACCGCGAAAGTGACGAGGGCGCGATCAACGTCCACGGCATTACCGATGCATTCCTGGTCGGCAAGCCGCGTTTTGCCGATGTCGCCGAAGAGTTCTTCGAATTCATCCAGGGCGCCACCCTGGTCATCCACAACGCGGCGTTCGACGTCGGCTTCATCAACAACGAGTTCGCTTTGCTGGGGCAGGGCGACCGCGCCGACATTGCCAACCACTGCACCATCCTCGACACCCTGCTGCTGGCCCGTTCTCGTCACCCGGGGCAGCGCAACAGCCTCGATGCGCTGTGCAAACGCTACGACATCGACAACTCTGGCCGTGAGCTGCACGGCGCATTGCTCGACTCCGAGTTGCTGGCAGACGTCTACCTGGCGATGACCGGTGGTCAGACCAGCCTGTCGCTGGCCGGGCATGGGGCCGATGCCGAGGACGATGGGCAGGGCGCCGGTGGCAGTGAAATCCGCCGCATCGTCGGGCGTGCGCCGGGGCGGGTGATCATGGCCAGCGCCGAAGAACTCGAAGCGCATGCCGAGCGGCTGGCGGCGGTGGCCAAGTCGGCGGGCGGGCCATCGATGTGGCAGGCCCTGACAGAGACACCGGCTGGCTGATTCGTAAGCCTGTACCGGCCCTTTCGCGGGCAAGCCCGCTTGTATGGTAGGACTTGAAGGGAGGAGGAGGGACATAGCTCGCTTCTGACTGTTCGCAGCAGTACAGAC
>NZ_JBIVGA010000007.1:0-388053 GCF_044748405.1 Pseudomonas sp. NPDC089996 | reverse complement strand
GGCCGCTCCTACAAAGAACAGCGCGCGGCCTGCAAGAAATGAATATGTTCTATTTGGCAGAGCGAGAGTGGATGTGAGCAAACGAGCCTTTAACTTCTGCGCAGGCCCTGCCGCGCTTCCTGACGCTGTGTTGCAGCGCGCCCAGGCCGAGATGCTGGACTGGAACGGCAAGGGCTTGTCGGTGATGGAAATGAGCCATCGCAGCGACGACTACGTGGCCATCGCCGAAAAGGCCGAGCAGGACCTGCGTGACCTGCTGTCCGTCCCCTCCAACTACAAGGTCCTGTTCCTGCAGGGCGGTGCCAGCCAGCAGTTCGCCGAAATTCCGCTGAACCTGCTGCCGGAAAACGGCACTGCCGACTACATCGAAACTGGCATCTGGTCGAAAAAGGCCATCGAGGAAGCGCGCCGCTTCGGCACCGTCAACGTCGCCGCCAGCGCCAAGCCCTACGATTACCTGGCCATCCCGGGCCAGAATGAGTGGAAGCTGACCAAGAACGCCGCCTACGTCCACTATGCGTCCAACGAGACCATCGGTGGCCTGCAGTTCGACTGGGTTCCGCAAACCGGCGACGTGCCGCTGGTGGTCGACATGTCTTCCGACATCCTCTCGCGCCCCATCGATGTCTCGCAGTACGGCATGATCTACGCTGGCGCGCAGAAGAACATCGGCCCGAGCGGTCTGGTGGTGGTGATCGTCCGTGAAGACCTGCTCGGCCGTGCCCGCAGTAGCTGCCCGACCATGCTCGACTACAAGGTCGCGGCTGACAACGGCTCGATGTACAACACCCCGGCCACCTATTCCTGGTACCTCTCTGGCCTGGTGTTCGAGTGGCTCAAGGAGCAGGGTGGCGTCGAGGCCATGGAGCAGCGCAACCGCGCCAAGAAGGACCGCCTGTACGGCTTCATCGATGCCAGCGAGTTCTACACCAACCCGATCAGCCTCAACGCCCGTTCGTGGATGAACGTGCCGTTCCGCCTGGCTGACGAGCGCCTGGACAAGGCCTTCCTCGCTGGTGCCGACGCCCGTGGCCTGCTCAACCTCAAGGGGCACCGTTCGGTTGGCGGCATGCGCGCCTCAATCTACAACGCCCTGGGCCTGGAAGCGGTTGAAAGCCTGGTGGCCTACATGGCCGAATTCGAGAAGGAGCACGGCTGATGTCCGAACAGGAACTCAAAGCCCTGCGCGTTCGCATCGACAGCCTCGACGAGAAGATCCTCGAGCTGATCAGCGATCGCGCCCGCTGCGCCGAAGAAGTGGCGCGGGTCAAGACCGCCTCCCTGGCCGAGGGCGAAAAGCCGGTGTTCTACCGCCCGGAGCGTGAAGCCGCCGTGCTCAAGCGCGTGATGGAGCGCAACAAGGGGCCGCTGGGCAACGAAGAGATGGCGCGGCTGTTCCGCGAAATCATGTCGTCCTGCCTGGCCCTGGAAGAGCCGCTCAAGGTCGCCTACCTCGGCCCGGAAGGCACCTTCACCCAGGCCGCGGCCATGAAGCACTTCGGCCATGCCGTGGTCAGTCGCCCGATGGCAGCCATCGATGAAGTCTTCCGCGAAGTGGCGGCCGGCGCCGTCAACTTCGGCGTGGTGCCGGTGGAAAACTCCACCGAGGGCGCGGTCAGCCACACCCTGGACAGCTTCCTCGAGCACGACATGGTGATCTGCGGCGAAGTCGAGCTGCGCATCCACCACCACCTGCTGGTGGGCGAAAACACCAAGACCAACAGCATCACCCGCATCTACTCCCACGCGCAGTCGCTGGCCCAGTGCCGCAAGTGGCTCGACGCGCATTACCCGAACGTCGAGCGCGTTGCCGTTTCGAGCAATGCCGAGGCGGCCAAGCGGGTGAAGGGCGAGTGGAACTCGGCGGCGATCGCCGGGGACATGGCAGCCAACCTGTATGGTTTGACTCGCCTGGCTGAAAAGATCGAAGACCGCCCGGACAACTCCACGCGCTTCCTGATGATCGGCCAACAGGAAGTGCCGCCAACCGGTGACGACAAGACCTCGATCATCGTGTCGATGAGCAACAAGCCAGGTGCGCTGCACGAGCTGCTGGTGCCGTTCCACGATAACGGCATCGACCTGACCCGCATCGAGACCCGCCCGTCGCGCAGCGGCAAGTGGACCTACGTGTTCTTCATCGACTTCGTCGGCCACCACCGCGACCCGCTGATCAAGGCGGTGCTGGAGAAGATCAGCCAGGAGGCTGTGGCGCTCAAGGTGCTGGGTTCCTATCCAAAGGCGGTGCTTTGATTTGAGAGTGTTGGGGCCGCTCCGCGCCCCATCGCGACACAAGGCCGCTCCTACAGGAGTGCGCGGTACCTGTAGGAGCGGCCTTGTGTCGCGATGGGCTGCAGAGCAGCCCCAATGGCCCTCACACACTGTCTAGCTTTCTGAACAGGGTTCGCACCAGTGGTAAATGCAGCAAAAACCAAACCCGCGCCAATCATCAATCGCCTGGTCGTGGTCGGCCTCGGCCTGATCGGCGGTTCCTTCGCCAAGGGCCTGCGTGAAAGCGGCCTGTGCCGCGAAGTGGTCGGTGTCGACCTCGACGCCCCGTCGCGCAAACTGGCCGTGGAGCTGGGCGTGGTCGACCGCTGCGAAGCCGACCTCGCCGCCGCCTGTGTTGGCGCCGACGTCATCCAGCTCGCCGTGCCGATCCTGGCCATGGAAAAGGTCCTGGCCCGTCTGGCCCAGCTCGACCTCGGCGATGCGATCATCACCGACGTCGGTAGCGCCAAGGGTAACGTCGTACGTGAAGCGCGTGCCGTTTTTGTAAACGAGAGCGGTGAGCGCCTGCCGCGCTTCGTGCCAGGCCACCCCATCGCCGGCTCCGAGCAGAGCGGGGTAGAGGCCGCCAACGCCACCCTGTTCCGTCGCCACAAGGTCATCCTCACGCCACTGCCGGAAACCGACCCGGCCGCCCTGGCCCTGGTCGACCGCCTGTGGCGCGCGCTGGATGCCGATGTCGAGCACATGCCGGTGGAGCGCCATGACGAAGTGCTGGCTGCCACCAGTCACCTGCCGCACCTGCTGGCCTTCGGCCTGGTCGATTCGTTGGCCAAGCGCAATGAAAACCTCGACATCTTCCGGTACGCTGCGGGAGGTTTCCGCGATTTCACCCGAATCGCCGGCAGCGACCCAACCATGTGGCACGATATCTTCCTCGCCAACCGCGAGGCTGTCCTGCGCACCCTGGACACATTTCGCAGCGACCTCGACGCCTTGCGCGACGCGGTCGATGCTGGGGACGGGCACCAGCTGCTGGGTGTTTTCACCCGTGCGCGCGTTGCCCGCGAGCATTTCAGTAAAATCCTGGCCCGCCGGGCCTATGTGGACGCTATGAACGCCAACGATCTGATTTTCCTGGCCCAACCGGGTGGCCGCCTGACCGGGCGAATCCGCGTACCGGGCGACAAGTCGATTTCCCACCGTTCGATCATGCTCGGCTCGCTGGCCGAAGGCACGACCGAAGTCGAAGGGTTCCTCGAAGGCGAGGACGCCCTGGCGACCCTGCAGGCATTCCGCGATATGGGTGTGGTCATCGAGGGGCCGAACCACGGCCGCGTGACCATTCACGGCGTCGGCCTGCACGGCCTCAAGCCGCCACCAGGTCCGCTGTACGTCGGTAACTCCGGCACATCGATGCGCCTGCTCTCCGGCCTGCTGGCCGGTCAGTCGTTCGATGTCACCATGACCGGCGACGCCTCGCTGTCCAAGCGCCCGATGAACCGTGTGGCCAACCCGCTGCGCGAAATGGGTGCCGTGGTCGAGACTGGCCCGGACGGCCGCCCGCCGCTGACCATTCGCGGTGGCAGCAAGCTCAAAGCGCTGACCTACACGCTGCCGATGGCCAGTGCCCAGGTCAAATCCTGCCTGCTGCTGGCGGGCCTGTACGCCGAAGGCAAGACCACGGTCACCGAGCCGGCCCCGACCCGCGACCACACCGAGCGCATGCTGCGCGGCTTCGGCTACTCGGTCGAAAGCAACGGCCCGGTCGCCTCGCTGCAGTCCGGTGGCAAGCTCACCGCCACTCGCATCGAAGTGCCTGCGGATATCTCTTCGGCAGCGTTCTTCCTGGTCGCAGCGTCGATCGCCGAAGGCTCCGAGCTGGTGCTCGAGCACGTCGGCATCAACCCGACCCGTACCGGCGTGATCGACATCCTGCGCCTGATGGGCGGCGATATCACCCTGGAGAACCAGCGTGAAGTCGGCGGCGAGCCGGTGGCTGACCTGCGCGTGCGTGGCGCCAAGCTCAAGGGCATCGACATCCCCGAGGAGCTGGTGCCATTGGCCATCGACGAGTTCCCGGTGCTGTTCGTTGCCGCCGCCTGCGCCGAAGGGCGTACCGTGCTGCGTGGCGCCGAAGAGCTGCGGGTGAAGGAATCCGACCGCATCCAGGTGATGGCTGACGGCTTGATCACCCTGGGCATCAAATGCGAACCGACCCCCGATGGCATCATCATCGACGGCGGTCAGCTCGGTGGTGGCGAAGTGCACGGTCATGGTGATCACCGTATCGCCATGGCCTTCAGCGTTGCCTCGCTGCGTGCCAGCGCGCCGATCCGCATCCATGATTGCGCCAACGTCGCCACCTCGTTCCCGAACTTCCTCAAGCTGTGTGCCGATGTCGGTATCCGTGTCGCCGAAGAGGGAAAAGCGTGAATACTCAGGCTCCGGTCATCACCATCGATGGCCCAAGCGGCTCGGGCAAAGGCACGGTCGCCGGGCTGCTGGCTCGCGAGCTGGGCTGGCACTTGCTGGATTCGGGTGCGCTATACCGGTTGCTGGCCTTCAATGCCAGCAATCACGGCGTCGACCTGACCAACGAAGAGCTGCTCACCAAGCTTGCCGCTCATCTGGATGTGCAGTTCATCGCTGCCCAGCCCGGTAAGCTTCAGCAGACCATCCTCGAGGGCGAGGACGTCAGCCAGGTCATTCGTACCGAAACCGTCGGTGCTGGCGCTTCGATGGTCGCGTCGTTGCCGGCGGTGCGTGATGCACTGCTGGAGCGTCAGCGGGCGTTTCGTGAAATGCCAGGCCTGATCGCCGACGGCCGCGACATGGGCACCGTGGTGTTCCCGGACGCGCCGCTCAAGGTCTTCCTCACCGCCAGCGCCGAGGAACGCGCCCGTCGCCGTTACCTGCAGTTGAAGGGCAAGGGTGAAGATGTTAGTCTGTCGAGTCTGCTAGATGAGATTCGTGCGCGCGACGAGCGTGACACCCAGCGTGCAGTGGCCCCGCTGAAACCAGCGGCCGATGCCATTCAGCTGGACTCTACCGAGTTGTCCATCGAGCAGGTGCTGCAACGTATCAGGAGCGAGCTCGCCCAGCGCGACTTGGTCTGATAGCCAGGAGAGCAGGCAGGGGCACCAGTCAACGTCCTGCCTGCTTTCCTTTACTTAAAACAAACCCACATTGTCTGGAATGTGGCGAGGGGCGTCTGTTTCGCCCGAATCTACAGGAATTAAAATGAGCGAAAGCTTTGCAGAACTCTTTGAAGAAAGCCTGAAAACCCTCAATCTTCAGCCGGGTGCAATCATCTCCGGTATCGTTGTCGACATCGACGGCGACTGGGTTACCGTACACGCTGGCCTGAAGTCCGAGGGCGTCATCCCGCTCGAGCAGTTCTACAACGAAGCTGGCGAGCTGACCATCAAGGTCGGTGACGAAGTTCACGTTGCGCTGGACGCGGTCGAAGACGGCTTTGGCGAAACCAAACTGTCCCGTGAAAAAGCCAAGCGCGCCGAGTGCTGGATTGTTCTGGAAGCAGCTTTCGCCGCCGAAGAAGTGGTCAAGGGCGTTATCAACGGTAAGGTTAAGGGCGGCTTCACTGTCGACGTTAACGGCATCCGTGCGTTCCTGCCGGGCTCCCTGGTTGATGTCCGCCCAGTGCGCGACACCACCCACCTGGAAGGCAAAGAGCTGGAATTCAAGGTCATCAAGCTGGACCAGAAGCGCAACAACGTTGTCGTTTCCCGTCGCAGCGTGCTGGAAGCCGAGAACTCCGCCGAGCGCGAAGCCCTGCTGGAAACCCTGCAGGAAGGCCAGCAAGTCAAAGGTATCGTCAAGAACCTCACCGACTACGGCGCATTCGTGGACCTGGGCGGTATCGACGGCCTGCTGCACATCACCGACATGGCCTGGAAGCGCATCAAGCACCCATCGGAAATCGTTAACGTTGGCGACGAAGTCGACGTACGCGTTCTGAAGTTCGACCGTGAGCGCAACCGCGTTTCCCTGGGTCTGAAGCAGATGGGCGAAGATCCGTGGGTAGCTATCACTGCACGTTACCCAGAAGGTACTCGTGTACAGGCTCGCGTTACCAACCTGACCGACTACGGCTGCTTCGCTGAGCTGGAAGAAGGCGTTGAAGGTCTGGTACACGTTTCCGAAATGGACTGGACCAACAAGAACATCCACCCGTCGAAAGTCGTTCAGGTTGGCGACGAAGTGGAAGTCATGGTTCTGGACATCGACGAAGAGCGTCGTCGTATCTCCCTGGGCATCAAGCAGTGCAAGTCCAACCCATGGGAAGACTTCTCCGGCCAGTTCAACAAGGGTGACAAGATCACCGGTACCATCAAGTCGATCACCGACTTCGGTATCTTCATCGGTCTGGACGGCGGCATCGACGGCCTGGTTCACCTGTCCGACATCTCCTGGAACGAAACCGGCGAAGAAGCCGTACGTCGTTTCAAGAAGGGCGACGAGCTGGAAACCGTCATCCTGTCGGTTGACCCAGAGCGCGAGCGCATCTCCCTGGGCATCAAGCAGCTGGAAGACGATCCGTTCTCCAACTTCGTTGCTGTCAACGACAAGGGCGCTATCGTCAAGGGCATCGTGAAAGAAGTTGACGCCAAGGGCGCCATCATCACCCTGGCCGACGACATCGAAGCCACTCTGAAAGCTTCCGAAATCAGCCGTGACCGCGTTGAAGACGCGCGTAACGTCCTGAAGGAAGGCGAAGAGATCGAAGCCAAGATCATCAGCGTTGACCGCAAATCGCGCGTCATCAGCCTGTCGATCAAGTCGAAAGACGACGCTGAAGAGCGTGAAGCCATCCAGAGCCTGAAAAACGCTCCGGAAGCGGCTGCCGACACCACCATGGCTGCGCTGCTGCGCGAAGCGATGGCCAAGCAGAACTGAGTTCTGTTTGATCGGTAAAAAGGGGTGGCCTTCGGGCCACCCTTTTTTTATGCCCGAATTTCTATCCCAGGCCATGCGCAACCCCTGTAGGAGCTGGCTTGCCTGCGATGGGCTGCAAAGCAGCCCCAGTTGCAATGGACCTTATTTCCTGACACGTCGATCTTGAATTTTTTTATTAAGTCAAGAACCGGCCTGTTCAAATCCCTCCGAGCGTGCTACAAACTGATTAAGCAATGATCTAGCTGCTTGATAACGAAGGGAAAAATATGACGAAGTCGGAGCTGATCGAACGTATTGTCACCCATCAGGGGCTGCTCTCGTCCAAGGACGTGGAGCTGGCCATCAAGACCATGCTTGAACAGATGTCCCAATGCCTGGCCACAGGGGATCGCATCGAGATCCGCGGTTTTGGCAGCTTCTCGCTGCACTATCGCGCCCCCCGCGTGGGTCGCAACCCGAAGACGGGGCAGTCGGTCAGCCTGGAGGGCAAGTTCGTGCCGCACTTCAAGCCCGGCAAAGAGCTGCGCGACCGGGTCAATGAAGAAGACGAAGCTGAAGCCTGATCAACAAGGAGTAATCTGATGCGTAACCTCAAGCGCGCCCTGGCGGCGGTATTCGTGCTGCTGTTGGCGGCTGTGGTGCTGTTCTTCGTATTGGAGAACCAGCAGGCGGTTGCGCTGGTACTGTTTGGCTGGTCAGCGCCGGCGATGCCTGTTGCGGTGCCCGTGTTGGCGGCTTTGGTCGTCGGCCTGGCGGTTGGGCCGCTGCTGGGGGCTTACGGTGTGCAGCGCAGCAAGCGCAAGATCCGCGCATCGGCACGTCAGGCAGCACTGAGCGGGGACTGACGAAATTTCCTACATCTATGTAGGAAAGTCTCACCTATGCATGCGCCCGTCGAAATGGAGTAATAGGCACCTCATTTCGGCCTTGGCGAGCGTGCAGCAGTATGGAGTTTCCCGCCCTTTCCCATCATGGTGGCACCCGAAGCGTCACAGGGTCGTGCCATCAGCTTCATCTCGACCCGGCCACCAGCCTGTTGATCGATTGTGGTCTGGAGCAGGGGAGCGAGGCTCCTCCAGGCGCTGAGTTTGCGCCTATTGGTTTCGATATCGCCGGTATCCAGGCACTCGTCGTCACCCATGTCCATCTCGACCATGTCGGTCGTATCCCGGCGCTGCTGGCCGCGGGGTTTCGCGGGCCAATCCTCTGCAGCGAACCCTCTGCCAAGCTATTGCCGTTGGTGCTGGAGGATGCCTACAAGCTAGGTATCAGCGCAGATCCAGTCCAGATCGATCGTTATCTGACGCTGTTGGAGCGCCTGATCGTTCCGCTTCCCTATGAGCAGTGGCATTGTGTTGTCGAGCGGGGTGGTGTCGCCTGCTCCATTCGCCTGCAGTGTGCCGGCCATTTGCTCGGTTCGGCCTATGTGGAGTGTGATGTGCGGGGCGGGGGCGATGAGCCTAGTTCACGCGTCGTCTTTTCGGGTGACCTTGGGGCGCCCGGCAATCCACTATTGCGCCCTGTGCAGCCGCCAGAACGGGCCGATATCCTGGTGTTGGAAAGCACATACGGTGATCGGCTGCATGCAGACCGCAGCGATCGCCAGCAGCGGCTCGAAGCGGTGATCGATCGGGCGCTGGCCGATAACGGTACCATCCTGATACCGGCTTTCAGTCTCGGTCGCACCCAGGAGCTGCTGTACGAGATTGAAGATATCCTCCATCGCAAGGCGCTGCTCAACGAGTCTCGGCAGGCCCCTGGCGACGATCCGGTGCAAGCGATCGACTGGTCGCGCTTGCCGATCATTCTGGACTCGCCGCTGGCCCAGCGCATCACCCAGGCCTACCGCGAACTGCATGAATACTGGAATCACGAGGCTCGGAAGCGGCTGAGCGAGGGCAGGGCGCCGCTGGGGTTTGCCCAGTTGGTGTGCGTGGATACCCATGCACAGCATCAGAAGGTGGTGAACTATCTCAAGAGCACTGGCCGGCCAGCGATTGTGATTGCCGGTAACGGGATGTGTTCGGGGGGACGGATCGTCAATTACCTGAAAGCGATGCTGGGGGATGCTCGGCATGAGGTGGTGTTTGTTGGCTACCAGGCGAAAGGCACGCCGGGGGCGGTGATACAGGCGAGCGAGGGGGCGGAGGGGTTTGTGCAGATTGATCTGGATGGGCGGATGTATGACATCAAGGTCAAGGTCATGACTCTGGGAGGGTATTCCGCACATGCTGATCAAAAGGGGCTCGCTGCGTTTGCGACAGCAATGGCGGCCGCACCTGCCCAGATATTGCTTGTGCACGGAGATATGAAGGCGAAGAGAATGCTAAGAAATGTGCTTGAACAAATGTTTGCAAGCAAGGGGGAGGTGCCGCAGATGATGATACCGTACTGACCGTTCAGCGCCTCGTACCAGGTGCAGAATCAAGCTGAGGAACATCTGGCATCATCGCAGATCTAAGACCGTCTGCGAATTTCGACCTGCCGCGTTTGCTTGGAAGGGCGCAATCGTGTACAGATAGCAGGCAAAATGCCGCACTGCCCAGACAGCCCGCACAGTGCGTGCGACGGTCGATGCTTTGATGATTTTAGACGGACCTCAGGATAATCAGAATAAATGCTTAACGAACCACAGCACCCTCGGCGGGACGATGAAATTGAACTTGTTGACTTGGTGCAGGGCATCTGGCGCCAGAAGGTATGGGTTGCACTAGTTGCAGCGCCCATTGTGGCGGCTGGTGTCGCCTATGCGTTGAAGGCCATGCCAGTCTACGAAGCGAAATTATTCGTCGAGCCGCCGACACAAAATGATATCGCACAGCTGAATTTCGGTCGTGGCGGTGCGTCTGGTCTGGCGCCTGTAACTGTAAAAGAGGTATACGACACCCATCTGCAGGCGTTGCAGTCGGAAGCTGTGCGTAACAAGTTTTTCCGAGAAGTGTATTTGCCTGGTTTGAGCGAAGAGCAACGTCGTGGTTCGCGAGACGCACAATACGGTGACTTTAACAACTCGCTCTCGGTGGCACTCGCGGGCAAAGGGTCGTCTACCCGTTACGCCGTCACTGCATCAGTTTCAGACCCTCAGCAAGCTACGCAGTGGGTGGTAGCCTTTAACGAGCTGGCCTCAGAAAGCGCGAAGCGTAAGGTACTGCAAAGCAATCGCAGCGACATGTTGATCAAGGCAGATAACCTGCAAAATCAGATTAACAGCGCGAAAAGCAGCGCGCGCAAGGAGCGAGAAGATCGGATCGCTCAGTTGAAGGAGGCATTGGTTGTTGCCAAATCCGTGGGCCTTGAAAAGCCTCCGCTTATTTCAGAGCCGTTGTCATCCCAAGTGTCTTCTGCAATGGGCGGTTCTCTGACCTACATGCGCGGCAGTAAAGCGCTTGAGGCTGAAATCTCTACGCTTGAAGCTCGCTCTTCAGATGACCCGTTCATCGAAGGATTGCGAGCAAAGCAAGAAGAAATAGCGTTTTATCGTAATCTCAAGCTTGATCCAGCGGTGGTTCAGGTTTTTGAGCAGGACGGTGCGGTCGAAGTGCCTGATCAGCCAGTCAAGCCGAAAAAGTCTCTAATCGTCATGCTGAGCTTGGTGCTGGGGCTTGGCGCAGGATTCCTGACTGCGATTGTCAAGGATTTGTGGGTCAGACGTAGTGAACGCCGGGCTTAGTTAGCTGGCTAAGTATAAAGTCGGTGCCCAGTGCTTTGCTGCTGCTGGGCCGACGCAATCGGCGGTAGCTCAGTTAACTGAGACGGTGTACTGTGATCCGGCAATGGTCATCAGAAGCTTGGCAGGCGTCCATCTACTGTAGGTTGGTGCGAGAGCTCACAGCGCGTCAAAAGCAAGAGTACGCTGTGTTTTTAGCTGGAGCTTACCCGGTCAATGGGTGACCTGGACATTTTTAGCACCCCGTCTCCCGCCATGCGCGCAGACGGGTAATATAAAGGGTGAGTTGCGCGATATGACGGATATCAAAAAGCAGGCGGTTGAAAAGTTCCAGAGCAAAGCAGCCTTGATCGGTATTGTCGGGCTCGGCTATGTGGGTCTGCCGTTGATGCTGCGTTACAATGCTACGGGCTTCAAAGTATTGGGCATTGACATCGATGCAGTCAAAGTTGATCGGCTCAATGCGGGTCAGAGCTATATTGAACATATCCCGGCCGAAAAAATCGCGGAAGCCCGCCACAGTGGATTTGAAGCCACTACTGACTTCAGTCGCGCCACCGAGTGTGATGCGCTCATTCTTTGTGTTCCAACACCGCTGAATAAGTACCGTGAACCGGACATGAGCTTTGTCATTAACACGACGGATGCGATCAAACCGTATCTGCGTGCGGGGCAAGTCGTCTCATTGGAAAGTACGACCTATCCCGGCACCACTGAAGAAGAGCTGCTGCCTCGTGTGCAGGAAGGCGGCTTGAAGGTGGGCGAAAATATCTTCCTGGTCTATTCACCAGAGCGTGAAGACCCGGGCAATGTCAACTTCGAAACGCGCACTATCCCAAAGGTCATCGGTGGTCATACACCCGATTGCCTGGAGGTAGGTATTGCCCTCTATGATCAGGCGATCGATCAGGTAGTTCCGGTCAGTTCGACCAAGGCTGCCGAAATGACCAAGCTGCTTGAGAACATACACCGTGCGGTGAATATCGGCCTGGTCAACGAGATGAAAATCGTTGCTGATCGAATGGGAATCGATATCTTCGAAGTCGTGGACGCAGCAGCCACCAAGCCGTTTGGTTTCACAGCCTATTACCCAGGCCCTGGGCTCGGAGGGCATTGCATTCCAATCGATCCCTTCTACCTGACCTGGAAAGCCCGTGAGTATGGCGTCAATACTCGTTTTATCGAGCTGTCGGGCGAGGTAAATCAGGCGATGCCAGAGTACGTCCTAAGCAAACTCATGGATGGGCTCAACAACACTGGCAAGGCGTTGAAAGGTAGCCGAGTTCTTGTGCTGGGTATCGCATATAAGAAGAACGTCGATGATATGCGCGAATCGCCTTCGGTGGAGATAATGGAGTTGATCCAGGCGAAAGGCGGTGTCGTTGCTTACAGTGATCCCCATGTGCCTGTATTCCCTCGCATGCGCGAGCACCATTTCGATCTCAGCAGCGAGCCGCTGACGGCGGAGAACCTTGCTTCCTTTGATGCTGTCGTGCTTACCACGGACCACGACAGGTTTGATTACGCTTTGATCGAAGCGAAGGCCAAGTTGATCGTCGACAGTCGCGGCAAGTATCGCACGCCGGCGGCTCATATCATCAAGGCTTGACCCGAAGATAGGCCCGATACTCCGCCCGGTCAGCCACCGGGCGTATTCAATGCTTTCGAAGGAAGAATCATGAAGAATTTCGCTCTGATCGGCGCAGCTGGTTATATTGCTCCTCGCCACATGCGCGCCATCAAGGATACTGGCAACCGCCTGGTTTCCGCCTACGACATCAACGACTCGGTCGGGATCATCGATAGCATCTCGCCGCAAAGTGAGTTTTTCACCGAGTTCGAGTTTTTTCTCGATCATGCTCATGCCCTGAAGCGTGACGCGGCGACTGCGCTGGATTATGTTGCCATTTGCTCGCCAAACTACTTGCACTATCCACACATCGCGGCAGGTCTGCGCCTGGGTTGTGACGTCATCTGTGAAAAGCCACTGGTGCCCACCCCGGAAATGCTCGATCAGCTTTCACTCATCGAGCAGGAAACAGGCAAGCGTCTGTACAACATCCTGCAGTTGCGCCATCACCAGGCGATCATCGACCTGAAGAACAAGGTGGCGGCCGAGCAGCGTGACCACAAGTACGAAGTCGATCTTACTTACATTACTTCACGCGGCAAGTGGTACTTGAAGAGCTGGAAAGGTGACCCTCGCAAGTCGTTTGGGGTGGCAACCAATATCGGTGTGCATTTCTACGACATGCTGCATTTCATCTTCGGAAAGCTGCAGCGCAACGTTGTGCATTTCTCCTCGGAGCATAAGGCTGCCGGCTACCTCGAGTATGAAAAAGCACGGGTGCGCTGGTTCCTCTCCGTCGATGCCGATGATCTGCCGGCGTCTGTCAAAGGCAAGAAGCCAACCTACCGCTCCATTACCGTCGACGGTGACGAGATGGAGTTTTCCGAAGGCTTTACCGACCTTCACACCACTAGCTATCAAGAAATCCTTGCTGGGCGGGGTTACGGCATTGAAGACGCACGCCACTGCGTGGAGACCGTCAACGTTATCCGCAGTGCCCCTGTGGTTCAGGCCAAAGACAACGAGGCGCATCCGTTTGTGATCAGCCTTGCTCGTTGACATAACGTAATACCGGCGGTCGTGAGATCGCCCATATCCTCGCAGCGCATTGTTTTCAGGGTCCTGGGTAGCGTGTCTAACAATAACGAAACATCGCTGAAAGCATCGAGTCTGCTGTCACCGAGCAAAAATACCCGCATGGATGTCCAAGGTCTGCGAGCGGTAGCGGTTCTTGCTGTACTGGCTTACCACATGGACAATTCATGGCTCCCATCGGGGTATGCGGGTGTCGATGTCTTTTTCGTCATCTCAGGGTTCATCATCACGGCGTTGCTGACGGAGCCGGGCAGCAAGATCCATTTGCCGTCGTTTTATATAAACCGCATCAAGCGAATTGTTCCTGCGTACGCCATCATGCTGGCTGTTGTCAGTCTAGTGTCGGCCATTCTATTTTTAAGCGCCGATTTCGAGTTCTTCCGTCAGAGCTTGAGGTCTGCAGCGCTCTTTACCAGTAACCATTATTTTTCGAGTTTCGGCAGTTATTTTGCTCCTCGCGCAGAGGAATTGCCCTTACTGCATACCTGGTCGCTTGCGATCGAGATGCAGTTCTATCTCTTCTTCCCTATGATGCTGCTGTGCTTGCCGCCCGCTTGGCGGCTACAGACTCTGTCATTACTCACCGCAGGTCTATTCTTGTGGGGTGGCATCAAAGTCTCGGGCGGTGAGCAAGCTAGCGCGTATTTTTCGTTGCTCGCCCGTATGCCTGAATTCCTGCTCGGTGGGGTAGTCGCGGTTGGTCTGCGGCATCGAGAAATGCCTGTTCAGCTTGCTGTCGTGCTTGGCTTGCTTGGTGCTGCCTTGCTTACGATCAGTTTTGTCCTGATTGATAACTCGCAGTTCCCAGGTTATTGGTCGGTCCTGCCCTGCGTCGGGGCGGCGCTTGTGATCGCGGCGCGGCGCGGCCCAGTCAACAGGTTGTTGTCCATTCCGGTGCTGGTGTGGATTGGCGGCATTTCCTATTCACTGTACCTGTGGCACTGGCCGGTATTGGCGTTCATTCGCTATTACGTCGGCCAGTACGAGTTGAGTGAGGGATGGCTTCTCGTCGCATTGGTCGCATCGTTCGTCCTGGCGTGGCTTTCCTGTCGATTCATCGAGCAGCCAGCCCGCAAGCTGTCGGCGGTTCGACGTTTGGCTCCCAGATTTGCGATCGCAATGGTCGGGATTGTCTTGATTGTCATGCTGAGTATCAGGTTGAACCCGCAGATTGTCTCGCCAGTGCCTCTGGAGCAAGCTCGTTATGCGGCGCCAGAGCTGATCTGCCACGGGCAACAGGTAGGGGAGTGCAAACGGGGCCTACTCAGCGCCATGCCATCAATTCTGGTGATCGGCGACAGTCATGCTGCTCAGCTCAATTACTTTCTGGATGAGGCGGGTACCGAACACGGTGTAGCGTATCGCGTGCTTACCGCTAGCAGTTGCGTGCCCATTTCTGGTTTCGACGTTGAGCGTTTACCTGAATATGCCCAGCAGCCTTGCCGGTCACAAATCATCGCGGTGAAACAGGCGTTGCTGACAATGGATAAAGTGGTCATTGCAGGTATGTGGCAATATCAGATGCCGAGCCCAGCATTCGTCAAAGCGCTACAGGCATTCTTGAATGATGCGTCAGCGGCCCATAAGCAGGTTGTGGTCCTGGGGCAGATTCCGATGTTCCGCACGGATGTGCAACGGGTTCGACGCTTCAGGGAGCTCGGGTTGCCCGCTTCCCTGGTGTTTAATAATGAGTGGAGGACAGCTAACCAGCAGGTCGCGGCGCTCACCATGGGCATCCCGGGCGTGCATTATGTGGACTTCTCCAATTCAAGCTTCTTCGCTGACGCACCCTACGAAAAAGGTGATCTTATCTACCAGGATACCCATCATCTCAATGAGATTGGGGCGCGTCGCTACGGGCATTTTGCCGGTGGGCAGCTACAACGGTTGTTCGACCCAACTCAATCCAGCGTGAGTCTCAAACAATGAATCATTATCAGCACCCCAGTGCCATCGTCGATGAAGGCGCGCAAATTGGCAAAGACTCGCGCGTCTGGCATTTCGTACATGTGTGTAGCGGCGCGCGGATCGGCGCAGGGGTTTCCCTCGGACAAAACGTCTTTGTTGGTAACAAGGTCGTGATCGGTGACCGCTGCAAGATTCAGAACAACGTGTCGGTGTACGACAACGTCACTCTGGAGGAAGGGGTGTTCTGTGGGCCGAGCATGGTGTTTACCAACGTCTACAACCCACGTTCACTGATCGAGCGCAAGGACCAGTATCGAGACACGCTGGTGAAGAAGGGCGCGACACTGGGGGCGAACTGCACGATTGTTTGCGGGGTTACAATTGGCGAATTTGCTTTTGTAGGTGCGGGCGCGGTAATCAACAAGGATGTACCGGCCTATGCGCTGATGGTCGGGGTGCCGGCGAAGCAGATCGGCTGGATGAGTGAGTTTGGTGAGCAACTGGATGTAGGTGCAAATGGCCAGGCCACTTGCTCACACACAGGGGCAACGTATGTAGTGCGCGGCAATTTCCTTGAAAAACTGGATGTTTGACCATGATCGAATTCATTGACCTGAAGCAGCAACAAGCACGCATCAAGAGTTCTATCGATGCCGCTATTCAGCGCGTATTAAGTCATGGCCAATACATTTTGGGCCCCGAAGTGGCTGAGTTGGAAGAGCGTCTGGCGGCTTATGTAGGCGTGGATCATTGCATCACCTGTGCCAACGGTACCGATGCCCTGCAAATTGTTCAAATGGCACTCGGTATAGGGCCCGGTGACGAAGTGATCACACCAGGGTTTACCTACATTGCGACGGCTGAAACCGTCGCGCTGCTTGGCGCCAAGCCCGTGTATGTCGATGTTGATGAGCGTACTGGCAACCTGGATGTCAAGAGGTTGGAGGCCGCCATCACGCCGCATACGAAGGCGATAGTGCCTGTGTCTCTGTATGGGCAATGCGCTGATTTTGATGCGATCAATCAGGTTGCAGCTAAATATGATATCCCGGTTATTGAGGATGCTGCTCAGAGCTTCGGCGCGACTTACAAAGGGCGACGTTCCTGTGGGTTGACCACAGTGGCATGCACCAGTTTCTTCCCAAGTAAACCGCTCGGCGGTTATGGCGACGGTGGTGCGATCTTTACTGATGACCCTGAGCTTGCTCTGATTATTCGTCAGATTGCTCGCCATGGCCAGGAAAAGCGCTATCACCATGTAAGGGTAGGCGTGAACAGCCGGCTCGATACTCTACAGGCCGCAGTGTTGCTGGCGAAGCTCGATATTTTCGATAGTGAAATAGTGCTTCGTCAGAAGGTGGCAAAACGCTACAGCGAACTGTTGAGTGGGCAGGATTCAATCAAGCTTCCTCACATCGCAGAAGGTAATACCTCGGTCTTTGCGCAATTTACCGTTCAGGTAGAGGGGCGTGAAAAGGTCCAGGCTGAGCTGAAAGCGTGCGGTGTGCCAAGTGTGGTTCACTATCCCATCCCGCTTAACAAACAAGCTGCAGTCGCTTCTGACGCTTACCTTCCGGTAGGGGACACGCTGGCGACCAAGGTTTTGAGTTTGCCGATGCATCCCTACATGAGTGAGACCGATATTCAAACCGTAGTGGGCGCTCTGATTGCCGCGTGCGGTACGATTATATGAAAGCTTTGAAATATGTCTCGTCGTACTGGCGAGACATTTTCTTGCAAGCTTCAGGCAATACGATTGCACAAATCGTCGGGGTGTTAGGCATTCCGCTGTTGTCGAGGCTGTATGCGCCTCAAGAGTTTGCAGTGCAGAACATTTTCCTGCAGCTTGTGATGTTCTTTGCGGGAATTATGACCTGGCGATATGAGTATTTTTTCCAGATGCTTAAAGACGACCAGCAAGCACGCTGGCTGTTCTCCGGGGTATTGAGGCTTGGTATTGTTATAGGCGTCTTGCTGACAGTGGCACTGTACGTCTTCTCGGCGCAAATTGCTCAACTGTTGTCGCTGGAGCAAGGCGTTAACTTGCTGGTTGTTGCACCGATTAGCGCATTGCTAGTGTCGCTGGCGCTGGCGTTTCAACATAATGCCCAGCGCTTAGGTGCTTACAAGATCTCCGCGCTGTCGGAAGTATTTGGCAAGTCGGCATATGTTGCATCTGGTGCGCTCTTGGCTGCGGTAACCACGAGCGGCCTGCTTTTTACTACACTGTTTAGTGCGTTGGGCAAAATTGGAGCTCTTCTGCCTTACTCTAAAAGTATTATCTCTGGGTCGTGCGCGCATGCACCTGATGCTGTGAGCCCTTTAAAAAAACATGCCAGTGGTGCCAACGCTCTGGTGATGTCTCATGTTCTGGTTACCGTGAGCAGCGCAGCACCTGTTTTCTACATATCAGCCGTGTACGGCACAGAGATACTTGGACAATTTTCGATGGTCATGGCGACTATCTTCCTTCCCTCCGGATTGGTTGGCGCAGCCATTGGTCAGGTATTCTACCAGCGTGCGGCCTTACACGCGGAAGAACCCCTTGTTCTTAAGGGGCTTTGGAATATGACCATTCGAAAATTGGCGCTATTCGGTATACCCATATATTTGTGTGCTGGTATTTTGTCCCCTTGGATTTATCCATTTGTCTTGGGGGGGCAATGGCATGATGCGGGGTTGTACGCGCAAGTGTTGATGGTTGCCGCGCTCAGTGCCTTCGTCAGTACCCCCTTGGATCGCGTTTCACTGGTGCTTCGCTACAATTGGTATTTGCCCTCATTGCATGTGTTCAGACTAATGGCTACCGGGGTGCTACTCTCGCTCGCCACTCATTTAGCCCTCGATTTCGAAGACTTCTTGCTGTTTTATGTCGTGCAGGTTTCGGCGGTATATCTTCTGGATCTTTTATTTGCTCATTTCTTGATCAGGCACGCCGCCCGTAAAGGAGCGACGACAATGGAGGAAGTTTGATTGAATATTGGAAGCAGTCAAGGCCTTTGGTATGGGGCTGGCGTGATTGGCAAGTAAATGGTATCGCCTGAAATGACGATGCGCCGGCTAACGGAAAGAGAGATCAGGATGGACAGTGAAATTGCGGGTCGTTTCAGGGAGCAAGATGCCTCAATGTTGCCAAGCTCTCTGGCAGTGGTAAACGTGGCGCGCATAAAACTTCTGGCGGCTGTTATGTTTTATGTTTTTGCTCTTGTTTATGGTCACGATAAATACCTCTCTCTGGAACAGGCCTTTTGGGGGTTCAATGCGCCTCATTTTAATTTGAGCAGTATGCTGCTGATTATCATGTTGGCGGTAGTTCCTGTTTTCGTCATGCCATTATACTTTACCAGGCCGTCCACACTGTTTATCTATGCCTTGGTGTTCTGCGTATACCTGCCAGGGATCGTCACTGGCATGCTTAATCACGAGGACTCCATAGACCGGTATTTTGGGGTGTTCTTTTGTTTTTGCATAGGTCTCGTTGCTTGTTGCTTGGCTGTACGCTGCATTCCGCTGCGCAGTAACGCTTCCAGATCGTTCTCGAGGCCCTTGTTGCTTACCTGCGTCTCGGGATCACTAACGTGCTTCCTCGTATTGTTCTTGACGTACAGAGATATTCTTTCATTTTCGGGAGTGAATGATATTTATGCGCAACGGGAGAAGGGGGCGGCGACTTCCTTGTTCATAGGATACTGCCAGGTTTATCTGGCATATTTTTTCTCACCGGTGCTGTTTGCTGCCGGTTTGATGTCGAGGCGTGTCCTGCTTGCGCTGCTCGGTTTTGCTGGCTTCATCTTTGTGTTCATGATAACCGCTGAGCGAACAGTGCTGCTGTTGCCGTTCGCAATGTTATTGATGGCGCTCATTTTCAAGACGCGTAGTGCGAATCCCAATGCCCCGGTGTACTTGTTTGCGGGCGGTGGCGTGGTAGTTTTCCTTATTGCAGCGCTCCATGATCAAATTGGGGTTTTTCGGGAGTTGGGGTTCTATTTCTATACGCGGCTGATCGCTTGCCCAGGGTTGTTTGTTACCCAATATTATGACCTGTTCTCCACGCAAGGCTTTACATACTGGGCTCACGTGTCGGGTATCGGTCGGCTTGCTGAAGTTCCAGCAGCGTACGCAATGGATGAAAAATGGCCTGCTCTGGGTAAAATTCTGGCTGAGCGGGTGCTGGGTGTGGAGAGTCAGTCCAATGCCAGTTTTATCGCTACCGACGGCGTCGCCGCCGCCGGTGGTCCAGGCGTGCTGGTCATCTTCATGCTTTACACTG
Source organism: Pseudomonas sp. NPDC089996 (assembly GCF_044748405.1). NCBI lineage: Bacteria > Pseudomonadati > Pseudomonadota > Gammaproteobacteria > Pseudomonadales > Pseudomonadaceae > Pseudomonas > Pseudomonas sp. NPDC089996. The sequence continues at coordinate 368,394 of NZ_JBIVGA010000007.1, read as the reverse complement.
CCTGGTTGATTGCACTGGATTGGGTCTCCCAAGGGTGGAACAAGGTGCTGCTGCTGACGGCGCTTTTTCCGCTCGCATTTATTAGTACTAATGGTCCTTTTTCTACCATGCTGGCTTCCTTTGGCGGGGGGCTGTGGATTGCCATGCTATGGTTTGATAAATTCAGAATAAAGCTATGGGGGCATCGGCTGTGATTGGATATGTGATCTCGCGAATACTTAAAAAATCACGAGGCGTTGCGTTGATCGATTCGCAAATTCCTCGTAGTTCGAAAGTAGAGTCGGGCAGTACGGTGATTTCTACACATTTTGGTGAGCATAGCTTCTGCGGCTATGATTGCACGTTCATAAGAACGACTGTTGGGTCATTTTGTTCAGTTGCAAACAATGTTGTGGTGGGCGGCGCGCGGCATCCTATTGAGTACGTTTCGACCAGTCCTGTGTTTCTGGCACATAAAGAGAGTATCAAGAAAAAGTTTTCCCGGCATGAGTACAGTTGGGAGCCGACCACGACCATTGGGCACGATGTCTGGATTGGCGAGGGCGTTTTGATCAAGGGCGGGGTTACGATCGGAACTGGGGCTGTGATCGGCATGGGCAGCGTAGTCACCAAGGATGTCCCTCCTTATGCAATCTATGGTGGAAATCCTGCACGCCTGATACGTTTCAGATTTACCGAGTCGATAATCGAGGGGCTTATGAAAAGCCGTTGGTGGGAGCTATCGGATCAGCAGTTGAGTGCAGCAGCTGTCCACTTCACCGACCCGGAAGCTTTCTTGAAAAGTCAGAACTTGCTATGAAAATTATTCACTTATGTGTCTCGTGTTTTTATATTGATGGTTATCGGTACCAAGAAAACGAACTGGTCCGAGAGCACGTAGATACCGGCCACGACGTATTGGTGGTAGCGTCCACGGAAACCTATCTGGACAATTTGACCCTTGGCTACACCGCGCCAGGTGATTATATGGGAACGGATGGTGCTCGGGTCATACGTTTGCCCTACACTGGGCTCGCCCCGTTCTTCATTAAAAAGAAGCTCAGAGTTCACAATGGCCTGGGGCATATTCTTGAGACGTTTGCTCCAGACGTGATCATGTTTCATGGGCTGTGTGGTTGGGAGTTGCGCACCGCTGCACGGTATAAACGCAAGCATCCGGATGTGAAGCTGTATGTCGATAGCCACGAAGACGCAAATAACAGTGCGGTGAGCAAGTTGTCAAAATTGCTGCACAATTTTTATTATCGTCCCATCATCAGGGCGGCGCTGCCCGCCATAGATAAAGTGCTTTGCATTTCTCAGGAAACGCTAGATTTTTGTCGCAGGCAATATGGGATCGACGATTCGGCTATGGAATTTTTCCCGTTGGGAGGAAAGATCGCCGATAATTCGAGCTATGCAAATATTCGTTCTGAAACGCGCGCGGAATTGGGTATTGAGGCGGGCCAGACAGTGTTTATACAGTCTGGCAAGTTCGATGCCAAAAAGAAGCTGATTCAAAGCCTTCGGGCATTCTCGCAATTGCGATCTGAAAATTTCCGATTTTTGATTGTCGGTCAATTGCATGACGCCATTGCCGAGCAGGCGCGTGCGCTCATCGCTACGGACCCGCGAGTCATGTTTTTGGGCTGGAAGCCTGCTGACGAGTTGTACGGCTTGTTGTGCGCTGCTGACGTATACGTCCAGCCGGGCAGCCAGTCAGCGACGATGCAGATGAGCCTCTGCGCTCGTCGACCTGTTATTGTTGCCGACGTGCCCAGCCATGTTCCGTTTGTGCAGGGGAATGGATGGACCGTTCGTGACGAAAGCGACCTGCTCCGCGCCTTTGCACAGATTGAGGCAGACCCTGGAATACTGGATACTTACTCGAGGCGGTCTTACGAAATTGCCTCGAATCTTTTGGACTATCGCCGTATGGCAAAGCGCCTGCTGACCTAATTGCTGGAAGCTAATATGAAGAATTACAAAATCTGTACGCGTTGCATCATGGACACCAGCGACCCGAACATTCGCTTTGATCAGCATGGCGTTTGCGAGTACTGTGCCAACTTCGACAGTGAAATCAAGCCCAATTGGGACACTGGCGCCCGTGGCGAATCTGAATTGATGGCGCTGGCAGAAAAAATCAAGCAGCATGGTAAAGGTAAGGACTTCGACTGCATTATTGGTTTGAGCGGCGGCCTGGATAGTTCGTATGCCGCCTATGTAGCCAAGAATGTCATGGGCCTGAGGCCGTTATTGTTCCACGTCGACGCGGGCTGGAACACTGATCAGGCGGTTGGCAATATCGAGCGCTTGGTCGACGGGCTCGGCCTGGATCTCTACACCGATGTCATTAATTGGGAAGAAATGAAGGACCTTCAAGTGGCCTTCCTGCGTTCGCAGATTTCCGATCAGGACTTGCCGCAGGATGCTGCGTTCTTCTCCTCGCTTTACAAATTTGCACACAAGCACAAGATCAAATATGTCCTGACCGGTGCCAATTACTCGACGGAATGCTGTCGTGAGCCCGAAGAATGGGGAGGCTACCCAGGGATTGATAAAACGCTGTTCAATGACATTCATGGCCAATTCGGCAAGCGGTCACTGAAGAGCTTCCCGCTTGTTGATATTCTCACCTACAAGGTTTATTACCAGCGCATACTCGGTATGCAAATCGTCAAGCCGCTGAATCTCGTACCCTACGTCAAGGCGGATGCAGAAGCCACGCTGGAACGCCTTTTCGGCTGGAAGCGGTTCAAGCATAAACACCACGAGTCGCGCTTCACGCGCTTCTACGAAGACTACTGGATGCCGCGCAAGTTCGGCTACGAAAAGCGCCGCGCGCATTTTTCCAGCCTGATCATGACCGGCCAGTTGACGCGTGAGGCAGCGCTGGGGCGCATCGCCCAGCCTGAAATGGACGAAAATTTCCTGAAATCCGAGTTTGAATACGTTGCGCACAAGCTGGACTTGACTGTGCCTGAGCTTCAAGGCATTTTCGAAGGTCAGAACAAGACCTTCCGTGACTACAAAAACAAGCGTTTCGTGATCGGCATTGGTGCAAGAGTGCTCAGTGCAATCGGATTGGAAAGAAGGCTGTTCAGATGATCACCATCATTGATTACGGCTTGGGTAACATCCAGGCCTTCGTTAACGTCTATCGACGCTTGCACATTCCAGTGGCGATTGCGCAAACCGCAGCGCAACTGGACGGTGCAACCAAGTTGATCCTTCCCGGTGTCGGCGCCTTCGATCATGCGATCGAGCGGCTGGATGCGTCGGGTATGCGTCCCGCCCTCGAAGAGCTGGTGCAGCAGCACAGGGTGCCTGTGCTTGGTATTTGTGTGGGCATGCAAATTCTCGCCAACAGCAGCGAAGAAGGACGCCTGGCAGGCCTGGGCTGGGTGCCAGGGTGCGTTCGCTCCTTCAAGTCAGTCCCCAACCTTGCAGACCTGCCGTTGCCTCACATGGGCTGGAATGACGTGGCTGCCCTCAACGACAACCCCTTGTTCAAAGGCTTCGAAGAAGAGGCGCGGTTCTACTTCCTGCACTCGTTCTTTTTCGACTGTCAGCAGGAACAACACCGTGCGGCGATGTCTTCATACGGCCTTGAATTCAGTTGCGCCGTTCAGGCGGCGAACGTCTATGGCGTTCAGTTCCACCCTGAGAAGAGCCACCATTTTGGTGTCGGCCTGCTGAAAAACTTCGCGGAACTGTGAGCGGATACTGACAATGCTAAGACCCCGGATCATTCCATGCCTGCTCATTCAAGATGGTGGGCTGGTCAAGACGGTCAAATTCAAGGATCCGAAATACGTCGGAGATCCTATCAACGCGGTGAAGATCTTCAACGAAAAGGAAGCCGATGAGCTGATCGTGATCGATATCGACGCTACGGCACATGGCGTCGAGCCCAACTACACGCAGATTGCCAAGCTCGCCGCCGAATGCCGTATGCCGCTGTGCTACGGTGGTGGAATTCGCACTGCGGCGCAAGCCAAGAAAATCATCCAGCTGGGGGTAGAGAAGGTCGCCATCAGCTCGGCTGCCCTGGAAACACCTCAGCTCGTTACGCAGATCGCTGAAGAAATTGGCAGTCAGAGCGTAGTCGTGGTGCTGGACCACAAGTCACGCTTGCTGAGCAAGCATCAGGATGTGTGGACACACAATGGCACTCGTAATACCAAACGCAGTGTGCTTGAAGTGGCCCAGGAGCTGGAAAAGCTTGGTGCAGGAGAGATTGTCCTCAATTCCATCGAAAATGATGGAAAGATGAAGGGCTACGACCTGGATCTGGCGACCAAGCTACGCGCGGCAGTGCACATCCCGATCACTATCCTTGGTGGTGGGGGGTCGCTCGATGACATGGCCAGTGTGGTCAAAGCGTGCGGCGTGGTTGGCGTAGCGGCGGGTAGCTTCTTCGTGTTCAAGGGTGCCTATCGAGCGGTGCTGATCAGCTATCCGAGTGCCCAGCAGAAAGACGATATTATTTATTCAGCTCTCCGCGCTCGATAATCACTCGAGCACGACGCAAGGGTCAGATCATATGTTCAAGGGTAAAAAACTTCTTATCACCGGCGGCACCGGATCTTTCGGCAACGCGGTCCTCAAACGGTTTCTCGATAGCGACATCGCTGAAGTTCGTATTTTCAGTCGAGATGAGAAGAAACAGGACGACATGCGCAAGCTCTACGACAGCGCCAAGCTCAAGTTCTATATTGGCGATGTTCGGGACTATCAGAGCGTATTGAACGCCACCCGCGGTGTCGACTTCATCTACCATGCTGCAGCGTTGAAGCAGGTGCCGTCTTGCGAGTTCCACCCGATGGAAGCCGTCAAGACCAATGTCATCGGTACCGAGAATGTCCTTGAAGCGGCCATTCAAAACGAAGTGCGACGCGTGGTGTGCCTGAGCACCGACAAAGCGGTTTACCCGATCAATGCAATGGGAATTTCCAAGGCCATGATGGAAAAGGTCATGGTCGCCAAATCTCGCAACCTGGATGAGGCCAGGACGGTGATATGCGGGACGCGCTACGGCAACGTGATGGCATCACGTGGGTCGGTGATTCCGTTATTCATCGATCAGATTCGCGCGGGCAAGCCTTTGTCCATCACCGACCCGAACATGACCCGCTTCATGATGACCCTGTCTGACGCGGTAGACCTCGTGCTGTATGCCTTCGAGCATGGCAACAACGGTGATCTGTTCGTGCAGAAGGCTCCGGCAGCCACGGTGCAAACCCTGGCATCGGCATTGACCGAGCTGCTTGGCAAACCAGAGCACCCTATTCAGGTCATTGGTACCCGCCATGGTGAAAAGCTCTATGAGGCGCTGCTTAGCCGGGAAGAAATGGCATGTGCCGAGGACATGGGGGCTTACTATCGTGTGCCGCCAGACCTGCGTGACCTGAACTACAGCAAGTTTGTCGAGCAGGGCGAAGAGAAGATCTCTCATACGGAAGATTACAACTCGCATAACACTCATCGCCTCGATGTGGCGCAGATGCAGGCTTTGCTATTGAAGCTCGATTTCATCAAGGCCATCCAGCGTGGCGAGCATGCGATGCCGGAGGAGTGATCCATGAAGGTTCTGGTCACTGGGAGCAATGGTTTCATCGCCCGCAACTTGCTGGTTCACTTGCGCGAGCGCAAGGACGTTGAAGTCATCCTTTACACGCGTGGTGATGATCAGCAATCGCTGAAAGCCAAGGTTGCGCAAGTCGAGTTCGTCTTTCACCTTGCCGGCGTCAATCGTCCTCAGGATCCTGCGGAGTTCGGCAGTGGCAACAGTGAGCTGACCCAACAGCTGTGCGAGGCGGTGAAGGCCACAGGGCGAAACATTCCGATACTCTATACCTCGTCTATCCAGGCAGTGCTAGACAACCCTTACGGACTCAGTAAGCTGGCAGCCGAACAGGCGTTGACTGCACTAGCCCAAGCGCATGGCAATGACGTCTATATCTTCCGTTTGCCTAACGTTTTTGGAAAGTGGGCACGCCCCAATTACAACTCGGCGGTCGCGACCTTCTGCCACAATATTGCTCATGACCTGCCTATCCAGATCCATGACGCCTCTGCAGCTGTGAGCTTGGTTTACGTCGATGATGTGGTCAGCAAGTTCTTGGCCGTCATGGATGGCGAGAGCGTGGGCAGTGGCAAGGTCGATGTCGAACCGGTCTACAGCACCACGGTGGGCGCGTTGGCAGAGCTGCTGCGCAGTTTCCGTGAGAGCCGCTCGACGCTGATCACCGGAAATGTAGGTGTGGGCCTTGCGCGCGCGCTGTATTCCACCTACCTCAGTTACCTTCCGCCTGCAGCGTTCACCTATGAAGTACCCAAGTACGGCGACCCACGCGGTGTTTTCGTCGAAATGCTGAAAACGCCTCAAGCGGGTCAATTTTCCTACTTTACGGCTCATCCAGGCATAACGCGCGGCGGTCATTATCATCATTCCAAGACCGAAAAATTCCTCGTGATCAAGGGCAAGGCGAACTTCCGTTTTCGCCATGTTGTCACCGAAGAGTTCTACGAGCTTCAAACCAGTGGCGAGTCACCGACGATCGTCGAGACAGTCCCAGGTTGGACCCATGACATTACCAATATCGGTGATGACGAAATGATCGTCATGCTATGGGCCAATGAAATTTTCGATCGTGAACACCCAGATACTTATGCGTTGCCGGTTTGCCCGTGACTCGGTTGGCGTATGAAATGAGGACAGTATGAAAAAGCTGAAAATTGTCACTGTTGTTGGAACCCGTCCCGAGATCATTCGCCTGTCGCGGGTAATGAGTGCGCTTGATCAGCATTGTGAACAGGTACTGGTGCATACCGGCCAGAATTATGACTACGAGCTGAATGAAATCTTCTTTCAGGATCTGGGTATCCGCAAACCTGACCATTTCCTCAATGCTGCCGGAGCCTCTGGTGCAGAGACAATTGGCAATGTGATCATTGCGGTGGATCGCGTGCTGGCCGAGGTGCAGCCTGAAGCGTTGCTGGTTCTCGGGGATACCAACAGCTGCATGGCGGTGATTCCGGCCAAGCGTCGCAAAATCCCGACCTTTCACATGGAAGCAGGCAACCGTTGCTTCGACATGCGTGTCCCTGAAGAGATCAACCGACGCATCGTCGACCACACGGCTGACATCAACCTCACCTACAGCACTATCGCGCGTGACTACCTGCTCCGCGAGGGCCTGCCGCCAGACATGGTGATCAAGACCGGTAGTCCGATGTTCGAGGTACTCAACCACTACCGTCCCTCGATCGACGCTTCCGATGTACTGCAGCGCCTTGGATTGGAAGAGGGGCAGTTTTTTGTCGTCAGCGCGCACCGCGAAGAGAACATTGAGACGGACAAAAACTTCCTCAAGCTGGTGGATGTGCTCAACACCGTGGCCGCTGAGTTCGACCTGCCGGTGATTGTCTCTACCCACCCTCGCACGCAGAAACGAGTCGATGCGCTAGGTGTCAAGTTTCACGCCAACGTACGCCTGCTCAAACCGCTGGGCTTCACTGACTACAACAAGCTGCAACTGGCATCCAGAGCGGTCTTGTCAGACAGTGGCACAATCAACGAAGAATCGTCGATCCTCAATTTCCCCGCACTGAACTTGCGCGAGGCACATGAACGCCCGGAAGGTATGGAAGAGGCTGCGGTGATGATGACAGGACTTGAGGTCACGCGCGTGCTGCAGGGGCTGGCGGTGCTGGACAGCCAATCACGTGGCGAGAGCCGAGGCCTACGCCTGGTGGAAGACTACAGCATGCCAAATGTATCGGAGAAGGTGGTGCGAATTATCCACAGCTACCGTGACTATGTAATGCGTACCGTCTGGAGAAGGTACTGATCCCCCATGGCTACACGTATCCTTCTGTTGACCCAGTGGTTTGATCCAGAGCCGACCTTCAAGGGGCTGGTTTTCGCTCGTGAGCTGGTGGCCCAGGGGTTCGAGGTCGAAGTCGTCACCGGCTTCCCCAATTACCCAGGCGGTAAATTGTACTCGGGGTACAAGGTCAAACTCATACAGCGTGAAGTGATCGATGGCGTCAAGGTGACGCGCGTGCCGCTTTATCCCAGCCATGGGCAAAGCGGTATCGGGCGTGTACTCAACTACGCAAGTTTTGCGGCGACCAGCCTGCTCTATGGGGTGTTCGGTGCGCGCAAACCGGATGTCATCTATGCCTACCACCCGCCGTTGACGGTCGGTATGTCGGCAGCACTCATACGGCTGTTCCGTAGAGTACCGGTGGTCTATGACATACAGGACATGTGGCCGGATACCTTGAAGGCTACGGGTATGTTCTCCAACGAGAAGGCACTGCGGCTGGTCAGTCGGGTATGCGACTGGGTGTACCGGCGTGTTGACCAGATCGTGGTGCTTTCGCCTGGGTTCAAGCGGCTGCTCATCGAACGTGGTGTCTCGGCTGCAAAGATCGATGTGATCTACAACTGGTGCGCTGAAGACATGGTGCGTACTGCTGATGCAGCCAAGCCTGGCAACTTCCCGGAAAGCGACACCTTTCGGGTGTTGTTCGCCGGCAACATGGGCAAGGCGCAAGCTCTTGATGCACTGATGGACGCCGCTGCGATTCTCAAGCAAAGAGCGGCCAATGTATCGCTGGTCTTTCTCGGCGGTGGCGTTGAAGTTACGCGTCTGCAGAATGTTGCGCAGCAAAGGCTGCTCGACAACGTGACTTTTTTGCCAGGCGTACCCATGGCAGAGGTTGGGGCGTATCTGGCCAGTGCTGATGCGTTGATGGTACACCTGAAGAAGGACCCGCTCTTCACCATTACCATACCGTCGAAGACTCAAGCTTACATGGCTGCCGGCAAGCCGTTGATCATGGCAGTGGAAGGGGACGCGGCGCAGCTGGTGCGCGATGCCGACTGTGGAGTGATTGCCGAGCCGCAAAACCCTCAGGCGCTGGCGGATGCCTGCATCGAACTTAGTCTGCTGACTGAGCAGACCAGGGCTCAAATGGGCCAGAGAGGCGCGGAGTTTTATCGTCAGAAGCTCTCCTTGAAAGTGGGCGTACAACGCTTTGGCGAACATTTCAGGCGCTTGGGCAAATAATGGTGCAAACCTTGGTCGGGCCGATGAATTTGGTTAGGTATTGAGATGTTGAAACGATTGTTCGATGTGGTCGCCGCCACGGCTGGCCTGATAGTGCTGTCGCCAGTAATCGTCATCGTGGCGATGATGATCCGCCGTAAGCTTGGCTCACCGGTATTGTTCCGTCAGGTACGGCCGGGTATGCATGGCAAGCCTTTCGAGATGGTCAAGTTCCGGACGATGCGCGATGCGCTCGATAGCAGAGGCAATCCGCTACCTGACGCCGAGCGCATGACCCGCTTCGGTAGCTTCTTGCGTTCCAGCAGCCTCGATGAGTTGCCCGAGTTGTGGAATGTCGTGAAAGGCGATATGAGCCTGGTCGGCCCCCGCCCGTTGCTGATGGAGTACCTGCCGTTGTACGACACCGAGCAACTGCGACGTCACGATGTACGTCCGGGCGTTACCGGCTGGGCGCAAATCAACGGTCGTAACGCATTAAGCTGGGAAGAGAAGTTCAAGCTGGACGTCTGGTACGTAGATAATCGCTCGTTCTGGCTGGACCTCAGAATCATCTTTCTTACGGTAAAAAAAGTCGTCGTACGCGACGGTATCAGTGCGCAGGGCGAAGTCACCATGTCCAAATTCACCGGTTCGCGAAAATGAACCGGTTGGCGATTCTGGGTGCCAGCGGCCATGGAAAGGTAGTGGCCGATGCTGCAGCGCTGTGTGGCTGGGAACAAATCGACTTCTTCGACGATGTCTGGCCTAAGCGCACGGTGTGTGGCGCGTGGTCTATTGTAGGAGGCAGTGCACAGTTGCTTGATGCAGTTGATACTTACGAGGGCGTGGTCGTGGCGATTGGCAACAATGCCATCCGCTGCGCGAAACAGCAGTTGCTCGTGCAGGCTGGCGCCAAGATGGCAACGATCATTCATCCTGCTGCCGTAGTCAGCAAGCACGCGCATCTGGGCGCTGGTAGCGTGGTGTTTGCCACTGCTGTAATCAACCCGTTCTGCGAAATCGGTGACGGTGCCATCCTCAATACCGGTTGCAGTGTCGATCACGATTGCAGCCTAGGGGCGTTTGTTCATGTCAGCCCTGGCGCGCGCCTGGCAGGCCAGGTGCAGGTTGGCGACGAAAGTTGGGTCGGCATTGGTGCCAGTGTGCGTCAACTGACCCGCATCGGCGAGCGTGTCACCGTTGGCGCTGGTGCGGCGGTGGTGTCGGCTGTTGCAGATGACCTGACGGTTGTCGGGGTTCCAGCACGAGCAGTCGGCAAATGACAGCGATCAGCGTTAACGAACCAAGCATTTATGGCTGGCGCAGTAAGTCGTCAGTCTTGTCGAAAATTTTGGATAGCGAGTAGATCACTGTGTTGAATACTTCTTTTGCCCCTTGGCCATCATTCACCGATGAAGAGGCCAATGCAGTCCGCGATGTTGTGCTGTCCAACAAGGTCAATTACTGGACAGGCCAGGAATGCCGCCAGTTCGAGCAGGAGTTCGCTGCCTGGGCCGGTACCGCCCATGCGGTGGCGCTTGCCAACGGCACTGTTGCACTGGATTTGGCGTTGAACGCGTTGGGCATTGGCAAAGGTGACGAGGTGGTCGTTACGCCGCGTACTTTCCTCGCCTCGGTGTCCAGCATCGTCAACGCTGGGGCGGTACCGGTTTTTGCAGAAGTCGACAGGGACACGCAAAATATCACTGCTGAAACCATCCGCGCAGTGCTGACGCCGCGTACACGGGCTGTGATCTGCGTGCACCTTGCCGGTTGGCCATGCGACATGGATCCCATCATGGAGTTGGCGGCCCAGCATGATCTGAAAGTGATCGAGGATTGTGCACAGGCGCACGGTGCAAGTTACAAGGGGCGTTCGGTTGGCTCTATCGGGCATGTCGGCGCTTGGTCGTTTTGCCAGGACAAGATCATGACTACCGGTGGTGAAGGCGGCATGGTCACCACCAACGACCGTGAGCTTTGGGCAAAAATGTGGGCGTTCAAGGATCACGGGAAGAGCTGGGAAGCGGTTTACCAGCGCGAGCATGCCCCCGGATTCCGCTGGTTGCACGAGAGCTTTGGCACCAACTGGCGCATGATGGAAATGCAAGGGGTTATTGGCCGAATTCAGCTGCGCCGCATGCCTGGCTGGAGCAAGGCACGTAAGGAAAATGCCAGCACTATCTGGGAATGTGCGAAGGGGCTCAAGGGCTTGCGGGTGCCTGTTCCAGAGCAGGACATCGGCCATGCGGCCTACAAGTGTTACGTTTTTGTCGAGCCTGGTGCCCTACGCCCGGAATGGTCGCGTGACCGCATTCTGGGGGCGATCATGGAGCGCGGTGTACCTTGCTTCTCCGGCTCTTGTTCGGAGGTCTACCTGGAAAAAGCCTTTGATGGCACCAACTGGCGCCCAGAGCCGCACCTGAGTGTTGCCAGGGAGCTGGGGGAAACCAGCCTGATGTTCCTGGTGCACCCGACTTTGAGTGCTGCGGAAATCGAAAAAACCTGCCAGGCACTGAAAGACGTGATGGCGTTGGCAGCAGCGTAACGCTCCTGCAAATGTAGGAGTTTTGTGATGAATGGCATGGAAGTGCAAGCATGATTAATAGACCGCGCGCCTGGTTGCTAGCCTTGCCAAGGCGTCACAAGCGCCTTGTGCAGGTTGTAGCCGATATCCTGCTGGTTTGGGCAGCCCTGTGGCTGGCTTTCCTCGTCAGGTTGGGTATCGATGAACTGGCCAACCCGGTTCTGGAACATGCATGGCTGTTTGTCGCGGCGCCTGCCGTTTCCATTCCGCTATTTATTCGCTTCGGCATGTATCGGGCGGTCATGCGCTACTTTGGCAACGAAGCCCTGATCGCAATTATCAAAGCGGTCAGCCTGTCTGCGTTGATACTTGGGCTTGTGGTGTATTGGTACAGTAACCATGAACATCTGGTGCCAAGGTCGGTCATTTTCAACTATTGGTGGCTCAGCCTGATCATGGTGGGCGGGCTGCGCCTCGCCATGCGTCAGTACTTTCTCGGCGACTGGTTCACTGCTGCGCAACATGTACCATTCGCTAACCGGCAGGACGGTCTGCCCCGGGTCGCAGTCTACGGCGCTGGTGCTGCCGGCAACCAGCTCGTGGCGGCGCTACGGATGGGCAAGGTGATGCGCCCGGTGGCATTCATTGATGATGACGACAGCATTGCCGACCGAGTGATTTCGGGCTTGCAGGTCTACAAACCTGAGCAAATCGAGAAAATGCTGGACGTTACCGGGGCGCAGGAGATTCTGCTGGCCATCCCTTCTGCCAGCAGGGTCCGTCGCCGGGAAATCCTGACCCATCTTGAGCCATTTCCGCTGCACGTGCGCAGTATTCCAGGGTTCATGGACCTGGCCAGTGGCCGGGTCAAGGTGGATGATATCCAGGAAGTTGATATTGCAGATTTGCTGGGTCGAGATGCAGTGCCTGCACAGGACGATTTGCTGGAGCGCTGCATCGCAGGGCAGACGGTGTTGGTCACTGGGGCTGGCGGCTCGATAGGGTCCGAGTTGTGCAGGCAGATCCTGAGCCTGTCGCCGACGACCCTGCTGATGTTCGAGCACAGTGAGTTCAACCTTTACAGCATTCAATCCGAGCTGGAGCAGCGCATCATTCGCGAAGGCTTGAGCACGCGGTTGTTGCCAATACTGGGTTCGGTGCGCAACCCCAGGTTGCTACTGGATGTGCTGCGCAGCTGGAAGGTTGATACGGTGTATCACGCCGCTGCCTACAAGCATGTACCTATGGTCGAGCACAATATTGCCGAGGGCGTGCTGAACAATGTCATCGGCACCCTCCATACGGCTCAAGCTGCACTGCAGGCAGGCGTTGCCAATTTTGTGCTTATCTCGACAGACAAGGCCGTACGCCCGACAAATGTGATGGGCAGCACCAAACGCCTGGCTGAACTTGCGTTGCAAGCCTTGAGCCATGAAGCGGCGCCTGTGCTTTTTGGCGAAGAGGGCAATGTGTCTCGAGTCAATCGCACGCGTTTTACCATGGTGCGGTTCGGCAATGTGTTGGGTTCTTCAGGTTCTGTAATCCCGCTGTTCCATAAGCAGATCCAGGCCGGTGGCCCGGTGACGGTTACGCACCCCAAAATCACGCGTTACTTCATGACGATTCCCGAGGCTGCCCAGTTGGTGATCCAAGCCGGTTCCATGGGGCAGGGCGGTGATGTATTCGTACTGGACATGGGGGAGCCGGTCAAGATCGTCGAGCTCGCCGAGAAGATGATTCATCTGTCGGGCCTCAGCGTGCGGTCCGAGCGCAACCCCCATGGCGACATCACCATCGAATTCAGCGGCCTGCGGCCGGGTGAGAAACTCTATGAGGAACTGCTCATTGGTGACAATGTGATCGCCACGCGTCATCCGATGATCATGAGTGCACAAGAAGACTGTTTGCCTTGGGACATAATGAAGCAGAGGTTGACGGCGTTACTCGCAGCGATCGAAACGGATGACTACGTGACACTCCGGCAAATCCTGCGTGAAACCGTTGCCGGCTATGCCCCTCAAGGTGAAATTGTCGATTTCATGCATATTCAAAGTCGTCTGAAACCCTGACATACGCCTGCACTGCCTGACGCATTATACAAAAGGCGCGGAGCGCTTTTCGCGCGTAGACGATCCCGTAGATCAACGCCGGATACCGCGTCTAGAGTTACAACCATAACGGGGTAGATGGGGGCGCTATGGGAAACTGGGTCGGCAATAGCATTCGAGAGCGTTTGCAGAAGCTGCCGCGCGGACACAAGCGCTTGTTGCAGGTGGTGACGGACGTTGGTCTGGTCTGGTGCGCCTTGTGGCTGGCTTTCGTGGTCAGGCTGGGGATAGACGACCTGGTCAACCCGTTGATCAAACATGCGTGGCTGTTCTTGTGTGCCCCTGTTGTGGCCATCCCGTTGTTCATACGCTTCGGGCTCTATCGGGCAGTAATGAGGTACTTTGGCAACGACGCCCTGATCGCAATCATCAAGGCGGTTACCCTTTCGGCGTTGATCCTGGGTGTCATCATCTATTGGGTGGGCGACCACCAGGCTGTGGTACCCCGCTCGATCACCTTCAATTACTGGTGGTTGAGCTTGATCATGGTTGGCGGGTTGCGATTGGCCATGCGTCAATACTTCCTGGGTGACTGGTTCAGTACCGCCGTCCAGCACGTGCCGTTCGCCAGTCGTGAAGATGGCCTGCCCAAAGTCGCCGTCTACGGCGCTGGTGCTGCGGGTAATCAGCTGGTGGCAGCTCTGCGCATGGACAAGGCTATGCGTCCCGTTGCGTTCATCGATGACGATGCCAGTATCTCCGATCGTGTCATTGCAGGCTTGCAGGTGTACCACCCAGATCAGCTGCAACGGCTGATCGATGTGACCGGTACTCAGGAGATATTGCTGGCGGTCCCGTCTGCCAGTCGGACCCGTCGAAGGGAAATCCTGACATTCCTCGAAGGTTTCCCGCTGCATGTCCGCAGTGTGCCTGGCTTCATGGACTTGGCCAGTGGCAAGGTCAAGGTCGATGACATCCAGGAAGTCGACATTGCCGACTTGCTGGGCCGTGACGCCGTGCCTGCACAGAGCGACCTGCTGGAGCGTTGCATTGTTGATCAGGTAGTGCTGGTCACCGGCGCTGGTGGCTCGATCGGTTCCGAACTCTGCCGTCAGATAGTTGGGCAATTGCCCAGAACGTTGCTGTTGCTCGATCACAGCGAGTTCAATCTTTACAGCATCTTCACGGAGCTGGAGCAGCGTATCGCCCGTGAGTCGTTGTCGGTCAGCCTGATCCCGATCCTGGGCTCTGTACGCAACCAACCCCAGATGCTCGACATCATGAAAACCTGGCACGTCGACACCGTCTACCACGCTGCCGCCTACAAGCACGTGCCCATGGTCGAGCACAACATCACCGAAGGCTTGTTGAACAACGTCATCGGCACTCTGCACACGGCCCAAGCCGCCCTGCAAGCCGGCGTCGCCAACTTCGTGCTGATCTCCACCGACAAGGCCGTACGCCCAACCAACGTGATGGGCAGCACCAAACGTCTGGCCGAAATGACCCTGCAAGCCCTCAGCCAGGAGCTGGCGCCAGTGCTGTTCGGCGATGCCGGCAACGTCTCGCAGGTCAACAAGACCCGTTTCACCATGGTGCGCTTCGGTAACGTGCTGGGTTCGTCCGGCTCGGTGATCCCGCTGTTCCACAAGCAGATCAAGGCCGGTGGGCCACTGACCGTGACGCACCCGAAGATCACGCGTTACTTCATGACCATTCCCGAAGCCGCTCAGTTGGTCATCCAGGCCGGCTCCATGGGCAAGGGCGGGGACGTGTTCGTGCTCGACATGGGCGAGCCGGTGCGCATTGTCGAGCTGGCTGAGAAGATGATTCACCTGTCCGGCTTCAGCGTGCGCAATGAGCGCAACCCGATGGGGGATATCACCATCGAGTTCACCGGTCTTCGCCCAGGTGAAAAGCTCTACGAAGAGTTGCTGATCGGTGACAACGTGCTCGCAACACGCCACCCCATGATCATGAGTGCCAACGAGGACCTCTTGCCATGGGACACGCTGAAGGATGCTTTGCAGCAGCTGCTGGCTGCAGCATCCAGCGACGACTTCGTGCGGGTACGGCAATTGCTGCGCGAAACGGTGATCGGCTATGCGCCCGAAGGCGAGATCGTCGACTGGATCTACCAGCAACGTCGCCTCGAACCCTGAGTGGCTTTCGATGCCTGTGCTCGCCTTTTCGTGGGGCGCAGGCATGAAGATTGTCGTTTGCCACACCCACAGAGGCCATGTCACTGACCCCCAGGGTTTTCCCACCCCCCCAACCCGCGTATCATTCCCTCACACAAATCTGAAATTCCCCACGCCAGCCCCCGACCACAAGTCTTGCTTCCCTCGCGTGCACAGCAGCTTCAGATAACCAGACAATCATCAGTACAAAGGATGACCGGCCACCCACGTGGCCAGGCCAGGCATGCCGGCTGTCCGCAGGATGGGACGGTGCCAGATGAGCTTTGAAGGAATGGGTTTTGATCAAGCGTAGACAGGTTGCAATCGTTGGTTGTTCGTATCGTTTCCCCGGTTCCGCCTCTGCCAGCTTCTGGCAGAACCTGATGGAGGGGCGTGACCTGGTCACCCAGGTTGACGCCTCGCGTTGGGAGAAGGCCGAGTTCCTGCACCCGGACAAGGCCAACCCTGCCACCAGCTACACATTTGCCTCGGGCACCCTGGGCGACATCAGCGCCTTCGATGCGGGCTTCTTCAACATCTCGCCGCGCGAGGCCGCGATGATGGACCCGCAGCAGCGCATGCTGCTGGAAATGTGCTGGGAAACCTTCGAGAACGCCGGCGTTCGGCCTTCGAGCCTGCGTGGCAGCAACTGTGGCGTGTACCTGGGCATCGCCGCCGTCGAGCAGGCCTACCGCCTGGTCGACGACATGGCATCGATCGACGGCGCAACCGCCACCGGCAACACCATGAGCATCGCCGCCAACCGGCTGTCGTTCTTCTACGACCTGCGCGGCCCGAGCATGGCCATCGATACCGCCTGCTCCTCGTCGCTGGTGGCATTCCACCAGGCCTGCCAGGCGATCCTCAGCGGTGATGTCGACCAGGCCGTGACCGGCGGCATCAGCCTGCACATGCACCCGTTCGGCTTCATGATCTTCTCCAAGGCCACCATGCTGTCGCGCACCGGCCGTTGCCAGTCGTTCGATGAAAACGGCGACGGCTACGCCCGCTCCGAAGGCGGTGGCCTGTTCCTGCTCAAGGACTACGACCAGGCCGTGGCCGATGGCAACACCATCCTCGCGGTGGTGGCGGCCAGTGCGGTGAACACCGATGGTCGCAAGTCCAGCCTGACCCTGCCCAATGCCGAAGCCCAGGCCGCGCTGTTGCGCAAGGCCTACGCCAAGTCGGGCATCGCCCCTGAACAGCTCGACTACCTCGAAGCCCATGGCACCGGAACGTCGGTGGGCGACCCGATCGAAACCCGCGCCATCGGCGAGGCGCTGGGCCAGGCGCGTGGCGCCGGCAACCCGCTGCCAATCGGCTCGGTCAAAAGCAACCTCGGCCACCTCGAAGCTGCCTCCGGTGTGGCCGGCCTGGTAAAGGCGCTCAATTGCATGGCCGAGCGCACCGTACCCGCGACCATCGGGGTCAAGGCGCTCAACCCGAATATCCCGTTCGGCGACCTCAACCTGCAGGTAGTCACCGAGCCGCTGGCGCTCAAGCGTGAAGGCCAGTTGACCGTAGGCGTCAACTCGTTCGGCTTTGGTGGCGCCAATGCCCACGTCATCCTGCAGAGCCCCGAGCCACAGCACAGTGCCGCGCCACAGGTCGGCAAGCGCAGCGTACCGCTATTGCTCAGTGCCAAGACCGAGCAGGGCCTGCGGGCCACGGCCGAGCGTTTTGCCGCCTACCTGGCCGAGCATGCCGACGCCGATTACTACGACGTGGCCTATCAGGCCATGTTCCGCCGCGACGCCCACGCCCATCGCCTGCTGCTGATCAGCGACAACCTCGCCGAAGCCGCGCAGGCGCTGGACGACTACGCCCAGGACCCGAGCCTCAGCGAGCTCAGTGCCGTGCTCGAAGCCGGCCAAGCGCTGGAGGGGGCCAGTGGCCCGGTGTTCGTCTACTCCGGCAATGGCTCGCAATGGCAGGGCATGGGCCGTGCGATGCTCGGCCACGCGCTGTTCGCTGCCGCAGTGGATGAAGTGGATGCCCTGTTCCAGCCGCTGGCGGGGTACTCGCTGCGTGCCGAGTTGCTCGGTGACAACGGCGAAGGCCGCTACGCCCGTACCGAAATCGCCCAGCCGGCGCTGTTCGCCCTGCAAGTGGCGGTCACCCGGGTACTGGCCGCCGAAGGCATTCGCCCGGTGGCGGTGATCGGCCACAGCGTGGGCGAGGTGGCGGCCGCCTGGGCCAGCGGTGCGTTGAGCCTGGCGGACGCCACCCAGGTCATCTACCACCGTAGCCGCCTGCAGGGCCTTACCCGCGGCTGCGGGCAGATGACCGCCGTCGGCCTGTCGGGTGAAGCCACTGCGGCACTGATCGCCGACTTGGGGCTGGACGGCCGCGTGGTCGTTGCCGGCGAAAACAGCGCCCGCGGCGCTACCGTGGCCGGTGAGACCGACGCCCTGGCCGTGCTCGAGGAAACCCTGGCCGAGCGCCAGGTGTTCGCTCGCCGCCTGGACCTGGACTACGCCTTCCACTCGCCGGCGATGAACCCGATCGAGCAGGCGGTGGTCGCCGACCTGGCGCATATCCACCCGCAAGCGACGCAGGTCCCGTTCTACTCCACCGTGGTCGGTGGCGAACTGCCCGGCGAGCGCCTGGACAGCCAGTACTGGTGGCAGAACATCCGCTTCCCGGTCCTGTTCCAGGGCGCCCTCGACGCGTTGGTGCGCAACGGCCTGAACCTGTTCGTCGAAGTCGGCCCGCACCCGATCCTGCGCAGCTACGTGACCGATGTGCTGGCCGAGTGCGAGCAACCGGGGCAGGTGGTGGCCACGCTCAAGCGCAACGACCACAGCACGCAGTTGCTGGAGCGCAGCGTTGCACGCCTGTTGATTGCTGGCGTCGAGCCACAGTGGCCGGTGCGCTTCCCGGTTGCCGGCCGCCCGGTCAGCCTGCCTAACTACAGCTGGCAGCGTGATCACTTCCAGCTGCCGGTCAGCGCCGAGACATTCAACACCTTGAGCCGCGAGCGCGTGCACCCGTTGCTGGGCTACCCGCTGGTCGATCAGGCGCTGACCTGGGAAAACCGCCTCGACACGCAACTGTTCCCCACCCTCGCTGACCACAAGGTCGGTGAGTCGGTACTGTTCCCGGGGGCCGGCTTTACCGAGCTGGCGCTGGCCGTGGCGCAGCTGCACCAGCCTGGCGAGTTCGTCGACATCGAAGAGCTGGAAATCCACAACCCGTTGCTGCTCGGCAGCGAGGGCAGCAAGAAGGTGCGCGTGCAGGTCGAAGAGGCCGATGGCACCCTGCGCATCACTTCGCGCTCCCTGGCCCAGCGCGAAGACTGGGTGCAGCATGTGGTCGCGCGCCTGCCTGGCGAAGCGCGCGGCGTGCTGCTTGGCGGCCGCGCACCCGCCTTGCCACAGCGCCCGGCGGATTTCAGCGCCGAGCAGCACCTGGCGCTGACCTGCGCGGTCGGCCTCAACTACGGGCCGGCCTACCAGACCGTCGCGGCGGCCTGGGTCGAGGCGGAGCGGGTATTGGCCCAGCTGACCGTGCCGGCGGTGATCGAACACGAACTGGCAAGCCTGCACCTGCACCCGGCTTTGCTCGATGGTGCCTTCCAGCTGATCACCGAGCTGCTGGCCAGCCGACCGGGCCGTAACCACGGCCTGGCGTTCATCCCTGTCAAGCTTGGCCGCATTGCCTTCAGCAAGGCCGGCGGTGTGCCGGTGCTGGCCGAAGTGCGCCAGCTCAAACGCACCGAACATTCGCTGCTGGTCGACTTCACCCTGTTCGACGGCAACGGTGACGCCGTGCTGGCAATCAAGGATGCGCGCATGCGTGCCGTGCGCCTGCAATACGACCGCAGTGGCGAGATCAAGCGCCTGGGCCACGTCGGCCTGGCCGCCCCCGGCAAGGTGCTGCCCGTGCAGCGCCAGGCCCTGGCCGCGACGCCGCTGGCGGGCATGCTGCAGAGCCTGGCCGACGAACCGGCGCAGGTACGTTACCTGAATGAAGTCGAGCCGCTGCTCGATGTGCTGTGTGCAAGTTTTCTGCTCGACCTGGTCGAGCAGGCCGGTGGCCGCCTGAGCGCCGAACAGGTGGCGCTGTGGTCCCAGAGCCAGGGTGAGTTCCTGGCCAGCCTGCTGCGCCATGCCGCGCAGGATGGCAGCCTGGTGCACGGCACCGATGGCAGCTGGCAGCTGACTGACAACGGCGAGCGTCCGTCGTCCGAAGCCATCTGGCAGGAGCTGTTCCATAGCTACCCGGAATACTTCCAGATCATCCACTCGGTTGGCCGCATTGGCCGCCACCTGCTGGCGCTGCTTGATGCCAGCCAATCGCTCGACAGCCTGCTGCCGCGGGAAACCAGCGGCGCCAGCCTGTCGCGCCTGGTGCTGGGCGCAACGGGCCAGCAGCGCCTGCTCGCCGGCATCGGTCAGACCCTCGACGCCCGCCTGGCGCAGCTGCCAGCCGGCCAGCGTCTGCGCGTGCTGGAGTTTGGCTTTGGCGGGCCATCGTTTGCCGAGCTGTTGTATGCCGGGCTGGATTTCGACCGCATCGACCTGGTCTACGCCGTGGCCGAACCGGAGCTTGAGCAACGTCTGCGCGATGACTGCCCGGCACTGAGCGTGGTTGGGCTCGAGCAACTGGCCGACGCCGGCAGTTTCGACTGGGTGCTGGTGCCGACCGACCTCAGTGCCCTGGGCGCCGTGGGTGATGCCGTGCGCCAGGCCGCTGCACAACTGAATCCGCATGGCCAGTTGGCGTTGCTGGGGCAGTACCCGGCACGCTGGGCCGATTTCGTCTTCGGTGCCCAGGCCGACTGGTGGCTGGCTGGCCCGCAGCGCGCGCTGTCACGCCAGCAGGCGCCGGCCTTCTGGGCCCATGAACTGCAACGCCATGGCCTGACCACGCTACGTACGCTCGATGCACTGCCAGGCAATGCCTGCGGCAGCTACCTGCTGCTGGCCGACAAGCCTGCAGGCTGCGAAGCTGCCACTGCCGTGATGGCCGTGCAACGCTGGGCCGTGCTGGCCGAAGCCGGGCAGGGCGCCGCCGAGTGCCTGGCCGCGCAATTGCGCGAGCAAGGTCAGCAGGTCAGCCTGTTGCTGCCGGGTGATGCCCAGGCCCTGGCCGCGCAACTTGGCGCCCTCGATCAGCCCCCGGAGCATGTCTTGCACCTGGCCGGGTTCGACAGCTCGGCCGGCCTGGATGGCCAGGCCGAACGCTGCATGCAGGCCGCCGCCCTGGTGCAGGCTTGCGAGGCGCTGAACATCGCGCCGCAGTGCTGGCTGTTCAGCCGCGGTGCTGCCGAGCACCTGTATGCCAGCGACAGCGCCACTGCAGTCGATGCTATCGCCGACGCCGCCTTCTGGGGCTTTGGCCGCACCCTGGCCAATGAATCGCCAGCTTGCCGCATCCGCTTGCTCGACCTGGCCCACGGCGCCTCGCCGGCGCTGGCGCTGCCCGCGCTGCTGAACGCCGACAGCGAAACCGAACTGGCTCTCGATGGCGAAGGGCGCCGCTATGTGCCACGCCTGCGCGTGCTGGCCAGCGCCGCGCCAGCCGAGCAGGCCCGCGAGCAGTGGGTGTGCCTGGGCTTCGACCTGCCGGGCCAGCTGCGCAACCTGCGCTGGGAAGTGCGCGAGCCGCGCCAGCCGGCGGCCGACGAGCTGGACATCGCCGTGCGCGCCACCGGCCTGAACTTCCGTGACGTGATGTTCGCCCTCGGCCTGCTGTCTGACGAAGCCATCGAAAACGGCTTCTCCGGCCCGACTCTGGGCTTCGAATTTGCCGGTGTGGTGCAAGGCAAGGGTGCCGACGTGCTGGGCGACTTCGCCCCGGGCGATCGCGTGGTCGGCTTCGGCCCCTGCAGCTTCGCCAACCGCCTGGTGACCAACGCCAACGCCGTGGCCCGCATCCCCGAAGGCATGTCGTTCGAGGCGGCAGCGACCATCCCGAGCACGTTCTTCACGGTGTACTACGCGCTGCATCACCTGGCGCGCCTGGAGCCGGGCGAGAAGGTGCTGATCCACGGCGCCGCCGGTGGTGTGGGCATTGCCGCGATCCAGGTTGCCAAGTGGCTGGGCGCCGAGATTCACGCCACCGCCGGCAGCGACGAGAAGCGCGACTTCCTGCGCCTGCTGGGCGTCGACCACGTCTACGATTCGCGCTCGCTGGCCTATGCCGACCAGGTGCTGGCGGCCACGGGCGGGCGCGGCGTCGATGTGGTGCTCAACTCCCTCGCCGGCGAGGCGATCAACCGCAACTTCCGCGTGCTCAAACCGTTCGGCCGCTTCCTGGAACTGGGCAAGCGCGACTTCTACCAGAACACCCGCATCGGCCTGCGCCCGTTCCGCAACAATATCAGCTACTTCGGCATCGACGCCGACCAGTTGATGAGCGAGCGCCCGCAACTCACCCGGCGGCTGTTCGCCGACATGATGGCGCTGTTCGAGCAGGGCATCCTGCACCCGCTGCCGTTCCGCGAGTTCGACGCCAACCAGGTGGTCGAGGCTTACCGCTACATGCAGCAGGCGCGGCAGATCGGCAAGGTCGTGGTCACCTACGGCAGCGCCATCGAGCACACCGTCGAGACCCGTGAGCAGCCGCAGCGCGCGCTGCACCTGGCCGCCGATGGCAGCTACCTGGTCACCGGTGGCTTGGGCGGCTTCGGCCTGCGCACGGCGCAATGGCTGATCGACAAGGGCGCGCGCCACCTGGTGCTGCTTGGTCGTCGCGGCCCGGCCAGCACCGAGGCCCAGCCGCAACTGGCGCTGTGGCAGGCCCAAGGCATCGATGTGCAGGCCGTGGCCTGTGACATCACCGACCGTGCCCAGCTGCAAGGCGTAGTCGAGCGTATCGCTGCCAGCCCGTGGCCACTGCGTGGCCTGGTGCACGCTGCGACGGTGATCGACGACAGCCTGATCCGCAACCTCGACGGTGAGCAGATGCAGCGCGTGCTGGAGCCCAAGGCCAAAGGTGCGCAGTACCTGCACGAACTGACCCAAGGCCTGGCGCTGGACTTCTTCGTGATGTTCTCGTCCGCCACCACGCTGTTCGGCAACCCGGGCCAGGCCAACTACGTAGCCGCCAACCACTGGCTCGAAGCCCTGGCACGGCATCGTCGGGCCCAGGGCCTGGCCGCTACTGCCGTGCTCTGGGGGGCTATTGATGATGTCGGCTTCCTGGCCCGCAACAGCCAGATCAAGGACGCCCTGCAAAGCCGCATGGGCGGTGCCGCGCTGCGTGCCGAGGCGGCCCTGGCGCAGCTCGAAGCCATGCTGCTCGACGGTGACAACGGCCATGGCGTGCTGGAGCTGGATTTCAAGGCGCTGTCGCGCTTCCTGCCTACCGCCAGCACCCCGCGCTTCATCGAGCTGGCCCGCGCTCACGGCGGCGAACAGGACGATGACAACGACGGTGAAGATATCCAGCGCATGCTCGCCGAGCTTGACGACGCCGAGCTGCTGGAGCGCTTTGCCGAGATGCTCAAGCATGAGGTGTGCGAAATCCTGCGCCTGCCGCCAGCGCGCCTGGACAGCCAGCGCCCTTTGCAGGAGCTGGGCCTGGACTCGTTGATGAGCGTGGAACTGGTGGTTGCCCTGGAAGAGCGCTTCGGCATCCGCCTGCCAGTGATGGAGCTGAGTGAAAGCTCAAGCATCGACAAGCTCAGCGTGCGCCTGCTGCAGCTGCTGCGCGGCGAAGCCGGCAGCGGCGACGCGCAGCTGGCGCAGAACGTGCTGGCCCGTCACGGCAGCGAACTCAGCGCCGAGCAGGTGGCTGAGCTGAATGCAGAGCTGGCCGATGCCAGCGTGGCACCTAACCGTCTGATTGATTAAGAGCCGCCCTAGATGACAGCCAGAACCCCCACCGGCCTCGGTGGCGACACCAAGCAACGTCTGATCCAGCAAGCGCTTGCGCGCCGGCGCAGCGAGGGCGGCGCAAGCGCCGAAGGTGCGACGTTGGAGCAGGCGCAGCAGGCTGCGCTGAAGGTGCCAGAAGCGTTCTACCGCTTCGACCAGCATCCGGGTTACCAGCAGTTGCGGGTGATGCAGCAGGGCGCCGTGCGCCTGGGCTTGAGCAACCCGTTCTTCCGCCTGCACGAAGGCACTGCCGGTGCCGAGACCCGCATTGGCGAGCGCGAGTACCTGAACTTCGCCAGTTACAACTACCTGGGGTATTCCGGCCACCCGGCGGTGGCCGAGGCGGCCAAGGCGGCCATCGACCGCTACGGCACCTCGGTGTCGGCCAGCCGCCCGGTCTCGGGCGACCGCCCGCTGCACCGCGAGCTCGAGCGTGAGCTGGCCAGCCTGTACGAGGTGGATGATGCCGTGGTCATGGTCAGCGGCCATGCCACCAACGTCACCACCATCGGTTACCTGTTCGGCCCGCGCGACCTGGTGGTGCATGACGAACTGATCCACAACAGCGTGCTGCAGGGCATTCAGTTGTCCGGCGCGCGCCGCCTGAGTTTCCCGCACAACGACTGGCAGGCGCTCGACCGCCTGCTGGGCGAGCAGCGCCAGCATTTCGAGCGGGTGCTGGTGGTGGTGGAGGGCATCTACAGCATGGATGGCGACTACCCGGAGCTGCCGCGCTTCGTCGAGCTAAAGCGCAAGCACAAGGTGTTCCTGATGGTCGACGAAGCCCACTCGCTGGGTGTGATGGGCGCGACCGGCAAGGGCATTCGCGAGCACTTTGGCCTGGCGGGTGATGATGTCGATATCTGGATGGGGACGCTGAGCAAGACCCTGTCCAGCTGCGGCGGGTACATCTGTGGCAGTACGGCACTGGTCGAGCACCTGAAGTTTCTGGCGCCCGGGTTTCTGTACAGCGTGGGCATGCCGCCTGCGGTCACGGCCTCGGCGCTGGCAGCGCTGAAGTTGCTGGCGGGGGACCGCGAACGGGTCGCCCAGGTGCAGGCACGTGGCGAGCTGTTCCTGCGCCTGGCGCGCGAGGCCGGGCTGGACACGGCGACCAGCACGGGGTTGGCGGTGATTCCGGTTATTACCGGCAGTTCGTTCAAGGCCGGGCGGTTGTCCGGTGCCCTGTTCGAACGCGGGATCAATGCCCAGCCGATCCTCTACCCCGCAGTGCCCGAGCAGTCGGCGCGGGTGCGGTTTTTTGTGTCGTGTGAGCATACCGAGGAACAGATCCGGCATACCGTGGCGGTGGTGGCTGAGGAGATGGTGCGGTTGGGCTGACAGGGGCCTGACATACCATTTCTAGCGCCTGTGAGATCGAGCGCCGCGCGGGCGGCGCTCGATCTCACAGGCGCTGAAGATATTGTGGCAGGCACCTGCCAGCCTCACCCACCTCACAACCAGACAGCATCCCAGTGCGGGTAATCACCTACCCTGTTCACCAACCCCGCTCTTACCGGGTTGTAAATGACATACCGCGCAACCTTCACCACATCTTCATCCCGTCGCAAGGCGCGGTCGTGATAGGCGCTCTGCCAGACTGGAGACGCCCGCGCGCCGGCTTTTCGCAATGCATGGCTGGATCGCGACTTGAAGCGGCGCATCAAGGCGCCCAGCGTCACTTCTTTCAATTCGATCAACCAATGTACATGGTCAGGCATCACGACCCATGCAAGGGTCTGGCAGTCGTTTTCCTGGTCGGCCTGGCGAAAATGCCTGATCACCAACCTGGCAGAATGGAAATCATGGAACAGAGGCCTGCGTTGGTCAGTGGTAGAAGTGAGTAAATAGAGCCTGCCGGGTTCAGAGCAGCGGCCGCGGCGGAGCAAGCAGTTTTGGGGAGAGGGCATGCGATCATCCTTGAGTAGACATGGCCATCGGAAGGCTAGCTATTTCTGTGGTGGATGAGCAGTCAATCCGTTTCAAGATTTGAGGCTGTAGATGCATGGGATTGCATCAGGGCTTGCAGGTGCCTGTCTGGGAATGGCATCAGGGCTGACAGGTGCCTGACACAAGATCTTCAGCGCCTGTGAGACCGAGCGCCGCCCGCGCGGCGCATCGCGACCAAGGTCGCTCCTACATCTGTTTCGGGCCAGTCCCTCCTGTGAAGCCAACAGGGACCGCCTTGTTGGCATGACGATGTATTTCGGTGGGCGCTGATGCCGCTCCACCTGTCTCCAGTCATGCACCAAGGCGGATCCTGTTGGCGGCACAGGAATGACTGGCCCGAAACAGATGTAGGAGCGACCTTGGTCGCGATGCGCCGCGCGGGCGGCGCTCGATCTCACAGGCGCTGAAGAGCTAAAGGCAGGCACCTCTCAGCCCTGGCACTCTCCAGAGGCATACACCCGCCAACCCCTCAGATATGCGGCGCCTCATAAGCATTCAACTGTTCCACAAACCGCCAATGGCTCTTCTTGTCGAACCCCATCCAGCGCTTCAACCGGATGTCCCAGCGCATGTGATGGTTGGCAATCCACGGCAGTGCAAACAGGTGCGCACCGCGCCACGGGATGAACGGGTTGCGCCGCAGGCTGGCATAGATCTCCACCCGGTGGCTGGCCTGGCGGCTGGCGCAGCGGGCGTGGAAGCCGGAGGTGTCGGCCACCACCAGGGTGTTGGCCGGCACGGCGAAGCGGCGGGGGGCAGGCAGGCCGAGGGCGGCCAGGTCCGGCTCGTCGATACGGAACGACCCTTCACGGTGCATCTGCTCCTGCGAGCGCGCCGCACCCAGGCTCTGCCGATACTCCCAGGCCAGGCGCTCCGGGGTCAGCCGGTGCGAGCCCGGCACATAGCTGAACGGGCCCTGGTCATCTTCCACATCATCCAGGAACAACCACGCCTTGGCCGTGGGGTGGAAGGTGTCGGCGTGCAGCCGGGTCTGCGGGTCCTGGTCGGCATTGGCAGCGTCGATCACGATCGACTGCAACTGATAGGTGATACCCCCGGTATTCGACGACGCATAGGCAATCAGGTCGCGCACGCCACGGTCGGCAACGAACGCCGCACTGGCCGGGTTGGCCGCCAGCACGTCCTGGTCAAGGCTGACCCGGCGCGTGACGGCGCGGCCCTGGCGCATCTCCCAGCCAGTGCTGCGCAGTGCCCCCAGTTCGGCGCGCAAGGCAGCGAACTGCGCGGCCGGCAAGGCGTTCTCGCGGATGAAGAAACCGTTCTGTTCGAAGTGCTCGCGCTCGGCCGGCGCCAGGCGTGCGGCCAGCGCCTGGCGGCGGTAAGCGGCCATGGCCATCGCCAGTTGCCGGCGCTGCACGTGCAGGCCCAGGGCATTGAGCCGGGCGCTGCCCAGCACCGGGTTGTTCTCGAACGATTTGGCGTGCGTGGCCAGTTGCAGGCAATGCCAGGGTAGCGCGGCGTAACGGCCGATGTCCTTGATCGATACAGGCATGGTCTAGTCCTTTGCTGGGGCCAGGGCCCGGCCGCAGCCGAGCATGGTCCGGGTGTAGTTGAGCAACGGCGCCACTCGCGGGTGGTCGGCCAGGCGCACCGGGCGGGGTGCGTTCAGGCAGGCGAGGGCGTGCCAGGCATCGCAGGGCAGGGCTTGCTGAACGTCGGCATAGCGCGCATAGCGCATCAAGGCGCCGGCTACCAACTGGTCCAGGGTCAGGCGCCGGGTACGGCGCGGCAACGGCTGATGATCCTGGGTCAGGCCCCAGCCGGCGTAGAACGGTGTGCCATAGGTCACCACTGGCAGACCGCGCAGCAGTGCTTCGAAACCGGCAGTGGAACTCAACGTGTGCAGCTCGTCGACCTGGCCATACAGGGTGGCAATGTCGACCCCGCCCAGCACCTGGTCGGCGAGGCCCGCCAGTTGCCCGGCAGTGACCTGGCCTTGGCGCTTGCCGGCTTCGACATCCGGGTGCGGCTTGTACAGCACCCAGGCGTCTGGCTGGCTCGCCCGCACCTGCTGCAGCAGGCGCAGGTTGCAACCCGCGCCGCCGCCGCTGCTCAGGGCCGAGGCGTCGTCTTCGACCTGGCCGACCACCAGCACCCGGCGTTGGCCTGGCTGGCCCAGCAGCGTGGGCAGCGGCCCCTGGCGCAGGTTGAACTTGCTGGTGCCGTTGGCGACGATGCTGGCGCGAAGCTGCGCAGCGTCGGCCAGGCAGGCGGGGCTGAATTCGCCGTGTTGCAGCAGGTGCTCCAGGTCGCTGGCGGAGCGGGCATCGTAATGGATGCCGCCACGGTCGAGCACCAGCGACAAGGCCGGGCTGTTGTTCACGCCCAGCCCGGTAGAGCGCATGAAACCATCCTCGACCCGCCATACGGGCACCCCGGCCGCGCGCGCCTGCTCGGCCAGGTGTGCCGGCTCGCGCGCGGCCCAGACCAGCAGCCGCCCTTGTTCGGCCGCCACCTTGGCCACCAGGCCCGGCGCATCCACGGCAAAGTGCAACTGCCCCCAACGGCTGGCAAAGAAGCGGCGAATGTTGTGCTGCTTGTGGCGCTTGACCCCCAGCACCGTGGTGCGCCCGGCGAACTCTGCGTCACGGGCCTTCTTGCCGGCCAGCTGGCGGGCTACGGTGAGGGCGTCGGTCAGCGCGCCGGTCAGCGGGTCGACATAGCGGCAGTAGCGCACGTAGGCCGCTGCCACCAGTTGCACCAGGTCCGGCTGTGCCTGGCGGCGGGGGATCGCCATGCGGTCGTCGGTCAGCCCCCAGCCCGCGTAGAACGGCAGCCCGAAGCAGGTCACCGGCACGCCCTGGATCAGCGCTTCGAGGCCCGCCTGGCTGGTGCCGATATACACCCGCCTGGCGCGCCTGGCCAACGATGCCCACGCCACCGGCCGCGCCTCCAGGGTCACCCCGCGGGCCTTGGCCGCTGCCAGCAGGCAGCTGGGCTTTTGCCCACCCAGGCAGTCCGGGTGGATGCGCACCCGCACATCGGCGTCGGGGTTTTCCGCCAGGGCGGTGTCGAGCATGCGCACGTAATCCGCCTCGCACAGCCCACCGCCGGGGATCGAATAGTCACCGGCGGTCTGGTCGACCACCAGCACCAGCGGCCGCTCGCGGCCCAGCGGGTCATCGGCGGGCAGGTCGGGGGCGTTGTTGTACTTGCCGATGCCGCTGCTGCGCATCAGCGCGATCAGCTCGCGGGCACAGTCCAGCTCCGCTGTGCTCAGGGCTTCGGGCTGCTGCAGGATGTTTTCCAGCAGCGAAGGCCGATCGGCCAGGTAGTGGATGCCGATCGGGTCGACCACCATCGACATCGGTGTGTCGCCTTCGATGCCCAGCGATGAGGAACGCAGGAAGCCGTCTTCCAGCGCAATGTAGGGCAGCCCCCAGCGCTGGCACAGCACCCGTGCGTGGGCAGACGACTGCTTGTAGCCGATGCCGGCGATGGCCTTGAGCCCCTTGGGCTTGCGGCTGCCACGGCGCCACAGCCAGAAGGGCGGCCCTTCAGGGCCAAGGAACTGCGGCAAGTGCAGGACCTTCCAGGCCACCCACTGCGACATGATGCCGACCCAGCCCGGCCCTTCGACCAGCGCTTGCAGGTCCACCTGCTGTGGTGTGTTCATGGCAGCCCCCGCCACATCCCGCGCACCGGCGGGAACGGCACCAGGCGCTTGCGGCGCAGGGCAAAGCCGTTGTGCAGGTACAGCCGCCGTGCCCGTGGGTTGTCCAGTGGCACTTCCAGTTCGATGCGGGCGAAACCCTGGGCAGCGGCGTGCGCGCAGCAGGCCTGTACCAGGGCTGCACCGACACCCTGGTTGCGCGCAGGCTTGTCCACGCGCAGCCCGTACAGCAGGAACGGGTAGCGCCACTCGCGCCATTCGCTCAGGCAGAAACCGGCGAAGCGTACCCCGCCAGCGACCAGGCCGAACTCACGCACGAACGGCCGCCAGCGCAAGGCGAACGGCCCGCGCCGGGCATGCTTGAATGCCGCGAAGCCCACCGCCCGCTCGCCGTCGAAGGCCAGCAGCACGCGGTCCCAGTGAATGCCCGTGGTCAACAGGCGATAGCGGCAGGCGGCATCGCCGAGCAGAAACGCCAGCGAGCCGCGGCCCTGGCTCAGCAGGTGCGCCAGGGCCGGGTCTGCGGCACGCTCCGGTGCCAGGTCCGATCCCAGGACGATGCGCAGCACGGTGTCAGGCTACCCCGGCGGCGGCTTTGCACGCCGGCTTGCTGGCGTTGGCCGCGAGGGCCTCGGCCAGCACCGCGCTGGACAACGCTTCGACGCGGATCGGGGCGGCCTGGCTGCCCGGCTGACGGCGGTTGGACCAGATCAGGTAGTCGGTATCGCCGGCCGGGGCGCCGATGGCCTGGTACACCTCGGGCAGGATCGGCACATGGTCACCAAAGAAGCACAGCAAGGCTTCGCCGGGCAGGCCCTGCAAGGTATCGCGCAACATGCCGAGCATGCGGTCGGCGTTGCCGATGTGGCGCAGGTAGGGTGCCAGGTCTTTCATGCCCGCTTGCAACGGGCGGTCGAACCAGCTGGGCAGCTCGGCGTCGGTGACGCTTTCAAGGTGCAGCGGGCCGTGGTTTTCCATGGTGATGGCATGGATGAACAGCGGTTGCTTGCGCATCGGGTCTTGCAGCAGCACGCGGATCTTTTCTGCCACGGCGCAGTCGCCGATGAACGGGCCGGCCTTCTGCGACGGCTCGAAGGCGCGCACGTCGATGAACTCATCGAAGCCCAGCGCCGGCAGCACCTTGTCGCGGCCATAGAAGCTGCCGTCGTAGGGGTGGATGCAGACGGTGCGGTAGCCCAAGGCCTTCATGTGCGCGGCGATGCTTGGCAAGCCCTGGCGGGCCAGCACGCGGTACGGGTTGAAGCGGTGCACACCGAGGCGTTCGGCCGGGATGCCGGTGAGGTAGGCGAACTCGGTACGCACCGTGTTGGCGCCCCAGGCGGCGACCTGCAGTTTGCCGTGGGCCAGGGATTCGCTGGCCAGGCGGTCGAACTGCCTGAGTACATCAGGGCGCACGCCGGGCCACAGGCTGCGCACGTCGAAGAACGATTCGCTCTGGATAGAGACCAGGTCGGGGAGGTGGGTTGGCTGTGCTGGCCTCATCGCGGGCAAGCCCGCTCCTACAGGTTTCGCGCTCGCTATAGGAGCGGGCTTGCCCGCGATGGGGCCAGCACAGCCGCCATCACCCGCCCAAGCGAACGGAGACCCCAGCCCATCCCGGTCCACCTTGACCCTTGCCGCCCAGAAGTAGCGCCACAAACTGCCCGCCAGTCCCCAGCCCAGCACATCCCGTTCGGCATCGAAACTCGGCCGCACCTGCCGGTGCCCCAAGCGCAGCAGGCCCAGGCCAAGCACCAACGGCAGCACTGCCTCGCCACGCGCCTTGGGCACTTCGAAACTCAACCCTGCCCACAGGTAAACGAGGAAGCCGGCCGCCAGCACCGCCGCCTTGCCAAACCCGAAGAACGGCAAGTACAGGCGCGGAAACTTCACCGCATCGCTGAAGTACTCGAAGTCCGCGCACACGAACGGCTCGCGCAGCGAGTGATACTTGGCATTGCTCACCAGCACGATCAGCAGCCACAGCAACAACAGGTTCACGCCACTGAACAGCGCCCGCGCGGTCAGCCCGTAGAGCACGGCAAAACCCACGCACCACAAGCCTGCGTGCA
Organism: Pseudomonas sp. NPDC089996; assembly: GCF_044748405.1. Classification (NCBI taxonomy): domain Bacteria; kingdom Pseudomonadati; phylum Pseudomonadota; class Gammaproteobacteria; order Pseudomonadales; family Pseudomonadaceae; genus Pseudomonas; species Pseudomonas sp. NPDC089996. Next base: position 337,113 of record NZ_JBIVGA010000007.1, on the reverse strand, counting down.
GCAGCCAGCAATCCAGCGGGCGGTTCAGGGCGGGGCGGGGCACCAGCAGGCGTTCGACCAGGACGGTCAGGCCCAGCCCGACCACGGCAACCGGCAACAAGGAAACATCAATCACTGTACTTCAGCCCACGCAGGATCATCGAAGAAAGCCACTGCGGGATCAGCCCCAGCAGCCAGGTGCCCAGGTTGAGCGGGAAGGGGAAGCTGATGCGCGCCTGGTTTTTCGCCAGGCCACGCTTGATGCGCTTGGCGGCTTTTTCAGCCGTCCACAGAAACGGCTTGGGCCCGGGCATTTCGAAGCACATCTTCGACTCCACATAACCCGGCACGATCACATTGACCTTGACCCCCTCCGGCGCCAGCCAGTCACGGATCGCCTCGCCATACACGCGGATCGCCGCCTTGCTGGCGCTGTAGGTCGGGGTCACCGGCAGCCCGCGCCAGCCGGCCAGCGAGCTGAACAGCCCGATCTGCCCGTGGCCACGGCTGCGCATGGCCGGCAGCGCCGCTTCGACGGTGGCCAGCGCAGCCATCACGTTGACCTCCAGCAGGGCGCGGCTGTCGTGCCAGGATTCGGCCTCGCCATTGGCGCCCACGGCCGTGTTCAGGCCGGCGCCGACCAGCACCAGGTCGGGCTGATGGGCGTCGCTGACCCGGCGCACCATCGCCCGCAAGGCGTCGAGGTCACGCACGTCGATGGCTTCGAGCAGCACGTCGGCACCCAGGGCGCGGCATTGTGCGGCCATTTCCTCCAGCCGGTCCTGGCGCCGGCCTTGCAGGATCAGGGTCACGCCCGGCGCGGCATAGGCCGGCGCCAGGGCGCCACCAATGCCACCCGTGGCGCCGGTGATGAAGATGCAGCGGGGCGAAGCGGTGCGGTTCATAGGTACTGTTCGATTCTTGAAGTTTTTGCCATCAGCACTTCCAGGCAGTTGGCCACCGCCATGTCCATGCCACAGCCGGTGTAGAACCCGCCGTTGACCTGAGTGGTGTGGATGACCGTATTGCGAAAGCGTTGGAACAAGGTGTTGTCGGGCACCTCCGGCTGCTGCCAGAAGGTGTCCAGCCCACCTTGGTGGGTAAGGCCCGGCATGGCGTAGATCGGCTCGGCCAGCACGCAGGTGGGCCGATGGTGCAGCAGCGCCGAAGCCCCGGCGGTGCTGTTGACGGTGATCATGCCGGCGATGTGCGAAAGCAGCGTGGGCATGTGCCCGCTTTCCATGAAGTGCACGCGGTCTTCCACGCCGTACTGCGCAGCAAGCCTGGCGACCACCTTGCGGTAGTTGACGAGCCCCGGCGTCAGCGGGTGGTTCTTGATCAGCAGGCGCGCATCGAACGGTGCGTTGAGCGAAAACGAGTCGATGACATGCTCGATCACCTGCTCCATGTTCTGGAACGGCGAGTGGTCGCGAATTTGCGCATCGCTGTCCAGCTGCAGCGGCAGCAGGAAGGTCGGGTGCCGCTCGCGGGCCACTTCCGCCACCAGCGCATCGTCATGCACGCGGGCGCGCATCAGGCGTAGCCCCTGGCGGATGAACCCGGCATATTCGGTTGCCGCGCTGAACGGCGCATGGGTGCGGTAGCGCGGGTAGAGCAGGGCGTTGAGCGCTCCCCCGGCGTGGTACAGCACATCGTGGGTGGCACGTGCGGCAAACGACAGCTTGAAGGCGTTGCCGTTGTGGTAGCGCGGGATGTGCTTGCCCACCTCGCGGTACCACTGCGGGTCGCGTGGCAGGCGCGAATGGTTGTTCACCCCGTCGCGTTCCAAGGTCACCCAGTAGGGCCGGAAGTAACCCTCTTCGAACACATGCACGCGCACGCCATACAGCCGCGCCAGCTTCACCGCCGGGCGATGCACCGGGCGGCAGTCGCCGAACAGCACCAGGTCGGTGATGTCGAGCTGGCGCAGCACCTGGGCATACCAGGCTTCGCTGTCCTCGGCCTTGTGCGGGCAGTTCAGGTAGCCGCCATTGGCGCCATACAGCGCATCGCCGACGTTGTAGCGCACGCTGTGCACGCGCTGGCCAATACCGCGCAAGGCCGTGGCCAGCCGGTTGAAGAACGGCGAGCTGACCCCTTGCAGGAACAGGAAGTTATGGGTGGGAATACGCAGCAGCGGACCACGTGTCGCCCGTGCATTCAGTTGTTGGGGCGCTTGATCCCCAACAAACCGCTCAAGCGTCGTTTCAAGTCCTGCCATCGGGAAGTAGCTCCTTGCTGCTGCGGTAACGCATGCCAATGCTGTAGTTCGTAAAGCGTCTGTTCTGCGGTGGTGAAGCGGTTGGTGATGCGGCTTACGTAAGTGGGGTAGAGCAGCAGCGTGCCCGCCACCAGTTCGTCCAGGCTCAGGCGCCGGCTGCGCCGTGCCTGCACCTGGGGTTGCAGGTCCCTGTCGCGGGTCAGCCCCCAGCCGGCGTAGAACGGCTGGCCATAGGTGGTTACCGGCACCCCGCGCAGTAGTGCTTCGAAGCCCGACTGCGAGGTCAGCACGTGCACCTCGTCCACCACCTCCAGCAGCTGCTGCAGCGGTGTGTTGCCGATCACCTCGTCGCACCAATGCACGGTTTGTGCCTCATCGTCGCCACGGGCGCGGGTACCGGCCAACACTTCCGGGTGCGGCTTGTACAGCACCCAGGCCTGCGGGTTGTGTTCGCGCACGGCGCGCAGCAGTTGCAGGTTGCTGCGGATCTGGTTGCCGCCGAAGCGGATCGAGGCGTCGCCCTCGACCTGGCCGGTGACCAGGATCACCTGGCGCGCCTCGGCAGGCCGCTGCCAGCTGGCGCCGGGCAGGTTGTACTTGGTCAGCCCGGCACTGCAGATGGCCAGGCGCAGGGCCTGGGCACGGGTCAGCAGTTCAGGGGTGAAGGTTTCGCTGGCGAGAATGCGCTCCAGCCGCGAAGGGCGGGTGGCGTCGTAGTAGATGCCCAGGTCATCGACCACCCACGACAGCGGCCGCGCCTTGCCGGCGCCCAGGCCTACCGAGCGCAGGAAGCCGTCTTCCACGCGGTTGACCGCGTGCGGGTGGTCGAGCAGGTGGTCGTCGTGCTTGCAGCCCCACGACACCACCGGCATATCACCGGTCAGGGGTTGTTCGGGCTTGACGAAGCGAATGGCTGCGCCATTGAAAAACAGATCTGCCAGTGGCTCTTTCCAGCGGCTGAAACCGAGCATCTGCACGTTGCCGGGCAGCACGCTGCGGTGCCGGCGCTGCAGGCCCAGCCAATTGATCAGCACTTCCGGCGTGCACGGCGTACCGCGCTCGGGGCACACATAACGCGGGTAGGCCACCAGGCTGGCGTGCACCAGCTGCGCCAGCGAGACCGGCATGCGCCGCGGCGGTGCCGGCAGGCGGTCGTCGGTCAGGCCCCAGCCGGCATAGAACGGCATGCCCCAGGTGTGCACCGGCACGCCCCACAGCAGGGCATCGAAGCCCAGTTGCGAGGTCATCACATACACCGCGCGCATGCGCGGCAGCAGCTCGGCCGGGTGGACGTTGCGCGCCAGCACCTGCACCCGAGGGTTGCCCGCCAGCGCGGCCAGATCGTAGTGGCCGGCCTTGCGCCCGGCGACCACGTCGGGGTGCACCTTGAGCAGAATGGTGCTGTGGGGGTAGCGCGCCAGGGCTGCTCCGAGCATGGCCTGGAAGTCCGCCGCCCCGGCGCCTTGCAACGAAGCGTCGGCGCAGGTCTGGTCGGCCACCAGCACGCAGTCCGCCGGCAAGGGCGGCTGTTCGATACGGGCGTCGTTGTACTTGGACACCCGCTGCTGCTGCCACAGGCTGCGCAGCGCCTCGGCGCGCTCGGCCTGTTCGGAAGTCAGGGGCGTGGCGATCAGTTGCTCGAGCCGTGACGGCTGGCTGGCGTCGTAATACACCCCGACGTCGTCGACGATCAGCGACAGCGGTGGCTCATCGGCCCCCAGCCCCACCGAACGGATGAAGCCGTCTTCCAGCGTCAGTACCGGCTTGCCGGCCTTGCTAGCCTCGGCCATGGCCTTGAGCGCACTGGGCTTGCGCCCCCAGGCCATCACTCGGTCGGCGCCCGGCACGTCGCGCACGGCACCGTTGTGCAGCGCGTAGTCGGGCAACAAGGCAGGCAAGGTACTGATGCGCTGGGCACCTTTGGACAGGATCAGCAAGCGCGGGCGGTGTGACGCGTCATCCATAAACGAGAAGCGGGCTTCCATACCAGAACAAGGTGTCAGGAGGTCGGTCCCTTATGGGATCCAGAATTCGTAGGCGGCGAATCTTAATACAATTCCGCATAAGGAAAATTGCTTTTAGAGAAATTTCCTACAAAGAAATCAGAGGTTTTTCAGCAATGTCGGGGGGATTAGAGGCGATTTGATATCAAATCGCCGGCAATGACCGTCTGTCGGTCAATTTTTGTGACGGACTTTCGACTTTGGGGCCTGCAGGCAATCGGCAGCGAACTTTGAGCGCAGCGCTATCCTCGTAATCAGGTTCGTCAATTGATTGATGTCATGGAGACCTACCGCATGCACAAAGCCAAAATGCTGCACCGGACCTGCATCCTGGCCATGATGGCTACCCCTCTCGCGGCAACTGCCGCTCCCAGCACTGAACCCCGCTTCGTCGTTGGCCTGATCGGCGCCTACGACGAATTCAATTTCCACGGTGGCAGGCAATCCCAGAGCGAGCACGTCTGGGAAGGTGGCCTGTTCGCCAGCTACGGCAACAAGATGACGGCCGAGTCCGGCCTGGTGTACCAGCTTGGCGCGGAGGGCAAGTACGCCGAACAGGACGACTACAAGTTCAAGGATGCCCGGGCCGCCCTGGACGTGGGCTGGCGCATGGCGTTGGATGCACGCAATTTTGCCGATGTGATCGTGGGGGTCGGTTACACCTGGCAGCGTTTCGAGCTGGTGTCGCACAGGCTCGACACCGACCTGACCTACAAGGCGCCGTTTGCCAAGCTGGCGCTGGGTTACAACCACCAGTTCGATTGGTCTACGGTACGAGTGGAGGCGGGGGTGCGGCGCATGTTCGATGGCCGGGTCAATCTGGATGTCGAAGGCTTTGACGATAATTCGGGCGACATGAAGGATCGCACCAATCCCTTTGCGGAAATCACCTTGTTGATGAACCAGCAGGGTGACTTCCCGATTCAGGCGGGGGTTTATTACATTCGGTCCAATTATGAGATCGAGGACCAGTCGCTGGTGAGGGACAACACCGAGCTGAAGCGGGATGAGTATGGGGTGAAGCTGGGGATGGCGTTCTGAGGTTGGGTTGGGTTGGGGATTGCGCCAGGGCATCAAGGGACCCGCCATGGCATTTTCAGCGCCTGTGAGATCGAGCGCCGCCCGCGCGGCGCATCGCGACCAAGGTCGCTCCTACATCTGTTTCGGGCCAGTCCCTCCTGTGAAGCCAACAGGGACCGCCTTGGTGCATGGCTGGAGACGGGTGGAGCGGCATCGGCGCGCGGATCCTGTTGGCGGCATAGGAATGACTGGCCCGAAACAGATGTAGGAGCGACCTTGGTCGCGATGCGCCGCGCGGGCGGCGCTCGATCTCAAGAGCGCTGAAGATGTAATGGCAGGCACCTGTCAGCCCGGACACTGTCATGCCCCAACCACCACCGCTGCAACAACTTTTCGTTGTACATCAGCCGCCTATGCCGCAGCATACCCCCTTCACAGCTACAGATGGACACACGGCTGCTGCCTGATCGGATGCCATGACTGCCCCTTCTCGCCCGCCCGCAGTGAGCAAGACGCTCTACCGCTGGCAACGGGCCCCTCTCGCCGAGCACCTGCACGCACTGATGCCCCAATGGGCCGGTCAGGCGCTGGATATCAGCAGCCAGGACCTGGCCTCGAACGCGTCTTTCGTCAATTACGTGCGCCACCATCGCTTCACCGACCCGTGCACTGGCCAGCCGGTTGAGGTAGTGGAAAAATCGATCCGCAAGGTGGCCTTGCTCGGCAGCCAGGAAGCGCGTTTTCACCGCGAAGCAGGCATGCTGGCCGGGAGCACGCAGTTCCGTTATCCCGCCTGCCTGGGCGTGATCGAAACCCCCTGGGAAAGCCTGATCTTCAGCGAATTCGTGCGCGGCAAGCCGCCACGCATGCAGGCCATCGCCCGGCAGCTGGCGCTGGGCATCGCCGAGCTGGAACAGCTCAGCCATGCCCACCTGCAGGCCCAGCCGTTGGCCAAGGCGCCGCTGTTGTGGAGCATGGACTTCTTCCGCCCGTGGTTCCTGCTGCGTCCACGCTTCAATTTCGCCCGCTGCATGCCGGGCCTGGCACAACTGGGCCGCGAGGATGCACGTTTTGCTAGCCTGGCGCAGCGCTTCGAAGCGTTCATCCCGCTCACCCGCCAGTTGGCCCGCGAAGCACGCCGCAGCCCGCGCTGCTTCAGCCACATGGATTACCTGCGCAAGAACCTGTTCGTCGACAAGGGCCAGTTGCACCTGATCGACTGGAGCGAGGTGAAGGTCGGCAGAGTCGGTTTCGATGGCGGCGCCTACTTGGGCAGCCTGTTCCGGCGCAAGGACATGGCGATGTACCTGGCCGCGCAAGATGATTTCATCAACGCCTACCGCGAAGCATTGCCACCACACTTCGCCACAGAACAGGCGCTGCGCAACATGCGCTATGTGTTCTTGCTGACCGCCTTGTTCCACTGCCTGCGCCCGGAGACGCTGGACGAGTACCGCGAACGCGAGCGCATGCCCTTGTTGCGCGAGAAATACGATTATCTGCTGGGTCTGGTTGCAACCGATGCCACCAGCCTCTGAAAGGACATGCTGCATTCTGTTGCCTCGACCCGATCTCCAGCCCTGCACCTTGTAGCCCTCATGCAATCCCCAGGCATGCCCCAAAGCGAGCAGTGGTGACCACACAGGAATGACTGGCCCGAAACAAACTGTAGGAGCGGGCTTGCCCGGGATGCGCCGCGCGGGCGGCGCTCGATCTCACAGGCGCTGAAGCTGTTGTGGCAGGCCCATGGCAGCCTTCACCCAATCTCCAGGCAGGCCCCCTGTGGCCCTGATGCAGTTCAACTCGACCCTTACTGCCCCGGCGCCGTTCGCTCCATGGCCGCCCCAAGCGCTTCCGACTGCCCCCAGGCAATCTGTATCGCCCGCAACCCATGCAGCAGAAGCTGGCGCGTCTCTTCATCCTCGATCCGCTCGAGGGCTTGGCGACTATCGCTATAGGCAAACATCAGGTAGTTGGAAATATTCAGCAGCACATATTCCTTGGGAACAAGGTTGTCGCTGATGGCTCTGGAAAAGGTCCGATCGAGTGGCAGATCGAGAGAGTGGGGTGGATCGGGTACGATTTTTTTCATGATTTATCCTGAACGCTTATGGCACACCACCTTTCCGTTCCACAGGAAGGGTGGCGGCGGTACGCAGGGTGGAAACCCGAGTGCATTCAGGAAAACTCGGTAGGCACGTGGCCTCCCGCGTACAGCCGCCATTAACGACAGAATCCAAAAATGCTTATACGGGTTTCCACACCCGGCCGCTGAGAATCAGCGACCCGGAAAGCCTAAGGTGCAAACTTCCCAGCCACAATCAGACGCCTGCCGACAGAGTGCGTAGGATATTTTCCCAGCTCCATGATCTCCAGCCCCAACTTGTAGGAAGCGTCTGAATCCGAAGTAGGACCATGCCATTCAGAACCCCCCAGTCACTTTCCCGCCAAACCCCGCCGCAACGCTTTGCTTCACATGACAAAAACCTTACCATTCGCCGCTTCGCATTAACTGCAGTCTTCAGGGACGAAAATGAACCACCTCGACATCGCCAAAGAAGCCCTCATCGCCCAGGCCCAAGCCGTCACCCAACTGGCCGACCGCCTCGATGGCGAATTCCAGAGCGCTGTAGAACTGATTCTCGGCTGCAAGGGCCGCACCGTGGTGTGCGGCATGGGCAAATCCGGCCTGATCGGCCAAAAGATGGTCGCCACCTTCGCCTCCACCGGCACCCCAAGCTTCTTCCTGCACCCCGCCGAAGCCTTCCACGGCGACCTGGGCATGCTCAAGCCGATCGACGTGCTGATCCTCATCAGCTACAGCGGCGAAACCGAAGAGCTGATCAAGCTGATCCCAAGCCTGAAGTCGTTCGGCAACAAGATCATCGCCATGACCGGCAACGGCAAGTCGACCCTGGCCAAGCACGCCGACATCTGGCTGGACATTTCGGTCGAGCGCGAGGTCTGCCCGAACAACCTGGCCCCAACCACGTCGACCCTGGCCACCATGGCCATGGGCGACGCCCTGGCCGTGGCCCTGATCGAAGCCATCCAGTTCAAGCCGATGGACTTCGCCCGCTACCACCCCGGCGGCAGCCTGGGCCGCAAGCTGCTGACCCGTGTGCGTGACGTGATGCACTCGCCGGCACCGGTTGTTTCCTTGGATACTCATTTCCACGACTGCCTGCTGATCATGACCCGCAGCCGCCTTGGCCTGACCGTGGTGATGGACAACGACAAGCTGGTCGGCATCGTCACCGACGGCGACGTGCGCCGGGCGCTGCTGGAGGATGAAGGCATCGTGCATGAGACCGTTGCCAAGTTCATGACGGCCAACCCGCATACCATTCAGGAAGATGCACAGCTGTCCGAGGCTGAGACGTACATGCTGGATAACAAGATCCGGGCGTTGGCGGTGACGGATGCAGAGGGAGCTGTAGTGGGTGTGGTCGAAATCTTCGACTGACACTCAGGCCAGCAGTGTCAACACGCTGCTGGTTGTCCCAGCTGTTGCAGGCGGCTGTTTATGCTCACAGGGCGCGAGCGGCCTTGACCAGTTCGTAAGGCAGTACGTTTTCTGGGCAGGCCTCGTACAGTGGCGGTAGCAATCGAGCGTCATTTGTAAGGATGGTGTATTCGCCGGCCAGCTTTACCAATGACGTGTCGGTGATGCCATAGCGGAGGAAGAGGGCGGGTGCACTGTCCTCTTCGATGTCGGAATTTATCTTTTCAAAAATCCTGAAAAACGCTCTGGCGACTTCGAGTGCGCGCTCATACACATAGCCAGTGAGGTCGATAAGGTTTGAGATTTCAGTTGCGATGTACGGCGTGATGTAGACCGCTCGATACTGCTGCATGACATTAAGAACATTTTGATAGTCACTTTCTTTAAAGGCTTTGAGGCGGTTCGAGCTTTTTATATGCCTTCCATTTTCGATGGAGCCAACGATAAGCAGAAGTAACAAGTTGGTGTCTATTATCAATTTCGATTTTTTCAAACTCAGGCCTCTTTCTGGCTTTTGAAGCCTTTGAACTCACCTGTTTCGCTGTCAATGAGAAAGACCTTGTACTCTCTGCGTTTGCTCAGCAAGTTGGCGAGTGTCTTGAAGGTATTGGGCGTGCCGTCTGGCAGCGCGTCAGCATCGGGGCTGAGCCTGTCGTAGCTGAATGTCACCTCGTAGAGCTTTCCATCCGAGGAAATGAGCGCGCCTTCCACCTCGAGGTTGGTCGCGGTTTTCACGAGTTTTTTGACATTGGCCTCGGCGACACTTATGGCTTTGTCGAAGTCGATCATGGAATCTCCAGTAGATTTTGCTTAGGCACCCGGTTGCCCTATGCCGGCTGCCGCAGTTTGTCATTCATGAGTGTAGGATTTCCACCCCAGCATGAAGTAGGAAATTTGCTCTGAGAGATGGCAAAGGCTGTAAGCCTGAGGGGCATGTTTCGTAGGGCTGTGGGAAGTTACGTATTTTCGTAAGTCAGACAGGTGCTGTTCGAGCGGCCTCAATTTCCCCGCAGCTGAATGGCTCGTCAGGAAAGGCATGCGGCCAGGAGCAGGCGATGCCCCTGGCCGGTTCGGGTACTGATTATGCTGTTGCGAATCGGCTAGCGATCACTGAGCCATCTTCGCCATCACTTTCGCATAACCCGCAGCACTGCCCAGTACTGCCCCTTTGCCTTGCGCAAACAGAATGGCATCAGCCACCTCACGGAACGCACCGGTACCCCCCGCCGCATTCAGCGTCTGAGTAGCCGCCGCTTTGACGTAAATCGGCGCATCAGCCACCGCAAACGCCATCCCGCAAGCCGCGAAGGCCGGCAGGTCGATGCAATCGTCCCCGATGCAGGCGGTTTGCTCTGCAGTCACCCCAGCCTCAGCCATCAGCTGGTTACAGGCCGCGAGCTTGTCCTTCACGCCGAACTGGCACAGCGTCACTCCCAGGTCTGCCACCCGCTTGCGCAGTGTCGCCGAATCACGCCCGGACAGCACCGCTACCCGAACACCATTCTCTTCCAGCAAACGCATGCCCATGCCGTCGCGCACATGGAAGCGCTTGAGGCATTCGCCGGTCGCGTCGTAGTAGATGCCGCCATCGGTCAGCACGCCATCCACATCGGTGATCACCAGTCGGATATCCGCAAGCGTTGGCTTGGGCATCGGCGCTTGGCCCGTCATCAGGGCGCGTACCTGTTCAAGGCACTCTGGTGTATCCACACCGGGGCCGGTCGGTTCGACGACATAGGCCCGAATGCAGTAACCGACAGCCATCAAGCGCAGCTGCTCAAGTTTCTCGGCGTGTTCCATCATTGGCTGCGGCAGGCTGGAGTACTCAGCCAGCACTGCACGGCGATAGGCATAGACGCCAACGTGCTTGAGGTAGGTCGCCGCTTCACTGTCACGCGGGTAGGGGATAGGCGAGCGGCTGAAGTACAGTGCATTGCCATTGCCCGCCAGCACCACTTTGACGGTGTTCGGGTTGGTCGCTTCGTGCGCGTCGATGGGGTGGCACAGGGTGCCTACACTTACGCTGGCATCGGCCAGCATGCCGGCAGCCAAGGCTTCGATATCGCTTGGGCGCACCAGCGGCTCGTCGCCTTGCAGGTTGATGTAGATGTCCGCTTCAACCTGGGCCATCACTTCAGCCAGGCGGTCGGTGCCGGAAGGGTGGTCCGGCGAAGTCATCACGCACTTGCCACCAAAACCACGCACGGCCTCGGCAACGCGTTCGTCGTCAGTGGCGATGACCACGACTTGTGCATTGGCAACCTGCAGGGCGCGTTCGTAAACGTGCTGCACCATCGGTTTGCCAGCGATATCGGCCAGCGGCTTGCCCGGCAGGCGGGTGGAGCCGTAGCGGGCCGGAATGACGATCGCGACCCGTTGTTCAGAAGTTGCCATGCTTGTAGTCCTTGTTGCCGAGGGCTTACGAAATCACCAGCGGCTGGAAGCCTTTGATCAGGTCATCCAGTGCCTGGATCTGCGCCAGGAACGGCTCCAGCTTGTCCAGCGGCAGGGCGCTCGGGCCGTCGCACTTGGCCTGGTTCGGGTTCGGGTGAGCTTCCAGGAACAGGCCAGCCAGGCCAGTTGCCATGCCGGCACGGGCGAGGTCGACCACCTGCTCGCGGCGGCCACCGGAGGCCGCGCCGGACGGGTCGCGATTCTGCAGGGCATGGGTCACGTCGAAGATGATCGGCAAGTCGTCACAGGTGCGCTTCATCACGCCGAAGCCGAGCATGTCGACCACCAGGTTGTCGTAGCCCATGCAGGTGCCGCGGTCGCACAGGATCAGCTGGTCGTTACCGGCTTCCTTGAACTTGTGCACGATGTTCTGCATCTGCGACGGGCTGAGGAACTGCGGCTTCTTGATGTTCACCGGCTTGCCGGTCTTGGCCAGGGCCACCACCAGGTCGGTCTGGCGGGCGAGGAAGGCGGGCAGCTGCAGCACGTCGACCACTTCGGCGACCGGTGCGCACTGGTAGATTTCGTGCACGTCGGTGATGATCGGCACGCCGAACTCGGCTTTGACCTTCTCGAAGATGCGCAGGCCTTCTTCCATGCCTGGGCCACGGTAGGAGTGGATCGAGGAACGGTTGGCCTTGTCGAAGCTGGCCTTGAACACGTAAGGGATGCCCAGTTTCTCGGTAACCCGGACGTACTCGGCGCAAGCGGTCAGGGCCAGGTCCTCGGATTCGAGCACGTTGATGCCGCCGAAGAGGACGAACGGGGCGCTGTTGGAGCACTCAATAGTTGGGGTTATTTTCAATGTTCTTACTCGGGAAATTCTAGGGGCATGCCTAGCTGGCTAAGCAGGGAAGTTAAAGCATTAGCCAAAGAAAGTTAAGTTTCCGTTGTCTATCTATGAGCCAGCTGTAGACTATTCGGGCATCTTGGCTGATGCCCGAATGACTGCGGGTTTGTGACTTATTTGGTAGCTAGGATTTCTGGCTCTTTAACTGGGCGTACCAACAGTTTAAGGCCGAAGCGGAACAGAGGTCCGTGATACTTTTCAATGAAAAGGAATCGCAGGCTTCTGGTCATCGGCTTCTTGGCATCCTTGAAGTAGTTATAAGGAGTGGTACGGAGCTTTTTGTTAAGCTTATACTTCTTATATTCCTTGCTGTTCGTCAGAGCGTGATCTTTAACGGGGGTGTCGGCTGCTGGCTTTTTAGTTAACACAGGTGCCAGTTTCGGCTCGGCGACATCTGCTGGGGTGGCAGCTGGATTTGATGCGCTCTTGTGATAAATATTGTACTTCGCTGCGAGATAAGAGCTCTTGAAATAGGTGCGATCTTGCTTGGATGGCGTAACGTTGATGTGGAAGTCATCAATATTAAGACGTTTAGGCAAGATATTTTTGTATGCGTGAGATTTCCTGTCTCCAAAGTCTCTAACAACAGAGTCGGCGAGGAAATAAGAGTACTTTCTGTGTGCAAGCCAGCCGACAAATTGGAATACGGCAGCGGGCGATACTTTTTCCGCGCTCTCATCGTGGATGGCTTTTAGTGCCTCATCAAGATCTGCAGCTTTCTTGGCGAGTCCTGATGAGTGGCTATAGAAAGAGTTGCCAACGGTGTAGGTCTCTTTGCCGTGAACTAGACTGAGAAGTCCTACACCGCTGTTGTAGCAGATTACAGCGTCGCTCAAGTCAATAAGTGCGTGGATGTTGTCGGAGTGATCGCAAACAATTACGTTGTTTTGCGGGAACTCAAGTTTATAGGCTGAAAGTGGATGCGGCTTGATGAATACGACAGTGTCTTGATCAATTTTGTCGCAAATTGACAGTACCGAGTCATAATGATCGCTATAGCTGACGTGCCCCTCGGTGTAGCGAGTTACAGCCATGTCATCATGCAATTGAAGAGGGATGAATATGGTCTTCTTCGCAAGTGCAGAAACTAGCGAGTGTTTGTCATAAGTAGGCTGGTAGTCAGAAAGCTTTTCAAGGGTGCTGCTACCTCCTTGGAGCTCGCTAATAAGTGCAGTGGTTGCTTCTGTTTCGACTTGGCTGGGGCTCCAGTCGAGATAAGCTTGAGTCTTGTAGTCAGAGTCGTTGTAAGCTACTTCAGGCGCGTAGTACCAGCTGCCTGGCAGAGCGCCACGCTCTACAACAATTGTTTTGATACCGCATTTCTTCGCCAGTTCATGATAAGGCCGAATGGCTTCGTGCGATTTCATGTAAGGATTGAAAATCGATACGGCGTCATAATAACCGTTCTCGATTTTATCTACTACGCGCTCGGGCATATGCTCGCCTGGAAGCAGCACCTCGATGGAGTAGCCAGCTGATCTCATTGGCAAGAAGTATTCATACTGGTCTTTATGCTTCAGTAGCACCAGTAGTTTTTTTTCTCGCGGAAGCCAATCCTGTTCAAGGATTTTCCACGGAGTTTTCATGATTTTCTCAAGCTCAATATTGAAGTTACTACGTTTCCAGTCGTTTTTGGAAACCCAGTCACTTACCGCTGGCTTGTCATGATGCAAGTGCATGACTTTCAGGCCAAGGAGTTCGGCCGGGGCCGAAAGGACCTCAAATAGTCTTCTGTAGCCTTTATATTCTTTAAGCTCTGTGTAGTAGGCGTCTCGAAGAGGGCCGTAAAAATCTTTGTCAAGATGCGCAGGTGTTGGCAGATATTTGCTGATGAGCGCGTATCTGATAAGGAATTCGAAATCTTCTGATCCGTGGCCGCGGAATGTTTCGTTGTACCCGCCAAGGTGTTCAAAGTAGTCTTTGCGAATAAGGAAGACGTTGCTATATGGGGCAACGAAGTCGACGTGCTGGCGTCTCCAGGATGCAAGTGACCGGTGTGCAGTTTGCTCCATTTTTAGAGACATCAGTGCATTGGCTTCTTGCTCAGGAACATAACCTTGAGCGATGTCGGTGGTTGCTTCTTCAGTTAGATGGTAGACCGGCATGTTTAGCATGCGATCCCAGTACTGATCTAATTGCTCGATATTGGCTGCGTGGGCAAGCTTTGCAAAGAAATCAGATGTCCAGAAACAATCGATGTCGTTGAAGAAAATAAGTGGCGTTTTTACATGAGCAACTGCCGAGTTGCGAGCAATGGCAGGGGAAAAGGTCTCATAATCTTCTACGAATTGATAGTCGAACCCGTGCTGCTCGCAAATTTCTTTAATTTTTGCGCTTTGGTCTTCAGGTGAGCCAAAGTCGACAATAACTACCTTAGGCAGAGGATTGTAGTAGCTGCCTACCAGTGCTAGACGCTCGAGAACCCATGGGTTGTAGTCGCGAGCCCGGATGCCGAAAACTAATGTGATATCGTTATGTGAGTAGCTCATGCATATTCCTTCCGCATGTCTAAAGGCGAATATTGATATGTGATTAAATTCAAAGGCCAGTGATGAACCTGAGCGGATTCGCACAATTCATTCGTCACCGGCCTGGAATGTGAAAAGTTAGTTGACGGCGCCAGTTGCTCTTCCAAGAAGCATGGTCTGCACAATCGGCGAAATAACCTTTTGCCATTCATACACAGCCGCATTGGTCACATAAATAGTGTCGTCCGGCTTAACCGCAATCTGCCGCGCATAGAAGATCGCCGCCGGATCACGCATATTCAGGCGCAACACAGTCGGCTTCCCATTCGCCGAATCACCCATGCGGAACACAAACACACCCTCCGGGTTGGCATTCGCTTCACGCAAACCACCTACGCTACCCAACGCATCCAGCAAGCTAGTGTTCTGGCTAGGCAAATCTTTCAACCCAGGCTCACCCACAGCCCCCATCGCCACAAACCGCTGACGCGCACGGTCCAGCACCACTTCCGAATTCGGTCGCAGCACCATGTTGTTACCGGCCAGCACGTCCTCATAGTTGAACTGCTGCACCTGGCTACCGGTACGCACAGTCACATTGACCAGATGCGGCTCCAGCACCGGCCCACCCGCCTGGTTCACGGCATCCAGCAGCGTCAGCGGCCCTTGCAGGGTGCTGAAGCGCCCCGGCGTCTTCACCGCACCCGCAACCAGCACCGAGCCCGACAGGTCACCCACCAGCTCAACGTGAGTCTGCACGTCGGTAGTGATGCCCTTGAGCTTGCGACGGATCATCTGCTCAACCTGGTTCAGAGTCATGCCAGCCACAAACTCGCGACCGACATATGGCAGCGAAATCATGCCCTGCGAATCGACGCGCGATTTGAGCATCGTGCCGCCGGTAGCCAGCGGCGCGAACAGTGCCGAGCCTTCCGGCGCGGTATCAGCAATCAGCACGTTAAGCACATCACCCGCCGCCAACCGCACTTCCGCCGACACTGGCTTGGTAACGCTGGCCAGGGCAGGGCGCGCTGCACCAAACATGTACGGCGCAATGTTGCTCGCATTGATATCGACGAGGTTGTACGCCTCGTTCTTGCTCTCGATCGTGCCCTTGTAAGGGCCAGCGCCCGACAGGGTGCCGCCGCAACCGGCCAGGCCCAGGGTCGCCAGGGCAAGTGCTGCCAGTTTCAGGTTGAAGCGCTTGGAAACAGCCAGGGAGTTAATCACGGTGATCCTCGATCGAAGCCAGAATGAAGCGGGTGATGCCGTACACCATCAGCAGGCCAAGCAGAATGGTCGCCAGGTTGTACAGTCGCTCCGGGTAAAGGGCGAGTTGCGGGGTGTTGGGGCTGACTACGGTCACCAGAGTGCGGATCTTCTTGCTCGCTTCGATGCGGGCATTGTCCAGCGCGGCGACGGCAGTCTTGTAGGTTTCTTCGGCAATGCCGGCGTCCAGCATCAGCTGCTGGTAGCGCGAGGCAACCACGTTCAGCTGCGAGCCTTGTGGCGACGACACCAGCAGGCGCTTTTCTTTGGCCAGCTGCTGGGTGATGGCTTCGACTTTCTGCTTCTGCTGGCGTACCTGTGGGGCATCGCCGCGTAGCTTGAAGGACATTTCGGTCAGGGCGGCCTGTTCCTTGGTGTACTGGCTTTCCAGGTCGGCAATGATGGTGGCGCGGCTCTGCGCGGTGTTGCCGCCGTCCAGTACCTTGTTGTCGTTCTGGAAGGTCAGCAGCTGGGTCTTGCGCTTGCCGTAGTTCAGGCGCGCGGTTTCCAGCTCGCCCTGGGCGAACTTCATCTGCTCGCGGGCGATGTTGTGGCTCACTTCGTTGACGAAGTGCTCGCTGGCCTGAAGGATCACCCGCAGCATCTGCTCGGACAGCTCAGGGGTGAAGGCCTGCACTTCCACCCGCAGCAGGCCGGTGGTTTCGTCGTAGTGGGCCGAGACCATGCGCTGGTAGTACTCCAGCAGGTCTTCGCGCGGGGCGTCTTTGTCGAGCCAGAAGAACACGTCGCCACGCTGGGCGGCGTACTGCTCGATCCAGTGCACTTTGCTTTCCAGCAGCAGCATCATGTCCATCGAGGTGATGTATTCGCGCAGGTACAGGGTTTCTTCGCGCGAAGCGGGGTTGGCGCCGGTCAGCAGGGTGGCCAGGCCGGGCACCTGGGCGCCCTGGTTGTTGCCGTCCTGGCGCACCACCACCTGGGCGGAGCTGACATAGCGGTCGATGGCGAACACGCCGTAGTACACGCCGGCCAGGATCATTGGCAGGACCACCATGGCCAACGCCAGGCGCCAGCCCTTCTTGTTACCCGTACTGCTCATAGTTGGATGCATCCTTGATGTCGAACGGTGCTGCTTAATTGGAAGAGGGTGATCAGCTGTTGTAGGCCTGGATGCCTTCGGCGACGTCGTCGTACACCTGGATGCCGCCATCGCGCACCAGCAGCACCACGTCGCAGAGCTTTTCGATTTCCGGCATGGAGTGGGAAACCAGCACCACGTTGGATTTCTGCAGCTTTTCCTTGAATACGTCGGCGCACTTGCGCTTGAACTGGGCGTCGCCCACCGACATGACTTCGTCGATCAGGTAGTAGTCGAAGTCGAACGCCATGCTCAGGCCAAAGGCCACGCGCGAGCGCATGCCCGAGGAATAGGTCTTGATCGGCTCGTCGATCCAGTCGCCGATTTCGGCGAATTCCTGCACGTAGCGGATCTTCTCGCGCATGGCTTCGCCGGTGGCACCGTAGATGCGGCAGACGAACTTGATGTTGTCGCGCCCGCTCATGCTGCCCTGGAAGCCACCGGTCAAACCCACCGGCCACGAGATGCTGCGGTCGGTGACGATGGTGCCGGAGTCGGGCACGTCGGCACCGCCCAGCAGGCGCATCAGGGTCGACTTGCCGGCGCCGTTGCGGCCGATCAGGCCGATGTTCTTGCCGGGCGGGATGGCCAGCGACAGGTTGCGGAAGACATACCGCCGGCCATTGGGCGTGAGGTACGACTTGGTGACGTTTCTGAGCTCGAACACGTGTGGCCTGTACTTAACCGTTCTTGGTGGAAATCAGGTGCATCCTGCGGGCGCGGTAGGCACCAAGGGACAGGAACAGCAAAACCATGGTGAAGCTGATGACGTAGGTGACGGACACGCCATCGACCGGGATGTAGTGCGGCAGCACCTCGGCGCGGATCAGTTCGAGGATGTGCAGGAAGGGGTTGAGCAGCAGCACCGGCATCATCGCCGGTGGCAGGTAGGAAGCAGGGATCAGCACGCCCGAGATGAAATACAGCGGGAAGAACGCCATGCGGATGACGATCTTCAGGCTTGGCAGGGCATGGGTGACCAGGGCCAGCAGCATGCCCAGGCCGAAGGCGAACAGCAGGCCCAGCCCCAGGGTTGCGACCCATTGCAGGGGGCTGTGCACCGACATATCGAAGCCGTACCAGGCGAAGCCGAACACGATGATGGCGTACACGGTGGTGGCGATGCAGGTTTCGACCAGTACCCGGGCGACATAGGTGTCGAGGGGCTTGATCTGTTTGTAGCCGAATAGCGAGCGGTTCTCGCGCAGGCTGTCCATCAGGCGCAGGGCGGTGTTGCGGTAAAGCAGGAACGGCGCCATGCCAACAAGGATGAAGACGGGGTATTCGACGCCAGACACGGTACGACCGCGCAGCATGCCAAACAGCAGAGAGAAGATGAGCAGGTGGCAGATCGGTTCAAGCAACAGCCACACGGCACCCATGCGGCGGTCGCCGAAACGGGAGCGGGCTTCACGCAAAACGAGGGCAAAGATGACCGATTTCTGGATCTGGAGGGAGGAACGAGGCTTCAAGATGGTAACCGCAAAGCAAAGCAGCGCGCCAAGGCACGCCGGAATTCATCTTCAGGAAAGGCCCGAGCCCAGCGGCATTTTGCCTGGGGATGTTCCGGAGACTTCCATGTTCTAAGGCACGCGAGGTTAAGCGCGAGAAGGCATAAGCGTCAAGGATGTACCACGAAACAATCGGAAAGTTCCTACCGTTCAAGAAGCTATTTTCGCCGTTGATCGTGTTTCATCTAGCCTTTTAAGGATGGTAATGAAGGCAATGTGCCGTATGTCGGATTTGGCCCGTTCCCGGTATGCCAGGCGTCACAACAGGGGGAAGCGCGCCAGAACGCTTGAGGCCGGCGCAATCGCGTTTACACTATCGCCATCATTCATTTGGCCAGTACGGGAACGACCTGACCCATGACTATTCTGGTTACCGGCGGAGCCGGGTTCATTGGCGCCAATTTCGTGCTCGATTGGGTAGGCCAGTCGGGCGAGACGATCATCAACCTCGACAAGCTCACCTACGCGGGCAACCTGCAGAGCCTGGCCAGCCTGGAAGGCAACCCCCAGCATGTGTTCGTGCACGGCGACATTGGCGACCCTGCGCTGGTGCGGCGCTTGCTGGCCGAGCATCAGCCACGGGCGGTGCTCAACTTTGCCGCCGAGTCGCATGTCGACCGCTCCATCCACGGCCCGCAGGCGTTCGTCGACACCAACGTGGTTGGCACCTTTCAACTGCTCGAAGCAGTACGCGGCTATTGGCAGGGCCTGGACGAAACGGGGCGCGGGGCGTTCCGTTTCCTGCATGTGTCCACCGATGAGGTTTACGGCTCGCTCAAGGCTGGCGAGCCGGCGTTCACCGAAACCCATCAGTACCAGCCCAACAGCCCGTACTCGGCCAGCAAGGCGGCCAGTGACCACCTGGTGCGCGCCTACCACCACACCTATGGCCTGCCGGTGCTGACCACCAATTGCTCGAACAACTACGGGCCGTTGCATTTCCCGGAAAAACTGATCCCGCTGATGATCGTCAACGCCCTGGCTGGCAAGGCGCTGCCGGTGTATGGCGACGGTCAGCAGATCCGCGACTGGCTGTACGTCAAGGACCACTGCAGCGCCATCCGCCGGGTGCTCGAAGCGGGGCGGGTAGGGGAGGTGTACAACGTCGGCGGCTGGAACGAAATGCCGAACCTGGAGATCGTCAGGCGCGTATGCGCCTTGCTGGACGAATTGAGCCCCAAGGCGGGCGGCCAGCCCTACGCCGAACAGATCACCTACGTCACCGACCGGCCGGGCCACGACCGCCGCTACGCCATCGATGCCCGCAAGCTTGAACGCGAACTGGGCTGGAAGCCGGCTGAAACCTTTGAAACCGGTATTCGCAAGACCGTGCAATGGTACCTGGCCAACGCCGACTGGGTGGCGGCGGTGCAGTCGGGCAGCTACCGCGAATGGGTCGAGAAGAACTACGCGGCGCGCAGCCAATGCTAGGCTTGCCAGTAATGGCAAAAAGATGGCTAACCACTCGCCATACCCGTCTGAACGGAAGCTACTGACATGACCACGCTCAATCGCAAAGGCATCATTCTGGCCGGTGGCTCGGGCACACGCCTGCACCCGGCCACCCTGGCGATCTCCAAGCAGCTGCTGCCGGTGTACGACAAGCCGATGATCTACTACCCGCTGACCACGCTGATGCTGGCCGGCATTCGCGACATCCTGATCATCTCCACCCCGCAGGACACACCGCGCTTCGCCCAGTTGCTGGGTGATGGCCACCAGTGGGGCATCAACATCACCTACGCCGTGCAGCCGTCGCCGGACGGCCTGGCCCAGGCGTTCATCATTGGCGAGGACTTCATCGGCAACGACCTGTCGGCGCTGGTGCTGGGCGACAACATCTACTATGGCCACGACTTCCAGGCGTTGTTGATGGATGCCATGGGGCGGCGCGAAGGCGCCAGCGTGTTCGCCTACCACGTGACCGACCCGGAACGGTACGGCGTGGTGGAGTTCGACGGCAGCGGCAAGGCCATCAGCCTGGAAGAAAAGCCGCTGCAGCCGAAGTCCAACTACGCCGTGACCGGGTTGTACTTCTACGACCAGGATGTGATCGAGATGGCCAAGGGGCTCAAGCCCTCGCCGCGGGGCGAGCTGGAGATCACCGACCTCAACCGCCTTTACCTGGAGCGCGAGCAGTTGTCGGTGGAGGTAATGGGGCGTGGCTATGCCTGGCTCGACACCGGCACCCATGACTCGCTGCTCGAAGCCAGTGGCTACATCGCCACCATCGAGCGCCGCCAGGGCTTGAAGGTCGCCTGCCCGGAAGAGGTTGCCTACCGCCAGCGCTGGATCGACGCCGAGCAGCTGGCGAAGCTGGCCGCGCCGCTGTGCAAGAACGGTTATGGGCAATACCTGCAACGGGTGCTGCGCGATACGATCTTCTAATGGTGTAGGTAGTGTGCACGCCCGTTGTGGGAGGTTTTTCTCAACGGGCGTGCAACATGTGGTGACGTCTAATCTGGTAACCATTCCCCTGTGGGCCGATGGCCTGTGAGCCGCTAGTTTGAAAGGGCAGCCAAGGAGCTTGCTGCATTCAAACCCAACTCACAGGAGTGCCCTTCATGCGCAATACCGTCCTCAATTACCTGCTGCTGCCGCTGTTCGCCGGTCTGTCGTTTTCCATCAGTGCCGCGCCGGGGGCTGCGACCGTACCCAAGGAGCCGGTGCCAGTGGTCAGCCAGGTGCAAGCGCCAGCCGGTATGCTCAACCTGAACACGGCCGATGCACCTACCTTGCAACGCGAACTCAATGGCATAGGCAAGGCCAAGGCCGAGGCGATCGTGGCGTATCGGGAGGCCCATGGTGCGTTTGCTTCGGTGGATGAGTTGCTGGAGATCAAAGGCATCGGCAATGCCTTGCTGGAGCGTAACCGGGCCAACCTGACCGTGGAATAGCTAGTGGCTGGGCTGGCCCTTTCGTGGGGCAAGCCCGCTCCTACAGGATTTGCGCGATCCCGGTGGGAGCCGCGCTTGCCGGCGATGGGCTGCGAAGCGGCCCCGGCAAGTTATGAAACAACCTTGAAATCGTGGGGCCGCTTCGCGGCCCATCGCCGGCAAGCGCGGCTCCCACACGTCCAGTACACGCCTGGACGCTGGTTGAAAACAGTGCAGGCTCAGCGGTCCTGCGCATCCTTGGCATCGGCCTCGGCATTGCGTTCATGTACCTTGCGCAGTTGCTCCTCGGTCAGGGGCAACTTTTTGGCCGTGTCGCGCAGCATCATCAGCCCGCCGACGATCGAGCCAAGGGCTAAGATGAGTATCAGCCAGGCATACCAAGGCATCGTGTGTTCTCCTGTCAGCGTCATGGGGCAGTGCTTGTACAAATATTGAGCAGTTGCCGGTTGCGTTGGTTCAATTATAGGTGGCGCACCTTACCGGGCCAATTCCGTTGACCCGCGGCCCCCAAAGCCACTGCCACTTCGTTTACAATGCGCGCCGTTTACGACTTGCCAAGAGAACCCCGACCATGTCCGCCTGCCAGACGCCCCTGATCGTCGCCCTGGATTTCCCCACCCGTGACGCCGCCCTGAAGCTGGCTGACCAGCTCGACCCTGCCCTGTGCCGGGTGAAAGTTGGCAAAGAGCTGTTCACCAGCAGCGCTTCGGGCATTGTCGAAACCCTGTGCGCGAAGGGCTTCGAGGTGTTCCTGGACCTCAAGTTCCACGACATCCCCAACACCACGGCCATGGCGGTCAAGGCCGCTGCCGAGATGGGCGTGTGGATGGTCAACGTGCACTGCTCCGGTGGCCTGCGCATGATGGCCGCCTGCCGCGAAGAGCTGGCCAAGCGCAGTGGCGCGCAGCCGCTGCTGATCGGCGTGACCGTGCTGACCAGCATGGAGCGTGAGGACCTGGCCGGCATCGGCCTGGACGTGGACCCGCAGGTGCAGGTGCTGCGCCTGGCAGCGCTGGCCGAAAAGGCCGGCATGGACGGCCTGGTGTGCTCGGCACTGGAAGCCCCGGCGCTGAAGGCCGCCCACCCGGCGCTGCAGCTGGTAACCCCTGGCATTCGCCCTGCGGGCAGCGCCCAGGATGACCAGCGCCGTATCCTCACTCCGCGCCAGGCGCTGGACGCCGGCTCCGACTACCTGGTGATCGGCCGCCCGATCAGCCAGGCGGCAGACCCGGCCCAGGCGCTGGCAGCCGTGGTGGCGGAAATCCGCGGCTGATACGCGTCGCAAAAAAAGGGCCGACCTGCACAGTGCAGGTCGGCCCTTTTTTTATTGCTCTCGAATCAGGCAATAACCAGCGGCTGGAAGCCTTTGATCAGATCATCCAGCGCCTTGATCTGCGCCAAAAACGGCTCCAGCTTGTCCAGCGGCAGGGCGCTCGGGCCGTCGCACTTGGCCTGGTCCGGGTTCGGGTGAGCTTCCAGGAACAGCCCAGCCAGGCAAGTTGCCATGCCAGCACGAGCCAGGTCGACCACCTGCTCGCGGCGGCCACCGGAGGCCGCGCCGGATGGGTCGCGGTTCTGCAGGGCATGGGTCACGTCGAAGATGATCGGCAAGTCGTCACAGGTACGCTTCATCACGCCAAAGCCCAGCATGTCCACGACCAGGTTGTCGTAGCCCATGCAGGTGCCGCGATCGCACAGGATCAGCTGGTCGTTACCGGCTTCCTTGAATTTGTGCACGATGTTCTGCATCTGCGACGGGCTGAGGAACTGCGGCTTCTTGATGTTGACCGGCTTGCCGGTCTTGGCCAGGGCCACTACCAGGTCGGTCTGGCGGGCGAGGAAGGCGGGCAGCTGCAGCACGTCGACCACTTCGGCGACCGGTGCGCACTGGTAGATCTCGTGCACGTCGGTGATGATCGGCACGCCGAACTCGGCTTTGACCTTCTCGAAGATGCGCAGGCCTTCTTCCATGCCTGGGCCACGGTAGGAGTGGATCGAGGAACGGTTGGCCTTGTCGAAGCTGGCCTTGAACACGTAAGGGATGCCCAGTTTCTCGGTAACCCGGACGTACTCGGCGCAAGCGGTCAGGGCCAGGTCTTCGGATTCGAGCACGTTGATGCCGCCGAAAAGAACGAACGGGGCGCTGTTGGAGCACTCGATGGTGGGGGTGATCTTGATCATGGTCATCTCTGCAAATCCCTGTCACTGGTTTCAGTGGCGAAGGGGAATCTTACAAGATCTGTGCTGCCTGTGCCGGCCCTTTCGCGGGCAAGCCCGCTCCTACAGGGCCCCCACAACACTTGAGCTGGCCGGCACAGGCATACCCCAATCTCAGACCTTGAGCACCAGCTTGCCGAAGTTCTCGCCACTGAACAGCTTGAGCAGCGTCTCGGGGAATGTCTCCAGCCCTTCGACCACATCCTCCTTGCTCTTGACCTTGCCCGTGGCCAGCCAGCCGGCCATCTCCTGCGCAGCCTTGCCATAGTCCTTGACGTGGTCCATCACCACGAAGCCTTCCATGCGCGCGCGGTTCACCAGCAGTGCCAGGTAGTTGGCCGGGCCTTTGACGGCTTCCTTGTTGTTGTACTGGCTGATGGCACCGCAGATGACGATGCGCGCCTTGAAGTTGATGCGGGTGAGCACGGCGTCGAGGATGTCGCCGCCGACGTTGTCGAAGTAAACATCAACGCCCTTGGGGCATTCGCGCTTCAGGCCGGCCAGCACGTCCTCGGCCTTGTAGTCGATCACGCCGTCGAAGCCCAGCTCGTCCTTGAGGTACTGGCATTTCTGCGCACCCCCGGCGATGCCGACCACATGGCAGCCCTTGAGCTTGGCAATCTGGCCGACAATGCTGCCCACCGCGCCGGCCGCGCCGGAGATGACCACGGTGTCGCCGGCTTTCGGCTGGCCGACCTCGAGCAGGGCGAAGTAGGCAGTCATGCCGGTCATGCCCAGGGCCGAAAGGTAGCGGGGCAGTGGGGCAAGGCGGGGGTCGATCTTGTGCAGGCCCTGGGGTTCGCCGGTGTAGTAATCCTGCACGCCGAGGGCGCCGCTGACATGGTCACCGGGCTTGTAGTCCGGGTGGCTGGAGGCGACCACTTCGCCCACGCCCAGGGCACGCATCACTTGGCCCAGGGCAACGGGGGGGATGTATGACTTGCCTTCGTTCATCCAGCCGCGCATGGCCGGGTCCAGCGACAGGTACAGGTTGCGCACCTGGATCTGGCCATCGGCGGGGGCGGCGGCGGCCACCGTCTCGAAGGTGAAGTCGTCACGGCGCACGGCGCCGACCGGGCGTTTGGCAAGCAGGAAGCGGCGGTTGGTCTGGGTCATGGCAGGTCCTTGTGGGCGATGGGGGCAGAGCGGTCAATTTAACCTGCTGATGCAAGTTGGTCTGCAAAATCACTGGTAAGCATGGTAGCCCAACCGTTGCCCTGATGATGCTGCCCGGCCGGGCGGTGGGCTGACTAGACTCTGAGCCCATCCATCACCTTCAGGAGCAGACGATGAGTATGACCTTTTCCGGCCAGGTAGCCCTGGTCACCGGCGGTGCGGCAGGTATCGGCCGGGCAACGGCGCTGGCGTTCGCCCGCGAAGGCCTGAAGGTGGTGGTGGCCGACCTCGACCCGGTCGGTGGCGAGGCCACGGTGGCGTCGATTCGCCAGGCCGGTGGCGAGGCGCTGTTCGTGGCCTGTGACGTGACCCTTGATGCCGAGGTTCGGCAATTGCACTCGCGCATCATCGAGGCTTACGGACGGCTGGATTATGCCTACAACAACGCCGGCATCGAGATCGAGCAGGGGCGCCTGGCCGAGGGCAGCGAGGCCGAGTTCGACGCGATCATGGGCGTCAATGTCAAAGGCGTGTGGTTGTGCATGAAGTACCAGCTGCCGTTGCTGCTGGCCCAGGGCGGTGGGGCGATCGTCAACACCGCCTCGGTGGCGGGCCTGGGTGCGGCGCCGAAGATGAGCATCTACGCCGCGTCCAAGCATGCGGTGATCGGCCTGACCAAATCGGCGGCCATCGAATATGCCAAGAAGGGGATCCGGGTGAACGCCGTGTGCCCGGCGGTGATCGACACCGACATGTTCCGGCGTGCCTATGAAGCAGACCCGCGCAAGGCTGAATTTGCCGCCGCAATGCATCCGGTGGGGCGTATCGGCAAGGTCGAGGAAATTGCCAGTGCAGTGCTGTACCTGTGCAGTGACGGTGCGGCATTCACCACCGGGCACAGCCTGACGGTGGATGGCGGGGCTACCGCAATCTGATCATCGTTCGAGATACAGCGCGCAACCCATTGACCGCTAGCGTTAAGTTGAGTAAAGGCGGGTTTCTGATTCACCGGCTATACTTGCGCTTCTCAGTTGTGGGGAGCTGCAGTGGAAAGAGTCAACGCCAACACGCCCGCCCGGCATGCTTCGATCATGGATTTCGCGGCATGCCGGGGTATTGCCGAGGGGCCCGTATTCATCGTCGCGTCTGGGGCCTCCGCAAAGGACTTCCCCATTCAGCGCTTTGCGGATGTGCCGATGATCACCCTCAACGGCGCGATCTCGATGTTCCCGGAACAGGGCCCGCGGCCTTACTTCTATGTGTGCACCGACACCGGGTTTGCGCACCAGCAGCCCGAGCTTTACGCAAAGGCGGTGCGGCTCAGCCAGCGCCTGGCGATCTGGCCGGAAGAAGTCGAGGCACTGCCGGAGCCAACAAGCAAGGCGCAGATCTTTGCGCTGGCCAAGGCGGCCCGCTCGGGGCTGTATGACGCGCTGTTCAACCCCGATCCGCACATGGTCCGCAGCCGGGTATTCTGGGGCAGTCGCTCCCGTTCGGTGGGCTTCAGCAAGGACCTGTCGCAAGGGTTTTTCGATGCGCGCACGGTAGCCTACGCGGCGCTGCAGATTGCCTGTCACCTGGGCTTCAACCAGGTGTTCCTGGTGGGCGTGGACCTAGACCAGTCGGTGGGGCGCTTCTACGAGACACCGGGCCAGTCGGTTTCGCGCTGCCACCTGGATGAATCCTACGAGCGGCGTATCCTGCCCTCGCTGAAGCTGATGGCCGACCGGGTTGTCGGTGAGCATTTTGCCGTCTACAACCTGTCGGCCACCTCAAGAATCCCGGATGCAGTCATCCCCAAGGTCACCCTCGACCAGGCCCGGGCGTTGATCCTGGGTAACACGCCTCAGGCCTTCATGTGCAGCCACCCCGCGTGACCGTCTACTTCCTGGGCTGGCAAGCGCGTTACGAGCAGATCATGATCGAGCAGTTGGCGCAGTCGCACGCGGTGCGCGTGTTTTGCCTGCCTGCGTATGTACGCCGGGGTGTGCGCCTGGCGCGGGCGCTGGGGGGCGTGCCAGCGTTGCTGAAGTGGCTGGGCAGGCGAGCGTGCCGGGCCAACCGGGCCACCGCCAGTGACCTGCTGGTGTGCAACGAGGGCCAGCTCAAGCGCGGGCGCCAGTTGCATGTGGTGCAGGGCTTTCCCGGCAAGCGGGTGCTGCTGGTGCGCGACCTGGTCGATGCCGCCTTCGTCGAGCGCATGCGGCCGCTGTTCGACCGGATCTACAGCTACGACCCGGTGCAGTGCGAGTGCCTGGGCATGGCCCATCTGGAGCAGTTCTTCCCGTTCGACCCTGAACGCGTCCGGCAGCCGACTGCCAAGCGCTGCGCTGGCCTGCACTCACCGTTGTGCTTCTTCCTGGGCCGCGACAAAGGCCGCGCTGCGCGCCTGCAGGCCTTGGCGCAGGCGCTGGACGGGCTGGGTTGCGAGCTGGACTTCCACATCGTGAAAGACGCCACCACCCAGGCCCCGGGCCGCTATCACGTCGATGCGTTGTTGCCCTACGAGGCCAACCTGGCCAGGGCCAGGGCGTGCGATGTGCTGGTGGAAATCAACCAGCCAGGCCAGGCTGGCCTGACCCTGCGGCCGCTGGAGGCGGCGTTCTTCGACAAGCAGCTGATCACCGACAACCGGCGGGTCAGGGAGACGGCGTTCTATCATCCCGACCGCTTCTATGTGCTGGGGGATGAACAGCGTGGCCTGCAGGCGTTTCTGGCCAGCAAGGCTCCCGTGGTGGCGCCGGATGAGCTGCGCAAACATACACCGACGGGGCTGATGGAGCGCTTGCTGGAGGACGTGGTTCAGCATTGAGCCGGTTTTCAGCAGGTTGTGATGACCCTTTGTGGGAGCGGCCTTGTGTCGCGAAAGGGCTGCGCAGCAGCCCCGGCAATATCAGCATGAGAGCAGATATTCTGGGGCTGCTGCGCAGCCCTTTCGCGACACAAGGCCGCTCCCACAGGGGCCGCGCAGGCCTTTCAGATTTTGAGCGAGACCGTTGCTCCCACAAGAGCAGTGCGCTGGTCTTCAGGCCTTGCGCGGGTTGAGGATCAACAAGGTCAACACCCCCGCCACGATCCCCCAGAACGCCGAGCCGATCGAGAACAGGGTCAACCCCGAAGCCGTCACCATGAAGGTGATCAGCGCCGCTTCCCGCTCCCTGGCCTCGCTCATGGCCACGGTCAACCCGTTCATGATCGATCCGAACAGCGCCAGCGCCGCAATCGACAACACCAGCTCCTTTGGCAACGCCGCGAACAATGCCGCCAGGGTGGCGCCGAAGGTGCCGGCAATGCCGTAGAAAATCCCGCACCACACCGCTGCGGTGTAGCGTTTGCCCGGGTCTTCATGGGCATGCGGCCCGGTGCAGATCGCCGCGCTGATCGCGGCCAGGTTGATCCCGTGCGAGCCGAAGGGGGCAAGCAGCAGCGAGGCGAAACCGGTGGTCGAAATCAGCGGCGAGGCGGGCACCTGGTAACCGTCGGCACGCAGCACGGCCACGCCAGGCATGTTTTGCGAGGTCATGGCCACCACGAACAGCGGGATGCCGATGCTGATGGTCGCGGCCAGCGAGAAGCTTGGCGTGGTCCACACCGGGGTGGCCACCTCCAGCCTGAAGCCGCTGAAATCCAGCAGGCCGAGGGCACCGGACAGTGCCGTGCCGACCAGCAGTGCGGCCAGCACGCAGTAGCGCGGCGACAGGCGCTTGACCAGCAGGTAGCTGAAGAACATGCCCAGTACCAACAGGGTGCGGTGCTGGGCGGCAACGAAGATTTCGCTGCCGATCTTGAACAAGATCCCGGCCAGCAGCGCCGAGGCCAGCGACGCCGGTATGCGCTTGACCAGGCGCTCGAAACTGCCGGTCAGGCCGCAGATCAGCACCAGCACCGCACAGGTGATGTAGGCACCAATGGCTTCGCCATAGCTCACCCCGCCAAGGCTGGTGATCAACAACGCCGCACCGGGGGTCGACCAGGCCACGGTAATCGGCGTGCGATAGCGCAGCGACAGGCCGATGCTGCATGCCGCCATACCGATCGACAAAGCCCAGATCCACGATGAAATCTGCGCGTTGGTCAGGCCCGCCGCCTGGCCGGCCTGGAACATCAGCACCAGCGAACTGGTGTAGCCGGTGAGCATGGCGATGAAGCCGGCGACCACTGCCGACGGGGAGCTGTCTGCCAGGGGCCGCAGGCGTGCGGAGGTGGCATCGGTCATTGGGTTGGGTCCTTGTCCATGTGTAAGCAGTTTTTTCAGACTAACGCGGGCCGCATTGATCTTTGCCATACAGCAGGCATTGCTTTTAGCCGTACAGTCGCCAACTATTGGGCACGATTGCACAACTGCATGGGAGGGGATGGGCGATGCTCAAGGTGTATGGCGACTACCAGTCGGGCAACTGCTACAAGGTCAAGCTGATGCTCAGCCTGCTTGGCCGCCCGTATGAATGGCAAGCGGTGGATATCCTCAAGGGCGAGACCGAAACCGCAGCGTTTCTGGCCATGAACCCCAACGGCAAGGTGCCGGTGCTCAAGCTGGAGGACGGTACCTGCCTGTGGGAATCGAATGCCATCCTCAACTACCTGGCCGACGGCAGCGAGTACTTGCCCAGCGAGCCGTATCTGCGGACTCAGGTATTGCAGTGGCAGTTCTTCGAGCAGTACAGCCATGAGCCGTACATTGCCGTGGCGCGGTTCATCCAGTTCTACCTGGGGCTGCCGGACGAGCGCGTGGACGAATACCGCAAGCTGCACAAGGGCGGTTACAAGGCGTTGAAGGTGATGGAGCGGCAGTTGCAGATGACGCCGTACCTGGTCGGGGACCAATATTCGATTGCCGATGTGGCGTTGTATGCCTACACCCATGTGGCGCATCAGGGTGGGTTCGACCTGGCGGATTACCCGGCGGTGTGCGCCTGGCTTGAGCGGGTGGCCAGCCATCCTCGGCATGTGGCGATGGTCGAGTAAGCCGGCGCTGCTTTTGTAGGAGCGGCCTTGTGTCGCGAAAGGGCTGCAAGGCAGCCCCGGCGATAGTGGCACCGCTGCTGAAATCCTGGGGCCGCTCTGCGGCCCTATCGCGACGCAAGGCCGCTCCTACAGGGGCGGCGCAGGCGCTTTACGCGAAGCGCTTGTCCAGGTAGGCAATGATCGCCTTGGACTCATACATCCAGGTCACCTTGCCCGCTTCTTCGATGCGCAGGCACGGCACTTTCACTCGGCCACCGCCTTCGAGCAACGCCTGGCGATGCACCTCGTCGTTCTTGGCATCCCGCAACGCCACCGGCACATTCAAGCGGTGCAGGGTACGGCGGGTCTTCACACAGAACGGGCAGGCATGGAACTGGTACAGCGCGAGGCCCTTGGCCTCCTGCTCGACACGCGCCTGGGCCGCCGCATCACGCTTGCGCTTGGCCGGGCGGCTGATCCAGTCGCCGAACACGATGAGCTGGCCGAGGCCGACCCGCAGGGCTTTGACGATCATGGGCTACTCCTGAAATGCAAAAGCCGACCCCTGGGGGCCGGCTCGGGTCATGCGCCGATCACTTGATCAGGCTGAGGAACTCGCTGCGGGTGGCGGCGTTCTCGCGGAACTCACCCAGCATCACCGACGTGAGCATGGTCGAATTCTGCTTCTCCACGCCGCGCATCATCATGCACATGTGCTTGGCTTCGATGACCACCGCTACACCCGCGGCCCCCGTCACCTGCTGCACGGCCTCGGCGATCTGGCGGCTGAGGTTTTCCTGGATCTGCAGGCGGCGGGCGAACATGTCGACGATGCGCGCGACCTTCGACAGGCCCAGCACCTTGCCCTTGGGCAGGTAGGCCACATGGGCCTTGCCGATGAAAGGCAGCATGTGGTGTTCGCACATCGAATACAGCTCGATGTCCCGGACCAGCACCATCTCGCTGTTGTCGGAGGTGAACAGCGCGCCGTTGGTGACTTCTTCCAGCGTCTGCTCGTAACCGCGGCAAAGGTACTTCATGGCCTTTGCAGCCCGCTTGGGCGTGTCGAGCAGGCCCTCACGGGAGACGTCCTCGCCAAGTTGGCTGAGGATCTCGGTGTAGTTCTGTTCCAGGGACATGTATCTACCTGTGGGTAAAAATCGCAAAAAAGGAAGGGTACGGCGGCGCGGGCGGCGCTGCAAGCGCGGCGTTACTCGTCGCGGCCTTCCATCATGGTTCGCTTGAGCATCACGTACACCGCGCCAGTGCCGCCATGGCGGGCCTGGCACGAGGTGAAACCGAGCACTTGCGGATGCTGGCGCAGCCAGGTGTTGACGTGGCTCTTGATCATCGGGCGCTTGCCGTCCAGGCGTGCGGCCTTGCCATGCGTCACCCGCACGCAGCGCACTTCCAGCTTCGTGGCTTCGGCGATGAAGGCCCACAGGGTTTCACGGGCCTTTTCC
Source organism: Pseudomonas sp. NPDC089996 (assembly GCF_044748405.1). Classification (NCBI taxonomy): domain Bacteria; kingdom Pseudomonadati; phylum Pseudomonadota; class Gammaproteobacteria; order Pseudomonadales; family Pseudomonadaceae; genus Pseudomonas; species Pseudomonas sp. NPDC089996. The sequence goes on along the minus strand of NZ_JBIVGA010000007.1, from coordinate 306,097 downwards.
ACGCTCATGCCATGCAGGTCGAGGCTGCCCTCGAAGGCGATCTGGCCGAGCTTGAGCTTGCGGATCTGGCTTTCCTGCACGCCATCGCGGCGCCACATCAGCTCGTCTTCGGCACCGACGTCGATGACGAACTGGTCGGACAGGCCGTCGATCACCAGGGCCTGGCCGCTGCGGATGGTCGCCGCCTGGCGCAGGCCGGCCAGCTGCTTGCGGTCGGTTTTCGGCTTGCCCACGTCGGCGCGGTCGTGCTTGATCGGCTTGACGCCGCGCACTTCAGCGCTGAACAGGGAAAAATCATCGTCTTGCATGGTGCCTCCACGTGGGCGGCGTAGTTTACGCGATCAACCCTGTGCCGTCAGTACCGGCCTCTTCGCGGGCTTGCCCGCTCCCACAGGGATGGTGCAAACCTTGACTGTGGCGCTTTACCTGTGAGAGCGGGCAAGCCCGCGAAGAGGCCAGCAGCACAAACCACTAATCATGCTTTTTCATCAGGTGCGGCGACAGGTTCAGTTCGCGCCCACGGCGCAGGCGAATGCGGCTGCGCCGCCAGAAGCGCACGCCAACGTACAGCAGCAACAGCCCGGCCACGGCCAGGATGCCGGCCAGCGGGCGGTTGGCATTGAGTTCGGCCAGGGCGGTGTAGTTGCCGAGCAGCCCGGCGATGCCGGCCATGGCCAGCAGCACACCGAGCGTGGCGATCAGGGCCGACAGGCCGGCGGCAATGCGCGCACCCCAGTTACGCGGTTCACGCGGGCGCAGACGCTTGGCGTCGAAACTGCCTTTGAGCTTCATTCCAGTTTCCTCTGTGGACATCCGGAATTCGACCTGGGCCCGGCCCTCGGGTTCCGCCCGGCTGCCGGGCGGTCATCGCAACGTCAGCTCAGATCAGGCTGGCGGTAGGGGCGACACAGGCGAAGTTGTCGGCCATCACGGCCATTTCGCACGCGTGGATCTGTGCGGCGGGAATCACTTGATCCTTCAACGCGAGGTCGCGCGTTGCCGAGGCGTCTTCCACCAGGGTGCAACGATAACCATAGTCCTTGGCGCGGCGCACCGTGGTGCTGACACTGGAGTGGCTCATGAAACCGCACACGATCAGGTCCAGGTGCCCCAGCGCTTGCAGGGTGTCGTGCAGTTGGGTGTTCTTGAAGGCGTTGGGCATGCGCTTTTCGATGATGACTTCACCTTCGCGCGGCTCAAGGCCCGGAATGAACTGGCCAGCCGGGCCCTGCGGGTCGAAGCGCCCGCCAACGGTACCGAGGTGGCGAACGTGGATGATCGGGCGGCCGGCCTTGCGGGCGGCGTCGAGCAACCGGGCGATGTTGGCCACGGCCTCGTCCATGCCCGACAGTTGCAGAGGACCGCTGAGGTATTCCTTCTGCGCATCGATGATGATCAGGCTGGCTTGGCTCAGCTTGGCCGGCGGATAGTCGCGGCCAGTGAGGCGGAACATCGTGGTTGGAACGGACATCAAGGGCTCCTTCGGTAGGGCTTTTGTATACCTATTCTCCCTTGCCTTGGCGCCAATGGGAATGGTTGACATCGCAAGCGGCGTGGTTACTGGCCTGTGGCCTGCCGCTGGGGCATCACGGGGAACAATTATGCGGGTTGGGCTGTTAGACTTTTGTACGGTCTGAAATAGGAGTACCCCGTGATCACATCTCGTCTGCGCACGTTGCGCGACCATATCCGCTGGGCGGTCAGCCGCTTCCATGAGCACGCGCTGTTCTTCGGCCACGGTGCCGACAATGCCTGGGACGAAGCCCGCCTGCTGGTACTGGGCGCCGTGCACTTGCCATGGGAAATCGCCGACAGCTACCTGGACTGCCAGCTCGAGGACGACGAGCGGGTACGCCTGCAGCACCTGCTCAAGCGCCGCATCGAAGACCGCGTGCCGACCGCCTACCTGCTGGGCGAGGCCTGGTTCTGCGGCATGTCGTTCATTGTCGACGAGCGCGTGCTGGTGCCACGTTCGCCGATCGGCGAGCTGATCGAAAAACGGTTCGAGCCGTGGCTGGCGGCGGAGCCTGCGCGCATCCTAGACCTGTGCACCGGCTCGGGCTGCATCGGCATCGTGGCTGCCGACGTGTTCCCCGAGGCCGAGGTGGTACTGGCCGACCTGTCGTTCGACGCGCTGGAGGTGGCCAACCAGAACATCGAGCGCCATGGCCTGGACGAGCGCGTGTTCACCGTGCAGGGCGACGGCTTCGCCGGCTTGCCGGGGCAGCGTTTCGACCTGATCCTGTCCAACCCGCCGTATGTCGATGCCGAAGATTTCGGGGACATGCCGGCCGAGTATCACCACGAGCCGGAAATGGGCCTGGCGTGCGGCAATGACGGCCTGGACCTGGTGCGGCGGATGCTGGCCGAGGCGGCGGACCACCTGACTGAAAAGGGCTTGCTGATCGTCGAGGTCGGCAACAGCCAGGTGCATGTCGAGGCGCTGTACCCGGAAGTGGACTTCGCCTGGCTGGCGTTCGAGCGGGGCGGGCATGGGGTGTTCATGCTGACCGCCGAGCAGTGCCGCCAGCACCAGGAGCTGTTCAAGGCTCGCGTCTGACTGTGGATTGCCGGGGCCGCATTGCGGCCCTTTCGCGACACAAGGCCGCTCCTACAGGAGTACGCAATTCCCTGTAGGAGCGGCCTTGTGTCGCGAAAGGGGTGCAAAGCAGCCCCAGCTGTCTACCGGGTTGCAATCCAGATCAGCAACCCCGCCTGGAACACGGCAAACGCCACCAGGCAGGTGATGGTAAAGCGCAACCCGCCATCCTCCCGCCGATACTTGGCCACCCGCTCATCGCGCTCGCGCAGCTGCCCCTCTTTCTCCAGCAACTGCTGCTCGGCCTGCTGCAGCATGCCCGCCGCATCGAGCATGCTCACCTGCTGCACCTTGTCGGTATTCCAGCCGCCCTTGAGCTGGCCCACCGTGGTGTCGAGGGTGCGGCCCTTGAGGTGCTGCGGGTCGGCGTACTCCACTTCCAGGCCGGTGGCGGTGATGAAGCGGTCGCGGCGCAGGCGGGTGTCTTCGTTCAGCGCATCCTTGTTCGGCAGCGCCATGCCTTCGACCCGGTAGCTTGCCCAGCGGCGCTGCAGCCACTGCACGGCCTGGCCCAGCATGAAGCGGCCGACGCCGCGGTTGAGCGGCTCCAGTTGCAGGCCGCTGTCGCTGCCGATTTGCACCAGGCGCTCGGCGTGATCCACCCGCACATCCAGCTGGTTCTGCTCCTTGCGCACTTTCTGCCCCGGCAGGCGGATTTCCATGCGCAGCAGGCTGTGAGCCTTGTCGTGGCGCTCGGCATAGGCGAACTCGACGAAGCGCAATGGCCGTGCACCGCTGTTGCGGTCGGTGGGCATGGGCGCCAGGCGCAGCAGCTGGAAGTGTTCGACGGCAAGGTCGGCCCAGGGCAAGGCGGCGGGTTCCGTGGCCTGTGGCTCTTCGGCTGGCTCTACGGCGGTGGCATCGGTCATCAGGGCGTTTCCTCAGGTACGGGCGGGCACCGATAGGGGCGCGAAGCGGCCCCAATCAGCACCGATACCGCGTTATCGGCAGGTTTTGCCGATGTTTGAGGGTCAGGCCGAAGGCAACTGGTGAATGAAACTGACCACCTGCTCGCCAAGCTCCCTGGCCAGTGGCAATTCCGGGTTCAGGTAGCTGTCACGCTGCAGGTGCATGTCCTTGGGGCTGATACGCAGCATGTGGTTCATGCCGTCGATCAGTACCAGCCGGGCATCCGGCTTGGCCGCCTTGAGGCGTTCGGCGTCGGCCACGTCGACTTGCACGTCGTTGCGGCCCTGCACGATCAGCGCCGGCATCGGCAAGCGGGCGAAGGCTTGCGCCGGGTCCTGCTGGAGCAAGGTGATCAGGTAGGGCTGCACGCTGGGGCGGAACACCTGACGCAGCGGTGCCGGCACATCCAGGCTGGTGTGCCCGGCCTGCAGGCGGTCGAGCAGGGCGCTGCCGCCGGCCAGTTGTGCCGGTGACATACGCTGGGCCAGCTGCTCACGCAGTACGTCAGCCAATGGCCGGCCCATGCCGGCCAGGGTGATTACCGCGCTGGCACCGGCGCGCTCGGCGGCCAGGCTGGCGATCAGCGCCCCTTCGCTGTGGCCGACCAGGATCAACGGGCCGAAGCGCGAGTCCGCCTTGAGCTTGCGGCTCCAGGCCACCACGTCGTCCACATAGCGTTGCACGCTCAGGTTGCGCTCATCGGGCGTGGCCGGCTGGCTGGCGGCCACACCGCGCTTGTCGTAGCGCACGCTGGCGATGTGCTCGTTGGCCAGCACCAGCGCCAGGCGCTTGAGGTTGTCGACGCGCCCCGAGGCCGGGTTGTTGCCGTCGCGGTCGGTGGGGCCGGAGCCGGCGATGATCAGCACCACAGGCGGCGGTGTGGCCTGTTGCGGCAACAGCAGGCTGCCATGCAGCACGCCCTGGCCGGTGTCCAGGTCGATGGGGCGTTGCAGCACGGTGGGGGCAGCGGCGTGGGCCAGGCCAGTGCACAGCAGGAAGAGGAGGGCGACGAAGCGCGACATCATGGGGGTACTACAGTGGGGAGATGACAGTTTGACCCAATGATTGCGGGAAGGTTCGCCCGCCAGTAGTTCTGTGCTGGCCTCTTCGCGGGTAAACCCACTCCCACAGGGACCGCACTGCATTCAGGCCTTGTGCGGTCCTTGTGGGAGTGGGTTTACCCGCGAAGAGGCCAGCACAGGCGAGCGATCCATCTGTATACTCGCTGCTTTCGTTCATCTCAGGCAGATTTCGCGGAGCGTCCATGTCCGGCAATACCTACGGCAAGCTGTTCACTGTCACCACCGCTGGCGAAAGCCATGGCCCGGCGTTGGTCGCCATTGTCGATGGTTGCCCACCTGGCCTGGAAATCTCCATCGCCGACCTGCAGCACGACCTCGACCGGCGCAAGCCCGGCACCAGCCGGCACACCACCCAGCGCCAGGAAGCCGACGAAGTGGAGATCCTCTCCGGCGTGTTCGAAGGCCGCACCACTGGCTGCTCGATCGGCCTGCTGATCCGCAACACTGACCAGAAGTCCAAGGACTATTCGGCGATCAAGGACCTGTTCCGCCCGGCCCATGCCGACTACACCTACCACCACAAGTACGGCACCCGCGACTACCGTGGCGGTGGCCGCAGCTCGGCGCGCGAAACCGCCATGCGCGTGGCCGCCGGTGCCATCGCCAAGAAGTACCTGGCTACCCAGGGCATCCAGGTACGTGGCTACATGAGCCAGTTGGGTCCGATCGAAATCCCGTTCAAGGGCTGGGATTCGGTGGAGCAGAACGCCTTCTTCAGCCCCGACCCGAGCAAGGTGCCGGAACTCGAGGCCTACATGGACCAGCTGCGTCGTGACCAGGATTCGGTCGGGGCGAAGATCACCGTGGTGGCCGAAGGCGTGATGCCAGGCCTGGGCGAGCCGATCTTCGACCGCCTCGACGCAGAACTGGCCCACGCGCTGATGAGCATCAACGCGGTCAAGGGTGTGGAAATCGGCGCCGGGTTCGCCAGCGTTGCCCAGCGTGGCACCGAGCACCGTGATGAACTGACCCCGGAAGGTTTCCTCAGCAACAATGCTGGCGGCATCCTCGGCGGCATCAGCTCGGGCCAGCCGATCGTCGCCCACCTGGCGCTCAAGCCCACCTCCAGCATCACCACCCCGGGCCGTTCGATCGACGTCGATGGCAACCCGGTCGAGGTCATCACCAAGGGCCGTCATGACCCGTGTGTAGGCATCCGTGCCACACCCATCGCCGAGGCGATGATGGCCATCGTGCTGATGGACCACCTGCTGCGCCACCGTGGGCAGAATGCCGATGTGAAGGTCGACACCCCGGTGCTGGGCCAGCGCTGATCTAGCCTGTACCGGCCTCTTCGCGGGCTCGCCCGCTCCCACAGGATCACCACAATCTCCAATATTGTGCGGTCCCTGTGGGAGCGGGCGAGCCCGCGAAGAGGCCGGCACAGGTTTCCACAAGGCCCACCCCATGCCCCCGATCCCCTACTGGCGCCTGTCCAGCTTCTACCTGTTCTACTTCGCCCTGCTGGGCTCCACCGCGCCATTCCTGGCCCTGTACTTCGACCACCTGGGCTTCTCCCCGGCACGTATCGGCGAGCTGGTGGCCATCCCCATGCTCATGCGCTGCATCGCCCCCAACCTGTGGGGCTGGCTCGGCGACCGCAGTGGCCAGCGCCTGCTGATCGTGCGCCTGGGCGCCTTGTCGACCCTGGCCACCTTCTCGCTGATCTTCTTTGGCAAGAGCTACGCCTGGCTGGCGTTGGTCATGGCGCTGCATGCGTTCTTCTGGCACGCGGTGCTGCCGCAGTTCGAAGTCATCACCCTGGCTCACCTGCATGGCCAGACCTCGCGCTACAGCCAGGTGCGCCTGTGGGGCTCGATCGGCTTCATCCTCACCGTGGTCGGCCTGGGGCGGCTGTTCGAATGGCTGAGCCTGGACATCTACCCGGTGGCGTTGGTGACCATCATGGCCGGCATCGTCGCCGCCAGCCTGTGGGTGCCCAACGCTCAGCCGGTGGAGCAGGGCGAGCGGCGCGAGGTGGGCGGCTTCCTGCGCCAGCTCACTGCGCCGGGAGTGATCGCCTTCTATATCTGCGTGGCGTTGATGCAGCTCAGCCACGGCCCGTACTACACCTTCCTCACCCTGCACCTGGAACACCTGGGCTACAGCCGCGGTGCCATCGGCTTGCTGTGGGCACTGGGCGTGGTCGCCGAAGTGTTGATGTTCATGGGCATGAGCCGCCTGTTTGCCCGCTTCAGCGTGCAGCGGGTGCTGCTGGTCAGCTTCCTGCTGGCGGCGGTGCGCTGGCTGCTGCTGGGCAACCTGGCGGGTGAACCGGCCGTGCTGATCTTCGCCCAGTTGCTGCATGCGGCCACCTTTGGCTGCTTCCATGCCGCGTCCATCGCCTTCGTCCAGGCGAGTTTCGGCGCTCGTCAGCAGGGCCAGGGCCAGGCGCTGTACGCGGCACTGTCGGGTACCGGCGGTGCGCTGGGCGCCTTGTATTCGGGCTACAGCTGGAAACTGCTGGGGCCGACCTTCACCTTTGGTATGGCCAGCGCCGCAGCAGTGGCTGCAGCCGTTATCATTGCCACTCGTTCGAAATCGACCAGGACCAGCAGCCGATGAGCATCCTCTGTGTTTTCCACCCGTCCAGCCCGGGCTCGCCGAACAAGGTACTGACCCACCACGACGACATCGCCGCGACCCTGGCCGAGCAGGGCGTGCGCTTCAGCCACAGCCCGTTGACCCTGCGCGTGCGCCCGGGCAGCAGCCAGGCCGAGGTGCTGGACGCCTGCCGTGAGCACCTCGACGCGCTGATGACGGCTCAGGGCAGTGTGGCGTTTACCCTGCTTAACCGCGATGGCCTCGATCCGACGCAGGTCGATGTGCGTGACGAGCATGTACACGACAGCGACGAAGTGTTCGCCGTGGTCACCGGGCGCGCGCAAGTCGGCCTGCGCCTGGGCGAGTACGTGTATGCGGTGCTGTGCGAGAAGGGTGACCAGCTAGAGGTGCCGGCGGGAACGCGGCGCTGGGTGGAGCTGGGGGACAATCCGTTCTGCCTGGCGTTGCGCCTGTTTGGCAGTGAGCCGGGCGTAGAGCCGCGATTCACCGGTGATGTGACTGCCCGGGCGTTTCTCGGGATCGACGAGTTGTAATGCCTGCCCCGGCCTCTTCGCGGCTATAGCCGCTCCCACATGAACCCCGCCATCCCTAAGGGCAATGCAGTACCTGTGGGAGCGGCTTTAGCCGCGAAAGGGCCGGTGCAGGCAGACACTTAACGGTAGGTCGGCAGCGCAAACCGCTGCTGACTCTGCAGCATGGAAATCACCGGCAGTTCACTGGCCTGCTCGGCCAGGTCACGGCGGATGGCGCTGATCGCCCAGGACAGTTGCTCGGCGCTATGCAGCTGCCCGTAGGTCAACACGCGGCGAGTCACCACGCCGTCGGCGGCACGCAGGGTCAGCAATACGCCACCGTCAGGGCGGGGCTGGGTGGTGACCTGGTGCGCTGGGAACACCGAGACGAATTTTTGCTGGATGAGGTCCATATCAACTCCTGACTGTTGTGTGGGCAGACGTGAGTTGATTGTTGCAGTGACCGTGCCAGAACGTGGCGGTGGGAAAAGCCCAGTAAATACAAGGTGTTATGGGATATTTGGCGAGGCGGGACCGTGCAGGCTGCATGGTCGTGCATTTTGCATAGTGCATTTTGCACGGCTCAGGCTCTACCTATTGGCCCCATAGAATCTGAACCTTTGACCGCAATGGCTTGCCTGACAAAGACTTGGGCAATCATTTATGCCAGGAGGTTCCCGATGTCTGCTCACCCTACCGCCACCGCCATGACCGACGATGAAACCGCCGCCTTTGCCGAGCAGGTGTTCGAGCGGGCCCGCCAGGGCGACGCCGAGATGCTTGGGCGCCTGCTTGCCAGCGGCCTGCCGGCCAACCTGCGCAACCACAAGGGTGACACCTTGCTGATGCTGGCCAGCTACCACGGCCAGCATGAAGCGGTGCAGGTGTTGTTGGCCCACGGGGCCGATCCGCTGATCGCTAACGACAATGGTCAGCTGCCAATTGCTGGTGCGGCGTTCAAGGGGGATCTGCCGATGGTCCGCCTGCTGCTGGAAAGCGGCGTACCGGTGGATGCAGCCGCGCAGGACGGGCGTACCGCGCTGATGCTGGCGGCGATGTTCAACCGCTGCGAGATGCTCGACTACCTGCTGGCCCAGGGCGCCGACCCGGCGCGCCAGGATGCCCGCGGCGCCACGGCGCTGATGGCAGCGCAGACCATGGGTGCAGTGGACACCAGCGCACGCCTGCAAGCGCTGGCCGGCTAACCGCCCGGGGGCATTTGCGGCTATCCTTGGCGACTTTTCACCCGTCGCAGGCCCCCTTCATGAAAAACCAGTTGCTCGAATTCATCAGCCTCATCGGCGCCGGCTGCATGCGCGATGAGGACATCGAGCGCATCGCCGACGAGGCCGCGCAGGCGTACGCCGACCCCGCCGCCTTCCTGGCCGCCAACCCCGACATCAACTACGACGACAGCTTTCCGATCCCGCTGGGGGAATGGGTGGTGCTCGGCAGCCTGCCAGACACCGTGGTGTTCCAGGCCGACAGCTATCAGGAGCTGTTCCAGCACATCAGCGATTCGTTCGACCAGAGCGTACCGTTCACCCTCAAGCCCAAGCAGCTGGCGCGCACCGAGCCGCTGACCGCGCTCAACCGCATCCAGGTGCAGATGGGCGCGTTGAACAAGGACGCTGGTGGTTATGTGCTGCTCAACTTCAGCCAGCTGCTCGATGACGAGCTGCAGATGGTGATGGTTGGCCAGCAGGACCTGGCGCGGGTGCTGGAGCTGGGGGCAGCGGTGGGGATCAAGGTGGAGCCGGCGCTGGAGGCCTTGAAGGTCGCGGTTCACGTCTGATTTCACCTATTGCCTCTTCGCGGGCCCGCCCGCTCCCACAGGGATATGCATTACCTGTGAGAGCGGGCGAGCCCGCGAAGAGGCCGGCACAGGCAACCAGTAGCTTCAGCCCAGTGCAGTATCGAGAAACATCATCACCGCAAACCCTCCCATCAACCCCAGGGTCGCCGCTGTCTGGTGCCCGTTGCGGTGGGTCTCGGGTATCACTTCATGCGACACCACAAAAATCATCGCCCCCGCCGCCAGCCCCATGCTGATCGGGTAGGCCAGGGCAAACCCGGTGGAAATGCCCAGGCCGATCACCGCACCCAGCGGCTCCATCAACCCCGAACCAATCGCCACCAGCGCCGCCTTCAGGTTCGACAACCCGGTCGCCCGCAGGGCCAAGGCCACGGCCAGCCCTTCGGGAATGTCCTGAATGGCAATGGCGCTGGTCAGCGGCAAACCGATATTCATGTCGCCATTGGCAAAGCTCACGCCGATGGCCATGCCCTCGGGCAGGTTGTGCAAGGTGATCGCCAGCACGAACAACCACACCCGGCTGATACGCTCCGCCTCCGGGCCGCAGCGGCCGACGCTTTCATGTTCATGCGGGGTGAAACGGTCGAGGCCGAGCATCAGCAGCACCCCCAGCCCCATGCCCAGCACCACGGTGAACGCCGCTGCCGGGCCATTGCCGGTGATTTCGCGGGCGGCGTCCAGCCCTGGCAGGATCAGCGAAAACGAACTGGCGGCGAGCATCATGCCGGCGGCAAAGCCGAGCATCACATCCTGGCTGCGGGCACTGACATCGCGCAGCACCACGGCCAGCACCGCACCCAGCGCAGTGGCGGCGAACCCGGACAGCCCGCCGAGCGCGGCCAGGTGCAGGTTGTCGGCATGGTCGCCGTTGATGGCATTCCAGAAACTGGCCGCCAGCAGAACAATGACCGCCAGCAGGCTTACGCCCAGGCCCGCGCTGAGCCATGGGGTGCTGATCGCTTGCTGGCGCCAGGCGCTCAGCAACGAGGGCGGGGTGGCGTTTTGTGTGTGGGCGGGTGGCATGTAAACCTCGGATCCATGGATGCTTGCAGTTTATGCAGTGACCTGCGGGGCGGGCCAAGGATTCCCTTCTATGGCCTCGATAGAAGACTATGCTCAGCATCAGCCTTTCAAGGAGAACGTGGCAATGGGCTCTACTTTCAATGGCCTGGTCGGCCTGATCATCCTCGCCCTGGACATCTGGGCGATCCTCAATGTGATCAAGAGCGGCAGCGAAGTGGGGAGCAAGGTACTGTGGATTCTGCTGATCGCCCTGCTGCCGGTAATCGGCCTGGTGATCTGGGCGATTGCCGGGCCGCGGGGCAATGTCCGTCTATGAAAGCCGCGCCCCAGACAAAATCTGCAACAGGGTCGTGACAAAATTTTCACATTGGTTTAAACAGAATCCGCACCCGCATAATGCTGCGCCGGGCATGCCCCTGCGCCACCTCCGCAAACCGCAATCCTAGGACCTCTCCATTCATGGCTAACACGGATGCCTTGAAGCAACAGGGCGCGCGAGCTTTTACGCCGACCTTGAAATCGCACCTGGCCTACACGCTGCTCAGCGGCCTGGTGATCATGTTGATGCTCAGCCTGGTGCGCCTGGCGCTGCTGGTCTACAACAGCGACATGGTCGGCGACACCCCTTACTCGACCGTCGCCGAAGGCTTCCTCAACGGTTTGCGCTTCGACCTGCGGGTGGTGGTGTACCTGAGCATTCCCCTGTTGCTGGCGATCCTGAGCCCTTGGCTCATGGCCCGGCGCGGGCTGTTCCGCGTCTGGCTGACCGTCACCTCGAGCGTGGTGATGTTCCTCGGCCTGATGGAGATGGACTTCTACCGCGAGTTCCACCAGCGCCTCAATGGCCTGGTCTTCCAGTACATCAAGGAAGACCCCAAGACTGTATTGAGCATGCTCTGGTACGGCTTCCCTGTGGTCCGCTACCTGCTGGCCTGGGCCTTCGGCACTTGGCTGCTGAGCCTGCTGTTCAAGGGCATCGACCGCCTCACCCGCGGCAATGGCGAACAGCGCGTGGCACCGTGGTACAACCGCCTGGCGGTGTTCATGGTGATCCTGCTGGTGGCCGTGGTCGCCGCCCGTGGCACCCTGCGCCAGGGCCCACCGATGCGTTGGGGTGATGCCTTCACTACCGACTCCAACTTCGTCAACCAGCTGGGCCTGAACGGCACCCTGACCCTGATCGATGCCGCCAAGAGCCGCTTCGGCGAAGACCGCGCCAACATCTGGAAGCCGGTGCTGAAACAGGAACTGGCCACCGACACCGTGCGCAAGCAGCTGCTGACCGCCCACGACACCCTGGTCGATGCCGACGAGGCCGCCGTGCGCCGCGACTTCGTGCCGCCGGCCGACCGCACCCTGCCGATCAAGAACGTCGTGGTGATCCTCATGGAGAGCTTCGCCGGCCACTCGGTGGGCGCTCTGGGCAGCCCGAACAACATCACCCCGTACTTCGACAAGCTGGCCAAAGAGGGCGTGCTGTTCGACCGCTTCTTCTCCAATGGCACCCATACCCACCAGGGCATGTTCGCCACCATGGCCTGCTTCCCTAACCTGCCAGGCTTCGAATACCTGATGCAGACCCCAGAGGGTGGCCACAAACTGTCGGGCCTGCCGGCGCTGCTCAGTGCCCGCGACTACGACGACGTCTACGTCTACAACGGCGACTTCGCCTGGGACAACCAGTCCGGGTTCTTCGGCAACCAGGGCATGACCACCTTCATCGGCCGTAACGACTTCGTCAACCCGGTGTTCTCCGACCCGACCTGGGGCGTGTCCGACCAGGACATGTTCGACCGCGGTAACGAGGAGCTGGCCAAGCACGACCAGAAAAAGCCGATCTATGCGCTGCTGCAGACGCTGTCCAACCACACCCCGTACGCGCTGCCGGCAAATCTGCCGGTCGACAAGGTCACCGGCCAGGGCCGCCTGGACGAGCACCTGACCGCCATGCGCTATTCCGACTGGGCGCTGGGCCAGTTCTTCGAGAAGGCGCGTAAAGAGCCGTACTTCAAGGACACCCTGTTCGTCATCGTCGGCGACCACGGCTTCGGCAACCATCAGCAAGTCACCGAGCTGGACCTGGGCCGCTTCAACGTACCGCTGCTGCTGATTGCCCCTGGCATCCAGGAGAAGTTCGGTGCGGTCAACCACACCGTGGGTACCCAGGTCGACATCGTGCCGACCATCATGGGCCGCCTGGGTGGCGAAACCCGTCACCAGTGCTGGGGCCGCGATTTGCTCAACCTGCCTGAGGGCGACCAGGGCATCGGCATGATCAAACCGTCGGGCAGCGAACAGATCGTCGGCCTGGTCAAGGGCGATCAACTGCTCATCGAGGCCAAAGACATGAGCCCGCGCATGTACCGCTACCAGCTGGGCAGCGAGTTCAAGGCCGAGCTGATCGAAAGCCCGGAGCAGCCGCAGATGCTGCAGCAGCTCGAGGCCTTCATCCAGACGGCGACCAAGAGCCTGCTGGACAACACGGCCGGTGTCGTTCACGGCACACCGAAGAACTGAGCAGCTGCAAGCAAGCAGAAAGGGCCGCCATGCGGCCCTTTCTGCTTGAACGAATCCCCAAGCGCAAGGTCAGCATTTACACGCGTCATACACAGGGTGTTCTTTGATTGAGAGGGCAATTCAATGAAAGAGTGGGAAGTCATCTTTGCCGACCAGAAAGGCGAGCCAACGACCTTGTTGCTGCACGGCGAACAATGCCCCAGCGAGGAAGAGGCGGCTCGCGCCATCCGTTCGCATCTGTTTCCGGTCATGGATGAGCTGGACCTCAACGACTTCCAGGACCGCGCCCCATCCCCTACTGCACGCTGGCTCAAGGAACAGAACGGCGTGATCATCACCAGCATCCACGAAGCGCCCTGAATCAGGGGTTGGCGTGGTGCCTGTGCAGGCACTACGCTGGTAGGAGGTGCCGGCCTTTTCTGCGGGCCTGCACCCATTCAATTCGCGTCTTGCATCAGCTCGATCTGCTGGCACTGCCGGCAGGTGCGTAGTGCACGGAAAGTCTATCCATCGCTTTATTCGGGAGGACGATTCATGAGCAGCCTGAACGACGATATCAGCAGTAATGTTCTGCGCCAGATGAAAGCGGGCGGTTTCGACTTCACCCGCATCCACCCCATCGAGTTCTACGCGGTATTTCCAGATGAAGCCGGCGCGCGACGGGCAGCCGGGCAATTTCGTGGCGAATCGTTGAATGCTCAGGTGCGTGAACTGGACGATGGTGGCTGGCACCTGGAACTGAGCAAGGTCATGTACGCCACCTATGGTGGGATTGGTGATTTCGAGGAGGCCTTCGAACAGGTCGTTTCACCTTGCGGCGGCGAAGTCGAAGGGTGGGGCGTCAAGCAGGAAAGGCCGATAGCCTGAGATTTTGGGGCTGCTGCGCAGCCCTTTCGCGACACAAGGCCGCTCCTACAGAAGATCGCATACCCCTGTAGGAGCGGCCTTGTGTCGCGAAAGGGGTGCGAAGCGCCCCCCTTCAATCTCAAGGCCTGCGCCCGGCCATGTGCCCCAGATAAGCCAGCAACGCATCCAGCTCCTGATCACTCAACACACTTTCGGCAAACCCCGGCATCCGCGCCTGCGGCCATTGCCGCAAGCTCTGCGGGTCCCGTATGTACATACGCAGGTATTCCGGCCGGAAGTACTCGGTCGGGTTGTGCGGCACATTCAGGTCCGGCCCGAACTGCGCATCCCCAGCACCATTGAGCCGATGGCAGGCCAGGCAGTTCTGCTGGAACAGCGCAAAGCCCTGGCGCACCGGGTCATCGGCCGGCAGCCCGGGGTCGGGCAGCAGTGCCGGGAAGCGTTGCTCGACGGAAGCCAGGCGGCGGATCGTGGCGACTTGGAAGGGCCATTGCTCGGGGCGGATGCCGCTTGCCTGGGGGTTGCTCCAGACCAGGTAGAAGGGCCCGGCGCTCGGTTTGCCGTTGCCCAGCGCCGGCCACGGTTTGGCCGGGTCCTCGATGGCCAGCCAGGCACGCGCCGGGCCTTCCTGCAACAACGGCCCGGCCGGCATTTCTGCAGCAAAACCATCCAGCGCCACCACCTGCAGATGGTCATCGGCCTTGACCCCTTGCAGCAGCGACGCCACGGGCACGGCGCGATAATGCATGGGCCGCTTATAGGAAACGTCCTGATCGATGTCGATGTCGCGCGCCTGAGGGTGCTTGAGCAGGTCCTCGCTGGACCACTGGCGGCTGTTGTCACCCAACTCCAGATGCAACTGCGCCGCCGATAACGGCAGGCTCAACAACAAGACTAACGCGGCAAGGCAGTGGCGCATGGGCAATCTCCGATCATGAAGCCGGAAGATTAACCCAGGCGAAGCGCTGACGCTGTCAGCCGAACAACCGCGTGAGGTTGGGAAGGATCAACAGCAAAGTCGTGGCGAAGAGAATGAGCCCGGCTTGGCGAAGTTTCGATTGTCTGAACATGGCGGACCGCCTTCTTGTTGTTATTCCTGAATACCCGGTGGCTTCCTTGTCGGGTCTGCTGCCTCATGTATGTGGATATAAACCACTGGCAGGGCGAGCGTTAACCCTCGTTGAGAACCCTTTGTTCTAAAAGCCACGGCTTCCGATTTCGAATGGCTATGAGGCCAATGGCCATGGCGCTGACAACCTCTGCCTAGACAGCCGCGTATCCCGCTGCGGTTCTCCGACAAAATGTGACCGTTCGTCAGTGCAGCCTACTTGCTTGTACAGGGCTTTCGCGTCAGTCTCTACAACAGATTCCCATCCATGTCGTTCAGGACCATCCCTATGTCGTTACGCATCTGCATCCTTGAAACCGATGTCCTGCGACCGGAGTTGACCGCGCAGTACCAGGGCTACGGAAGGATGTTCGAGCAGCTCTTCTCGCGTCAGCCGATCGCCGCCGAGTTTCGTGTGTACAACGTGATGAACGGCGACTACCCGCCCGACGGCGAGCGTTTCGATGCCTACCTTGTGACAGGCAGCAAGGCCGACTCGTTCGGAAGCGATCCATGGATCCAGACGCTCAAGGTTTACCTGCTCAAGCTCTACGAGCGCGGCGAGAAGCTGCTGGGTGTGTGCTTTGGTCATCAGTTGCTGGCATTGACCCTGGGTGGCAAAGCCGAGCGCGCCGACCAGGGCTGGGGTGTCGGCGTTCACCGCTATTCGCTGGCGGCGCATGCACCGTGGATGGACCCGGAAGTTTCCGAGCTGACCTTGCTGATCAGCCATCAGGACCAGGTCACCGAGCTACCGGAAGGCGCCACGGTGATCGCCTCCAGCGACTTCTGCCCGAATGCGGCGTATCACATCCGCGACCAGGTGCTGTGCTTCCAGGGTCACCCGGAGTTCGTCCATGACTACTCGCGGGCGCTGCTCGATGCGCGTCAGGAGTACCTGGGCGACGAGGTGTACCACAAGGCCATTGCCAGCCTGGCCACCGAGCACCAGGGCGACCTGGTGGGGGAGTGGATGATGCGCTTCATCCAGCAACCGGCCAAGGCCAGCGACAGCGCTGCCTGACAGATATTTGGGGCCGCTTTGCGGCCCTTTCGCGACACAAGGCCGCTCCCACAAGGGCCTGCCAACACTCGGCAATTCATAACCAGCCCGATTTCTTGAAGCTGGCAAACAGCCCCGTACACCCCAGCACAATCACCCCCAGCACCCCGAAGTAGCCATAGTGCCACCCCAGCTCCGGCATGTTCTGGAAGTTCATCCCATAGATCCCGGCAATCGCGGTCGGGAACGCCAATATCGCCGCCCACGCCGCAAACTTGCGCTGCACGATGCTCTGCCGTGATGACTCAAGCAGCATGCCGATCTCGATGGTCTGGCTGGCAATGTCGCGGATCCCGGCCAGGTCCTCCATCTGCCGCGTCACGTGGATCTGCACATCACGAAAATACGGGCGCATGTTCTTGTCGATGAACGGGAAGCTCAGGCGCTGCAGTTCCTCACTGACTTCCACCATCGGCGCCACATAGCGGCGCAAGCGCAGGATATCGCGGCGCAGGCTGTGCAAGCGCTGAATGTCCTCCTCTTGCAGCGTGGTGCTCAGCACGCTCTGCTCCAGTTCCTCGATCTCGCCATGAATGGCCTCGCTGACCGGCTGGTAGTTCTCGGTGACGAAGTCGAGCAGGGCATACAGCACGAAGTCCTCGCCATGTTCGAGCAGCAGCGGGCGCGCTTCGCAGCGCTGGCGCACCAGGGCGTAGGATTTCGAATGGCCGTTACGGCAGGTGATGATGTAGCCATTGCCGGCAAAAATATGGGTTTCGATGAACTCCAGTTTGCCTTGGTGGCGTACCGGTGAGTAAGTGACGATGAACAGCGCGTCACCAAAGGTCTCCAGCTTGGGCCGGCTGTGCTTTTCCAGCGCATCCTCGATGGCCAGTTCGTGCAGGTTGAACTGGCACTGCAGGTTGGCCAGTTCCTCGGCATTGGGTTCCTCCAGGCCGATCCACACGAAGTGCCCCGGCTTGCGCGCCCACTCGCTGCCTTCATCGATGCTGATGTTGGTGACCTTCCTGCCGGCGGCGTACACCGCCGATGCCACGACTCGACCCATGGTTATCCACTTGTTTGGTTGCACACGGGTTACAGCTTGGGCCGTCGCGAGCAGGAGAGCAACCTGGCTGGTGGCTGCAATCAGCCCATGTGGCCCTGATCGAGCTGGATCGCCTCGTCCAGGGTATCCAGCAGCGCCTTGCGCACCTTCAGCTTGGTGTTCTTGTGCGCCAGCATGTTCAGCTTCTTCAGCTCACGGGCAACGCCCTGGGCGACTTCAAGCAGCTGCTCGGCCGGCACTAGCTTGTCGAGGAAACCGGCATCCAGTGCCTCTTTGGGTTCGAACATCTCGGCATTGATTACCGAGCGGTGGAAGGCCGAGCGACGCAGGCGGTCGCGCGCCAGCTCGATACCGGCGTGGTGCATGGTCATGCCGATTTGCACTTCGTTCAGGCCGATCTTGTAGGGGCCTTCGACGCCGATGCGGTAATCCGCCGACAGCAGCAGGAAGGCGCCTTTGGCCACGGCATGGCCAGGGCAGGCGACGATCACCGGGAATGGGTGCGACAACAGGCGGCGGGCGAGGGTGGAGCCGGCGGTGACCAGTGCGACGGCTTGCGTGGGGCCGGACGTCATCACCTTGAGGTCATAACCGCCCGAGAGGATGCCCGGCTGCCCGGTGATGATCACCACGGCACGCTCCTGCGTGGCTCGGTCGAGGGCGGCATTGAAAGCTTCGATGACGTCCGGCGAAATGGCGTTGACCTTGCCGTTGTTCAGGGTCAGGGTGGCGATGCCGTCTTCGGCGTGGTAGGTAATCAGCTCGCTCATTGCAGGGTCCTTTGGGTGGCGTGGCGCTGACGTTACCCAGCGCCGAAGGCCAGGTAAAGCAGCAAGGCTGACTGGTCGGTCAGCGTTCACCGGCCCATTTATGCAAATGCATGAAAAATTTGAAAAAAATGCTTGCCAAGTAAAAGCTCTTCCACTAAATTAGCGCGCCTCGACAGGGTGAAAGCCTTGAAGAGAAACGGTGAAGTGTCCGAGTGGTCGAAGGAGCACGCCTGGAAAGTGTGTATACGAGAAATCGTATCAAGGGTTCAAATCCCTTCTTCACCGCCACATTCTGCGAAAGCCCCCGCGCTGAAAAGCTCGGGGGCTTTTTGCATTCTGCGGCCGCCACGCGGCTCTTTGTAGGAGCGGCCTTGCGTCGCGAAAGGGCTGCAAAGCAGCCCCCACAAAAAAGCAGTCGACCTATCCTGAGCCTCAGAAACTCACCGAGGCCGACAACCGCGCCGTCCGCGGCGCCCCCTGGAACAGGTAGTTGTCGCCCAGGTAATCCCCCACATCCCGCCAGTAGCGCTTGTCAAAGACGTTATCCACCACCAGCCGCAGTGTCGTGTCATAGCCGCCGATGCGTGTGCTGTAGCGGCTACCGAGATCGAACACGGTGTACCCGCCCACTTCCACATTGCCGGCCTGGCTCGCCTGCTTGCTGGCGCTGTAGCGCGCCCCGCCGAGCAACGCCAGGCCGGGCAGCGGCAGGCGGTACTCGGCATGCAGGGCGGCGCGCAGCCGCGGCACGTTGATTGCCTGATGGCCTTCGTAGGCGTCGGTGCCGCTGCCTTGCACCCGGGCACGGATGGCTGCGGCACTGGCCTGAAGCTGCAGGTTCGACGTTGCCCAGCCGCTGGCGCCCAGTTCCAGGCCGATGTTCTTCTGCTGGCCCTGCTGAACATAGGTAAAGCTGCCGTCGCCTTCTGGGCGTGCGTACTGGTACGCCTGGCGGATCTGGAACAGCGCGGCGCTGAAGCTGATGCCCTGCCAGTCACGCTTGATGCCGAGCTCCAGCTGGTGCGAGAGGGTGGGGGCGAGTATCTCGGCCGCGTTGCTGGCGTACCAGGGCGCTGTGCCGCCAGCCGACAGGCCTTTGGCGTAGCTTGCATACAGCGTGGTGTCGGGGCGGGGTTTGAAGATCAGCGCGGCGTTGGGCAGCAGCTGGTATTGCCGGGTATGCCGCCCTGCCACGCCGTTCTCGTCCCAGGTCTGTTCATCCAAGCGCACTTCGCGGGCGCCTATCACGCTCTGCCACTGCTCGTTGAAGCGGATGCGGTCGCTGATGAACAGGCCGTACTGGCGGCTGTCCAGGCGCTTTTCGCTGGCGCCGACTGGCTGGTCCGACGGCGCCCAGGCCGGCGCGCCGGTGTAGATGTTGCCGCTGCCGACCAGCACGTTGTAATAGGGGCGCTGGTCGAGGGTACGGCGCTGGGCGCTGCTGCCCACGGTCAGCTCGTGCTGCACACCCAGCGCATCGAAATGGCCATTGAGCATGGCCTGGGCTTCATCGGTGCGGCGGGTGTCGTCGGGGCTGCGGAAGTCGTAGATGTCGTAGTCGCCTTCGGGGCTGAAATGCGACTGCCATCCTCCCTCGCTGCCCCAGGCGAATGCACTGTAGTCATCGATCACCACCTTGCTGCGCGACGCGCTGAGGGTGCCGGTCCAAGCCTCGTTGAAGCGGTACTCGAACCGCCCACCCAGATTCAGCGCGTCGTTCTGCACCGGCCTGGCCCAGTGCTGATAGGCCAGGCGGTCGCTCGGGTCGATGCCATGGGGCAGTTCGCTGCCGCCCAGCAGCTGGTAGCCCGGCACAGAGCGCTGTTCGCGGTGCTGGTACTCGGCATCCAGCTGCAAGGTGGCATCGGGGCTGATCTGCCAGTCGAAGGCCAGCGAGGCGAAATCGCGCTTGCCGTCGGCATGGTCGACGTAGGAGCGGATGTCCTCGTGGGCCAGGTTGGCGCGCACGCCGAACTGCCGCTCGCTGCCAAACCAGCCACCCAGGTCGGTGGCCAGGTAGCGCTCGCCTTGCGCATTGGTCGAAACTGTGACGCTGTGAACGTCTGCAGCGCGCTTGGTCACGTAGTTGATCAGCCCGCCCGGTTCCGACACGCCGCTCTGCAACCCGGAAAGGCCCTTGAGCAGTTCGACCTGCTGCTTGTTCTCCAGCGCCACGTTCTGCTCACCGGCGATGGTCTGGCCATTGATGCGGTAGCTGCTGGCGGCATTGAGCTCGAAGCCGCGCACGTTGAAGTTTTCGTAGTAGCCGATCGGGGCATAGCTTTCACCCGTCGAAGCATCGCTTTGCAGCACTTCGCTGAGCAGACGGACCTGGCGGTCTTCCAGCAGTTGCTGGCTGAACACGCTGACCGAGGCGGGCGTGTCGAGCAGAGGTGCGGGCTGGAAACCGCCGACCGCAGCCTCGCGAACCTGGTAGCCCTCATCGCCGTAGGTGTCGGACACCTGCACCGGTGCCAATTCCAGGCTGTCTTCGGCCAGGCCGTGGGGGCTGTGCAGGGCCAGGCCCAGGCTGAGCAGGCTCAGGGGCAGGTGAGGGCGAAGCAGGGGCATGCAGGGGGGGCGTCCTTGGGGCAGATACCGCACAGGCTTCGTCGCGGGCACGCCCGCTCCCACAGTTACTGCACTGCTTTTGAGGCCAGTGCAGTACCTATGGGAGCGGGCGTGCCCGCGAAGAAGCCGGAACAGGCGAAAAAAGGGGCGCTATATTATCAGGCCCAAGCCCTGCGGGTCTTCAGTCGGCAGGTGCCGGGCGGCGATGCTGGCGCCAGGTATCGTCGATCTTCGACCAGGTTTTGCCGTCGGTGATGGCCATGAGTTTGCGGCCATCCTTGAAGGTGGCCAGGAAGGTGGCTTCTTCCTCCTTGCCGCCCAGCCAGAGCCCGGCCAGCAGGCCCACCGGGCCGGCTACCAGCGCTCCGGCCACGCCCCAACCCAGTGCGGTACCCAGGCTGCGGCTGGACTCCAGGCTGGCCAGACGCAGATCTGCAATGCGGGCCAGTGAGATTCGCTCGCCGGGTGACGGGCTGCGTGGGGTCTTGAGTGTGAGCGATCCATTGCGAAACTCGCCTTCACCTTGCAAGAAATCGCCGGATTGCACCGTGAGTCTTGTCATTGATTCGTCCTGTCAGTGAAAGGTCCTTGACCAGCGCCTACTGAGCGCCGCCGGGGCGGGCAAGTCAACGGCCAGGCGACGGAGGGTAATGCGCTGGTCAGACGCCTTCAATGGTGGCTTCAGGCTAGCTGCGCTGCGGCCTTGCGCTGCGCCAGGCCCCATACCACCAGCGCCAGCGTGCCGATCGCCAGGCCTGCCACCACGATGCCCATCCACCCTTGCCGCTGGAACAGCTGTGTGCCCAGCAACGAGCCTAGTGCACCGCCGATGAAGTAACAGGTGATGTAGCCGGCATTCAGCCGCGTACGTGCTTCAGGTCGCAAGGCGATCACCGCATTCTGGTTGCTCACGTGCACCAGTTGCACGGCCAGGTCCAGTACCAGTACGCCTGCCAGCAAGGCCAGCAGCGAGTGTTCGGCAAAGCCCAGCGGTACCCACGACAGCACCAGCGCTACCAGGCCGACGGTGGTGCCCAGCGAGCCCTTGCCGCGGTCGGCCAGGCGCCCGGCCCAGTTGGCCGCCAGTGCGCCCGCAGCGCCGGCCAGGCCGAACAGCCCGATGGCGGCGTCGGAGTAATGGTAGGGCTCACGCACCAGAAGGAATGCCAGCGGCGTCCAGAACAGCGCGAACAGGCTGAACGCCAGCAGGCCGAGCAGCGAGCGCAGGCGCAGCACGGGTTCTTCGATGAACAGGCGGAACACCGAGCCGATCAGTGCCGGGTACTTCAGGCCGGCATGGCTGTTGTGCTCGGGCAGGGTGCGGTACAGCGCCACTGCACTGATCGCCATCAGCACTGCGGCCAGCACATAGATGCTTCGCCAGCCGCCCAGTTCGGCCATGAACCCGGCCGCAGTGCGCGCCAGCAGGATGCCCAGCAGCAGCCCGCTCATCAGCGTGCCGACCGCTCGGCCACGCTGATGCGGCTCGCTCAGGGTGGCGGCCATCGGCACGAGGATCTGCGCCACCACCGAGAACAGGCCGGTGAGCACGGTGCCAAGCAGCAACCAGGGCAGGCTCGGGGCACAGGCGCTGATGACCAGGCCCAGGGTTGAAATGGCCGTCATCACCACGATCAGCCGGCGCTGCTCGAACAGGTCGCCCAGCGGTGCCAGCAACAGCAGGCCGGCGCCATAGCTCAGTTGTGCGGCGATGACCACGCTGCCGGCGCTGGCGGTACTCAGGCCGAATTGTTGGGCGATGCTGTGCAGCAGGGGTTGTGCGTAGTAGTTGCTGGCCACCGCCAGGCCGGTGGCCGTGGCCATCAGCAGGATCAGCGCGCGGCTGAGCGTTGGGGATTTCATGGGTTTCTCGTGTTCAATGGCAATCTGGGGGCGCAAGGCCCCCAGTCTATCAGGCGGCAAAGCCACCATCGGCCGTCAGGCTGGCGCCGGTGATGTAGCCAGCCTCGGGCCCGGCGAGGTAGGCGACGAAGCTGGCGATTTCATCCGCCTGCCCATACCGCCCGATTGCCATCAGCGGGATCAGGCTCTCGGCGAACTCGCCGCTGGCCGGGTTCATGTCGGTGTCCACCGGCCCGGGCTGCACATTGTTCACGGTAATCCCCTGCGGGCCGAGGTCACGAGCCATGCCCTTGGTCAGGCCGACCAGCGCCGATTTGCTCATGGCATACGGCGCGCCGCCAGCAAACGGCATGCGCTCGGCGTTGGTGCTGCCGATGTTGATGATGCGACCGCCCTGGCTCATGTAGCGGGCAGCGGCCTGGCTGGCGACGAACACGCTGCGCACGTTGACCGCGAGAGTGCGGTCGAAATCCGCCAGGTCGAACTCGGCCAGCGGCGCAACCGCCAGCACGCCAGCGTTATTGACCAGGATATCGAGGCGACCAAAGGCCTTCACGGCGTCATCCACTGCCAGTTGCAGCGCAGCGGCGTCGGCGCTGTCGGCGCGCAGGGCCAGGGCCTGGCCGCCAGCGGCCTTGACCTCTTCGGCCAGCGCTTCGGCCGGCCCGGCGGAGCTGACGTAGGTAAAGGCCACCTGTGCGCCTTCGCGGGCCAGGCGCCGGACGATGGCCGCGCCGATACCGCGCGAGCCGCCTTGGACGAAGGCGACTTTGCCTTCGAGGGTAAGTTGCTTGGACATGCTGATCTCCTGCTGGAAGCAAGGCCGAATGCCTTGGATGGACGCAGTATCGACCGATGATTACCTGCTGATAAGATGGCAATCACTATCAGCAGAGTAAACCTTTGGTTGGTAATCATGGCCTCGGAATCATCGTTCAATGCCCTCGAGTGCTTCATCCGAAGCGCCGAGGTGGGCAGTTTCGCCGAGGCAGCCCGGCGCCTGAGCATCACCCCGGCGGCGGTGGGCAAGCACGTTGCCCAACTGGAAGCGCGCCTCGGGGTGCGGCTGTTCCAGCGTAGTACGCGCAAGCTGACCTTGACCGAGGCGGGGCAGCGATTTCTTGGCGAGGTGAGCGACAGCTTCCGCACCATCCAGTACGCCGTGGCCAACCTGGCCAGCGCCGAGGGCCAGCCGGCCGGGCTGTTGCGGGTGAGCATGGGCACGGTATTCGGCCGCCTGTACGTGCTGCCGTTGCTGGGTGAGTTTCTGCGCCGTTACCCGGCAATTACCCCGGACTGGCATTTCGACAACCGCCAGGTCGACCTGATCGGCCAGGGCTTCGATGCCGCCATTGGCGGCGGTTTCGAGCTGCCGCTCGGGGTCGTGGCGCGCAAGCTGACCCCGGCGCACCGGGTGCTGGTGGCGGCGCCCGCCTATCTGAGCCGGCATGCCGACATCGAAGACCCGCAGGTGCTGCAGCGCCATGATGGGATATTGATCCGCTCGCCGCAGACCGGGCGGGTGCGTTCCTGGCCCCTGACCAGCCGATGGCAGGAACAGCAGCCGTTGCAGTTGCGCCAGGCGATGACCATGAGCGATTCGGATGCGGCGTGTGCGGTAGCGCAGCAGGGGTTGGGGATTGCCTTGGTCAGCTTGCCGTTTGCCGTGCCGTACCTGCAGGCGGGGGAGCTGCAGCGGGTGTTGCCGGACTGGTACGTGGACGATGGGCATATCAGCTTGTATTACGCCGAGCACAAGCTGCTGCCGGGCAAGACCCGGGCGTTCATCGACTTTGTGGTGGAGCAGTTTGCCGAGCGGGGGTTGGCGGGGCTTTTCGATGCCTTGGCCTAGAAATCTACCGCTTGTGCTGGCCTCTTCGCGGGCACGCCCGCTCCCACGGGTACTGCACAGTTTTCAGATCCTGTGCTGACCCTGTGGGAGCGGGCGTGCCCGCGAAGAGGCCGGTTCAGGCAACATCAATGATGTAGAACAGCTGAGCCCCCAGGCTCACTTCGTCATCGATCTTCTTGCCCGCCAACTGTTGCCCCAGCGGTGAACGCGGGGTGATGACCGTCACCAGTCCGTCCCCCTCGCCAATCTTCAGCCCTGCGGCCTCAGGCCCGAGGAACAGCAAGCGCCGCCCGCCATCCTCATCCTCCAGCGTCACCAGGTTGCTCACCTGCACCCCCCGCGCCGGGTCGTACGCGCGCAGCAGCAACTGCTGGTAAGTGAGCAGCGCCTGGCGGATTTCAGCCGTGCGCCGCGCCTGCCCGGTGGCCAGGTACGACGCCTCCAGCCCGAGGGTGTCGTACTTGTTCTCGGCGATGTTTTCTTCGGCGGTGGCTGCCTCGTAGGCGGTCTGGGCCGCACGGCGCAATGCCTCCATGTCGGTTTCCAGGGCCGCGACGATGCGCGCGAGCAGGGTGGCCTTGTCCATGGTCAGTAACAGAACTCCAGCACGTTGGCCTGGCTCTTGTCGGTGGGCGCAGTGCGGTTCTGCGCAAGCCAGAACTGGCACTTGGGGCTGTTGAGGTTGCGCGGATTGCCTTGCGCGGCGTCGGCCGCCTGCTGCACTTCCTGCTTGTGGAGGATGTCTTTGTAGCGCTCGAACATCTCGCTTTGCGCATCCAGCGGCTGCGCAGGTGCCGGCTTGCTGTGGGCCGGTGCCACTGCCCGGGCCACGGGTTCCACCTGTTCGGGCCACAGCTGCAGGGCCAGCCACAGGCTAAGGGCGATCGCCACGGCGCCGAGCCACAGGCCGAAGGCCACGCAGAAAATCAGCTGCAGCGGTTTGAGGGTGATCTTCAGTTCACGGTGGCGGGGCATGGTGGCCTCCTGGCAGGGCGGGCGAGGGGGCCATTGTCGCATGGTGCTGGCGCTTTTTTCCGTGCGGTGCTTTTGTCGGCGACAATTAATCCGCAGAATTCGCGGTTTGCGCACGGCAAGGCAGGGCACATGAAAACCACCTGGGACATTTTCTGCAGCGTCGTCGACAACTATGGCGATATCGGTGTGACCTGGCGCCTGGCCCGGCAGCTGGTGGCCGAACATGATCTGGCGGTGCGCCTGTGGGTCGACGACCTGAACGCCTTCGTGCCGTTGTGCCCGGGTGCCGATGCCCGTGCCGCGCAGCAATGGCAGCAGGGCGTGGATGTGCGTGCCTGGCCCGCCCAATGGCAGCCTCAGGCGCCAGCGGATGTGGTGATCGGTGCCTTTGCCTGCCAGTTGCCGGCAGCCTACGTCGAAGCGATGCGCGCCCGCACGGCGCCGGTGCTGTGGCTGAACCTGGAGTACCTCAGCGCCGAGGACTGGGTGGAGGGCTGCCATGGTTTGCCATCGCCCCAGCCCAATGGCCTGCGCAAGGTATTTTTTTTCCCGGGGTTCACTGCCGGGACCGGTGGGCTGTTGCGCGAAGCCAGCTTGCTACCGCGCCGCCAGGCCTTCGAGCAATCGAGCGAGGCGCGTGCGGCGTTCCTCCAGGGCCTGGGTGTGCACCTGCAGCCCGGTGCGCTGCTGATGTCGCTGTTCGCCTACGAAAACGGGCAACTGGGGCGGTGGCTCGATGCGCTGGTGGAGGACACCGACCCGGTTCACCTGCTGGTTCCGCAAGGGCGCATCCTTGGCGACCTGGAGGCGTGGCTGGGTGAGCAGCCGTTGAAGGCAGGCGATGTGCACCCGCGCGGTACTTTGACGGTGCAAGTCCTGCCGTTCGTCAGCCAGGACGATTACGATCGGCTGCTGTGGAGCTGCGATTTCAATGCGGTGCGGGGCGAGGATTCGTTCGTGCGCGCCCAGTGGGCTGGCCGGCCGATGCTGTGGCATATCTATGTACAGGACGAAAATGCCCACTGGGAAAAGCTCGAAGCCTTCCTCGCCCATTATCGACAGGGCCTGTCAGACGCTGCCAGCGAGGCGCTGATGGCATTGTGGCGTGCCTGGAACATGGACCGCGACATGCACGCAGCCTGGCAAGGCGCCCGTAAACATTGGGCGCAACTGCAGCAGCACGCCGCTGACTGGGCAATGAGGCAGGCCGCTCGGCCGGACCTTGCCAAGGCGCTGGTACAGTTTTACCGAAATTGGCTATGATATGCGGCCTCGATTTTTATAAATCCATCCAGATTCGGATACTTCGTAATGAAAACTGGTAAAGAACTGAAACCCGGTACCGTACTGCGGATCGACAACGACCCGTGGCTGGTTCAGAAAGCCGAGTTCACCAAGTCGGGTCGCAACAGCGCGATCATGAAGACCAAGCTGAAAAACCTGCTGACCGGCTACAAGACCGAAACCGTCTACGGTGCCGACGACAAGCTGGACGACGTGATCCTGGATCGCAAAGAAGCGACCCTGTCGTTCATCAGCGGTGACTCGTACACCTTCATGGACACCACCGACTACACCATGTACGAACTGAACGCCGAAGACATCGACGCCGTTCTGCCGTACATCGAAGAAGGCATGGAAGACATCTGCGAAGCCGTGTTCTTCGAAGGCCGTCTGGTATCGGTTGAACTGCCGACCACCATCAGCCGTCAGGTTGTCTACACCGAGAACGCTGCGCGCGGCGACACCTCGGGCAAGGTCATGAAGCCTGCCAAGCTGAAGAACGGTACCGAGATCTCGGTTGCCGACTTCATCCAGATCGACGAGTGGATCGACATCGACACTCGCGACAACAGCTTCAAAGGCCGCTCCAAGAAGTAATCCTTCTTGCGAAACGCAAAAACCCGGCCTCGGCCGGGTTTTTTTTACCTGTGATTTCTGCAGCTATCGGCAGGTTCTTGCTTTTGTGGGAGCGGCCTTGCGTCGCGAAAGGGGCGCGGAGCGGCCCCAGGATTGCAGCTTCGCCGTTAATAATGCTGGGGCCGCTGTGCGGCCCTTTCGCGACACAAGGCCGCTCCTACAGGCCGCGCTACCGCGTGCTTCAGACGGTCACGTGCAACCGCACATCCACATTGCCGCGGGTGGCATTGGAGTAAGGGCAGACCTTGTGAGCCTTCTCTACCAACGCTTCGGCGTCAGCCTGGGCCAGGCCCGGCAGGTTGATATTGAGGTCGATATCCAGGCCGAAACCACCAGGGATCTGGCCGATACCGACCTTGGCGGTGATCGAGGCGTCGGCTGGCAGGGCTTTCTTCTCCTGGCCGGCCACGAATTTCAGCGCGCCGATGAAGCAGGCCGAGTAGCCGGCAGCGAACATCTGCTCAGGGTTGGTGCCGTCACCACCGGCACCGCCGAGTTCCTTGGGGGTGCTCAGCTTGACTTCCAGCTTGCCGTCGCTGGAGCGGGATTTGCCGTCGCGGCCGCCGGTGGAGGTGGCTTCTGCGATGTACAGCGGAGTGACCTTTTGCATCTTGAGCCTCGCTAGTGTGCTGTGCGCCCCTGGTTGTCAGGTGGCGTCGTGTGGATACGGGATTCAAATTAGCGCGCAATTAGTTAGCGCGCAAGATAAATCTTCACCGCTCGTCCGAACGAGCATCACACAGCGTAGCCGTCAGAGGTTTTTTTGCAGGCTTTCGCGCAGTTCCAGCAGGTCGGCCTGCAGCTTTTGCAGGCGTTCGAGGCTGCGGCCACTGGCTTTGAGGATGCACGGCGGCACTTCCCGGGCCTGCTGCTGCAAGGCGCGGCCCTTGTCAGTCAGTTGCACCAACACCACACGCTCATCTTCGCGGCTGCGGTTGCGCTGCAGCAGGCCCTCGCTCTCCAGGCGCTTGAGCAGGGGGGTGAGCGAGCCAGGATCGGTCAGCAGGTGCTGGCTGATTTCACCGACAGTCAGGCCATCCTGCTCCCACAGCACGAGCATGGCCAGGTACTGCGGGTAGGTAAGGCCCAGTGCTTGCAGCAGCGGCTTGTAGACCTTGGTCATCAGCAACGAGGTGGAGTGCAGGGCAAAGCAGACCTGGTTGTCCAGCAGCAGCTCGTCACAAGAAGCTTGGGTGTTGGCGTTCATGCAGGTCCTTGAATGTCATCAATGGAGAAATCTAGCACGCTGAAGGTTGGTGCGCTTACTGCCAGCGCAGCTCACTGCGCAGCGCCAGGTCCCAGGGTGGAATCGGGCTGAAGCGGCTCTTGAGAAATTCGAGCAGCAAACGGCTGCGAGAGTTCGTTTCATGTTCAAGGCGCAGGGCGTAAATGCCACTGGTTTCCGCTTCGGGCAGGCCGTTGTCGCAGAACAGCGGTACCAGTTCACCGCGCAGCAGGTAGTCGCTGATCAGCCAGGTCGGCAGGTGGGCGATGCCCAGGCCGGCGAGGGCGCCGAACAACAGGGTCTCGGCGTTGTTGGCGGCCATGCGCATGCGCGCCGGGCGGTACAGGCGCATTTGCCCGTCGACCGCGAAGCGCCAGGCGAACGGCGGTGCCAGGCCATCCCAGTCCAGGCCGTCGTGGCCGGGCAGTTCGCTGGGGCATTCGGGCATGCCGCGGCCGGCCAGGTAGGCAGGGCTGGCGCAGGCGATGCGCACCATGTGCGCAAGCTTGGTCGCGACCAGGCGCGTGTCGGCCAAGGGGCCGGCGCGCAGCACCAGGTCGACCTTGCCCAGGTGGCTGCCATGCAGGTCGACGAAGCTGTCGATCAGCCGCAGTTGCACGTCCAGGCCCGGGTAGGCCACCAGAAAGTCGGCGATCGCCGGTGCCAGGTGACGGCGGCCGAAGGCGGCCGGGGCGTCGATGCGGATCAGGCCTTCCGGGGCATTGCTCAGCGATACCGCTTCGGCACGGGCCAGGCGCAGCTCTTCGATGATGCGCCGGGCACGCTCGGCGAAGGCATTGCCCGCCGGTGTGGCGCGCACGGCATGGGTGCTGCGGGTGAACAGGCGGCTGCCGACGGCGCTTTCCAGGTTGTCGATGCGCCGGGCGACGGCGGACGGCGTCAGCGGATGGCGACGGGCGGCGGCAGAGAAGCTGCCGGTTTCCAGCACGTCAAGGAACAGGCTCAACTGATCGGTCAGGGTGTCGGGGCTCATTGTATGCTTCTTGGTTTTGCGAAATACGCACAGCCATTGTGCGTTGCTGTGCGTTTCCCTGCCAGCAGGTAATCGTTAGCATGCTGGCATTACTGACAGGCGGGTGAGACCCTGATGATCGAGTGGTTGTTGTATACCGTGCTGGGCGCTGCCCTGGGCACGATGGGCGGGTTGTTCGGCATTGGCGGCGGGCTGATCGCCATTCCGGCACTTGGGGTGCTGTTCGGCCTCGATCAGCAACTGGCCCAGGGCACGGCGCTGGTCATGGTGGTGCCGAACGTGCTGCTGGCACTGTGGCGCTATCACCAGCGCAACCGCATCGAATTGCGCCACGCCGTGCCGCTGTCAGTGTGCAGCTTCCTGTTCGCCTGGCTGGGGTCGATCTGGGCGGTGGGCATCGATGCGCACGCCATGCGCCTGGGCTTTGTCGGCTTCCTGGTGGCGCTGGCAGTGTGGAACGTGGCGCGGATGTTCCTCAAAGCCTCGCCGCCCAGTGCCGAGCTTCGATATGCCTGGCCTTGGTTGGGTGTGCTGGGCAGCTTTGCCGGGACCATGGGCGGGCTGTTCGGTGTGGGCGGGGCAGTGGTGGCCACGCCGATCCTGACCAGTGTGTTCGGCACTACCCAGGTGGTGGCGCAGGGGTTGTCGCTGGCGCTGGCGGCGCCGAGTACCTTGGTGACGCTGGTGACTTATGGTGTGCACCACAGCGTTGACTGGAGCGTGGGTATTCCGCTGGCGGTCGGTGGGCTGCTGAGCATCAGCTGGGGGGTGAAGCTGGCCCATGCGCTGCCGGAAAAGGTGTTGCGGGCGATGTTCTGTGTATTCCTGGTGGTGTGTGCAGTGATGTTGGGGTTTGAACTGTGAGATCGCCGGGGGCCGCAAAGCGCCCTCCGGTCACATGAACCCTTCGATGATGTAGTCGGCCATGCAGTCGGTAATCGGTGACTGTGTCTGGGTATTGCGCAGCAGCATCACGTTGGCCAGGGGTAACTGTGGCAACCCGTCGTTTTCACCGAGAATGCGGATGTTGCCGCCGACCAGGCTCTGCAATTGCGCCGTCACTGCCAACCCCGCGGTGACGATGGCGAAGATCGCCGCCAGGCTGGGGCTGGTGTAGGCGATGCGGTAATCGATGCCCTGGGCCTCCAGGGCATTGCAGGTCCAGGCGCGGCAGAAACAATCGGTGTTGAACAGCGCCAACGGCATGGGGCGTTGCTCCTGCGGGCAGAAACCCTCGGCGGCGGCCCACACCAGGCGTTCCTGGCGCAGCAGCTGGCCAACCTCGTTGCCCGGTTCGCGGGTGACGATGGTCAGGTCCAGATCCTGGCGCAGCATCAACTGCTTCGAAGAGTCGCAATGCACCTCCACCTGCACCAGCGGGTAGGCCTGGGCGAAGCTCGAAAGAATGGTCGGCAGAAAGCGCATGGCATAGTCGTCCGGCGTGCCGATACGCACCATGCCGACCATGTGCGGCATGCGCAGGGTGTTGAACACCTCGCCATGCAGCTTGAGAATGCGCCGGGCATAGCCGAGCAGCACCTGCCCTTCGGCTGTTAGCCTGACCTGGCGGCCGTCGCGCTCGAACAGCTGGCGCTGGAGGATGTCTTCTTCCAGGCGTTTCATCTGCATGCTCACCGCCGACTGGGTACGGTTGACCACTTCCCCGGCGCGGGTGAAGCCGCCTTGCTCGGCGATGGCGACGAAGGTGCGCAGCACGTCGGCATCGAGGCTCTGGTACTGGGACATTGCATCAATCTCCGAGATGCATGGCATCAGAAACATTCGTTGGATTGATCTTAAGCCTGGGCAGAGACTGAAGCCATCAACACGGAGGGCTTCACGATGAAAGGTCATGCCAGCAGCATCCAGCAGTCCGACTTCTCCCTGAACCACCTGTGGCACGCCGCCCTGGAGCGCCCGGTCCGCTGGTTCGAGCTGTACCGCCAGCGCCAGGAACTGGCCAGCCTGAGTGATGCGACCCTGCATGACCTGGGCTTGAGCCGGGCGGACATCCAGCAAGAGGCCGATCGGCATTTCTGGGATGATCCGTTGCGTAAATAGGCTAAACCTGTAAGGGCCTCTTCGCGGGCGTGCCCGCGAAAGGGCCAGAACAGGCACCACAAGGAGATCAGGCTTGCCCCTCAAGTTGTCCATCAACCAGGCTCGCCGTCTGGCCCTGTCTGCCCAAGGTTTCGGCAAACAGCCCGACTCCCCGCCGACCCTGCCCACACTGAGGCGCATGCTGCAACGCCTGGGCGTGGTGCAGATCGACTCGGTCAACGCCGTGGTTCGCTCTCATTACCTGCCGCTGTTCTCCCGCCTCGGCAACTACCCGCCAGAAATGCTCGACCAGCTCGCCTGGGGCCGTGGCCGCCAGCGTCAGCTGTTCGAATACTGGGGCCACGAAGCCTCGCTGTTACCCCTGAACCTCCACCCGCTGCTGCGCTGGCGCATGGCCCACGCCGCGGAGGGCCGCGGTATCTACCGCCAGCTTGCGCAATTTGGCCGTGAACGCCAGGACGTGATCGCCCGTGTGCTGGCCGCCGTGCGCGAACAGGGCGCGCTGGGTGCGGGCAGCCTTTCCACTCGGCAGGAGCGGGCCGGCCCGTGGTGGGACTGGAGCGAAGAAAAACACGCACTGGAATGGCTGTTCGCCGCCGGTGAACTGACGGTGGCAGGGCGCCGCGGTTTCGAGAGGCTTTACGACGTACCGGAAAAGGTGCTGCCCAAGGCCATCCTGGATCAGGCGCTGCCGAGCGAAGCCGAGTCCCATCAAGGCCTGATGCTGCACGCTGCCACCGCACTGGGCGTGGCCACCGAGCGCGACCTGCGCGACTACTTCCGGCTCGAGCCTGGCCAGGGCAGGGCAGCGCTGGGGGAGCTCGTCGCCGACGGCCGCCTGCAACCGGTCGAGGTACAGGGCTGGAAGCAGCTGGCCTACAGCGCCGGCTCAGCGCGCATCCCCCGTCGCATCGAGGCCAGCGCTCTGCTGTCGCCATTCGATTCGCTGGTCTGGGAGCGCAGCCGCACCGAGCGCCTGTTCGACTTCCGCTACCGCCTGGAAATCTACACGCCCGCGCACAAGCGGGTGTATGGCTACTATGTGCTGCCATTCCTGTACCGCGAGCGCATTGCCGCGCGCCTGGACCTGCGCGCCGAGCGCGCCCAGGGGCAGTTGGCGGTGCATGCCGTGCATGCGGAATCGATAGCGCTGGATGGGGAAGGTTATCAGGCCCTGGCGTATAACCTGTTGCGCCTGGCCCGGTGGCTGGGCCTGGAGCGTGTGCAACTGAACTGCCCTCGGGCCGAAGGCAGCCAGTTGCGTCTGGCCTTGCTCAGCGCCGCACTTGCTTGAGGGTTTCGGCGATCAGGAAGGCCAGTTCCAGCGACTGGTCGGCGTTCATCCGTGGGTCGCAGTGGGTGTGGTAGCGGTCGGACAGGGCATCCTCGGTGATCGGCCGGGCGCCGCCAATGCATTCGGTGACGTTCTGCCCGGTCATTTCGATATGGATGCCGCCGGCATGGCTGCCCTCGGCCTGGTGCACCTGGAAGAACTGCTTCACTTCGTCCAGGATCTGCGCGAAGTCGCGGGTCTTGTAGCCGCTGCTGGCCTTGATGGTGTTGCCGTGCATCGGGTCGGAACTCCACAGCACCTTGCGCCCCTCGCGCTCGACGGTGCGGATCAGCCCGGGCAGGTGCGCGCCCACCTTGCTGGCGCCCATGCGCACGATCAGGTTGAGGCGACCGGGGTCGTTGGCCGGGTTGAGGGTGTCGATCAGGCGGATCAGCTCCTCGGGGTTCATGCTCGGGCCGACCTTGACCCCGATCGGGTTGTGCACCCCACGCAGGAATTCGACATGGGCGCCGTCGAGCTGGCGGGTGCGGTCGCCGATCCACAGCATGTGCGCTGAGCAGTCGTAGTAGTCGCCGGTCAGGCTGTCCTGGCGCACGAAGGCTTCTTCATAGTTGAGCAGCAGCGCTTCGTGGGCCGTGAAGAAGCTGGTTTCGCGCAGCTGTGGCGCGCTGTCCAGGCCGCAGGCGCGCATGAAGGCCAGGGTTTCGTCGATGCGGTTGGCCAACTGGTGGTATTTGTCGGCCAGCGCCGAGTTGGCGATGAAGTCGAGGTTCCACTTGTGCACCTGGTGCAGGTCGGCGAAACCGCCCTGGGCGAAGGCGCGCAGCAGGTTGAGGCTGGCGGTGGCCTGGTGGTAGGCCTGCAGCAGGCGCTCGGGGTCCGGCACGCGGCTCTTCTCGTCGAAGCCGATGCCGTTGACGATGTCGCCACGGTAGGCCGGCAGGGTGACGTTGCCGATGGTTTCGTCGTTTGCCGAGCGCGGCTTGGCAAACTGCCCGGCCATACGCCCGACCTTCACCACCGGGCAGCCGGCGGCAAAGGTCATGACAATGGCCATCTGCAGCAGCACCTTGAAGGTGTCGCGGATCTTCGCCGCCGAGAACTCGGCGAAGCTCTCGGCGCAGTCGCCGCCTTGCAGCAGGAAGGCACGGCCCTCGGTGACCTCGGCAAACTGCCGGCGCAGCTCGCGAGCCTCGCCGGCGAACACCAGCGGCGGGTAGCTGGCCAGGGTCTGCTCGACCTTGAGCAGGTGCGCGGCGTCGGGGTAGGTCGGTTGCTGCTGGATCGGCAGGGCACGCCAGCTGTCAGGGCTCCACGGTCGGTTCATCACGGGCTCGGTATGGTCGGGTTAGGCTGCTTGCCATGGTATCAGTTGGCGCCGCGCTTGTTGCATCCGGGAGGTTGACGGACAATGTTCGTTTTTGCGCGGGTGGGTGGCAGGTAGATGGCGACGGAGCGGGAAGAGAAGCTGTTGGCCCGGGTCGAGGATGCCTTTGGCGTGATCAGCGTGTACGAGGTGGAGGATTACCGCTTCCTCGAATTCGGCGATGCCATCGAACAGAGCTGTGTGTTTACCGCCGACCCCAGCTGGCTGGAGTACGACTACACCCGCGCCATGCTGGTTGGCGCGCTGTGCCACGAGCAGCCGGAGAGCGCGCTGTTTCTCGGCCTGGGCGCCGGCACCCTGACCCAGGCGTGCATGAAGTTCCTGCCGCTGGAAGACATCGAGGCCATCGAACTGCGTGCGGACGTGCCGCGCCTGGCCATGGAATACCTGGGGCTGGACGATGACCCGCGGCTGTACGTGCGCATCGGCGATGCCCTGGAGCTGCTGCCCACGGCAGAGCTGACCGACCTGCTGTTCGTCGACCTGTACACCGACCATGGGCCGGGTCTCGGGCACCTGGCGTGGAATTTCCTCGAGAACTGCCAGAAGCAGCTCAACCCGGGCGGTTGGCTGGTGATCAACCAGTGGGCCAACGACGACGGCAAGCCACTGGGCGCGGCGCTGCTGCGTGGGCTGTACCACCGGCATTACTGGGAACTGCCGGTGAAGGAGGGCAATGTGATCCTGCTGGTGCCGGCGGACCTGGAGCAGGGGCTGGACATGGCGCGGCTGCGGGCACGGGCCGAAGCGCTGGCGCCGCGCCTGGGATACAGCCTGGAAGGGTTGATTCGCGAGATTCGGCCGGCTACCTGAAATATCGATTCAGCGTGCGCCCGCTGATGGCCCGATACTGGCCGACCGGCCAGAAAAATTTCCTCACTCCCCGGCATTAATTCGGGTATAGTACGCGCCGGTCTTTTAGCGGGCCTCAAAATCAGGTGGTGCAAATCCTCCGAGTCCAGCTTCGGCTGCACGTCCGCTAGGCGGACCTTTCCAAGTTTTTCTTTTCAATCGTTTTCGCAAATCCCCGCCGACAAAGCTGCCTGGGTGACCGTTCCGGTCTTTCAAGGCATGTGCAGCTTTGCAGCATGGGTCTTTGCGGATGCACTTAGAGGCAGACCCATGACCCAGGAAACCGGCGGCTTCGCCGCTCTCGATCTTAATCCGAACATTGTTGCTGCCGTCTTGGCTACCGGCTACGAAGAGCCGTCGGCCATTCAGCAACAATCGATCCCGATCATCCTCGCCGGTCACGACATGATCGGCCAGGCGCAGACTGGCACCGGCAAGACCGCTGCCTTCGCCCTGCCGATCCTCAACAAGATCGATGTGAGCAAGCGCGAACCGCAAGCCCTGATCCTGGCGCCAACCCGTGAGTTGGCGCTGCAAGTAGCTACCGCTTTCGAAACCTACGCCAAGCAGATGCCAGGCGTTAATGTCGTGGCCGTATACGGTGGCGCCCCGATGGGCCCACAGCTGCGTGCCATTCGCAACGGCGCGCAAATCGTCGTCGCCACCCCGGGCCGTCTGTGCGACCACCTGCGTCGTGACGAGAAGGTCCTGTCGACCGTGCAGTACCTGGTACTGGACGAAGCCGACGAAATGCTCAAGCTGGGCTTCATGGACGACCTCGAAGTGATCTTCGATGCCATCCCGGCCAGCCGTCAGACCGTGCTGTTCTCCGCCACCCTGCCGTCGTCGATCCGTTCGATCGCCGAACGCCACCTGCGCGAGCCCAAGCACGTCAAGATCCAGAGCAAGACCCAGACCGTCACCGCGATCGAGCAGGCCCACCTGATGGTCCACGCCGACCAGAAGATCCCGGCTGTTCTGCGTCTGCTGGAAGTCGAAGAGTTCGACGCGCTGATCGCCTTCGTGCGCACCAAGCAAGCCACCCTGGACCTGGCCGCCGCGCTGGAAGCCAAGGGCTACAAGGCTGCCGCGCTGAACGGCGACATCGCCCAGAACCAGCGTGAACGCGTGATCGACTCGTTGAAGGATGGCCGCCTGGACATCGTCGTCGCCACCGACGTCGCTGCCCGTGGCCTGGACGTACCGCGCATCACCCACGTGTTCAACGTCGACATGCCGTACGACCCTGAGTCCTACGTGCACCGTATCGGCCGTACTGGCCGTGCCGGTCGCGATGGCCGTGCGCTGCTGCTGGTCACCCCGCGTGAGCGCCGCATGCTGCAGGTGATCGAGCGCGTGACCGGGCAAAAGGTTGCCGAAGCCCGTCTGCCGAACGCCCAGGCTGTACTGGACGCGCGCATCAAGAAGCTGACCTCGAGCCTGGCGCCGCTGGTTGCCGAAGCAGAGGCTACCCATGGCGAGCTGTTCGACCGCCTGACCGCCGACCTCGGTTGCAGCGCCCGTGCCCTGGCATCGGCCCTGCTGCGCAAGGCCACCAATGGCCAGGCGCTGGACCTGGCCGCGGTAGAGCGCGAGCAGCCGCTGGTGCCGGGCGTTGGTGCCCCGCGTGGTGAGCGTACCGAGCGCTCTGATCGTGGTGAGCGCAGCGACCGTGGTGACCGCGAGCGCCGTGCGCCGCTGCCGCTGG
This sequence comes from Pseudomonas sp. NPDC089996, assembly GCF_044748405.1. Classification (NCBI taxonomy): domain Bacteria; kingdom Pseudomonadati; phylum Pseudomonadota; class Gammaproteobacteria; order Pseudomonadales; family Pseudomonadaceae; genus Pseudomonas; species Pseudomonas sp. NPDC089996. The sequence continues at coordinate 269,555 of NZ_JBIVGA010000007.1, read as the reverse complement.
CCGAAGGACGTGTGCGTTGCCGTACCGCCCTGGGTGCCCGTGACGGTATCGCCGCCAAGAACCTGCTGGGCGCGATCCTCAACGAAGGTGGCCTGGCCCGTGACGCCATCGGTCGTATCCAGGTGCGCGACAGCTTCAGCCTGATCGAGCTGCCGGAAGATGGCCTGGAGCGTCTGCTGACCAAGCTGAAGGACACCCGTGTTGCCGGCAAGCAGCTGAAGCTGCGTCGCTATCGCGAGGATTGATCCTCTGCTGAAATGAAAAATCCCCGGCTCAGGTCGGGGATTTTTTTTGCCTTCAGCATTTTGGGGCTGCTGCGCAGCCCTTTCGCGACGCGAGGCCGCTCCTACAGGGAAACGTGTTCTTCTGTAGGAGCGGCCTTGTGTCGCGAAAGGGGCGCAAAGCGCCCCGGCGATCCTCAGTCGAACCGGTAAATGTCCATCCCCAGCGCCCCCAGGGTGAAGCCCTGGTGCACGATGGCGAATCTGTCTCCAGCCCCCATGGCAAAGAACAGCGGCAGCAAATGCTCATCACTGGGGTGGTTGCGCGCCGCGAACGGCGCCTGTTTCCGATAATCCAGCAGCGCCGCTTGGTCATCTGCCTGTAAACGTTCCACCACCCAGTCCCTGAACGCCAGCGCCCAGGGCTCGATCACATCCGGCCCGGCGTGCCAGTCCAGCTCGCCCAGGTTATGGGTGATGCTGCCCGAGCCGATCAGCAGGATACCTTCGTCCCGCAGCCCGGCCAGCGCCTGGCCGACTTTGACCTGCAGCGCCGGCCCCATGTGACTGGGCAGCGAAACCTGAACCACGGGGATGCTCGCTTCGGGGTACATCAACGACAGCGGCACCCAGGCACCATGGTCGAAAGGCCGCTGCGGGTCCAGGCGGGCCTGCAACAGTTCAGCGACTCGGCTGGCCAGGGCGGGTTCGCCAGGCGCTGGATACTGCACCGCGTACAGCGCCGGCGGGAAGCCGTGGAAGTCATGCCAGGTCTCTGGCTGTGCGCTGCCGGTTACCAGCAGCTCGCGGCTTTCCCAGTGCGCCGACACCACCACGATCGCCTTCGGCCGTGGCAGGGCCCTGGCTAAGGCAGCCAATGCTGGCCCGCTGGCTCCGGGTTGCAGGGCAAGCATGGGTGAGCCGTGGGAAATGAACAGGCTGGGCAGCATGATGGAGGTCCTGAGGGTTAACATGTGATCATCTTCGATCAAGTACAGATCGAAATCCAAACCAAGTTTTACCCTTAATCCATCTAAAAATCGGGAGTGATCATGGAACCTGCGTTTTGGCAAAAACGATGGGCCGATAACCAGATAGGTTTTCACCGCACCGACGTGAACCCCTTCCTGCTGGCGCACTGGCCCACGCTGGCGCTTGCCAAGGGCACCCGTGTGCTGGTGCCGCTGTGCGGCAAGAGCCTGGATATGGCCTGGCTGGCAGGGCAGGGGCACCGGGTGTTGGGTGTGGAGCTGTCGCGGCTGGCTGTGGAAGATTTTTTCCAGGAGCACGGTCTGCAGGCGCAAATTACACCACAAGGGCCGTTCGAGGTCTGGCGCAGTGGTGACGTGGAAGTCTGGTGTGGCGATTTCTTTGCCCTGCGGGCAGAGGATGTGGCCGATTGCACAGGGCTGTATGACCGCGCTGCGGTGATTGCCTTGCCGTCGTCCATGCGGGCGCGTTACCGGGAGCATCTGTCGCGAATATTGCCAGCTGGCTGCAAGGGGCTGCTGTTGACCATGGATTACGATCAGCAGTTGATCGATGGGCCGCCTTTCGCAGTAACCGACGCCGAAGTACGTGAAGGGTATGCGGGTGGCCAGGTGCAGATGCTGGATGAGCGGGAGGTAATTGGAGAAAGCCCGAAGTTCATCCAGGCAGGTGTCGCGAGCGTGCTGGAGCGCGTGTACCAGGTACAATTCTGATCAGCAAAAAGGGCGACCGAAGTCGCCCCTTTCTTTACTGGATGGATCAACCGCGGCGGCGCAGCGCTTCGATGCGCTCTTCCAGCGGCGGGTGGCTCATCAGCAGGCCGGCCAGGCCGTGCTTGAGGCCGCCATTGATGCCGAAGGCTTTCATGGTGTCGGGCATGTGCACCGGCAGGCCCTGTTCCACGCGCAGGCGCTGCAGGGCGCCGATCATGGCAGCGGTGCCGGCCAGTTGCGCGCCGGCTTCGTCGGCACGGTATTCACGGCGGCGCGAGAACCACATGACGATCATGCTGGCGAGGATGCCCAGGATCAGCTCGGCGACGATGGTCGCCACGTAGTAGGCGATGCCCTGGCCTTCTTCGTTCTTGAAGATCACCTTGTCGACGAAGTTGCCGATGATGCGGGCGAAGAACATCACGAAGGTGTTCACCACGCCCTGCACCAGCGCCAGGGTGACCATGTCGCCGTTGGCCACATGGCCGATCTCGTGGGCCAGCACGGCGCGCACTTCATCGGGCGAAAAACGCTCCAGCAGGCCCTGGGACACGGCTACCAGTGCGTCGTTGCGGTTCCAGCCGGTGGCGAAGGCGTTGGCCTCGTAGGCCGGGAAGATACCCACTTCGGGCATCTTGATGCCGGCTTCGCGCGACAGCTCTTCGACCGTTTGCAGCAGCCACTGCTCGTGGCGGGTGCGCGGCTGGCTGATGATCTGGGTGCCGGTGCTCATCTTCGCCATCCACTTGGAGATGAACAGCGAGACCAGCGAGCCGGCGAAGCCGAACACGGCGCAGAACACCAGCAGGCTGCTGAGGTTGAGGTCAACCCCGTTGGCGGCCATGAACCCGTTGAAGCCGAACAGGCTCAGGGTAATGCTTGCAACCAGCACCACCGCGAGGTTGGTGGCTACAAACAACAGAATGCGCATCATGGTTGTTACGTTCTCCTGACGGATGAGTGTGTTGCGTATGCGGGGTATATAAGGCGCCGGCCGCCGGGTTTCAATCGGGCGACTATTTCAAACTGTGTACGGCGGAGTATGGCAGAGGATCTGGCGCAGGCTGTGAGGTAGAGCGTTGCAGGATGTAAGAAACATCCTGTGAGATTGCAGGGGGCTGCTCTGCAGCCCATTCGCGGGGCAAGCCCGCTGCAGGAGCGGCCTTGCGTCGCGAAAGGGGCGCAAAGCGCCCTCGGGGCCATCACTCACTGCGAATAAGTGCGCAGGAAATTACCGATCCGGCCAATCGCGGCCTCCAGGTCATCCACCCGCGGCAAGGTCACCACGCGGAAGTGGTCCGGCCATGGCCAGTTGAAAGCCGTGCCCTGAACGATCAGCAGCTTCTCCGACAGCAACAGGTCGAGTGCGAACTTCTCGTCGTTGAGAATCGGGCACACCTTCGGATCGATCCGCGGGAACGCATAAAGCGCGCCCATAGGCTTCACGCAGCTGACCCCCGGTATTTCGTTGAGCAGCTCGTAGGTGCGGTTGCGCTGCTCCAGCAGGCGGCCTGGCGGTAGCACCAGGTCGTTGATGCTCTGGTAACCGCCCAGCGCGGTCTGAATGGCATGCTGGGCCGGCACGTTGGCGCACAGGCGCATGTTGGCCAGCATGTCGATGCCTTCGATGTAGCTCTGGGCATGGTGCTTGGGCCCGGAGATGATCAGCCAGCCGGAACGGAAACCCGCCACCCGGTAAGACTTGGACAGGCCGTTGAAGGTCAGACACAGCAGGTCGGGGGCCAGCGAGGCGGTGCTGATGTGCACGGCTTCGTCGTAGAGGATCTTGTCGTAGATCTCGTCGGAGAACACCACCAGGTTGTGCTGGCGCGCCAGCTCCAGCATGCCCAGCAACAGCGCTTTGGAGTACACCGCGCCGGTCGGGTTGTTCGGGTTGATGATCACCAGGGCCTTGGTGTTCGGGGTGATCTTGGCCTTGATGTCTTCAAGGTCGGGGAACCAGTCGGCCTGCTCGTCGCACAGGTAGTGCACCGGCTTGCCGCCGGCCAGGCTCACGGCGGCGGTCCACAGCGGGTAGTCGGGGGCCGGGATCAGCACTTCGTCGCCGTTGTTGAGCAGCGCCTGCATCGACATCACGATCAGCTCGGACACACCGTTGCCGAGGTAGATGTCCTCGATGGTGACGCCTTCGATTTCCTTCTGCTGGCAGTACTGCATCACCGCCTTGCGCGCGCTGAACAGGCCCTTGGAATCGCTGTAGCCCTGGGCGGTGGGCAGGTTGCGGATCACATCCTGGAGGATTTCGTCCGGCGCCTCGAAGCCAAACGGCGCCGGGTTGCCGATGTTCAGCTTGAGGATGCGGTGGCCTTCCTCTTCCAGGCGTTTGGCGTGCTTGAGCACCGGGCCGCGAATGTCGTAGCAGACATTGGCGAGCTTGTTCGATTTGCTGAACTGCATGATGGGGTCCCGATTGAGAATACGCACTGCAGCCCTCTTCGAAACGCTCGAAAGGTTTGAAAGGGCAGGAGGCGGGTGCCAGACTGGAGGCCTTGCACACGAAGCCAACTAATATACGTGCCACCCGCGTTACGGAAAAGACGGCGCGGGGTGAAATTCAGCCTGCCGAGGTTCACTCATGCAAAAGATCGACAAGACACTGGAAGAATGGCGCGAAATGCTCGACCCCGAGCAGTACCAGGTGTGCCGCCTCAAAGGCACCGAGCGGCCGTTCAGCGGCAAGTACAACGCAGAGAAGCGTGCGGGTACCTACAACTGCATCTGCTGCGGCTTGCCCTTGTTCGATTCGCACACCAAGTTCGATTCCGGCTGCGGCTGGCCGAGCTTCTACGCGCCGATCGAAGCAAGCGCGATGATCGAGATCCGCGACACCTCCCACGGCATGATCCGCACCGAGGTCACCTGTGCCCAGTGCGACGCGCACCTGGGCCATGTGTTCCCCGATGGCCCGCCACCGACCGGCCTGCGTTACTGCATCAACTCGGTGTGCCTCGACTTCAAACCCGCCGTCGGAGCCTGAGAATGGCCGGATCGATGCTGGACATCCCCTGCGTGACCCTGGGCGGCGAGCAGAAGAAGCTCGGCGACTTTGCCGGCAAGGCGCTGTTGGTGGTGAACACCGCCAGCCAGTGTGGCTTCACCCCGCAATACAAGGGCCTGGAGCAGCTGTGGCAGCATTACCGCGAGCGTGGCCTGGTGGTGCTGGGCTTCCCGTGCAACCAGTTCGGCAAGCAGGAACCGGGCGATGCGCGGGAGATCGCGCAATTCTGCGAGCGCAATTTCGGCGTGAGCTTCCCGCTGTTTCGCAAGGTCGAGGTCAATGGCCCGGGCGCCCATCCCCTGTTCGTCGCCCTCAAGCAGCAGGCCCCGGGCCTGTTCGGCACGCAGAAGATCAAATGGAACTTCACCAAGTTCCTGGTCGACCCGGCCAGCGGCAAGGTCACCCGCTACGCCCCGAGCACCAAGCCACAGGCGTTGGAAGCCGACATCGAGCGCCTGCTCAGCCGCTGAGCGGCACCCAGTGGTCGATCAAAGCCAGTAGCTCTTCACGGCGAAATGGCTTGGCCAGGTAGTCGCTCATGCCCGCCGCGCGGCAGCGCTCGCGTTCCTCGGGCATGGCGTTGGCGGTGAGGGCGACGATCGGCAGCTCCGGCCAGCGCCCGCTCTGGCGAATGCGCCGGCTGGCTTCGTAGCCATCCATCACCGGCATGTTGCAGTCCATCAGCACTAGGTCGAAGGCTTCCCGCTCCAGCCACTCCAGGGCCTCGACGCCTTGGGTGGCGAGCTGCACCTGGCAGCCCAGCTTGGCCAGCATGCCCTTGGCCACCAGCTGGTTCACCGGGTTGTCCTCCACCAGCAGGATCCGTGCACGGCCCTCGCTGGCGGTGAGCGGCGGGGTGGCCAGCGGGTGCTCCGGAGCATGCCCCTGCAAGGTGCGGCGCAGGGTCTGGTATAGCGCGTTGCGCGCCAGCGGCCGGGCCAGTTGGTGCAGTGGCGCCAGTTGCGCGGACTGCTCGCCAGGCAGGAAGTTGCCGTAGGCGGTCACCAGCAGAATCGGTGCCTTCAATGCAGGGCGTAGCTGGAGCAGGTGCTCAAGGTCGTCTGTGATCAGCAGGTCGATGCTGTCGTCGAGGGCGGCGCTGCTGTCGCGCCGCTGATAATCCAGCCCCCAGCCAGGCAGCAGGGCCTGCAGCAGTTCGCTGAGGCCGCTGCCGGCGTCGCTCAGTGCCACCACCTTGCCCTGCAGCGGGGCGGGGGCGATGGCCTCGGTGTGGGTGGTCAGCGGCAGCTCGGCGCTGAAGCGGCTGCCAAAGCCGGGCTCGGACTGGATGTGCAGGTGGCCCTGCATGGCCTTGCACAGGTTGCGGGTCAGCGCCAGGCCCAGGCCGGTGCCACCGTACTGGCGGGTGATGCCGGCGCCAGCCTGGGTGAACGGCTGGAAGATCCGCGCCTGGGCAGCTTCGGGGATGCCGATGCCGGTGTCGCGCACTTCCAGGCGCACACCACCGACGATGCGCACCAGGCGCACGTCGACACGGCCGAAGCGGGTGAACTTCAGGGCATTGGACAACAGGTTGCTGACCACCTGGCGCACGCGCGTGGGGTCGCCGAGTACCGAGCTTGGGAAGTTGCCGGCGATCAGGCAGGTCAGCTCGACGCTCTGCGCCGCGTTCTGCGACAGCAGGTTGGCGGTGTCCTCGACCATCGCGCCCATGTCGAAGGCAATGCGCTCAAGCTCCAGCTGCCCGGCGTCGAACTTGGACAGGTCGAGGATATCGTTGAGCAATTCCACCAGCACCTTGCCCGAGTCGTGGGCGATCGACAGCTGCTGGCGTTGTTCACCGGCCAGCGGGCTGTCCAGGGCCAGGGCGATCATGCCGAGCATGCCGTTGAGCGGGGTGCGGATCTCGTGGCTCATGTTGGCCAGGAAGGCGGCGCGGGCATGGGCCATGTCGAGGGCGCGCTGGCGGGCCTCGTCCAGCTCCTGGTTGGACTGGCTGAGGCGGCTGTTGCTGGCCTTGAGTTCCTCGGTGCGGGCCGAAACGATGTCTTCCAGTTCGTTGAGGTAATGCGTCAGGCGGTTTTCCGCGGTGCGCCGCTGCTGGATCTCGGTGGCCATGCTGACGAACTGCTGATTGGCGACCTTGACCAGCACGCCGATTTCGTCGAGTTCGTGACCGGGCGGGCAATCTACTCGAGTTTGCCCGGGCTGGCGCGGGTCGCGGCCGGAGAGTGCGCCGATCACCGTCACCAGCGGCTTGGTCAGCAGCATGTGGAACAGCGCCAGGAGGATGCCGGTGAGCACCAGGCTGCGGGCGAAGCCATTGAGCAGAGTGACCCCGGCGCGGTCGAGGAAGCGGCTGCCGAAGGCGTAGGTGTCGACGTCCAGGTACAGAGTGCCGAGGTATTCCTCGGGCATGTGGGTGAGGTACAGCCGTTCCTTGAACTGGCGCTGCTCGCCGAACAGGAAGTCGCTCAGGGGCCGATAGCGGTCCTGCAGGCGCGGGCGCTCGACATCGGCCAGTACGGTTTCGTTGTTGTCGATCAGCCGTGCGCGGATGATCGCCGGTGACTGCAGCAGCCCCCGGGTCAGCTCCAGCGCCAGCTCCGAATCGATGTTGTAGGCGATGCGCGAGGCCGGATTGTGGCTGATTTGCAGCAGCGCCTGCACTTCGCGGTTGATGGATGCGTCTTCGCTGGCATAATCGATGCCGATCTGGATGAGACTGAGCAATGTTCCCAGGATGAAGCCGACCAGGACTGTCAACCGGGCTTGCTTGTATGACAGGCGATTGGTGAACTTGATATCCATGAGTCCCGAGCCGGTTTCACGTCCCTTGCGCTGCGCAAGCATAGCCGAATAGCCACGGCTGCTGGCGGGTCTGTCTGTTCATTTCAGTTGATCGCCAAGCGGGGGCCGCTTCGCGCCCCTTCGCGGGCACGCCCGCTCCCACAGGGATCGCACGAGCTTCACTGTGGGAGCGGGCGTGCCCGCGAAGGGGCGCGCAGCGGCCCCAAAAAACTGAAATTTGTAGGAGTCGTCATGGACGCTCGCTTGAATGCTTTCCTGGAACGCGCCGAATCGGTACTGGCGCGTCTCGAACCGCTACTGCCGGCAACGCGCCCGCACATCGACTGGGGCACCACCTTGGCCGCACGCTGGCAGCGCGACGGCCGCACCGGCTACCTGATGCCGCTGGACGTCAGCCTGGACATCCGCCTGACCGACCTGATCGGCGTCGATAAGCAACGTGACCAGCTGGGCCGCAACACTCACCAGTTCATCAACGGCCTGCCGGCCAACCACGCCTTGCTGTGGGGCTCGCGTGGCACCGGCAAGTCGTCGCTGGTGCGCGCCCTGCTGGCCGAGCACGCCGGTGCTGGCCTGCGCCTGATCGAAATCGAGCGCGACCACCTGGCCGACCTGCCACGCGTGGTCGAGCAGCTGCAGAAGCTGCCCCAGCGCTTCATCCTGTTCTGCGACGACCTGTCGTTCGAAGCCGGGGAGGGCGACTACCGGGTGCTCAAGAGCGTGCTCGACGGCTCGCTGGAGCAGGCCCCGGACAACGTGCTGCTGTACGCCACCTCCAACCGCCGCCACCTGGTGCCGGAGAAGGAGAGCGACAACGAGAACTGGAAGCGGGTCGATGGCGAATTGCACCCCAGCGAAGCGGTGGAAGACAAGATCGCCTTGTCCGACCGCTTCGGCCTGTGGCTGTCGTTCTACCCGTTCACCCAGGAGCATTTCCTCGATGTGGTCGAGCACTGGATTGGCCAGCTGGCAGGCCCTGCGGGCCTTAGCTGGGAACGTACCGAAGCACTCGACATCCTCGCCGTGCGCTGGGCCACCGGCCGCGGCAACCGTAATGGCCGTTGTGCCTATCAGTTCGCCCGCTATTGGGTCGGGCTGCAATTGCTGGAGCAAAAGTAAACATGATCGACCTCAATGCCAGTGGCGCAGGCCTCGACGGCTATAACCTGCTGGCGGCGCAAGTACAGGCGCTGTTCGCCGACGAGCGCGATTTCATCGCCAATGCCGCGCAGTTTTCGGCGTTTCTCTATAGCCAGGTGGACGACCTGAACTGGGCGGGGTTCTACCTAAACCGCAACGAAGAGCTGGTGCTCGGCCCGTTCCAGGGCCAGGTAGCCTGTGTGCGCATTGCGTTCGGCAAGGGTGTGTGCGGTGCGGCTGCGGCCACCCGGCAGACCCAGCGGGTCGAGGACGTGCATGCGTTCCCGGGGCACATCGCCTGTGACAGTGCGTCCAACAGCGAATTGGTGATTCCGCTGGTGAAGGAGGGCAGGCTGATTGGTGTGCTCGACCTGGACAGCCCGAAGCTTTCGCGTTTCAGTGAGGCGGATCAGGTGGGGCTGGAAAGGTTGGTGGCGGTCTTTCTGGAGCTGACTGACTGCTGAGTGATGTGATGCCTGTGCTGGCCTCTTCGCGGGCAAGCCCGCTCCTACAGGTGACTCATGCCTCACGGGCAGTGGCATTTCTGTGGGAGCGGGCTTGCCCGCGAAGAGGCCGGTGCAGGTCAGTCGTAGATCACGCGCTTTTTCCAGGTCTCGTCGTCATCGGTCTTGAGCCCCTCGGTCAGTTCGTTCTGTTCGTTCTGGGCCGGCTCCATCTTGTCCAGCACCTGGGCATTGGCCCGTGCCAGCAGTTTCTCCAGATAAGTCAGCTGCTCTTCATACAGCTTCGGCTCCGGCTGCTTGCGCAAATACTGCACCCCGCGCTCGAAGGCCAGTCGCGCCTGCCCTGGCTGCTCCTGCTGCAGCGCCTGCTGGCCGAGGTTGTTGAAGAACTCGATATGCAGCAGCACCAGGATGTGGCGGATTTCCTTGACCCAGTGCTTGCCTTCGGCGGTCTGCAGCACGTTCTCCTGGGTGCCCTTGACGATCTGGGTGTGCAACGCTTCGAGCAGGAAGCGCACATCCTTGGCCTTGGCCTCGGTCTGGATCGGGCAGGGCGGGTTGTTCACCGTGATGCGTTCGCCTTGGCCGATCAGCCCTTCGAGTTCGGCGATACGCGCCTTGAAGTCGGCGTTGCCCTTGTCCAGCGCCAGTTGCCGCTGGGTGAGGTTCAGTTCCAGCCGTGCCAGCAGCAGCTTCAGTGCCGGGGTCATGTACTGGCCGGGGAAGGTCTCGGTGATTTCGCCGCAGCGGCGGACCCGGTCGGCGAGGTCGACCTTCAGTCGCGCACGTTCGAGCTTGCCGTTTTCGACCACGTTGTTGAGGTAGCCGATCACGATCAGCAACGCGATACCCGCCACGATGAGCAGAGTGATCAGAAGTGGTGTCACCGTTAACGCCTCATCAATAGGTTTGCATATAGAGTGTAGGAGCGAGCTTGCTCGCGAGAGGCCTTGGCAGGCAAATCTCTCGTTCTATCGGCAATCCGCCTTATAGCTGCATGCTGGCACATTGATGGTGAGCTTGCCCGAGGTGTCGTCAGAAAATCAACGCCAATCATTCGGCACCGCCTGGCAGCACCCTTCATATGGACCGAAGTCATTGATTTAAATAAATTTCTACAAAGGGGTTGACGACCCTTCCAAGCATCCATAGAATGCGCGCCACTTGCAGCGTAAAGCACACAGCGAAACGCGGCAGGGAGTGAAAGCAGGCAGTAATGCCAGCAGCGTGTCCCCTTCGTCTAGTGGCCTAGGACACCGCCCTTTCACGGCGGTAACAGGGGTTCGAGTCCCCTAGGGGACGCCATATTGCGGGAATAGCTCAGTTGGTAGAGCACGACCTTGCCAAGGTCGGGGTCGCGAGTTCGAGTCTCGTTTCCCGCTCCAGTTTCTCCGGCAGCGCCTAACGGCGGGGCAGGAAAAGAAAATCCAGGCTGAATCGTGAGGTTCATGTGCTGGTGCACTGAAAAGTGTCGTGTGTCCCCTTCGTCTAGTGGCCTAGGACACCGCCCTTTCACGGCGGTAACAGGGGTTCGAGTCCCCTAGGGGACGCCATTTGCGGGAATAGCTCAGTTGGTAGAGCACGACCTTGCCAAGGTCGGGGTCGCGAGTTCGAGTCTCGTTTCCCGCTCCAGTTTCTAAAACTATGGCGTTCATGACGGTGTAGTGGGTTGTAAAAGCTTCAAATGCGGGAATAGCTCAGTTGGTAGAGCACGACCTTGCCAAGGTCGGGGTCGCGAGTTCGAGTCTCGTTTCCCGCTCCAAATACAGGTTTACAGAGTTGAATCAAACGCTGTGAACCTTCAAAAAAGACGCTTCGGCGTCTTTTTTCGTTTCTGAACCTATGTTTTTACCGTTGCAGAGGCCGCAGGGTATTCGCCCGGCGGCCTTTTTTTGCGCGTTATTTGTAGCTAACGGTAAAGGTCAGCCCCCCCTCGGCCAAGCCAGGGGTTACCACCGACGCGCTCTGGTAGTAGCGCGCCTGGAAGTCCAGCTGAGTGATGCCGATGCTCACTGGCTTGACCAGTTCGTCGGATTGCAGTGGCATGGGCGTTCCATCGCTGCGCAGAAGCTGGATCTCAACCCCGGCGGCATCGGAAGCGGCACCCAGGCTGAAGCGGCCCTCAGCTGGAACGGTCGGCACCGAGCCATTGGCGCCATCCAGTTCGATATACACGCTTGCGGGCGTGGGGTTGGGTGCGCTGGCGTCCTCGCAGTCACTGAGCGTGATATGGAACGGGACGGGGGCGGTCGTGGTACCCATCCCCGTGAAGTCGGCAAGCGTGTGATCGCCCAGCTTCACAGGGTCGGCGCTGACTGCATCGGATTTGAGCGAACACTGCGCCTGGTTCACCATTGCGCTCACGCGATACTCCATGACCTTGCCCAGGTTATGCAGAAACCCATGAAACATCTCGCCGTTGACGCGTTGGGGGCCGGGTGCGATTGGCCCGGTCTTGATGAACCAGGCCCTGCCGCTGATAACCGAGACATCGACGTTGAAAGGCTGGTCTTGCATGGTCCCCGAATAGGGGATGACAGGTGAGGTGCCAGGGTCTGGATCAAAGGAGTTGTTGGCCGCGCCGTCAAATGGTGCAGCAAGCTCCATGTACACGCCAACCCCGGGAATGTTGGTTTCCATGACGTGGCCATTGATGTCCTTGCCGTCCAGGGGGGGCAAGGAGCCAGAGAAGATTGGCGCAGTGTTGGGCAGCCTTGCCTTGGGCGGGTTGGCAGGGTCCCAAACGCATGAGACCCTGGCGCCTTCGTTGTTGTTCCTGTTCATCCAGCTGGTACCGATCACGGTGCCGACCGAGGCATCGCGGGGTACCCAGAATTCCCCCATGTCACGCTCGTAGGTCATATAGCTGCTCGCCGTCATGAACCTACAGTTGGCGTAAGCGTTGCCAGAGAGCAGGCCCAGGGCCAGGCAGCAGGCAGTCAGCCGCAAGCTGCGGTCGATGTTGAAGGTGAGTGCTGTCATCAGAGCATTTCCTGGGTATTTTCGCCGGGCAGAAGCGGCTGGCCGCTGGCCACGGGCAGTTGGCAGTGCAGGGTTTGCAAGCGGTAGCCCCCCTCATGCGCGAGTGCTTGTGGGTCGATGTTCAATGTGCAGGCGTTATCGCTGGTCTCGCCCCACAGCACACGAATTACCTGTAGGCCGATGGTGCGGGTAGAAACCAGCGCCTGGCCCGCCTGGCCCACCACGCCCAGGCTCTGGCCGTCAGCATCGAGCACCTGGGCGCCAAATGGCACGGGTTGGCCATTGGCCTGCAGCAGGGTCAGCACCAGGCGGGCCACATGTTCGGCTTCGTAGCTGGCCTTCACCACCGCGCCGCGGCGCGGCACTACTTGCTGGCTGGCATTGCCAATCACCACTTCCGGCGACAGGTCGTCGGTTTGCAGCACCAGTGCATTCAGGCGGTAGGGGCGCAGGTAAGGTACCAGTGCATAACCTTGGGCATTGGTACGCGCCGAGGGGGTGTTCTGTACGCCGACGCCAGCCACGTCGGGGATGTGCACCAGGGCCATGGTTTCGCCCAGGTGGCTGCCAAACGCCATGCCGTCGCCATGCAGCATCACGGCACCGCTGGCGTTCACCGACATGCTGCGGTAGTCGTTGCCTTCGTTGTAGCCCATACCGACACTGGCCTGGCTGCCCTGATAGTTGATAGACACACCACCGCTATTGCGCCCCTGGCCGTCGTTGGTCAGCGAAGTACTGTAGGTGAGCTGGTTATCCAGCAAGCCACCGCTGAGGTTTGCCCGTTCGCTGGTCTGGCCATTGTCACTGCGCACGTCGAAGCTGGCCTGTTGCTGGCGGCCGAAGTCCAGCGGCATGCTCAAGCTCAGGCCGAACATACGGCTGTCGTCGTTTTTCGAGTCCAGCGCCTGGGAGGCAAACAGGTTGACCGCGACCTTGCCCAGGCGGGTGGTGTATTGCAGTTGGTACTGGCGGCGCTGATTGCTGGTTTGCCAATAGGTATCCTGGGAAAAGGTCAGGTTCAGTGCACTGCGGTCACCCACGCTCTGATACACCGATGCCTCCAGGCGGCTGCGGCGGTTGCCCAGGTAGCTGCTGGCATTGCTGCGTTGTCGCACGGCTTCGTCGAAGTCGCGGTAGCCCTGGGTCGAGTAGCGATAACCAGCGAAGCGCAGGTTGGTGCGGGTCTGGAAGCTTTTGCCGTAGCGCAAGGCAAAGCTGTGGCCCTGGGCCTCGCCAAGCGTGGTGCCCAGGTCGCTGGAGGCGCGGGTGACATCGAACGACAACGCGCCTATCTGGCCGATGTCGCGGGCCATGCCCAGCACGCCGGCGTTGTAGTATTCGCTGGAAAGCAGGCCGCCATACAGCGTGGTGTCCCAGGCGCCGCCCCGGGCCAGGGTTGCCTGCCAGAACAACGGGTCGTCGAGCTGTTCGGCGCCGTCGTAGCGGCCCACGGTGGCGCTGTAGCGCCATACGCCTTCGCGCAGCAGGCTGCCCATGCTCGAGTAGGGTTGGGTAAAGCGGCGCACCTGGCCATCGGCCTCGGTGATGACCACTTCCAGCTCGCCATGGCCGGAGCCCACGCTGAGGTCATCGATGGCGTAGGGGCCGGGGGCCACGTAGCTGGAATAGATGGGGTAGCCGTTGTGCAGGATTTCTACTTTGGCACGGCTCTGGGCCACCCCGCGGATGACCGGGGCGTAGTGCTGCATCGCATCGGGCAACATGCCGGTGTCGGATGCCACCCGCGCGCCGATGAAACGCACGCTGCGGAACATGTCGCTGTTGGTGAAGGTTTCGCCCAGGGTGAGGTTGGCCTGCAGGCCTGGCAGGTCGCGCTGCGCGAACGTGTCGCTGCGGGTCCAGCGGCGTGCCCCGTCGATCTCCTCACGCAGTGCCTGTTTGCTGCGCAGGCGCCAAGGGCCGAGGTTAAGGCCGCTGTTCAGGTACAGGTCCTGGCTGTTACGGCTGCGGCCATCGCGCTGGCTGCTGTGCTGGGCCGAGGCCTGGTAGCTGATGAAGGCGGCGTTGATGCCGTTGCTCCAGCGGGCCTCGGGCACGCTGCCCGAACGGTCCTGGCGCAGGGCGATCTGCGGGATCGACAGTGACAGGTGCAACTGCGCCGGGTCGAAATCGGCATTGGCGTGCGGTAGTCGCTGCGTCAGGTCCACGCAGCTGTCGTCGTCTGGCAGGGGTGTTTCCAGGGCCTGCTCGCGCAGGTCGAAGGTGCGTAACACCTCGGCCGTCAGGCAGGGCTGCAACCCTTTGCCCTGCGGACCCTCGATGAAGTCGATGTCCTGTTCGGGTAGGGGGCTGAGGTTGAGCGAGACTTGCACCCGGTAACGTCCTGGCGGCAGCAGTGCCTGCGCGGCCAGGTTTTGCAGCGCCAGGGCACCAGCCTCGGAGGACTGGCCAGGGGCCTGGCGCATGAAGCCGGGCTGGAAGGCGATGTCGGACGGGCCTGCCAGGGCAGGGTGGGCAATGGCCAACGCCAGGCAGCTGCCAAGCAGTGGCGGCAGCGGGGCGAAGCGCGGGCGCAACGGCAATAGCCTGCGCCGTTCGAGCTGGAGCATGAGCGTGTCCTGGGCGGCGCCGACGGACGATGCACAGGTGAGCTCGTGGCGGGCGCCTGAAGCGAATGACGGGGCGTGAGGGCAGCTGTTGCTGCTGGGTCACGATGAATAGGCGGGGGCAGGTTAGAGGGTCATCTGGCGTGAAGATGTAGGAGAAATCTTTTCAATTAGTGGGATAAATGGATGGTGTGGTTATTGTGTTGATGCTTGATCAAATGTCTCGCTGCCAGAGGCAGCGAGACGTCAAACCTGTCACGTCTTGCGGGGGGCAGTGACAAAGCTTCCATTTCCAGCGGACTGCAAAGTGATCTCATCATAACCGCCTAGTGTTGCCAGATCCATGATTGAAGTTGGCGGGGTCGGGGCGCCGGTTGGGGTGCTAGCAACACTGGTTTCTACGCTTGAGGATGGTTGAATATTTGCTCCAGGAGAAGAGACTGCGGGGGTACTCGTTTGAGTAGACGGGCTAGCGTTACTACTCGGAGTTTGCTTACCCACCGAGTTTGTTGAAGGGCGAGGGTTATCACGAGTGGTCGCGCGGAAACTCCGACGGGGTATCCTATTACGTGATCTGAAAAGGGACAAAAGTTTAGAATTGGTTGGCTTCGAAGAAATGGTGTTGATTATTGCTGTCCCACCCGCATTTGCTACCGCAGGCGCCGCTTGCGCGCCCTTGGCCGCCGATTTCGCCGCATTCATTGCCCCTTTCGCCGCAACCGAAGTCCCGCTCGCAAACATGCCGATCACGGAGAGCGCCATCCCGAGGTTCTGCAACAGGTTTGACGTTTCCGGATCGCTGTACATTTTCGCTGTCGCCACCCCCTGCAAGACCACAGCGGCGCCGTTGGCAGCTACACCCAGCATGCCAACGGCATAGGCGGTAGCCCCAACGGCGGCCGGTGCCGTCCACGGCATTGCCATTGCCGATGCGACGAATATGGCGGCGGTGACCGCGACGCCAATCCAGGCATACCAAGGTACTTTGGGCTTGTCTTCCCGGATGCGTTCAAGCGGTGCCTGGCGACCCCGTGTCACCGGCTCGCCGCGATGGCCGCTTGGGTCGTGCCAGTAAACCGGATTGCCCAACGCATACACGTACGGGTTGATGCCGGCATCTTCAGGCGGCATCGAGTCTGGGCTGTGGAAGCGCATCAAACCTGGGTTGTAGGCACGGTAGCCACTGCCCAGCAGATACCAGCCCAAAGCCCGCTCGCGGGCTTCGCCGTTGAAAGCCAGCAGGCTGCGCAGTGGCTGCCCGGCGTCCTCAGGCTGTTGATCGCCGTATGGGGCATAGTGGGCATGGCGCGTGCCGTCGGCATCGTACTCGGTGTTCACGCTACCGGCATGGTCGGTAAGCAGCAGTGTGGCGCTGCCAGCTTGTTGCTGGGCTCGAGGTTGGCCGCCGGCGTGCAGGTACTCGGTGAGCATGCCGTCTTCCAGTAAGCTGTCCAGACTATGGCCCAGGTAGCGGCGCTGCACCTTGTGTGCGTCAGTGCCCGAGTAGAGCAGCCGATCATGCCCGTCGTAGCCGTACTGCGCCGTTACCGTGCCGTTGGCATCCTGCACCTGTTGCAGGCGGCCAAGGCTGTCGTAGTACAAGGCATTGCCGCATTCATCGTTGAGCATGTTGCCCAGTTCGTCGTAGCTGAACGTCTGCTCTGCCGGGCAACCTTCAGGCGGCAGCGTATGCGTGACCTTTTCCAGCCTGAAGCTGTCATCAGCGCAATAGGTGAAAACCGCATCGTCCCGGCCGCCGTCACTGAATGTCGTGCGGCAACGCTGGATATTGTCCACAGCGTCAAATTTGAACATCTGGGTTGTGATTTGCTGGCCGCTGGCGGGCTGGGCAGGGCAATCGTATTTAGTCAGGCGGCCAAGATCGTCATACTCGAACGTTTCCTCGCGCAGCTTTTGCTCGCCTTGCCAAAGGGTTCGCGAATAAAGCATGTCGTTGTCAAGCCACACCTGTACCAGCCTGCGTGCCTGGCCGTTGGCGCTCAATGTGCGGCTGGTTTCCCTGCCCAGGCTGTCATAGTGCTGGGTGCAAAGGGTGACAGGTTGCTGTTGCGGGTCAGGGTTGGTCGTGTCGCGTGTTTCGGTGGTCTCCAATAGACCAGTGTCCTCAGAGTAGGTCATTGTCGACTGAAGATTGCCTTGCACCACCGAAACAAGCCGGCCGTGCTCATCGTAGTCGTAATCAGAGGCCTGGCCATCGCTGTGCTTGCGCTGTGTCGGCAGGCCGTCCCAGGATTGCTGGAAAGTGACGCTGTAAGGCGTGCCCTCAGTATCGGTCAGGTGTTCTTCGCAAAGGTCGCCCTGGTCGGTGTACACATAACGGCGCTTACCCAGTGCATTGTCGGCGTTGGTGATTTCCGCGCTCTTGCCGTCGAATACGAAGTCTGCCGTCTGTTGCGCTGCCGGGCGGGCAAGGCCGTCCTCGTCCTCCAGTGTTGCAACCAGCTTGCAGGGTTGCTCGGTCAGGTCTGGCGTGTACTCATAGCTGATCACCCGCTTGCGGGTACCTTTGGTTGTGGCCTGCAAACTGAACGCCGTGCGTTTTTCGACCAAATGGGTCATGCCCTGATAAACGTATTCTTCAACCCGCGAACCCACGGCGATGCACTTCAGGCGGCCAAGGCCGTCGAACTTCCGTTCGTAGAGCATCTGCTCAGGTGCCGTGCTGTCTGGTTGCATTCGCAGTTCAGTGACCAGTTCGCCCATGCTGTGGGGGGCAAAGGTGCGTAGCAAAATCGAGCCATCTGGCCGCTCGTTACGAGTCATGCGCCCCAAGGCGTCATAAGTGAACTTGGTGATGCGTTTGATGATCTGGGTGTCGCTTGGATCCTGGATAGATTCGGTCCGGCTCAGACAGCGGCCGAGCCCGTCATAGGTGAAGTCAGTGCGGCCGGCCTCGCGTGTAACTCGGTGCTTGCCACCCTCAGGGTCATCTGGGTTATCCACTTCTTCCTCCAGCAAGCGGTACTCGTAAACCGGCTTGCTGAAGCGATTCATCTTGCTGACGGTCTGCTGCAGCCTGTGCCCAGGTGCGTCAGGGCTTTCGACCCAGCGCGTGACCAGCTGGCCACCAGGCTCGAGCGGCGTTGCTTCGATACGTACCTTCATGCCATCGGGCCGCACTTCTTCACACCGTTGGCCCCAACCGTCGTATTCGTAGCTTGACTGTAGCTTGAGTACGCGCGGCTCTGACTCGTCGTCTTTGGCCGGTAGGTAGTCGTAGGCAATCTCACTCACCAGGCGGCCGGCCGAGTCATACTTCAGCTCCGCTACCGTGCGCTTGACGACCAATCCAGTCACTGCATCCTTTGCTTCACGCTCCTCTCGGATCGGGCGGCCATTGCCATCGAATACAGTGCGGGTGACTACGCCCTTGCTGTCGGTAGTTTCCTCGCAAGTGCGCTTGCGTCCCCCTTCGTCGAGCAGTTTGTAGGCGGTAGTGCGCGTGGTGGCGTAAGGGGTGTCCGGGCTTGCGATTTCTGCTGTGACGCGACCCAGTACGTCATGCTCGTAGCCTGTGAACACGTTATTGGCATCGTGCTCCAGTACCACCTGGCCGCTATGCATGGAGTAAGTGGTGGCGGTCTTTTTCACCAGCGTATGGGTATGATCAGTGAAGGTTTCGGTGCTGCGGCTCCAGGTGAGCTGATCATTGCCGTCTTTGACCTTTTCGTACTTCCAGTCGCTGGTGATGGTTGCATCGTTGATCTGCATGACTTGTTGGTCAAGCCGACCATGCAGGAAGGGGGTGTCGGGTTTATTCAGGTAGCGGCGGGTTTTACCGTTCAGCAACCGGCGCGTTGTGCCCACACCTTCGAAGGTGTCCTCCTGTTCCAACGATAGATAGCCTGGCATATTCAGGTCGGGGTCAGTCTGTGGCATTGCCGGCAGGCTGGCATAGGTGAATTCGCTGCTTATGGGCTGGGCCAGCGGCTCGTCCGGGCTGGACGGGGTAGCAGGGTGCATGACTGCGGACTTGAGGTTGCGTTCGAACCCTTCCGGGTCATCCGCGCCGGGGTAATAGGTACGGATCAAACGTGTGCCATCGGCTTTGACTTCAGTCAACAAGTTGCCATGGTTGTCGTAGGTGGTTTTCGTCTCCTCGTGGTCGCCCACCGTTGGATCACCTTCTTTGGTCCAGGATTTCGTCACGGTGTCTGGAAGCTGGAAGTAAGCAGGCTGGTCTTTGAACGGCAGGTTGGCTTGTTCGTAATACTTCGTTGTGATGGTCTCGATACAGCCATTGTCTGTGGTGACCTGGGACGTCATCAAATGGAAACGGTTAAACGTGCTCACAACGGTGCGGTAGACCTTTGCATCCCGGTAATGCTGGGCGGTGGAGCTGTATTCAAAGGTTTGGCCGGTAAATCGGTAGAGCTGGTCCGTGCCGTCTTCATTGCCATAAACCAGGCCCGTGCCGTTACCCAGGAAATTGTTGCTGGAATATGTGTACTTCGTACGTATGTGGGTGCTGCTGTCACGCACATCAGGCTTGATCCAGTGTTCATTGACAGAGGGTAGATAGCGGTCGATACCAGGGTATTTATGGCCTCCCGTTCCTTCGTAGTAAGTGATTGTTTCCACGCCTTTGTCGGGGTTTTCGACGCTGATCAGGAAGGGGAGTTGGTCGTAAAGCTTGTACTTCAATTCCCAGTATTCGTCACTTGAGGTAGGCAGGGTGATTGTTCGCAGTTCGTTGTTCACCAGGTTCAGGGTGTACCGGGCGGGGCTGCGGGTAGTCGGGTTGACCGTAAACTCTGCCCGGCTGTCTGAGGGGTATTTTACTTCCAGCAGTGTACGGCCAGTGTCATCGGCGATGGATTGCAGGCGTGCCTTGCTCTTGGTCGTATCGTAGGTCAGGTCGACTCCATGGCCGGAAGCACTGATGACGCGCACAGGCACGGCGGTAAAAGCATCATTTTGCTGGGGTTCGAGTATTTCAACCAGGCCGCCTTTATGCGCGATACGAATGCGTTTTCTATTGCCTTTGCTGATATTGCTGAAGCGAAAGCTGTCCAGTTTCTTTTCTACGATGACGGGCATGTTGCCGGGCCCGTTATCTGCAACTACGAAAGATTCACCGGTGTGCAGTGAGAGCATGCCGGTACTGATATTGAAACTGCTGAGTTTGAAGCTCCAGCCGATACCAAAACCGTTGTTGTCCTTGCTCATCGGGCTGAAGTTCAACTGCAGGGGCAAGTCGGGACCGCACTGGTCGTTGGCGTTCAAGGCCGGAAGAGCAATAGATAGTGTGTACAGGCCAGTACGAGGGTCGACACTGCTCTGCATGAAACTTGAAAAATTGAAGGCATTCGATGTAGTTGCCATGATGCAGGGTTCCTGGGTATGTGTTGAATAGCCTGAGTTCAGCGATGGATTCTTTACCGGTCATCTTCAAGGGGCGAGTAATCCTCCCCAGCGCTGCGGTGAGGGTGCCAGGTGTTTTTCAAAACAAGCTGTCTGCCGCGAAGGCTAAAAAAAAAAATCGATGCGTGCACCTGGCAGAACTACCAGGTACGGCCGCCTGCGGTGCCACGGGTGGCGTGCAGGCGACCTGTTATTTTTGCCAGTTGTGCAGCATGAGGGGGGGGATTAAAACTGTTCTGGCAAGCAACCGAGTTGGGTGGCAGGCACTGGAACAACGCCGTTTTCGCGCTGTTTATTTATCTACCTGTCGGGTGCGCCTGATTTTTCAAGCGGCGTGCAGGCGCTCGCCAATCTTTTGGAAGTTACGATATGAATGAGCGGCTAGATCAAGGTGAAGATTTGGAGGCGCCCACGATTGAGGGTTTGACTGCGTTCAATGAAATCGATCTGGAGGCATTGGGCGATAAGTCATTAAAAACGTTTGTCAAATACACGGGCATGGCCGCTGACGATATTGTGCTCGTACGCTGGTTTGGGCGTAGTGTTGCCGGTGAAGCGTACGACCATACGGCGGAATACCCCATTCGGGACGACCATCTGGATAAAGGTCTCGAAGTAGAAATTGCCAATAGCTATATCAGAAATGCCGAAGGTGGTGAGGCTTTTTATTCCTACAGCCGTAAGGCTGACGGCCCCAGGCCCGAAGCGACGTCATTGCGAACTTTTTGCTATATAGGGGTAAGGCCTCGCAGGCAAGTTGAAACGCTGTCTGTACTGCAAATAGTGCATTCCCATGGCTTGATCATTCAGCCCGACAAGTTACCGAATGTGGGGATGACCGTTGTGGTGCCCCGCTATCAGGCGATGCAGGTGGGAGACAAGATTACGCTGACGGTCGACTGCTATGAGCCGAACGGTGTGCTCAGCGACACCTGGAACGAAGTGGTAACCGTCGCAAAGGAGCATTTCGACCAAAGCGCTATCAGTGGTGTGGTACCCAAGCCTTACTTTAACTGGATCGACCCAGGCTACATACAAGCCTTCTACGAGATCGAGTTCGCAGTGGGTGGGCGCCTGAGCGCACCGGAGCAACGGCTGGAGGTCGATTCGACAGGTAGTTTGCCTGGTTATCTCGGCAAGCCCACCATCGAAGGCTACAACGAAGGCGATCCGCTGGACCCGGGCGGTTTCCCCTATGGTCTGCAGGTCAAGTTGCCTGATTACCCTGGCATTGCAGATTCAGACTACCTCACCCTGCAGTGGTCCATTCCCGGGGGGCTGCAGTTCATGCCATCGGCGCGAGTAGACCCTAGCACGCGGGCCGCCGATTCGATTGCGTTTCAGGTCGGCGAAGAAATCCTGGCTGTCAGCCAGGGCACCAACGTGAGTGTTGCCTACCTGTATGGTCGCGAAGGTGCGGGACTGCGCTCTGAAACGCTTCAAGTCAATGTGCAAAATTCACGCATCCTGAATGTGCCTTTGGTTGAAGGGGCCTTAGCGGATGGCGCGGCTGACAGCGGCCATATATTGGCTGACCTTTCCACGTCGGGTGTTTACGTCAATGTGCCGGCCGGCAGCGTGTTGCCAGGTGAGCAGTTGCATGTGCATTGGGCCGGTACTGATTCACTTGGCGAGTACGTGGCCAAAGAACCGGACTCCCCGGAAAAACCGTTGCGCTTTCGCATTCCGCCTGAATATGTGCCTGCGAACATGGGGCGTACCCCTGCGGATACCAGCTGGCGCTTCAACGTGTTCTACAGGCTATTGAGAGACGAAGACACCTTTATCGACTCGCCCGCGTACAAGTTGCGTATCAAGCCATTGGAGAACGCTACGCTGCCGACGGTCGATTTACGTGATGGTCCGGTTTACCTCAGCAGGTTGCCTGAAGCGGGCGCCAGGTTGTCCATGGGTACCTGGCCGTTTATTGCCCCGGGGCAACTGCTGACCATCGTGATGGAAGGGGTGGACCCAATGGGCGAAGCGGTGGAGTTCATTGTGCGGGACGAAAAGGCACTTACGGACGCCGAAGCGATTAGTGGCATCAATGAAATGTTACCCAAGTCGGAGCTCCGAAAACTGAAGGTGGGCGAGAACTTCACCTTGTATGGTCGGGTGAGTTTCAACAATGGAGCGTTTTATTTGAAGTACCGGTCGCAGTCGACCCCGCTCAATCCGTAATTTTTTATTCGTGCAGTTTGATCAGTCAAGAGCAGGGTCCAGAGAGACCGTGCCGCTAAGTGATATGGAGAACTATCATGGCCAGACCAACACTAGAGCAATATTTAACCTATATGAAAGGTGCGCCTCGGACCCGCGGATGGGGCGCATTGCTGGTCTATGACCGTCAAAAAGCAAACCTTCTGTTGATGCAGGAACATATTCAGCGTGCCGCTGAAAAGGCCTGGATCGAACCGGTGTCGGGTGAAAAAGAGACTGAGAGCGGTAAGCTTTCACGGTTATCCAATTTTACTTTCGGTGCACCGGTACTTTCATTCGAGAACTCCAACATAGGGAGTTCGATGGCCGTCCTGCGTATGCCAGTGGTGGGCGGCAAGCTGACCGAATGGAGCCGGCAGCCAGGTGAGTCGTTGCCAACGCTGGTAGGTATCTCGCACTTGGACCCGCTGACCGCGCCAAGCGTGAAGATGAACATCAAACTCAACGAGGGCCAAGGCGGGGTAGTTGATGAAGACGGCCGTGTGTATTTGGACTTGTCGGATAGCAGTGCTTATGACTTTGAGGTTAGCCAATGGGAAGAACTGAATACTAAATTGGGTGAGTTGATTGAGGCGCAGTTCAAGTCGCCCGAGAGGGGCAAGCAAATTTGGGAGCTGAATAGGCTTGAACCTGTGGACGGTTTCTTGAATCCGACCTCATTCAGAGTGCGTACGCACTCCCTTGCGAGGGCAGGGAATCCGGAAGCGAGCACGAACCAGGCAGACCTGGAAGAAGGTGCGGTAATTATTGGTGTGGCATTCAATGGCGCCCAGAATGGAGACTTTCCAGGGGGCGATGAGGATATGCCGTATTTGCTGCCTCAGCGGGAGTCGGGTGTTCCGTATTCCATGAACGTTGTCCTGAGTGACGAGACGTGGGTAAAGAATGTCTTGAATAGTTTGCTGGAAGGCCTTGCGGATACGTCTTACGTCCCCACTGGGGTAACGTACGAGAGAAATGAACGAGGCTTCCATGTTTCGGCGAAAACGGGGGAGATTCATATCAATAAGACTTTTGTGATTGTGGATCGTGAGAAGAGCAAGTTGCTGTTCCTGGTCGGAGTCAATTTAGGTCAGTTCACGATATCTTTCACTCCTGGTTATATTGATTGCGTGCGGCGTTGTGAGAATGCTGATCGAAGTGTTAGTGTGCTATACAAAAAAGAGGGTGATTTTTGGAAAGGAACTGAGGGTGATTTGGATCTTGATGCTGTTGTATCCTGCGCTCTAACGACATCTATGAATGACGGGGTAATCATGCTCTCTAAGGGGGACGTATCCATTGACTGTAACTGGTGGGCTGATGTGGGCACATTTTTTCCAAAGGAAGTAGCTGAACGTTTAATAGATTTCCAAGAAGAGGTAAAAGGCCACTTTGGAGGCGTCTTAGAGAGTTTGGCGGGGGAACTTGAAGTTGTTGACCTCCTGCGCCTCAATGGCCTGCTCTTCCGCAATGGGCAACGCTCCGTAGCTGAGACTTTCGCCAGCCCAGGCGATGTAACGATGCTGGGCGAACTGGCCCCTATCCTCACCGCCTTCGCGATTGACCCGATTGAGAAAAGTCTCATCGCCGGGGGCACGCAAAAACTTACCCTCATCCCCGAACCCCAGCCTGGCGACGAGGTGAAATGGGAAGTGAAGGCGCTGCCAGGTGACCCCGAAAACCCTGAGGGGCCTGAGCAGTTGGGCGAAATCGTCAACGGCATCTACAAGGCGCCCAAAGCGGACGCCATTGCTGGCACGTTCCGTCAGGTCATTATCACAGCAACCGTGGGCGATAGCAGCAGCAGCGCGCTGTTCACTGTCGTGCCCAAGTCCGTAGCGGTAAGGCCGAAGCTGCTTAATGCACTCTTTTCCACCCCTGGTCAACCGCAGCGCTATGTGCTGGAAGGGGGAAGCGTCGAGTCGGATTTGGTCTGGGCCAAGGGTGCCGGTTTCAAGGGTGACCTGCGTGACCCTACATCTGGTGAGTATGAAGAGTTGAACATTCCGAGAGACAAGAAAGTTCAGGTCTACGTCGCACCCGAGAGCGACCCGGAGGATGGGGGAGAGCTAGGCGCACTCATGCAACTGGACCAGGTGCTGGTTACCGGTGGTAATCGTACCGAAATCATCGATATTACGGTGCTCTGGAAGCCGACAGCTGCAACCCTGAAGGTCGAGGCACAAGGTGAAGCGCTGAAACTGGTGCTGGTCACTCAGAAATGGGGAGAGCCCCCGAAAGAGCTGCCTCCTGCCGAGACAAAATGGTTCGTGGTCAAGGGCGAAGGAGCCCTTGATGAGGCCGCCGGTATCTACAACCCAGGGTCGGAGGAAGGCGACTACGTGATCATTGCCGGTGTTGGCCTAGATTCCGGTAACTGGAATTACGCGGTTCTGCCGATGCCGTACACCCCCGAAGAGGCCCAGGCGTTCCATGAGGTGAACCAGGCCATCAAGGGCACGAACGCCAGTGCTCCGTACTCCGAGGAGCAGATCAAGGCCATGGAAGAGGTGAAAAAAGCCTTCAGCAACCTGAATGCGGCGAGGATCTGACCATGACTACTCATACCAAAGAAGCACTGTTCGAAGAACTGGCAAAAGGCGACAGCATGCGCCGTTGGGGCGCGGTACTGGCGCTAGGCCGCGATGTTGTCAACGAAGCGCTGCAGGCCCATTTCGTCGGACAGTTCGATCAGCGTGGTGGCCTGCCCATCATCTCGGGTGAGTATTTTATCGACCCCGCCACCCGTACTGAAAAGGTGGCCTTCGACAACCTGACGCTGGGCCCGCCACAGTTGTCTTTCAAAGGCGCCGTAGGGGTTTCGAACCAGGTGCGGGTGAGCATGGAGTTGCTCACCGGGGAGTGTGTTTCGTCGACGATCATGTCAGGAAACGTCGAGCAATTCAGAAGAAGCCATGTGCTGCAACTGGGCATGGGCTATCAATTCGAAGCATACGGGCACCTGAAAGTGCAGCCACACGCATACTTGGACAAGTTCCAGGTTGTGCTCGACCTTACCGATGCCAGCGAACCCAATTGCACGCTGGGTGGCAGTAGTACAGCTGCGCGGAAGATGGGGGCGTTCATCCTCGAACAGTTGCAGCACGAGTGGGTGATCGACAGCCCATTGCCGGTGCTGGAGTTCGATATTTTCGGGCATAGCGCCTTGTCCACCACACGCATCGACGTGGTTGCGCAGCAAGCACCCGCCGGGGCGGGCAGTGGTACTAGCCCAGACGACGATGGGGCACTGCTGTTGCTGATGCAATTGGTTGGCGGCGTCGATGCTGGCCAACCAGGCAGCCCCTTGCCTTATTTGTTGCCGCGCAAGAATGATACCGCCAACTACGGCAGTGCACTGTTGATCAGTCGGGAGTGTGCGCCGATTGCCAAGGATCGCCCAGCCGTAGCACTGGAGCAACTGATGTTGCCCGAAGCCAGCGCAGTCGTGCTGGAGGAGGAAGAGCATAACCCCCATGACATGATCGTTTTCGGCGATGTCAAAACCACTGCCTTCTCCCGTCAGCCGCAACCGCGCATTGGCAAAGTAGCCGCTGACAAAAGCGCCCTGTTCACGGTCGCGAATCAATCGTTGAAAGCCTGGACTGCCCTAGATGTGCACAACCCAGGCAATTCTGGTGAGATCGAAGCCGGTACTTACACGGCGCCGCCTGCAAGCATGTTTCCGTTTCGGCAGCGCCTGGTGAACATCAAGGCCCATTTTGACGATCTGCAGGAGGGGGTGAGCACGTCGGCTTTGGCGATCGCTACTTATGAAGACCTGGTCATTTCGCCGCGGGTAATCATCTGGGCCAAGGGCGACGATCCCGTCCGGTTGACCGCATCGCAGGGTGGGGGGCTAAGGTGGGAACCTGATGGCGACGAGTTCGGCATCATCGTGCAAGACCCTGAAGGCGACGACGAAACGCCGCACGCCATTTTCACCCCGTATACGCCCCCGGATGATCAACCCATTCGACTTCAGCGTATAAAAGTTACCAACGGGGGGAATGTCAGTGGCTACGCAACAGTGGTTATCCTCGCCATGCGCGCGCCGCTGCAGGTGCAACCCTTCTACGTGCCGAACATGCACGCTTCTGGCTCGCTAACGTTCGCCCTCACCGAACCGCGTACCGGGGAGGCTTCGGATGAGAAGTGGGGTGATCTTCCTGCCGTGTCAAGCGCAGCGTGGAAGCTGTATGGCAAAGGTGTGCTTGTAGACGGGGAGTACACCGCTCCGGCGTCGGACCCTGGTGAAGTCAGTGTGGTGGCGGGTGTTCATGGCGGCCAGGCTGGCATTGCTGTCATCGAGCATAATGTTCATGCGGGCCTGCTGAATTCAGTCGGCCCCCAGCGCTGGCTGGCGCTGAGTCAGTTCAAGCTGTTCCTTAACGACACATCGCGAAAAAAAGCCTGGGCAAATGGCAGGCAACAAGTGGGTGTCGATATCCACATCGAGACCAAACCCTTTCAAGATGAAGATGGCAACGAGATTTATGACCCGGTAAGTGATGCAGAGCTGGCAACGTTACAGCTTACTCATCGCAATGGTACACCGATCGAGTGGCTACCTGCCGATACCGAAGCCATCGTACCGGGTGAAGGACGCTGGGCTGCCAGCAAGTTTCGCAATCGCTTTGATTATCTGCCTGCTGGCGAAGGATTGGTTTCTGCAGAAGAGGCGCAAGAGGCGCAGGCGAGAAAGGACCGGTCAAAAGCGGTGGGGGTAAAGGGGAAGGAAGAAGCGTTGCGCATTGTAACGGTTTACCTTCAAACCACAGAAAGCGAAGTACGCTGGATTAAGGCTAAGTTTCAGAGCTATCGCGGTACCTGGTACGACTCTTATATAGAACATGCCGATGGTGATGGTGAGATAGAACTGGGTGGGCTGGTACCCAAGAGGCTGGATATCGGAGACCTGGAACCTTTTACAGCAAAGCGCGTGGCTCAAGAAAAAGGGTTTGACAAGGTGGATGAACGCGGAAACATCGTCGACCGTCATAACTATTGGCACTACACCACGGAGTATTGGACTTTGCGTGCCAGGGGGCAGCGCCTCTTTGTCGATGCACGCTTCGATCATATTTCAATGCTGAAGTACGAAAGTGAACAACTCGGTGAAACATTCGCCAGCTGTGTTGGCATTGCCTATGTGCCACGGATGCTGCCGGGGCGCGCCGCTGATCGACGCATTGAATACCAAGCTCACATGGAGCGGTTGGCCTTAAAGCAAACGGTTACACCTTTGAAACGAGAATTTTTAGCGAATGAGCATTTCACTGAAGGCACATTACTGGTAGTACTCGAACGCGTTTCGGACATGAATTACTGGTACGACCAGCCGGGTCTCAGGTGGCGTGAGGAACTGAACGGGCCGTTGAATTTCACCTTGATCGATAATTACGGAACTGAAAGCAACCTTCGTATCGACTGGGGACGGCGAGTGGACGATGGTATAGATCCGATTGATACCCGCAATTTCGTGCACTGGGAGTTTCGATGACGGCGGCTGTCCCTCACGAAGCTGCACCTTACTCAATATAGGTACGAAAGAATGACTACGAATTCGCTGGTGCATTCCAATGCGTTCAACTTCATGAGCTTTGTTGAAGGTGGCGTCGATCCACGCACAGGGCAATACAATGTATCGATAGCGTTGCCTGAGTTGGTGGCCAACCATTTGAACGGCCCCAACTTGCCCTTGCGCATTGGTTTCAACCCGATGAACCCCGAGGACTCAGGCTTTGGTGCTGGCTGGCGCTTGAATCTGAGCGAGTACGACCCGCAGAGCCAGATGCTCAGCCTGCACAGCGGCGAGCGTTACAAGGTGTTCGACAACGGCCCCGGCATGCAGGCAGTGATACCGGAGCGCAAGATTGACAGCTTTCATTTCGAGAATATTTCTGCTGGCGCAATCACCCTCTATCGCGTGGCACACAAGTCGGAAATGATCGAAGTGCTGGGGTTGCACGATGTGACCGAGGAGGGCCATTCCCCCGGAAAAGTGGCATTGCCCATCCGGGTGCTGACACCGACCGGGCATGGTATTACCTTGACATACGACCAGGTCAATGTGCCCTCGCCTATGCCGGGTATTCCAAGCAAGCGTTTGCCTTGCCTGGCCTCGGTAGAAGACGACAGCAAGCGCAAACTGCTGGAAATTAATTATTCGAACCTCAGCAAGGTACTGATAACGCTCAACCCAGGCACGGTGGCGGAGGCTGTCTATACACTGGAGCGCACCAACAGTGAGCTGGTCAAGGTTGTTTTGCCGACCGCGGACAAGGGGCGCTGGAGGTTCGACTACAAGAGAATCGGCACGGTACGTTGCATTGAACGTATGTGGACGCCGGTCAACGGCTTTGAAGAAGTCATCTACAAGGATGCTGGGCATACGCTGCCCGGCGTCGGCAGGACACTGCCTCATGTAGAGAGCCATCGGGTCACCCCTGGGGGCAACCAGCCGCAAGTGCGCACCGATTATGTGTTCAGCTCGAACAATTTCCTGGGCAACAACACCGGTATCTCCTGGGAAGATAACGGTGAAGACAACCTCTATAAAGCCACCGGCGCGGACTATCGCTACGACGGTACAGCCACGCACTACCAGGGTGACAAACCGGCGTACACGGTCAAGACGACATTCAACCGCTTCCACTTGATGATCGACCAGGTCACCACGCAGAACGATTGTATCGAAACCCAGACGCTCAAGTACCCGGAAGTTGCCAACCGCCAGTTCAAGGACCAGCCGAACAACTTCCAGCTGGTTGAGACAACCACTACTTCGTGGCGCAAGGGTTTGGGCGGCACTGCGCGGGAGCAGGTGGAAGTTACCCTTTACGACGAGCATGGCAACCTGAAGGAGAAAACCGAAGCCAACGGCAAGCGGACGGTGATGACGTACTACCCGGCCGCCGACGACCCGGAACGGTTCGTGCGTATGCTCAAGACCGAGGAAGTGATTCCGGGGCCTGGCGAACCGGATGCCGAAGCCAAAGCGTTGCGCAATGAGTACCGCTACCAGTTGGTTGCATCGCTGGATAAGGAAGGGCATGCACGCGGCGCGTCAGTGCGTAGCCATGAGCAGCAACTGCGCGTGAGCGATGGCGCGCTGTTGTCGGAGTTGGAAACCCCCCACCACGACGAGCCACTCAATGTGCTCGAGCATGGTCGCCCCCGTGAGCAAATGCTGACGGTCAATGGCAAAGTTACCCGTACTGAATACGCATACAGCGTGGTGTCGGTAGATGGCCACCCCGCAGTCCAGACTGAGGAAACCTTGACTGGCTTCGACCACGGCCTGCCTTTGCCTGTGCGAGAGTTGAAGCATGCCAAGGGGAAATTGGTGCGACACGCCCAGAAGGTCAACACCCTGCAGTACTCGGTACTGATCGGCGAACCGTTGCTCAACTACGACGACAATCAGGTGCAGATTGCCTACGTGTATGACGAACTGCGTCGCGTAACCCGCGAAACGGTCGACCCCAACGGCAAGTACAAGGCTTCACGCAATTACAGCTATTACTTGTCGTCCGATGGTCAACAGGCGTGGCAAATGCAGGCTGATGTGAAAGGGGTGCAAACATGGAGCTACGTGGACGGGCTAAACCGTGCCGTACGCGTCACGCGCCAGGACCCGGACTTTGGTCCCACCGCAAAAGCCAGGGAAGCAGAGCGGTTGAGTTACACGGCACGCTATGACGCGCTTGGCAATTTGGTGCAGGAAGTCGAGTACGACTGGCTTGAGCTGAAGAACTTGCCGTTGATCACCCTGTATGAGTATGACGACTGGCGTCAGCGCAGCAGTGAAATGGGGCCGGACAAAGTGCGTGTCTGCACGCAGACCGACCCGGTGGGGCTGCCGGACCGCTTGGGGCCGATACGCAAGGAGTGGCGCGAGTCCCTCAAACGCAAGCTCTTGACCGGCACTACCGTTACCCGGCTGAACCTGTTCGACCAACCTGTGGATGTCGAACGCCTAGACAGTAAAGGTGCGAGTGTGAGTTTGCACCAGTATTTCTACGATGGTTTGGGGCGCACGGTGCGTGAAGTGGATGCGCGGGGTTATGAAACGCGCACCACCTACGATGAGTTTGACAGGCAAGTGGACCAGAGGCTACCTGACGGTTCGGTGGTACACCGTGACTATGCGTCGCACAGCAAGAGTGATCTGCCGACCTTGATCAAAGTGCTCGACAGCACCGATGGCCGCGATCACGAACTGGGTACACAGACCTTCGATGGCCTGGACCGCATGATCGAGTCGGTAACCGGCGGGCGCCAGCGCACCATGTTGTATGCCGGCGGGCAGCGCCAGCCAGAAACGGTCGTTACACCCGCAGGTAACTCCATCGACTACGAGTACATTCCGCAGTTGGGGGAAGAGCCGCTGAGCCGCAGCACAGTAGGCAAGAATGCCAGCTACACGTACGACGAGCAAAATGCCCGTCTGATGCACTGCACCGAGGATGAGGAGACACTGGAACGTGAATATTTCAGTACCGGTGAACTGAAAGTCGAAAGGCGCAAGCGCAGCGACGAAGAAGAACCCTATGAAATGGTGTACGTGCACAGCTTGAAAGGGCGCCTGGTCAGATATACCGATGTACTGGGTAAAACCCAGTCATATGAGTACAACCCGTTCGGCCAATTGCAACAGACCAGCCTGGAGAATGTCACCAGCACCTTCAACTATGACGCGCTGGGCAGAACCGCCAGTATCCTTACGGAAACGGAGGACGAGGACGGGACCGTGCGCAGCTTGAAGACCGAACTGTTCTATGACGAGTTTGATCGCGAAATCCGTCGTCGCTTCGACTTTGGCAACGCGGTACAGACCTTGGTACAAACCTATAACAAAGTGGATGGCATCGAGAGCAAGACGCTGACGGAAGGTGAACAGGATGGCAAGCCATTGCGCCATGAAACCTTCGAATACGACGAGCGCGCAAGGCTGTCCAAGTACACCTGTGTCGGTGAAAGCGAATATGTACCTGTCGATCCGTATGGTAACAAGATAGACAGCCAGCTGTTCCGCTTCGATGGACGCGACAACATCACTCGGGTCAGGACCGCTTTCGAAGGTGGCAGGCTTGATGCCGAGTATCTGTTCACCAATACGCGAGATCCGGTGCAATTGATGGGCATTGAACTGGCGTGGTCTGAGGGGGGGGGACAAGAGGGTGCAGAACAAGAAACGTATTACAAGCGGGAGTTTATCGAGTTGGTCTACGATCCTGACGGCAATCTGATTAAAGATGAAGAAAAGCGTCAGTTGACCTATGACCCAATGGGGCGCCTGGCGCAGGTGCATGTGCCTGCGCAAGGCATTACTGCCAACTATGGGTACGACCCGCTGGACCGCTTGGCGTCACAGGATTCTTGATCCGGTCAGTGGGTTAGTTGATTGTTTAAAGTATGCCAAGTCCTGCACATGTGCATAATGCTGTTCACTTGAGCAATTGGTGCCGCTCTGCGGCCCATCGCAGGCAAGCCAGCTCCTGCAGGTACAGCGCAGATTTGAAGATGTGCGCGGTCCTGTAGGCGCTGGCTTGCCTGTTTGGGACAAGTATTTAGTGTCAACTGATAAAAATGCCAGTTTCGCGGTTGGCCAGTGAGTGATTAACTCTGGTCTGGGTGAGTGTTGCACTTATAATTGGCATCGGCCACGACAGGTGAGACCATGAGCAAACAAGGCAGACCCTATGCAAGTGCTGAGAAAACGCGTCAGGAAGTAAGGCGTGATCGGGCAACAAGGCTGAATGTCGATGCGCTTCAAAAGCCGGGCATAAACGCGGCCCTGCTGGCGGACCCCCTCGATGGTACGGTGTTCAGCGCGGTGTTGACTGATGCTTCCAGGTCTCTTGATATGACCATTGAAGCTTGGCCATCGCTGGTGTCCACGCCACCTGGCTTCTTTGATACTCTAGAGATCTACCACGCAAGCGCGAACGGTACACAAACATTACTCTCAAGTGAACAGTACACCGGGTCGGATGTTGACTCTTTTCCGTTGACGGTTACGATAAGTAAAGAGCAGATCGAGAGTTGGGTGGATGGTTTGCAGGTCTTTAGTTACAAGGTGCTTCCGTTCAACGGTTCGCCAGCGACAGAGTCTGAAACACTGAATTTGATATTTGACCGCGTGCCGCCGTATGGCAATATTGTACCTGTGGCCATGCCTGCGCTGGGTTATGATGTCACCGATAATAATATTGATACGGTTATTGTCACCTTGCCGGATTACGATACCTATGCAGCAGGTGACAAGGTCTATGTCTATTGGTTAAACCATGTACCTGATGATCCGGGCCTGGTTGTGCACGTTGTCACAGATACGGTCGATGCCTTACCGAAATCATTGACGGTGCCCAGGGCCGAAATCGAGGCGGTCGGGGATGGCGGCGTCTATGTGCTTTATGTGCTGGTGGACAAAGCCGGTAATATCAGCAGGCTGTCAATGCCTTTGGCTGTGGGCGTGGCGATAGGCCCCCTGCCTGGCGGGCTGCAGGATCCGGTAGTGCCATTGGCGGCTGATGGCCTGATTGATCAGGAAGACGCCTGGACCGGGGTCGTGGTGCAAGTTCCATCATTCGAGAACTGCAAACCTACGGATTGGGTGGAAGTTACCTGGGGTACGCTGGCGTTGGGGTGGCGAGAGGTGGGTAATGCCCCGAGATTTCCACTTGAATTTACCCTGTCGGGGGCGCAATTGTGGGAACAGTATGGTGCAGCGAGCACGGGGGACAGGGTAACCAATGTCAGTTATGCAGTGCGCCGTGGTACCGTTCCTCAGGGCGACAAGGCAATTGATGTAAACGTCAACCTGGAAGTCGTGGGGCCTGTCGATCCCATTGTTGATCCTGAATGGCCGGACCCGGTCAATCCAAGGCTGAAGTTTATGGTAAATCAGATATCAAGAATAAGCTGGTGCCGGCTGATGAGGGGGAAGATGCTGCTGTCAAAGTGGTAGTCGATGCAACCCTGAAAGAAAATGACGTAATCAGATTTTATTGGGAAGATGTGCACATAGAAGAAGCTGACCATACGGTTGTGGCGGCGGAGATTGATAATGAAATAGCAGAAACTATTCCGTGGGCCTATATCGATGCCAGGAATAACGGAAGTGTTCCGCTGCATTATGTGGTTGAGCGTCCGGATGTGCCCAACCGCGCCAAATCGACGCCAACCATTGTCGAGGTTGAAGCAATCGTCTTGCGTCCGGATGCACCTGAATTCCTGGGGGGGAATACCAGTAATCCTGTCGGGTGGCTGACGTGCAACGCCTTGTACGATGATGCAAACCCCAGCCCGCTGGACCCGGCAATCCGGGTTCTGGTGAAAGACCTGCGTCGCTACGGTTTGAAGGTTGGGGATACAGTGACCTTTCACTGGTATGCCGTACATGGGTTTGAGGGTGAAGCAATAATCGACGACACGGTATTCGACGACCCGGTCGTGCTTGCAGAGGCTGATCTCGATCAACTGGTATGGCGTGTGCAACCTTACACCGACTACATTCTTCCAATTTTCAACTATAACGCCACGCTGCATGAGGGGCGTGGGCGTGTGACTTACAGTTTTGATCTGGACGGCACAGCCATCACCTCAGAACAGGTGGAACAAATAGTTTCCATGCATGACGCCGCGGGTAGCTGTCCGCTTCGGCCCTGAGCGGAGTTTGAAAGAAGCTGGCCAGTTTTTGTCTGCTGAGATCTTCACGCATTGCTTGAGGGGTTTTCCTACAGAGTTATGGGAAATCTCTCGGTAATCTTGTCGGTGATTGCTTGATAATTCGACATAAGAGAGGTCATGAAGTCGATGAAGAATGTGCGCAAACTCTTGCTAAGCCCAATGGCTCAAGCAGTGCGCCTGGCGCCGTTATTACTCTTGGCCAGCCCCGTTGCCGTGGCAGTGACTGTCGTCGATGGCACGCGTGATATCGACAATACTGTTCCGCTTGACAGTTACCGCCTGAACGCCAACGCCCGGCTCAATGCGACGGGGGCGTCGATGCGTGAAATAAATGTAGGCGCTGGGGCACAATTGAACATGCAAGCAAGCACGATCGAGGCAACTGGGGCTGATGGCATTGCGCTGGTCTCAGGTGCATCGGCCAGTGTGGCTGGTGATTCGCGAGTGGTCAGTAACCGTTTTGGCTTGCGCTTGCAGCGCAGTGACACTGCCGGCTCTTCGGCTCTGGTTTCAGACAGCTATGTCGAGGGGGGCGCTGCAGGCGCGCTGGTGTCTGCTGCCTCGGGTTTGACCCTGCAACGCAGCACCTTGGTGGGTAGTGGAACTGCAGCAGCAGCGCAGTTGTTTGGCAATGCCGAACTGAGCGCGCAAGACAGTTCGATCGTGGGGGCCAGCGACGGTTTGCTTGTGCTTGCCGATCCCGCTTTCACGGGGCCTGCAAAGGTGACTTTGGTGGGGACCACAGTTGAAGGCCAGGACGGTTCGGCAATTGTGGTGGGTAACGCCTTGATCGGCCCGGCCAAAGCGGAAATCATCGTTGCTGGTGGTTCCAGCCTGGTGGCAAGCAATGGCATCTTGCTGGACGTGGTAGGCGGTTCCGAAGCCACCATGACCGTAGACAGCAGCCATCTGGTAGGCGATGTACGTGCAGAGGCGGGTTCTACGGCCTCGCTGACGCTGGACCACCAGGCCAGCCTGACCGGCAGGCTGCAGAATGTGGCCGGGTTGACGTTGAACAACCAGGCCCGCTGGAACATGGTGGAGGACAGCCAGGTCGGTAGCCTG
The DNA here is from genome assembly GCF_044748405.1 of Pseudomonas sp. NPDC089996. Classification (NCBI taxonomy): domain Bacteria; kingdom Pseudomonadati; phylum Pseudomonadota; class Gammaproteobacteria; order Pseudomonadales; family Pseudomonadaceae; genus Pseudomonas; species Pseudomonas sp. NPDC089996. Next base: position 234,335 of record NZ_JBIVGA010000007.1, on the reverse strand, counting down.
GCGCTGAATGGCGGCGTGGTCAACTTTGGGGAGCCTGCGCAGTATCAGCGGCTCACGCTTGGCACGTTGGCCGGCAACGGCACTTTCGTCATGGATGCCGATTTCAGTACTGGCGAGTCCGACTTCCTGGAAGTGGGTAACGCCACTGGCAGTCATAGCCTGCTGGTGAGCAGCAGTGGCGCGGACCCGCAGACTGAAAACCAGATCCACCTGGTGCATGCGGCGGCAGGTGATGCCAGTTTCTCTTTACCCAACGGCGCGGTGGATCTGGGGGCATTCTCGTACGAATTGGTCCAGCAAGGTGGCGATTGGTACCTTGACGGCTCGCGCAAGGTCATCAGCCCGGGCACCGCTTCAGCGTTGGCGCTGTTCAACACCGCCCCCACCGTGTGGTACGGCGAGTTGACCACGTTGCGCAGCCGCATGGGCGAGTTGCGCCTGGATGAGCGTAAATCCGGTGCTTGGGTCAGGGCCTACGGTAACAAGTACAACGTATCGGACAGTGCCGGCAGCCCTTACAGCCAGGTTCAACGTGGCTTCTCGATCGGTGCCGACGCGCCGTTGCCGGTGGGGGGTGGTCAGTGGCTGGTCGGCGTAATGGCGGGTCATAGTTCGTCAGATCTCGACCTGATTCGCGGGAGTTCTGCCGAGGTCAAAAGTTACTACCTCGGGCTCTATGCTACCTGGCTGGATGCTCAAAGCGGCTATTACTTCGATGGCGTGGTAAAGGCTAACCGCTTCGATAACAGCGCCAAGGTCGAGCTCAGTGACGGCAAGCGTAGCAAAGGCGATTTCAACAACCTGGGCGTTGGGGTATCTGCAGAGTTCGGACGCAACATCGACCTTGGCCAAGGTTATTACATAGAGCCCTTCACCCAGTGGTCCGCGGTTTCGATCCAGGGTAAGGACTATGACCTGGACAATGGCCTGCAAGCGCGCGGTGACGACACGCGGTCCGTGCTGGGCAAGGCGGGGGCAACCGTGGGGCGTACGCTGCAACTTGATAATGGACAGCAAGTACAGCCCTATGTACGGCTTGCCTATGCCCATGAGTTCATTCGCAGTAATGAAGTGAAGGTCAATGACCATCGGTTCGATAACGACTTGTCGGGCTCTCGGGCCGAAATGGGCATGGGGGTGGCCATCAGTTTGAATGAGCGCATGCAGTTGCATGCCGACTTCGATTACGCCAATGGGGAGAAAATCGAGCAGCCTTGGGGCGCGAACGTGGGGCTTCACTACAGCTGGTAGGTAACAAACAAAAGGAAGGCCCGAGCCTTCCTTTTTTGTGGGTGGCACAAAGTGAGGATGCTGTGATGCGCATTATTCAAAACTGGCTGCGTGCGCGTTGGCCTGGCGTATTTGGGGCTAATCAACTGGAGCCACCGATGGCACCGATGGCGCTACCGGATATCCCAGGTGGCGAGTCAGGCCTGTTGCCGCTTTCGATTCTGGATAAGCCCGTCAGGATTGAGGTGCCGATGTGGCCAATCTCCAACCCGACCCCAACCACTCCCGAAGTGCTATGGCTGTACTGGGACGACACGCAGGTGGATGAAAAGCGCTGGGAAGCTGCCATCCCTGAAGATGAACTGTTTGTAGAGGCCCCGGTTTCTGTCTTGCAGCATGGTTCTGTAGCAGTTACTTACCAGGTGCAGAGTTACAATGGCGTTATTACAGCCTCCCGGTCTTTGACTTTGACAATAGACAGGGTGTCTCCGGTATTGGGAGGCGATGAGGGGCTTTTGCTGTTTGATGAAGAGGTCACGCGTGAGGGTGTGACAGCGCGCTATCTGGAGAAGCATGAAAACATCTTGCTCGCTGAGTTGCCACCCTACGAAAGGCCCAGTGTTGGCGATGTGATCAGTTATTACTGGGATGACCAGCCATTTGCCAACGACTTGATGGGGGAACTCACTGTCACCAGGGAGGCGCTTGACCAGACGATCTACTTGCCAATTGATGGTGATGAAATCAGAAAACGTGGCGATGGCCAGCGCTATGTCCATTACCAGATTCGCGACCGGGCGGGTAACGTAAGTGCGCGCTCCAGGCCAGCTGTGCTGGAAGTCGACGCCGAGCCCATTCCCAGAAACCTGCCGTGGCTTATCGTGCCCCAGGCTAGCGGTGCCGGGGGGGATCTGTCGCTGAAGCTGGATGATTATGTAGCCCCCTTGGTGGTGATCGTGCCGGCAGATGCAGTTGTCTACCCGGACGAGGTGATCTCCGTGCAGTGGGGGGTGCCGGGTGATCATGGTTATTACACCACGTCAGAGCCGGAGGAGGGAACGGATGACCGGTTTCTGATTCCAGAGCGTAGTGTGTTGGCATACAGCAAGCGCACGCTGGAAGTGGGGTATTGGGTGCGTGATGGAAAAGACGATTTTCCCGGCATGCCGTGTAGCCTGAAAGTGACCGAATTCGATAAAGGTGGGTTGCCCTTGGTAAAGCTGGAGGGGGCCGATTCAAACGGGTTCAGCCTGGGCGCGGCGCCAGAGCGGGTGCCTGTCAGCCTGGGTACGTGGAGGGGCATTGCCGTGGGGCAGCGGGTCAATATCACGGTAACGGGCGTGCTACAGAGCGGGGCAGATGCTCCTCCTTGCAATGTCCTAACCGCCCATAGGGTGACAGAGGCACAAGTGAGGCAGGGCATTGGCGCGAACAAGGATGTGACCCTGCCCAAAGCCTTCCTTGCAACGCTCCGGCGTGGCGAGACGTTCACGTTTCATGTCGAGACCAGTTTCGACGACGGTACGACGTGGGTCGAATTTCCGCGCTACAGCCCTAAACTCATTGCGTGAGCGACCTTCACCGACGCTCCACCGATCGGGACAGTTCGGGCGTGAGGCCACCGTAGTCATTGATGGTCGTGAACTCGACCTTCAGGCCGTCCTGCGCGGTTGCGTTTTTGAGGGGGTAGGTTTGCCTGCCCATGGGGATGGCCATCTTTCTGGCATCGATTTTCTCGCTGCCCTTGGCGCTGCGCAGGGTCAACTGGTTGAAGGTGAAGTAGTAAGGGGAGGGGTTGTCCACTACCAGGTGAGGCTTGCCTTCGAGTGTTTGCACTGACCAGTCCAGGTTCTGCAGGTCGTCTTGTGGGCGACCTTTGAGCTGGATTGGGCGGTAGAAGACCTTGATGCGGGTGCGCAGGGCGATGGTCAGGGTATTGTTCGGTGTGTCGTCCGCCTGGGGTATTTCCTGCAGGTTGAAGTAGAACACCGATTCACGGTCCTGGGGCAGGTCGTTGGGCAGGCGGTTGAACTGCACCGTCTGTTCGCCGGCCGGATCGATGCGAAACAATGCAGGTGTGGCGATCAAGGGCACCGCGGTGGTGTTGTCATCTGCCTCTGTATTGATCCAGGCCTGCGCCGCATAGGGGCGCTGGCTGGGGTTGGCGACCACGATGCTGGTGCTTTGCCGGTCGCTGGGCTGGATGACTCGAGTTGAACTGATGGTGAGTGCAGCGTGGGCACTGGCTTGGATGAGTAAGGCAAGGCAGGTGCCGATTGCCAGGGCAAGCCCGGAGGCAATGGAGGTGGGGCGGGGCATGGGCATGTCTCTTTGCTGCATTTTGCAGGGGGCTCCAGGTGCGTCCGCAGAAGTGCCTGGAGCGCAACGTATTACTTGATCTCTACCGAGAAAGTTACTTCCGATGCCGCGTCGCCTTCAGTTACGTTCGCTGCGGTGGACTGATACATGGCGTAGAACAGCATGTCGGTGGGTTTGGTAGTGTCGAGTGCGTAGGCAGCCGATTCCTGGTCCGGTGCCAGGTTCGTCAGGCTTTTATCCTGGATGGCGAGTGCCAGCCCGCTAGCGCCGCCCGGGCGCAGTGAATAGAGGTCGGTACCCTCAGGCCCGTAGATCGCCGAGAAGGTGACATAGCCTTCTTCGCTTGGATTGATGGTGCAACTACCGTCTGGGGTAACGCGCAGGGCGAACGGAATATGGCGTGTCCGTTTGCCTATGGTTTCGAAGTAGCTTGGGTGATAGCTCCCGACCACTACGCGGGGCAGGATGCCGCCGCCAGTGCCCGGTTCCACCACCTCGATAGGGCAGGTGCCACCTGGGGTGATGGTGCCGTGGAAGTTGATGTTGCCGGTGTTTGCAAATGTTGCAGTGCTCGCCAGGCCCATGGCGAGGGCGATAATGGTGCGTTTCATTAGCTATATCCTGATGTTGGGAAGCGTTCGAGCATGCATGACCATGCTCGGTCGGCAGGATATTCCGGGCGGCGTTTCGGGGCTGTAGGATAACCCCACAGCCTATGCGGGAAGACCGGACACAACCGGGCGCGCGGCGCACCACGCCGGTCGGTCGAATTGTTCGGCGTGCAGGCTCAGTGTTGCGTGTTACCGCCAGCTTGGCCCAGCAACTGCTTCTGCTGGTGCCAGTCAAATGCTTCGCCGTTTTGCTCGGCCTCGTAACGGCGCTCTTCCAGCTGCTGGTACAGGTCCAGCTCCTGGTCAGGCATGAAGTGCAGGCAGTCGCCGCCGAAGAACCACAACAGATCGCGCGGTAGCAGGTGGGCAATTTGCGGGTAGCGCTGGATCACCTGGCACATCAGGTCCTGGCCCAGATACTGACTCTGCAGCGGGTCTTGCGGCAGCAGGGTAAGCAATTCGTCAAAACGCTCGAGGAACAGGGCGTGGCTTTCCTCCGATACCTGCTCGGCCTCACCCAGCGCCACCAGGATGGTGCGCAGGTGGTTCAGCAGTTGCAGGTGGTACTCCAGGTGGGGATTGGCCATGGGGTGATCCTTGGGGTGATTTAAGCGGGGCAGGAGTATACGCCGGTTTTGCACCTGGTGTGGAAGGTCGTCCAGTTCAGAGCACCTCGCAGTGCATGTGTCTGTCAGCGTAAGAAAGTTATGCGCGAAAAGAGGGCGAGCCCCAGTTTTGCACACCAGAATCAACGCCAATCTGTCTGCCCATGATGCATCTCTAACTAGCAGTTCTGCCAGGTGCGCGCAGGCCCGCGTTGATTTAGATTCAAGCCAGAACAACGACGCGGCCTGTGCAGGTGGCGGTCGCTGTCGAAGATATACAATATTCCGAGCGAGGTCAGCATCATGGAAAAGGACAACACCCCAAAGCAGAGCGGTTCGATCATCTTCTGGGCGCCCGAAAACAAAAACAGTGCGTTCACTGTGCCGGCAGAAGGAAGTGGCAAGCAGGACGCGAAGACAGTTACCACCGACTACAGTTTAATCGAGATGAGCGACATTCCATCTGCCTCGACCATCAGTTTTTACTATGTATACCCGATAACAGGAGCGGTTTCTTATATCGTTCTACTCAGCACTCATAACCCCACGTCGCTTAACCGTACCGAATACAGCTATCTGCTCAATAGTTATTCACCTGGCGATTTTATCAATGAGGCCCTTGGCTTGAAAATGATTGACAAAATGGACGGTCCATCCGGTGGCGACGATTTACCCTCCTTAATACATTGCGTGATTAGCGTTTCAAAATCGCCACCCAGCGAGTGAGCCAAACTGAAACACGGGACTGCAGGTGCGCGTCACGCTTGAACCACCAAGTGCGTGACGGCCAGCCTTGACGACGAGCCGCACCTGGAGGGTCATCAATCAGCGCACTTTGCCTGCTTGCGGCAGTAGCTGCTCCTTGTCGAACGCGTCCACATCGATCACCTTGCGACGTGCCTGCTCCGCGTCACGCAATCGCTGCGCGTCAACGGGTTGTACTATCCCATGTTCGGCTGCCGCATCGATAGCCGATTGCCCGGGAGCCACTCGAACCTGGCCTTTCTTGACTGCCTGATGCAGCGCCTGGCGCACCGGCACTGCGGCATCCAGCAACTCACATGCTCTTTGCAGCGCCGCAACCGGGTCGCTGTCGGCCGTCGGCCGGAAACAGCCTGCCAGCAATTCTTCCAATGCCGGATCGCCTTTGTTGCGCCCTATCAAGGCCGCCACCTCGGCATCCAGTTCATCGCTTGGCCCGGTGTGTCGGCGGCCGAACGGAAACACCAGCACTCGCAGCGCGCAGCCCACGAAGCGATTGGGGAAGTTGTCGAGCAGCCGGTCCAGGGCTGTCTCTGCCTGGCCGAGGCTTTCTTCCATCGCCCAGCGCAGCAGCGGGCGCATGTGCTCTGGCGAACCCAGATCGTGATAGCGCTTGAGTGCAGCGCTGGAGAGGTAAAGGTAGCTCAACACGTCACCCAGCCGCGCACTGAGGCGTTCGCGGCGCTTGAGCGCCCCGCCGAGCAGCATCATCGACAGGTCGGCCAGCATGGCAAACGCCGCGGCCTGGCGGTTCAGTGCATGGAAATACCCCTGGCTCAAGGCATCGCCGGGCACCTTCTGCAGGCGGCCGAGGCCGATGCCGTGAATGAACGTGCTGGCCGCATTGCCGGCGGCGAACATGATGTGTTTCATCAGCAGGTCGTCGAATTCGCGCAGTGCTTGGTCGTGGTCCTGGCGGCCAGCCAGGGCCATTTCCCTGAGCACGAACGGATGGCAACGGATCGCGCCCTGGCCGAAGATCATCAGGTTGCGCGAAAGGATGTTCGCGCCCTCCACGGTGATGAAGATCGGCGCCCCTTGCCAGTTGCGGCCCAGGTAGTTGTTGGGGCCCATGATGATGCCCTTGCCGCCATGCACGTCCATGGCGTGCTGGATGCATTCGCGGCCACGCTCGGTCAGGTGGTACTTGAGGATCGCCGACAGCACCGAGGGCTTCTCGCCCAGGTCGACGGCCTTGGCGGTCAGCAGCCGGGCGCTGTCCATCAGCCAGGCGTTGCCGCCGATGCGTGCCAGCGATTCCTGAATGCCCTCGAAGGCCGCCAGTGGGACGTTGAACTGCTCGCGGATGTTGGCGTACTGGCCGGTGACCAGGCTGGTGTACTTGGCCGCGCCGGTGCCCACCGCTGGCAGTGAGATGGAGCGACCAACCGACAGGCAGTTCATCAGCATCATCCAGCCTTTGCCGAGCATGGCCTGGCCGCCGATGAGGAAGCTCAGCGGCACGAACACGTCCTTGCCGCTGTTGGGGCCGTTCATGAAGGCTGCGCCCAGCGGCAGGTGGCGCTTGCCGATTTCCACACCAGGGGTGTCGGTGGGGATCAGCGCCAGGCTGATGCCCAGCTCTTCGTTCTCGCCCAGCAGATGGTCAGGGTCATAGGCCTTGAAGGCCAAGCCGAGGAGGGTGGCGACCGGGCCCAGGGTGATATAGCGCTTTTCCCAGTTCAGGCGCAGACCGAGGACTTCCTCGCCCTGCCACTGGCCTTTGCAGATGACCCCGGTGTCGGGCATGGCGCCTGCGTCGGAGCCGGCCAGCGGGCCGGTGAGGGCGAAGCAGGGGATCTCGTCGCCACGGGCCAGGCGTGGCAGGTAGTGGTTGCGTTGTTCGTCGGTGCCGTAGTGCAGCAGCAGTTCGGCCGGGCCGAGGGAGTTGGGCACCATCACGGTCGACGCCAGGTCACCGCTGCGGGTGGCCAGTTTCATGGCGACCTGGGAGTGGGCATAGGCGCTGAAGCCTTTGCCGCCATATTCCTTGGGGATGATCAGGGCGAAAAATCCGTTCTGCTTGATGTGCGCCCAAGCCTCGGGAGGCAGGTCCATGTCCTGGCCAATCTGCCAGTCGCTGACCATGGCGCACAGTTCCTCGGTCGGGCCGTCAATGAAAACCTGTTCCTCCTCGGTCAGCTTCGGTGCCGGGTAGCTGAGTAATGTGCGCCAGTCCGGGCGGCCGCTGAACAGCTCGCCATCCCACCACACGGTGCCGGCGTCAATGGCTTCGCGCTCGGTCTGCGACATGGGTGGCAGGGTACGCTGGAACCAGCTGAACACGCGCCCGGTGAATACCTTGCGGCGCCAGTCTGGCAGCGCCACCAGGCCGACCTTCAGCGCCAGCACGATCCAGATCAGCGCCAACAGCCAGCCGGGCGCGCTGCTGAAGATGCCCATCAGCAGCACGTAGGCTGCGATGGCGCCGAGAATCTGCAAGGGCGCCAGGCGCCGGTGGGTGAGATACGCCGCGCCGATTACCAGCACCACCAACCACAACAGCAACATAATCGGTCCTCCTTGGAACCAAGGGCTTGAGCCGTCCCGGATAGCTTAGACGCATCGTTGTGAACGGCAGGTTCAAAACAGTGACAGGGTGTGGCAGTAGGAGTTTCAGTGCAGTGTTCGCCTGTGCCGGCATCGTCGCGGGTAAATCCGCTCCCACACGATCAACACAGCCTTCTGATTCTGCGCATCCCTGCAGGAGCGGGTTTACCCGCGAAGAGGCCGGTACAGGCGATAAAACTCTGGAGTAGACTGTGCCACCCTCCCGCATTCATAAGGACGTCGTCATGCTGAAGATCTGGGGCCGCAAGAATTCGAGCAATGTACGCAAGGCACTGTGGATCGCCCACGAACTGGGCCTGGACTTCGAGTCGATCGACGCCGGTGGTGCCTTTGGCGTGGTCAACGAGCCGCACTACCGCGCCCGCAACCCCAACGGCCTGGTGCCGATGCTCGAAGACGGCGACCTGACCCTGTGGGAGTCCAACGCCATCGTCCGCTACCTGTGCGCCGAATACGGCGCCGAGCAGGGCTGGTACCTGGAAGACCCACGCCAGCGCGCCCTGGCCGACAAGTGGATGGACTGGACCACCTCGTCCTTCGCCGCGCCGTTCCGCCCGTTGTTCTGGGGCTTGCTGCGCACCCCGGAAGACCAGCGCGACTGGGTGGCAATCAATGCCGCGCACAAGCAATGTGCCGAGCTGCTGGCCATGGCAGATGCAACCCTGGCCACCCAGCCGTACCTGTCCGGTGACCAGATCGGCATGGGAGACATCCCACTGGGCAGCTTCGTCTACGCCTGGTTCGAAATGCCCATCGAGCGCCCGGCCATGCATAACCTGGAAGCCTGGTACGAACGCCTGAAGGCACGCCCTGCCTACCAGGCCGCGGTGATGACCGCGCTGACCTGACCTTGCTTCGATAGTCATTATCAATACATGTGACTGTACTTGTGCGGCCTGGCCTTGCACCATGGCCGCACTCACTGCGCCAGTGATCTGCCCTGGCGTGTCCTGCACCTTCTTCTTCGGTAAATGACCCGCTATGAGTTCCGCCCTGTCCATCCGACAGCTGACCAAGACCTACGGCAACGGCTTCCAGGCCCTCAAGGGGATTGACCTGGACGTCGCCGAAGGCGACTTCTTCGCCTTGCTCGGCCCCAACGGCGCCGGCAAGTCCACCACCATCGGCATCCTCTCGACCCTGGTCAACAAGACCAGCGGCGTGGTCAACGTGTTCGGCCACGACCTGGACCGCGAGCCCTCGGCGCTCAAGCGCTGCCTGGGCGTGGTGCCGCAGGAGTTCAACTTCAACCAGTTCGAGAAAACCTTCGACATCGTCGTCACCCAGGCCGGCTACTACGGTATCCCGCCCAAGCTGGCGAAGGAACGTGCCGAGCAGTACCTGACCCAGCTGGGGCTGTGGGACAAGCGTGACGTGCAGTCGCGCTCGCTGTCCGGCGGCATGAAGCGGCGGTTGATGATCGCCCGTGCGCTGATCCACGAGCCGCGCCTGCTGATCCTCGACGAGCCCACTGCCGGTGTGGACATCGAGCTGCGCCGCTCGATGTGGAGCTTCCTCACCGAGCTCAACCAGAAGGGCATCACCATCATCCTCACCACCCATTACCTGGAAGAGGCCGAGCAGCTGTGCCGTAACATCGGCATCATCGACCACGGCACCATCGTCGAGAACACCAGCATGCGCCAGTTGCTTGGCAAGCTGCATGTCGAAACGTTCGTGCTCGACCTCAAGCAGGACCTGCCTAATGCCCCTGTGCTGCAGGGCTACCCGTGTCGGCTGCTGACCCCGCACACCCTGGAAGTGCAGGTGGAAAAAGACATCGGCATCACCGCGCTGTTCGGCCAGCTGGCGCTGCAGAACATCGAAGTGCAGAGCCTGCGCAACAAGACCAACCGACTCGAGGAGCTGTTCGTGTCCCTGGTGGAAAAGAACCTGTCGAAGGTGGCCGTATGAGTGTGGAACTGCGCACCAACTGGGTCGCCCTGAACACCATCGTCTACCGCGAAGTACGGCGCTTCCTGCGCATCTGGCCGCAGACCCTGCTGCCGCCGGCGATCACCATGGTCCTGTACTTCGTCATCTTCGGTAACCTGATCGGCCGGCAGATCGGCGACATGGGCGGTTTCACCTACATGCAGTACATCGTGCCGGGGCTGATCATGATGTCGGTGATCACCAACTCCTACGGCAACGTGGTGTCGAGCTTCTTCGGCAGCAAGTTCCAGCGCTCGATCGAAGAGCTGATGGTGTCGCCGGTGTCGCCACACACCATTCTGGTGGGGTATGTGCTGGGCGGTGTGCTGCGCGGCCTGGCGGTGGGGGTTATCGTCACCATCCTGTCGATGTTCTTCACCCATCTGCAGGTGCATCACCTGGGCGTGACTGTGGTCGTGGTGCTGCTGACGGCGACCATCTTTTCGCTGCTGGGCTTCGTCAATGCGGTGTTCGCACGCAACTTCGACGATATCTCGATCATCCCGACTTTCGTGCTGACGCCGCTGACCTACCTGGGCGGGGTGTTCTACTCGATCAACCTGTTGCCGCCGTTCTGGCAGACCGTGTCGCTGGCCAACCCGGTGCTGCACATGGTCAACTCGTTCCGCTACGGCATCCTAGGGGTGTCGGACATCAGTATCGGCACGGCGATCACCTTCATGCTGGTGGCCACCGCAGTGCTCTACATGCTGTGCGTTCGCCTGCTGGTCAGCGGCCGCGGCATGCGTGCCTGAGGCCTTGCACCGGCATTGGCGCCGACGCCACTGCCGGCCCACCCACCAGCGCCAGTAGAGCATGGTGGTGAAGTAGCCAAGGATGCCCAGCACCACGCCGCACACCAGCGAACCGAGCAGGAAGGGTTGCCACAGCGTCGACAGCTGGTCGGTGATCCACTGGAAGGTCAGTTCGTCGGGCAGGGTGCGGGGTGGTACCTGCATCAGCCAGGCGCCGGTCATGTAGGTGACGAAGAACACCGGCGGCATGGTCAGCGGGTTGGTCAGCCAGACCAGGCTGACCGCAATCGGCAGGTTGCCGCGCAGCGGAATGGCCAGCGCCGCAGCCAGCAGCATCTGCGCCGGCATCGGGATCAGCGCCGCAAACAGGCCAACGCCCATGGCCCGCGCCACCGAGTGGCGGTTCAGGTGCCAGAGGTTCGGGTCGTGGAGCAACTTGCCGAAAAAGCGTAAGGACTTGTGTTCCCGAATGCTGGTCGGGTCCGGCATGTAGCGTTTGAAGAGTCGGCGCGGCATGTAGGCTCCCGGAGCGTGGACCCGGGCAGTATGCCTCTATTCGCGTTCAGCCTCGTTTAGAGTTTGTGACAATTGTTGAGCGGGCAATCCCGGCTTTTCGGCTATGCCTCAGTAAGCGATTCTGCTTCTGGAGCTCTACCTCATGCGCACAGGGATGTTTGCGCTCGCGCTCGGGCTGTTGTGCCTGGGTTTTCTACCGGCGTTGCCATCGGTCGGATGGCTATCGATGCTGCTGCTTGTCGGACTGGTTTGCCTGTTTACACGAGCTTGGCCGGTGGGCTGTTTTGTACTCGGGCTGTGCTGGGCCTGCGGGTCGGCGCAATGGGCGTTGGATGATCGGCTGGAGCCTGGCCTGGACGGTCGTACGCTGTGGCTGGAGGGCCGGGTGGTCGGGCTGCCGACGCGCACCGTGCAGGGTGTGCGTTTCGAGCTGGAACAGCCGCAGTCGCGTCGCGCCGAACTGCCCCGGCGCCTGCAACTGAGCTGGTTCGATGGCCCGGCCATACGGGCCGGCGAGCAGTGGCGCGTGGCAGCCACCTTGCAGCGCCCGGCCGGCTTGCTGAACCCTCATGGCCCGGACCGTGAAGCGCAGCTGTTGGCCCGGCGCATCGGTGCCACGGGTACGGTAAAGGCGGGCCAGCTGACCTATGCGGTCGCCCCAGGTTGGCGCGATGCGCTGCGCCAGCGCCTGCTCGAGGTCGATGCTCAGGGGCAAGAAGCGGCATTGGTCGCCTTGGTGCTCGGCGACGGGGCGGGCTTGGGCCGTGAGCAGTGGCAAACGTTGCAGGCCACTGGCACGGTGCACTTGCTGGTGATTTCCGGGCAACACATCAGTCTGGTCGCGGGCTTGTTGTATGCCGTGGTTGCGGGCCTGGCGCGGTGGGGGCTCTGGCCCCAGGGTTGGCCCTGGTTGCCGTGGGCGTGCGGCCTGGCGCTGGCGGCGGCGCTGGGCTACGGCTGGCTGGCCGGCGCAGGGGTGCCGGTGCAGCGCGCCTGCCTGATGCTGGCGGTCGTGCTGCTGTGGCGCCTGCGCTTTCGTCAGTTGGGGGCGGTGTTTCCGCTATTGCTGGCGTTGAACCTGGTGTTGCTGGCCGAACCCTTGGCGGCGTTGCTGCCCGGTTTCTGGCTGTCGTTCGCGGCGGTGGCGATTCTCATCTACAGCTTTGCCGCACGGCTTGGCGGCTGGCGCCCCTGGCAGGCGTGGACGCGGGCCCAGTGGGTAATCGCCATCGGCCTGCTGCCAGTGCTGTTGGCCACAGGGCTGCCGGTCAGCCTGAGTGCGCCTGCGGCGAACCTGCTGGCGGTGCCCTGGATCAGCCTGGCGGTGTTGCCACTGGCATTGCTTGGTGCGCTGTTGCTACCGCTGGCGAGTGTAGGTGAGGGTTTGCTCTGGGTTGCGGGTGGCTTGCTGGACATGCTTTTCGGCCTGCTTGCCTTGATCGCGCAGTGGCGGCCGGTGTGGGTGCCGCCTGCACTGCCGGTATGGGCCTGGTTGCTGGTATGTGTCGGGGCGCTGCTGCTGTTGCTGCCCCGTGGTGTGCCGCTGCGCGGTCTGGGTGGGGTCATGCTGCTGGCCCTCTGGGTGCCACGGGAGTCGGTGCCTCATGGGCAGGTCGAGGTCTGGCATCTGGACGTGGGCCAAGGGTTGGCGGTGTTGTTGCGCACGCGGCATCACACCGTGCTGTACGACGCTGGGCCCGCCAGGGGCGAAACCGACCTGGGCGAGCGGGTGGTGTTGCCGACCCTGCACAAGCTTGGGGTGGGTCGCGTGGACCTGATGCTGATCAGTCATGCCCATGCCGACCATGCGGGCGGCGCTGCGGCCATTCTGCGCGGCGTGCCGGTCGGGCGGGCGATGGGGGGTGAAGCGCTGGATGGTGTTCAGTTGCAACCTTGTGCCAGTGGCGAGCGATGGACGTGGGATGGCGTGCAGTTTTCGCTGTGGCGCTGGGGGGGCGGGCAAAGCAGCAACGACCGCTCTTGTGTGCTGATGGTCGAAGCGCAAGGCGAGCGGTTGCTGCTGGCGGGGGATATGGAGGCCGGGGCCGAGCGGGCTTGGCTGGCGGACACCGAAGCGCCTGATATCGACTGGTTGCAGGCCCCGCACCATGGCAGCCGCAGTTCTTCCAGCGAGGCCTTCATCCGCGCCACGGCACCGCGTGGGGTGCTGATTTCGCGGGGGCGCAACAACAGCTTCGGGCACCCGCATGTGCAGGTGATCGAGCGCTATCGGCGGTATGGGGTGGTGGTGCATGACACGGCGGTTGAAGGGGCTTTGCGGCTGGTGTTGGGGGGGCAGGGTGAGGTCCAGGGTGTTCGTGGGCAGCGGCGGTTCTGGCGGGGGCGGTGAGGTGGGGCTGGCAGGTGCATGCCTATGAAGCCAACATGGACCGCCCTGGTGCATGACTGGAGACAGGTGGAGCGGCATCAGCGTCCACCGACTTGCATCGCCATGCCAACAAGGCGGGCCCTGTTGGCGGCACAGGAGGCACTGGCCCGAAACAGATGTAGGAGCGACCTTGGTCGCGATGCGCCGCGCGGGCGGCGCTCGATCTCATAGGCGCTGAAAATGTGGTGACAGCCACCTTTAAGCCCTCCCTCTCCCCTGAAAAACCCCAACCCCATTTCCCTGACCTCCGGCAGATGAGCCACCGCCGCTCATATGTTAGAGTGGCGGCCTTTTTCCAAAGGGGCGTTTACTGTGTGGGAATTGGTCAAGTCCGGTGGTTGGATGATGCTACCGATCATTCTGAGTTCCATCGCCGCCATGGCTATCGTCGCCGAGCGCCTGTGGACGCTGCGCGCCAGTCGTGTCACCCCGCCACACCTGCTGGGCCAGGTGTGGATGTGGATCAAGGACAAGCAACTCACCAGTGACAAGCTCAAGGCCCTGCGCGCCGATTCGCCGCTGGGCGAGATTCTGGCTGCGGGCCTGGCCAATTCGCGCCATGGCCGCGAGATCATGAAAGAGTGCATCGAAGAAGCCGCCTCCCGCGTCATCCACGATCTCGAACGCTACATCAGTGCCCTCGGCACCATCGCTGCCATGGCGCCGCTGCTCGGCCTGCTGGGCACCGTGCTGGGCATGATCGACATCTTCAGCGCCTTCATGGGCTCGCAGATGACCGCCAACGCCGCCGTGCTGGCCGGCGGTATCTCCAAGGCCCTGGTCACCACCGCAGCCGGCCTGATGGTCGGTATCCCGGCGGTGTTCTTCCATCGCTTCCTGCTGCGCCGCATCGACGAGCTGGTAGTGGGCATGGAGCAGGAGGCGATCAAGCTGGTGGAAGTGATCCAGGGCGACCGCGAAGTGGAAGTGGCCGGAGACAAGGCGTGAAGTTCCGGCGCAATCGCCAGCGGGAGAACGTCGACATCAACCTCGCATCGCTGATCGATGTGGTGTTTGTCTTGCTGCTGTTCTTCGTGGTCACCACTACGTTCACCCGCGAGACCCAGTTGCGTGTCGAGCTGCCCGAAGCGGCCAGCGCCGAGCAGCCGCCGGCGGACCAGGGCAAGCTGGTGGAAGTCACCATTAGCGCCGATGGCGTGTATTCGGTGAACAACCACCTGCTGCCCAAGAGCGACCTGGCGACCCTGACCGAGGCAATCGAGCGCGAGTCGGGTGGCGACAACAAGCTGCCGCTGGCCATCAGTGCCGACGGCAAGACCCCACACCAGGCCGTGATCACTGCAATGGATGCCGCCGGCAAGCTCGGTTTCAGCCACCTGCGCATGACCACCGTCGAGGCCGCCCAGGGGACACCTTGATGGCGCTTGCCGACCGCCTGCTCGCCGCCTGGTACGCCGGGCATCCGGCCCTGGCGCTGCTGCGCCCGCTCGAGGCGTTGTACCGGCGCGTGGTAATGCGCAAGCGCGCGCGGTTTCTCAGCGGCGAAAGTGCCAGCTATCGGGCGCCGGTGCCGATCATCGTGGTGGGCAACATCACTGTGGGCGGCACCGGCAAGACACCGATGATCCTCTGGCTGATCGAGCATTGCCGCCGCCAGGGCCTCAAGGTTGGCGTGGTCAGCCGTGGCTACGGTGCCAAGCCGCCACACTACCCGTGGCGGGTAGAAGCGAGCCAGCCGGCCGAACAGGCCGGGGACGAGCCCCTGCTGATCGTCCAGCGCACCGGCGTGCCACTGATGATCGACCCTGACCGCTCCGCTGCGGTGCAGGCACTGCTGGCCAGCGAGCCGCTGGACCTGATCCTGTGCGACGACGGCATGCAGCACTACCGCCTGGCCCGTGACCTTGAACTGGTGCTGATCGATGCCGCCCGCGGCCTCGGCAATGGCCGCTGCCTGCCCGCCGGCCCGCTGCGCGAGCCACGTGAGCGCCTGCTGGAGGCGGATGCCGTGCTGTACAACGGCGCCGATGGCGACCGCGCGGACGGTTTTGGTTTCTGCCTGCAGCCGTCGGCCCTGGTCAACCTGCGCAGCGGCGAACGCCGCGAACTCGACCTTTTCCCGGCAGGCCAGCGTCTGCATGCGGTGGCCGGTATCGGTAACCCGCAACGTTTCTTCAATACCCTGCTGGGGCTAAACTGGCAGCCGGTGCCGCATCCCTTTGCCGACCATGCGCAGTTCAGCGCCGAAAGCCTGGCGTTCAGCCCGGCGCTGCCGCTGGTCATGACCGAAAAGGATGCGGTGAAATGCCGGGCCTTCGCGGCTGATGACTGGTGGTACCTGGCTGTCGAGGCACAGCCCACGCCAGCGTTCGGCGCCTGGTTCGACAGCCAGCTGCAGCGCTTGCTGCGCAAGCCCTGAGCCCTTCTTCATTTTCCGGCCAACTGGCCTCAAGGACGCTTCCATGGACACCAAACTGCTCGATATCCTGGCCTGCCCGATCACCAAGGGCCCGCTCAAGCTCAGTGCCGACAAGACCGAGCTGATCAGCAAGGGCGCGGGCCTGGCCTACCCGATCCGCGACGGCATCCCGGTGATGCTGGAAAGCGAGGCGCGTACCCTGACCGACGACGAGCGTCTGGACAAATGAGCGTGAACTTCACCGTGGTCATTCCCGCCCGGCTGCGCTCCACGCGCCTGCCGGGCAAGCCGTTGCTGGCGATTGCCGGCAAGCCGATGGTCCAGCATGTCTGGGAGCAGGCGCGCAAGAGCGGCGCCGGTCGTGTGGTCATCGCCACCGATGACGCCAGCATCCTCGAAGCCTGCCAGGCCTTTGGTGCCGAAGTGCTGATGACCCGCGCCGACCATGAATCGGGCACCGACCGCCTGGCCGAAGTGGCCGCGCACCTCGGCCTGCCGGCTGATGCCATCGTGGTCAACGTGCAAGGTGACGAGCCGTTGATCCCGCCGGTGATCATCGACCAGGTGGCCGCCAACCTGGCTGCCCACCCGGAGGCAGGTATCGCCACCCTCGCCGAGCCGATCCATGAGCCGGACACCGTATTCAACCCCAATGCGGTCAAGGTGGTCAGCGACAAGAACGGCCTGGCCCTGAGCTTCAGCCGTGCGCCGCTGCCGTGGGCCCGCGATGCCTTTGCCAAGGACCGCAATGCATTGCCGCAAGGCGTGCCATACCGCCGCCACATCGGCATGTACGCCTACCGCGTCGGCTTCCTGCAGGACTTCGTCAGCTGGGGCCCATGCTGGCTCGAGCAGACCGAGGCCCTGGAGCAGTTGCGTGCGCTGTGGCATGGCGTGCGTATCCACGTCGAGGACGCCATCGAGGCGCCCGCCGTGGGTGTCGATACTCCTGAAGACCTTGAGCGCGTTCGGCGCTTGCTGGAGGCCTGATGCGCGTCCTGTTCGTCTGCCTCGGCAATATCTGCCGCTCGCCCACCGCTGAAGGTGTGCTGCGCCATCAGTTGCAGGCGGCCGGCCTGGCCGAGCAGGTACACGTGGCATCTGCCGGTACCGGCGACTGGCACGTCGGCAAGGCCCCGGACAGCCGCACCTGCAAGGCCGCGTTGGTGCGTGGTTATGACTTGTCGCGCCAGCGTGCCCAGCAGGTAAAGCCGGCGCATTTCGCCGAGTACGACCTGATCCTGGCCATGGATGAGAGCAACCTTGGCCATCTGCGCGCCATGCGCCCGCACAGCGCCGCAGGCGAGCTCGACCTGTTCCTGCGCCGCTATGGTGCGGCCCTGGACGAAGTGCCGGACCCTTACTATGGCGGTGCCGAGGGCTTCGAACAGGTGCTCGACCTGATCGAAGCGGCGTGCCGCGAGCTGGTCGTGGAAATCAAGGGGCGCCTATGACAGTGGTTTGGCAGGAGCGCGTCTCGCTAAAGCCTTACAACACCTTCGGCATCGACGTGAAGGCCCGGTATTTCGTCCAGGTACACAACGATGACGAGGTGCGCGAGGCGCTGGCCCAGGCGCGCCAGCGTGCATTGCCGGTACAGGTGATCGGCGGTGGCAGCAACCTGCTGCTGACCCGCGATATCGACGCGCTGGTGCTGCACATGGCCAGCCGTGGTCGGTGCGTGCTGAGTGATGACGGTGAGCGGGTAGTTGTCGAGGCAGAGGCCGGCGAACCCTGGCACCCGTTCGTGCAATGGTCGTTGGCGCAAGGCTGTTGTGGGCTGGAAAACCTCAGCCTGATCCCCGGTACCGTAGGCGCTGCGCCGATGCAGAACGTTGGCGCCTATGGGGTCGAGATCAAGGATGTGTTCGCCGGGCTGACTGCGCTGGACCGGGAGACCGGTGAGCTACGTGATTTTGGCCTGGAGGCGTGTGCCTTCGGTTACCGCGACAGCGTGTTCAAGCGCAACCCCGGGCGCTGGTTGATCCTGCGTGTGCGTTTTGCCTTGAGCCGCACGTTGCGCGCCCACCTGGATTACGGGCCAGTGCGCCAGCGTCTGGTGGAGCAGGGTGTCGAGCAAGCGAGTGCACAGGCGATCAGTGACGCCATTTGCAGCATTCGTCGCGAGAAACTGCCGGACCCGGCCGAGCTGGGTAACGCGGGAAGCTTCTTCAAGAACCCGGTGGTGTCCGCTGAGCGGGTAGAGCGTATCCGCGCTCAGCATCCGGGTGTGGTCGCTTATCCCCAGGCTGACGGCCAGGTGAAACTGGCGGCGGGCTGGTTGATCGAGCAGGCGGGCTGGAAAGGCTATCGCGAGGGCGATGCCGGAGTGCATCGGTTGCAGTCGCTGGTGCTGGTCAACTATGGCCAGGCGAGCGGGGCGCAGCTGCATGCGCTGGCGCAGCGAATCCAGGCGGATATCCTGGAGCGGTTCGGGGTGGAGCTGGAGATGGAGCCCAACCTTTACTGATTGCATCGCCTGTCCCGGCCTCTTCGCGGGCAAGCCCGCTCCCACAGGTAGGGTGCAGCATTCAGTCCCTGTGGTGATTCTGTGGGAGCGGGCTTGCCCGCGAAGAGGCCGGTGCTGACAAACAGATAGCCAAGAAAAAGCCCCGCCAGTTCGCACTGGCGGGGCTTTTTCATTCAGCCTTGGCTATCAACCGTGATGAGGCTTGTGCTCATCGGCGGTTTCCAGCGCGGGCTCGGCAGCTTCCTGGGCAGCTTTGGCAGCAGCCTCGGCTTCACGCTTGCGGCGACGCACTTCACGTGGGTCGTTCGGCGCACGGCCGTTTGGCAGCATGATGGTAGCGGCTTCGACGGTTGCCGGGGCTTCTACCGGGGCTGGCTCGACAACAGCCGGGGCCGCTTCGGCAGCGACAGGTTCTACCGCTACTTCTGGCTGGGCTTCGACGACAGCGACTGGCTGCTCGGCAACCGGGGCTTCTTCGGCTACAACCTGAGCTTTCTCGGCTTCACCACCCTCGACCACTGGCGCTTCGACGGCCTCGACTACGGCAGCAGGGGCCTCGACCGGGGCTTGGGCAACCACTGCAGGCTCGGCGGCAGGGGCTTCTTCAACCACGGGCTGCGGTACGACTTCGACCACTGGCTCGATGCCGGCTTCGACCACGGCGACCGGCTCGCTGACAGGCTGCTCGACCACCGGGGCGATGGCAGCTTCCTCGGCTTGAGCAGCCACTTCAGCCTGCTCGGTCGGCTGGGCGACTTCGGTGTTGACGGTGATGGCTTCGGCGCTGGCGCGTTCAGCCTGCTGGTTGGCCTGCGCCTCGGCATCGGCGCTGATGTGGCTGCTGGCGACAGCAGCGGTGACGGCAAGGCCGGCAGCCAGTTCGGCGCCAAGCTCGGTGGCCTGGTGCTGTTGCGGCTGTTCATCGCTGCCTTCTTCGTCGCTGCCTTCGATCAGCTCGCCATTGGCATTGCGCTGACGCTCACGACGGTTGCTGCGGCGACGCTGGCCACGGGAGCGACGACGCGGACGCTCGTCATCGCTACCTTCCTGTTCGTCTTGCAGCAGCTCTTCGTTCGGCAGTTGCTCTTCGGCGAGCTCGGCAGCCTGTTCAACAGGCTGTTCGGCTGGGCGTGGCTGACGCTCTTCGCGCGGTGGGCGAGGCTGGCGTTCTTCGCGAGGAGCACGCTCTTCACGTGGGGCGCGTTCTTCGCGAGGGGCACGCTCTTCACGGGGAGCACGTTCTTCGCGAGGGGTGCGCTCTCGCGGCGCGCGCTCTTCGCGCGGAGCACGTTCTTCACGTGGCTGGCGCTCTTCGCGTTCGGCTGGTGGGGTGGCGTCCAGTGGCTCACGCAGCTCACGTACGCGCTCTTCGCCACGGTTGCCACGGCGGTCTTCGCGTGGCTGGCGAGGAGCACGTTCTTCACGTGGAGCGCGCTCTTCGCGAGGTGCGCGTTCTTCGCGTGGCGCACGCTCCTCGCGAGGGGCGCGTTCTTCGCGTGGTTGACGCTCTTCACGCGGGGCGCGCTCGGCACGTTCTTCGCGCGGTTTGCGTTCTTCGTCGCGGCGGCCGTTGCGGTTGCGGCTTTGCTGGCGGCCGTTGCGGCGCTCTTCGTTGCGCGCACCGCGCTCGGCAGTCGGCTTCTCGGCGGCAGCAACAACCGGCGCAGCGGCAGGTTCTTCCTTGCCGGCGAACAGGCTGACCAGCGACTTCACCAGGCCCTTGAACAGGCTTGGCTCAGGTGCGCTTGGCGCAGGGGCTACCGGCGCGGCAGGCTGAGGCTGCTCTTGCTCGGCGCTCGGAGCCGGGGCGTTGGTGCGGGCCGGGGCGGTCTTCACCGCAGCTTCCTGGCGGACCAGGGTGCGGGTGGCGGTCGGCTGCGGCGCTTCTTCGGTTTCGGAGGCGGCGATTTCATAGCTGGACTGGTTGTTCAGCACTTCTGGGTTGTCGTCGCGCAGGCGCTGGACTTCGAAGTGCGGGGTTTCCAGGTGGTCGTTCGGCAGAATGATGATGCGCGCGCGGGTACGCAGTTCGATCTTGGTGATCGAGTTGCGCTTCTCGTTGAGCAGGAAGGCCGCGACCGGGATCGGCACCTGGGCGCGTACTTCGGCAGTGCGGTCTTTCAGGGCTTCTTCTTCGATCAGGCGCAGGATGGCCAGCGACAGCGATTCGACGTCACGGATGATGCCGGTGCCGGAGCAGCGTGGGCAGACGATGCCACTGCTTTCGCCCAGCGACGGGCGCAGGCGTTGACGGGACATCTCCAGCAGGCCGAAACGCGAGATGCGGCCAACCTGGACGCGGGCGCGGTCTGCTTCCAGGCATTCACGCACGCGCTCTTCGACGGCGCGCTGGTTCTTCGCCGGGGTCATGTCGATGAAGTCGATGACGATCAGGCCACCGATATCACGCAGGCGCAGCTGGCGGGCGATTTCTTCAGCCGCTTCCAGGTTGGTCTGCAGTGCGGTTTCCTCGATGTCGCTGCCCTTGGTGGCGCGCGCCGAGTTGATGTCGATGGAGACCAGTGCCTCGGTCGGGTCGATCACGATCGAGCCGCCGGACGGCAGGTCGACGACGCGCTGGAAGGCGGTCTCGATCTGGCTTTCGATCTGGAAGCGGTTGAACAGCGGGACGCTGTCTTCGTACAGCTTGACCTTGCTGGCGTACTGCGGCATCACCTGGCGGATGAAGGTCAGGGCTTCTTCCTGGGCATCGATGCTGTCGATCAGCACTTCGCCGATGTCCTGGCGCAGGTAGTCGCGGATGGCGCGGATGATGACGTTGCTTTCCTGGTAGATCAGGAACGGTGCGGCGCGGTCCAGGGACGCTTCCTTGATGGCGGTCCACAGCTGCAGCAGGTAGTCGAGGTCCCACTGCATTTCTTCGCTGCTGCGGCCAAGGCCGGCAGTGCGCACGATCAGGCCCATATCGCCCGGCACGGTCAGGCCGTTCAGGGCTTCGCGCAGTTCGTTGCGCTCTTCGCCTTCGATGCGGCGGGAAATGCCACCGGCGCGCGGGTTGTTGGGCATCAGCACCAGGTAACGGCCGGCCAGGCTGATGAAGGTGGTCAGGGCGGCGCCTTTGTTGCCGCGCTCTTCCTTCTCGACCTGGACGATGACTTCCTGGCCTTCGCTCAGGACTTCCTTGATGTTGACCCGGCCTTCAGGGGCTTTCTTGAAGTATTCGCGGGAGATTTCCTTCAGCGGCAGGAAGCCGTGACGTTCGGAGCCGAAGTCGACGAAGGCGGCTTCGAGGCTGGGCTCGATCCGGGTGATCTTGCCTTTGTAGATGTTGGCCTTTTTCTGCTCGCGCGCACCGGACTCGATGTCCAGGTCGTACAGGCGTTGGCCGTCCACCAGGGCTACACGCAACTCTTCGGGTTGAGTTGCGTTAATCAGCATTCTTTTCATGTTGTACCGTCGGTTTCCGGGCTGCCGGAAACGGCGTTCGGCACACACGACTTCTCATGGTCGGTGCCAAGGTGCGCAAAGGGTGGCCGGGCCACCCCCGTGTCGAGCAACGTTCGGCACCAGCCGGTTGCCCAGCCTGCCGTTGTCGCGACGACGCGTCCTGTTTGCTGCGGTGCCTACCAGGCCCCGGTGGCTTCGAATGGGTATCCGAATCAACCAGGCGGGCCTCGTGCACTCAGTCAGGAGGAGGAATCAACCGTCAGCCGTGGACGCCCGGAGGCATCTGTTCAGGACCTTATCCGCTCGCCGGCCATTCAGTGGGCCGGTGGCCGGACGCGGTGCTACACGGTCCGAGGGCTGTGCATCTCCACCCTGCACGTATCCCTGATAATTCGGGTGCTGCCGCGCGCTGAATCCGCAACGGGTTGCATTTTTCGCCAGCTTCGAACGGGAAGCTGGCGCCATTACATATCCAAGGCAGGTATTTCCGAAGCATTCGCCTTGCGTTGCGTGGAAGCGACGGGGGCGGGCAGAGGTGCTGCGAAAAGAATCGGGAAGCAGGTAAAAAACCACACTTGTCGTTTTTTTTCGGTCTTCTCTACACAGCGCTGGTGGCGATTCCAGGCAATTCGGTAAACTGGCGAAAACCCCGTAGGACGGCCTCGCGTCCTGGAGAACTGCTCAGGTCAGCAACCGGCCCAGGGCCTGGTTTCTCTGGCCTGCCGCTTTTGGCGGCGTTCGCGACTATAGCATTGATGATTAAGTGCTTCAATTCCATAAATAATTGTTATTATTCCCGCCATGACGACCAATACCCCTCCGACTTCCGGCGTTCAGCTGATCGAAGTCGCGCCGGAACTTGCCGGCCAACGCATCGATAATTTCCTCATCACGGCGCTCAAGGGCGTGCCCAAGACCTTGGTCTACCGCATCTTGCGCAAGGGCGAAGTGCGGGTCAACAAGGGCCGGGTCAAGCCTGAGTACAAGATCCAGGCCGGTGATATCGTGCGCGTGCCGCCTGTCCGTTTGCCCGAGCGTGACGAACCGGCACCGGTAGCCCAAGGGCTGCTGCAGCGTCTGGAGGCGGCCATCGTCTACGAAGACAAGGCGCTGATCGTGATGAACAAGCCGGCCGGCATTGCCGTGCATGGCGGCAGCGGCCTGAGCTTCGGTGTGATCGAGGCACTGCGCCAGTTGCGCCCGGACGCCAAGGAGCTGGAGCTGGTGCATCGCCTGGATCGCGACACCTCCGGCCTGCTGATGATCGCCAAGAAGCGCAGCATGCTGCGCCACCTGCACGCCGCCTTGCGCGGTGATGGCGTGGACAAGCGCTATATGGCGCTGGTGCGTGGGCACTGGCCAACCTCGAAGAAGCAGGTCAATGCGCCGCTGCTCAAGAGCAACCTGCGGTCCGGCGAGCGCATGGTCGAAGTCAACGACGAGGGCAAGGAAGCGCTGACGCTGTTCCGCGTGCTGCGCCGCTTCGGCGAGTTCGCCACCATTGTCGAGGCGCGCCCGATCACCGGTCGTACCCACCAGATTCGCGTGCATACCCTGCATGCCGGGCACATGATCGCCGGTGACAGCAAGTATGGCGACGAGGACTTCAGCCGCGAGATTCGCGAGCTGGGCGGCAAGCGCCTGTTCCTGCATGCCTATGCCCTGACCGTGCCGCTGCCCGATGGTGGCGAGCTCAAGCTCGAAGCGCCCGTGGATGAGACCTGGGCAAAAACCGTGGAGCGACTCAGTGCGCCATGACCTTGTGAGCAAACCCTATGAGTTGCTGGTTTTCGATTGGGACGGCACCCTGGCCGATTCCATCGGCCGTATCGTCGAGGCCATGAATACCGCCGCCGAGCGTGCCGGTGAGGCCCCCAGTCACGAGGATGCCGTCAAAGGCATCATTGGTCTGGCGCTCGGCGAAGCGATCTCCACGCTTTATCCCCATCTGGGCCCGACCCAGGTCGAAACCTTCCGCCAGCACTATGCCGACATCTATATGGCCCTGGACCAGCAGCCTTCGCCGCTGTTCGAGGGTGTGGTCGAATCGCTGGACGCTTTCCGTGCCGAGGGTTATCGCCTGGCAGTGGCGACCGGCAAGGCGCGCCGCGGGCTGGATCGCGTGCTCAAGGCCAATGGCTGGGAGCAGTTCTTCGACATCACCCGTGCTGCTGACGAAACCCGTGGCAAGCCCCATCCGCTGATGCTCGAAGAAATCCTCGGGCATTGCGGCGTCGAACCCGGGCGGGCGCTGATGGTCGGAGATTCGGCATTCGACCTGCAGATGGCCAGCAATGCCGGCATGCATTCGGTGGCAGTGGGGTATGGTGCCATGTCGCTGCAGGCGCTGGCCGAGTTTGGCCCGCAGGTGTGCATCGATCATTTTTCCCAGCTGCGCGAGTGGCTGGCCGGTTCCAGGCAAGTCCAATTCCAAGGTAGGTGAGCATGGCTGACGAGTGGAAAGCGCCGGTTAACGAAACCGAAGAGGGGCGTCTCGCGCGCGAGGCCCGTGAAGCGCACAACGAAGAAGTTCGTGTCGAGCAAAAGAGCTGGAAGCTGCTGGAAAAGACCCTGCTGGCGGGTGTTCAGGAGCAACGTCGCTCCCGGCGCTGGGGCATCTTCTTCAAATTGCTGACCTTCGTTTACCTGTTCGGCCTTCTGGTGTTGTTCACGCCCTTGATGGACATGGACAAGGCGGCCACCCGCAGTGGCAATCACACGGCCCTGGTAGAGGTGCGCGGGGTGATTGCCGATCAGGAGGCCGCCAGTGCCGACAATCTGGTCAAGAGCTTGCGCGATGCATTCAAGGACCCCAAGACCAAAGCGGTGGTCATGCGCATCAACAGCCCGGGCGGCAGTCCGGTGCAGGCGGGTTACGTGTACGACGAGATCCGCCGCCTGCGTGGTGAGTACCCGGATATCAAGCTGTATGCGGTGATCGCTGATCTGGGGGCCTCCGGTGCGTACTACATCGCCAGTGCGGCGGATGAGATCTATGCCGACAAGGCGAGTCTGGTCGGTTCCATTGGCGTGACGGCGGCCGGCTACGGGTTTGTCGGTTCAATGGAGAAGCTGGGGGTCGAACGTCGTACCTACACGGCGGGCGAGCACAAGGCCTTCCTCGATCCGTTCTCGCCGGAAAAGCCTGATGAGCGAGCGTTCTGGCAGGGCGTGCTGAACACTACGCATCAGCAGTTCATCGCCATGGTAAAACAGGGTCGCGGAGACCGCCTGAAGGACAAGGAGCATCCGGAGCTGTTCAGTGGCCTGGTCTGGTCGGGTGAGCAGGCCAAGGCGCTGGGGCTGGTGGATGGGTTGGGCAGTGCCAGCTATGTGGCGCGGGAGATCGTGGGTGAGAAGGACCTGGTCGATTACACCGTGCAGGAATCGCCGTTCGATCGGTTCTCCAAGCGTATCGGTGCCAGTGTGGCTGAGCACCTGGCCATGTGGATGGGGTTCCAGGGGCCGCAGTTGCGCTGATTCGAATCTGCCGGGGCCGCTCCTACAGAGTGATGCGATTCCTGCAGGAGCGGCCTTGTGTCGCGAAGGGGGCGCAAAGCGCCCCCCCCACAAAAAAATTCTCAAGGTATGACCACGCCTTCCCTGGTCAGCATGTCCACCAACCGAATCAACGGCAGCCCGATCAAACTGGTCGCATCGCACCCGTGCGTGCTCTGGAACAGGCTCACGCCGAGTCCCTCCGCCTTGAAACTCCCCGCGCAATCCAGCGGCTGCTCCGCCGCCACATAACGCTCAACCCGCTCCCGATCCAGCTCGCGCATCGTCACCGTAAACGGCACACAATCGACCTGACATAGGCCGGTCGCGGTATTGAGCAGCGCCAAGCCGGTCAGGAAAGTCACCTGCTGGCCGCTGGCTTCGAGCAACTGCTCGCAGGCTCGTTCGAAGGTATGCGGCTTGCCCAGTATCTGTTCACCCAGCACCGCCACCTGGTCGGAACCAATGATCAGATGCTGCGGATGGCTGCCCGCAAGTGCCTCGGCCTTCTGCCTGGCCAGGCGCCGTACCAGGTCCGTGGCGGGCTCGTCAGCCAGGCGCCGCTCGTCCAGGTCGGGGCTTGCCCAGGTGAAGGGCAGGCGCAGGCGCGCGAGCAGTTCGCGCCGATAGGCAGAGCTGGAAGCCAGCAACAGAGGCAGCATGGTAGACTCCTGATCAGTTGAACCTGATTCTAACATGCGAGATGCCGCCGAATTTCCTTTGACAGGGGCGGGGGGCATCCCTAGAATGCTGCGCCTATGTTGAATGACCCGATTCCACCTCACGTTGACCCGCGCAAATTAGCCGATCGAGGCGTATCCATCACTGGTACGCTGCAACTCGCTGATTTGGAAAGACTCTGCGACCCGCTTTCCGACAATGTCGGTACGGTGCAGGCGAAGTTCGATTTTGAACGAGATGAACAGCACGTGGTGGTTATCCACAGCGAGCTGGACGTCGAAGTCAAAATGGTTTGCCAGCGTTGTCTTGAGCTGGTCACCCTGCCAATCCACAGCGAATGTACTTACGCCGTGGTGAAGGAGGGTGCGAATACCCAGTCGTTGCCGAAAGGCTATGACGTGCTGGAACTGGGCGAAGATCCTTTGGATCTGCAGGCATTGGTCGAGGAGGAGCTGCTGCTCGCCTTGCCTATCGTGCCTGCTCATCATCCGGAAGAATGCCAGCAGCCGGCGGGCGCAGACGAGCCCGAATCGAGCAAGGACGAGGTATCGCGGTCCAACCCGTTCAGTGTTTTGGCGCAGTTAAAGCGTGACCCAAACGTTTAGGAGTTAATCAATTATGGCTGTTCAGCAGAACAAAAAATCCCGCTCTGCCCGTGACATGCGCCGTTCGCACGACGCCCTGTCGGAAAACGCGCTGTCGGTAGAGAAAACCACCGGTGAAGTTCACCTGCGCCACCACGTTTCGCCAGAAGGCGTATACCGTGGTCGCAAAGTGGTCGACAAGGGCGCTGACGAGTAATCCTTGTCCGCTCAGATCATCGCGATCGACGCAATGGGCGGGGACTTCGGTCCCCGCAGCATTGTCCAGGCTAGCATTGCCTGCCTTTCGGCTACCCCCTCGCTGCACCTGACCCTCGTCGGTCAACCCTCCCTCCTTGAAGATCTTGTCGGCGGCCTTGCGGCTGCGGATCGCGCGCGCCTGCAGATTGTCGCCGCCAGTGAGGTGATCGGGATGGACGAGCGGCCATCGCAGGCGTTGCGTGGCAAGCCGGATTCGTCGATGCGCATCGCCCTCGAACAGGTGCGCGATGGCAAGGCTCAGGCCTGTGTCAGTGCCGGCAATACCGGGGCGTTGATGGCGTTGTCGCGATTCGTGCTCAAGACCCTGCCGGGTATCGATCGGCCAGCCATGGTCGCGGCGATCCCGACCCAGGCGGGTTACTGCCAGCTGCTCGACCTGGGCGCCAACGTCGACTGCAGTGCCGACAACCTCTACCAGTTCGCCGTCATGGGCTCCGTGGCGGCCCAGGCCTTGGGCATTCACCGGCCGCGCGTGGCGCTGCTGAACATCGGTACCGAGGACATCAAGGGCAACCAGCAGGTCAAGCTGGCGGCCACGTTGCTGCAGAACGCCCGCGGCCTCAACTATGTCGGCTTCGTCGAAGGTGACGGCCTGTATCGCGGCGAGGCGGATGTGGTGGTGTGTGACGGCTTCGTCGGCAATATCCTGCTCAAGTCCAGTGAAGGCCTGGCGACCATGATCGGCGAACGTATCGAAAAGCTGTTCAAGGGCGGCGCGTTGTCGCGGGTGGCCGGGGCGGTGGCGATGCCGCTGCTCAAACGTCTGCAGGCCGACCTGGCGCCAGCGCGGCACAATGGCGCGAGCTTCCTCGGCCTGCAGGGCATCGTCATCAAGAGCCATGGCTCGGCGGGTGTGCAGGGTTTCCAGAGTGCGATCCAGCGGGCGCTGATCGAGATTCAGGAAAACCTCCCGCAGCGGCTGCATGGTCGTCTTGAGGATTTGTTGCCTTAGGTATTTCTGCCATGAAGTGCTTAAATGTGACCGCTCGGTTTTCGTTTTCATCCAAGTTTTCAGATTCCGCGCCCGGCCCAAGGCCTGGCGTACCCTATCCGACGACAAGATCATAAGGGCTTGTTCAATGTCTGCATCCCTCGCATTCGTCTTCCCCGGTCAAGGTTCCCAGTCGCTGGGCATGCTCAAAGAGCTCGGCGCCGATAAGGCGGTAATCGTCGAGACCTTCAAGGAAGCGTCCGAAGCTCTGGGCTACGACCTGTGGGCGCTGGTCCAGGAAGGTCCGGAAGAACAGCTCAACCAAACCGACAAGACTCAACCCGCCATCCTCACCGCGTCCGTTGCCCTTTGGCGTCTGTGGCTGGAGGAGGGCGGCGCCAAGCCGGCTTTCGTTTCCGGCCACAGCCTGGGTGAATACAGCGCCCTGGTCGCCGCCGACGCTCTGTCGCTGAAGGACGCCGTGCGCCTGGTAGAGCGCCGTGGCCAGTTGATGCAGGAAGCCGTGCCTGCCGGTCATGGTGCCATGGCTGCCATCCTTGGCCTGGACGACGCCGTCGTGGTGGAAATCTGCGCCGAGGCGGCCGAAGACGAAGTGGTCAGCGCCGTCAACTTCAACTCGCCAGGCCAGGTGGTCATTGCCGGTAACAAGGCTGCGGTCGATCGCGCCATCGAGCTGTGCAAGGCCAAGGGCGCCAAGCGTGCCTTGCCGCTGGCAGTCAGCGTGCCGTCGCACTGCGCCCTGATGAAGCCGGCTGCCGAGCGTTTTGCCGAAGCCGTCAACGCCATCGAATGGAAGGCCCCGCAGATTCCGGTTGTGCAGAACGTCACTGCCGCCATCGCCGCCGACCTCGATGCGCTCAAGCATGACCTGCTGGCGCAGCTGTACCAGCCTGTGCGCTGGGTCGAATGCGTGCAGACCCTGGCCGCCAATGGCGCGGTCAATCTGGTGGAGTGCGGCCCGGGCAAGGTGCTGGCTGGCCTGAACAAGCGTTGCGCCGACGGCGTGACCACCTACAACCTCAATACCCCTGACGCTGTCGCCGCCACCCGTGCGGCGCTGGCCTGATTTGGAGAAGCTTGCATGAGCCTGCAAGGTAAAGTTGCACTGGTCACCGGCGCCAGCCGTGGTATTGGCCAGGCCATCGCCCTCGAGCTGGGCCGCCAGGGCGCGACCGTGATCGGTACCGCCACGTCGGCGTCCGGTGCCGAGCGCATCGCCGCCACCCTGAAAGAACACGGCATCAATGGCACCGGCATGGAGCTGAACGTCACCAGCGCCGAGTCCGTTGAAGCGGTGCTGGGCGCCATCGGCGAGCAGTTCGGTGCGCCTGCCATCCTGGTCAACAATGCTGGTATCACCCGCGACAACCTCATGCTGCGCATGAAGGACGACGAGTGGTTCGACGTGATCGATACCAACCTGAACAGCCTCTACCGTCTGTCCAAGGGCGTGCTGCGTGGCATGACCAAGGCGCGCTGGGGTCGTATCATCAGCATCGGCTCGGTCGTAGGTGCCATGGGCAACGCCGGCCAGGCCAACTACGCAGCGGCCAAGGCCGGCCTCGAAGGCTTCAGTCGTGCCCTGGCGCGTGAAGTGGGCTCGCGTGGCATCACCGTCAACTCGGTGACACCGGGCTTCATCGATACCGACATGACCCGCGAGCTGCCAGAAGCCCAGCGCGAGGCCCTGCAGACCCAGATTCCGCTGGGCCGCCTGGGCCAGGCCGACGAGATTGCCAAGGTGGTTTCGTTCCTGGCGTCGGACGGCGCTGGCTACGTTACCGGCGCTACCGTGCCGGTCAACGGCGGGATGTACATGTAAAACTGCAACGCAATGTGACGGATTGCTTCAAAAAAGAGTCATACTGCGAGCCTAAAATCCGTTATAAAGCTGCAACCAGATTCCAGGCAGCGGGTGAGGTGGCTAAAGGGGAGGTGCGTTCCGCTTGAAAAGCGAACGTCTTTCTATAAACTTGGTCACCGGCCAGCTGCCTGACATATGTCCATTAGGAGTGAAAACTAGGTATGAGCACCATCGAAGAACGCGTCAAGAAAATCGTCGCCGAGCAACTGGGCGTCAAGGAAGAAGAAGTGACTCTCGACAAGTCCTTCGTCGATGACCTGGGTGCCGATTCGCTTGACACCGTTGAGCTGGTGATGGCTCTGGAAGAGGAATTCGAGACCGAAATCCCTGACGAAGAAGCCGAGAAGATCACTACCGTTCGAGCGGCTGTTGAATACGTTCAAGCCCACCAAGGCTAAGACGTTGTAGTCGTCGCTTCTTGACGAGAAAAACCGCACTGCCTTTGCCGGCGTGCGGTTTTTTCTTTACGAGCCAGCGCGGTCGTTTCGCTCGCTACGAGAGCTTGTTGCCATTTCATTCCATTGCTTGAATGCAATGGCAAGAAACTCTGTGATTAGAAAAGGAGAGTACTGTGTCGCGTAGACGCGTCGTGGTCACCGGTATGGGTATGCTGTCGCCACTGGGTACCGATGTACCGAGCACCTGGCAGGGCATTCTGGCTGGCCGCAGTGGCATTGGTCCGATCGAACACACGGACCTGTCTGCCTACTCCACCCGTTTTGGCGGCTCGGTGAAAGGCTTCGAGGTTGAGCAGTACCTGTCGGCCAAAGAGGCCCGCAAGCTCGACCTGTTCATCCAGTACGGCCTGGCGGCCGGTTTCCAGGCGGTGCGTAACGCCGGCCTGGAAGTCACCGATGCCAACCGTGAGCGCATTGGCGTGGCCATGGGCTCGGGTATCGGCGGCCTGACCAACATCGAAGAAACCAGCCGTACCCTGCACGAGCAGGGCCCGCGCCGTATTTCGCCGTTCTTCGTGCCGGGTTCGATCATCAACATGATCTCCGGTTTCCTGTCGATTCACCTGGGGTTGCAGGGGCCTAACTACGCCATTGCCACCGCTTGCACCACCGGCACCCATTGCATCGGCATGGCCGCGCGCAACATCGCCTACGGTGAGGCCGACGTGATGATCGCCGGTGGCGCCGAGATGGCCGCCTGTGGCCTGGGCATGGGCGGCTTCGGTGCATCCCGTGCGCTGTCGACGCGCAACGACGAGCCAACCCGTGCCAGCCGTCCGTGGGACAAGGGCCGTGATGGTTTTGTGCTGTCCGACGGTGCCGGTGCCCTGGTGCTCGAAGAGCTCGAACACGCCAAGGCCCGTGGTGCGACCATCTATGCCGAGCTGGTCGGTTTCGGCATGAGCGGTGACGCCTACCACATGACGTCGCCACCCGACAGCGGTGAAGGTGCTGCCCGTTGCATGGCCAATGCCCTGCGCGATGCCGGCATCCAGCCTGAAGCCGTCAGCTACATCAACGCTCACGGTACCTCGACGCCGGCCGGTGACATCGCTGAGGTCGCGGCGATCAAGCGCGTGTTCGGCGAGCATGCCTACAAGCTGGCCGTCAGCTCGACCAAGTCGATGACCGGTCACCTGCTCGGCGCTGCCGGCGCGGTAGAGGCGATCTTCAGCGTGCTGGCGATCAACAGCCAGATGGCGCCGCCGACCATCAACCTCGACGAGCCGGACGAAGGCTGTGACCTTGACTTCGTGCCCCACCAGGCGCGCAGCATGCCGATCGACGTGGTGCTGTCCAACTCGTTCGGCTTTGGCGGCACCAATGGTTCGCTGGTGTTCCGCCGGTTCATTGGTTGATGCACAGCTGGATCGACGGCCAGCCCGCGACTGCGATCAATTTGCAGAACCGCGGCCTGGCCTACGGCGATGGCCTGTTCGAGACCATCGCCGTGCGCGGTGGTCGGCCCAGTCTGCTGGACGGCCATCTGGCCCGCCTGGCGCTGGGTTGCCAGCGGCTGATGATCGACGCCGACCTGTCGCTGGTGCGTGATGAAATCCTGCGCTTCGCCAGCCAACTCGGTGACGGTGTCGCCAAGCTGGTCCTCACCCGTGGCGACAGCCAGCGTGGCTATGCGCCGGTTGCCGGTGTTGCGCCGCGCCGGATCCTCCAGGGCAGCCCGCTGCCCAGCTATCCTGTCGAACATGCCGAGCTCGGCGTGCAGCTGTTCCCTTGCCAGACCCGGCTTGGGGAACAACCGTTGCTGGCCGGTCTCAAACACCTCAATCGCCTGGAGCAGGTGCTGGCCCGTGCCGAATGGCAGGGCAGCGAACATGCCGAAGGCCTGATGCGTGACGGGCAGGGCAGGGTGGTCGAAGGCGTATACAGCAACCTGTTCCTGGTGCGCGATGGCGTGTTGCTTACGGCTGACCTCAGTCGTTGCGGCGTTGCCGGCGTGATGCGCGGTGCCCTGCTGGAGCAGGCGAAACGGCTGGGCATGGCAGTGCAGGTGCGGGATATCGCATTCGACGAACTGCAACAGGCGGATGAAGTATTCGTCTGCAACAGTGTCTACGGTGTCTGGCCCGTACGTGGATTTGCCGCGCTGAACTGGTCGCCGGGCCCGCTCACCCGTAAACTGCAGGCCGTTGCCCGTACGTTACTGGATACCTGAATTCGTGAGACGCAAATTCCTGCTGCTGCTGGAAATGGGCTTGATCCTCGCCGGCCTGGCCCTGGGCTGGTCGGCGTGGAAGATCAACTCGGTGCTGGAGCAGCCCCTGCATGTGGCCGAAGAGCGCCTGCTCGACGTGCCCAGCGGCACTAACCCCAACCGCATGTTCTATCGCATGCAGGCCGAAGGTCTGCTCGATGACGCCGTCTGGCTGCGCCTGTACTGGCGCTTCAACATGGCCGGGACACAGTTGCATACCGGCGAGTATCGCCTCACCCCCGGTATGACCGTGGAAGAGCTGTTCGACGCCTGGCGCCGTGCCGACGTGGTGCAGTACAACCTGACCCTGGTCGAAGGCTGGACCTTCCGCCAGGTGCGTTCGGCGGTGGCCAGGCATGACAAGATCAAGCATACCCTCGAAGGCCTTTCCGACGCCGAAGTGATGGACAAGCTTGGCCACACCGGCGTGTTCCCCGAAGGCCGCTTCTTCCCCGACACCTATCGTTTCGTGCGTGGCATGAGCGACGTCGAATTGCTCCAGCAGGCGTACATGCGCCTGGACGAAGTGCTGGCCAAGGAGTGGGCAGAGCGCACCACCGACCTGCCGTACCGTGACCCTTACCAGGCGCTGATCATGGCCTCGCTGGTGGAAAAGGAAACCGGCATCCCCCAGGAGCGCGGGCAGATCGCCGGCGTGTTCGTCCGTCGCCTGCGCCTGGGCATGATGCTGCAGACCGACCCGACGGTGATCTACGGCATGGGTGAGCGCTACAACGGCAAGATCTCCCGCGCCGACCTGCGCGAACCGACGCCCTACAACACCTACACCATTACAGGGCTGCCACCGACACCGATCGCCATGGTCGGGCGCGAGGCGATCCATGCCGCGCTCAATCCGTCCGATGGCACCAGCCTGTACTTCGTCGCCCGTGGCGATGGCAGCCACGTGTTCTCCGATGACCTGGACGACCACAATTCGGCGGTGCGTGAGTTCCAGCTCAAGCGGCGCACGGATTACCGCTCCAGCCCGGCTCCACAGAACGGGCCTGCCGAGGCGGCCGATCCGGGCGAGCCTGACGTGCCTGATGTCCTTGAAGGGCAGGCGCCGGCCGAAGAACCTGCGCCGGCCGATGCGCCGACGCCTGACGAACAACATTAAGGACTGCCTGTGAGCGGCTTGTTTATTACCCTCGAAGGCCCGGAAGGCGCGGGCAAGAGTACCAACCTCAACTATCTGGCCGCGCGTCTGCGAGAGCATGGCCTGGAGGTGGTACTGACCCGTGAGCCGGGTGGTACGCAGCTGGCGGAGAAGATCCGCGAGCTGCTGTTGGCGCCCAGTGATGAAGCGATGGCGGCCGATACCGAGCTGCTGCTGGTATTCGCTGCCCGCGCGCAACACCTGGCCCAAGTGATTCGCCCCGCCCTGGCCCGTGGCGCGGTGGTCCTGTGTGATCGTTTTACTGATGCCACTTACGCGTACCAAGGTGGAGGCCGCGGCCTGTCCGTGGCGCGCATCGCCGAGTTGGAGCAATTCGTCCAGGGCGATCTGCGCCCGGACCTGACCCTGGTCTTCGACCTGCCGGTGGAAGTCGGCCTGGCCCGTGCTGCCGCGCGTGGTCGCCTGGACCGTTTCGAGCAGGAAGGGCAGGCCTTCTTCCAGGCCGTGCGCCAAGCCTATCTGCAGCGCGCCCAGGGCGAACCGCAACGCTACAGCCTGCTCGACGCCGCGCAACCACTGGAGGCCGTGCAGCGCGCCATCGATGCACTGCTGCCCGCTATCCTGGGGCGTGGCCGTGGCTGAGGCCTACCCCTGGCAGCAGGCGCTCTGGCAGCAACTGGCCGGGCGTGCCCGGCACGCCCATGCCTACCTGCTGCATGGTCCTCAGGGTATCGGCAAGCGCGCCCTGGCCGAGCGGCTGATGGCACGTCTGCTGTGCCAGCAGCCACAGGGGCTTGATGCCTGCGGGCAGTGCAAGTCGTGCCTGCTGCTGAAGGCCGGCAGCCACCCGGACAACTTCGTGCTGGAGCCGGAAGAGGCCGACAAGCCGATCAAGGTCGACCAGGTGCGCGAGCTGGTGTCGTTCGTGGTGCAGACGGCGCAGCTGGGCGGGCGTAAAGTGGTGCTGATCGAGCCGGTCGAGGCGATGAACGTCAATGCCTCCAACGCCTTGCTCAAGAGCCTGGAGGAGCCATCGGGCGATACCGTGCTGCTGCTGGTCAGCCACCAGCCCAGCCGGCTGTTGCCGACGATCAAGAGCCGCTGCCAGCAAGTCGTCTGCCCACAACCGAGCCTGGCGCAGAGCCAGGCCTGGCTGGCTGCGGCATTGACCGACAGCGACGAGGCCGAGCGCGAAGAGCTGCTGACCCTCGCCGCCGGTTCGCCGCTGATGGCCCTCAGCCTGCAAGCGCAAGGTGTGCGTGAGCAGCGCGCCCTGGTGACCGATGGGGTGAAGAAGCTGCTCAAGCAGCAGCAATCGCCCAGCCAGCTGGCGGAGGCCTGGAGCAGTGTGCCGTTGCTGCTGGTGTTCGACTGGTTCTGCGACTGGTCACACCTGATTCTGCGCTACCAGTTGACCCAGGATGAAGAGGGGCTGGGGTTGGCCGACATGCGCAAGGTTCTGCAGTACCTGGCGCAGAAGGCCCCTCAGGGCAAGGTGCTGGAGGTCCAGGCGTGGATTCTCGAGCAGCGCCAGAAGGTGTTGGGTAAAGCCAACCTCAACCGTGTATTGCTGCTGGAAGCCTTGCTGGCCCATTGGGTACAGCTGCCGGGTTCCCGCTGATTTCCATCTTTTCATGTGTGCCGCCTGCCATGCTCGTAGATTCCCATTGTCACCTCGACCGTCTTGACCTGAGCGCCCACCAGGGTTCCCTCGATGCCGCCCTGCAGGCGGCCCGCGAGCGCGGGGTCGGGCATTTCCTGTGTATTGGTGTCAGCGCCGAAAATGCCGGTGCGGTGAAGGCGCTGAGCGAGCAATACGCTGATGTTGACTGCTCGGTCGGTATCCACCCGCTGGACTTGGCGCCGGGCGAGACGCCGGCGCTTGAATGGCTGCTGCGCGAGCTGGCGCATCCACATGTGGTGGCGATCGGTGAAACCGGCCTGGACTACCACTACGAACCGGAGGCCGCCGAGTTGCAGCAAGCCTCGTTCCGCCTGCACCTCGAGGCCTCGCGCCAGACCGGCAAGCCGGTCATCGTGCATACCCGTGCCGCCCGGGCCGATACCTTGGCGTTGCTGCGTGAAGCGAACCTGCCGCAAGCTGGCGTGCTGCACTGCTTCACCGAAGACTGGGACATGGCCAAGGCTGCACTGGACCTGGGTTACTACATTTCGTTGTCCGGCATCGTCACCTTCCGCAATGCCGATGCCTTGCGCGAGGTGGCGCGGCAGGTGCCGGCCGACCGCCTGCTGGTGGAAACCGACTCGCCGTACCTGGCGCCGATACCGCATCGTGGCAAGCCTAACCTGCCGCAGTATGTGCGCGAAGTAGCGGAGTATGTGGCGTCGTTGCGTGGGGTCAGCTACGAGCAGTTGGCCGAACAGACCACTGGCAACTTCAAGCGCTTGTTCCCGCTGGCACGGGTGGCGTGACCCATCCCCCCTCGCTGCGGGCAAAAAAAACCCGGGTTCTGGGGGGGGAATCCGGGTTAAGACCATTAGGAGTAAAACAAAGGTACGCGGTCCCTGAGCACCTTTATCGGCGCGCCACTGGGGGGGATGTGCCGCGCCAACACTTCAAGTATTGGTCAGGTTTGGCGCAGTGCCAGTGCTTCTCTGTTCGTTTTTTAAACAGATTTGGAATACGCCAGCCATCCCTTCCTTCCTCAGCGCATGGCAAGACGCCTACACGCCATACCGCATCGACGACGGGGCCGGTCCCGGACCTGTTCAAACTCATCGTGAAACATAGACATGGTCGGAAGATCCGTGCAATTTGCCGCAAGTTAGGCATAATAAACCGCTTCAATGTCATCCAGTCCTTCCTATGCAGAAAGAACCTCGTAAGGTCCGTGAGTTTCGCCGTCGCGAACAGGAAATCCTCGACACAGCGCTGAAGCTGTTCCTCGAACAGGGTGAAGACAGCGTCACCGTCGAGATGATCGCCGACGCCGTCGGGATCGGCAAAGGCACGATCTACAAGCACTTCAAGTCCAAGGCGGAGATCTATCTGCGCCTGATGCTCGATTACGAGCGTGACTTGAACGCGCTGTTGCACTCGGCCGACGTCGATCGCGACAAAGAGGCGCTGTCACGCGCCTACTTCGAGTTCCGCATGCGCGATCCACAGCGCTACCGGCTGTTCGACCGCCTGGAAGAGAAGGTGGTCAAGGGCAACCAGGTGCCGGAAATGGTCGAGGAACTGCACAGCATCCGTGCGTCCAACTTCGACCGCCTGACCCAGCTGATCAAGGGCCGAATCAGCGAAGGCAAGCTCGAAGACGTGCCGCCGTACTTCCACTACTGCGCTGCCTGGGCGTTGGTGCATGGCGCGGTGGCGCTGTACCACTCGCCGTTCTGGAGCAATGTGCTGGAGGATCAGGAAGGCTTCTTCCAGTTCCTCATGGACATCGGTGTGCGCATGGGCAACAAGCGCAAGCGCGATCCGGAAGCCACCCACTGAAGGCCTGTGTCGTCACGCGTTGTACCCGGCGTGAAATCGGAGCTTGCAAAAACTTGAACCATGAGTCAAGTTTTGCCAGCCCCGATTCATCCATGCCGGAGTGACCCATGATCGTCGATCGTCAAGGCAGGCGTTTTCGCAACCTGCGCGTCAGCCTGACGGCTGCCTGTAACTACGCCTGCAGCTACTGTGTGCCCGATGGCAAGCGCCTGGTCGCCGCCCAGGATGAGCTGTCGGCCGAAACCCTGGCCCGTGGTGTGGCTTACCTCATTGAAGCGGCCGGAATCGAGCGTTTGCGCATCACCGGTGGCGAACCGCTGGTCAGCCCTCGGCTGGATGCTTTTCTGGCGGCAGTGGCCACGCTCGACCTCGACGACATCGCGTTGACCACCAACGGTCAGCTGCTCGCGCGCAAGTTGCCTCAGCTGCAGGCAGCCGGTATTCGCCGCTTGAACGTGTCCCTCGATACCCTTGATCCTCAGGCGTTCCGCCGCATCGCCCGTGGCGGTGATCTGGCCAGCGTGTTGGCAGGCATGGACAAGGCGAGCGCCATGGGCATGCGGATCAAGGTCAACATGGTACCGATGCGGGGGCAGAACCTCGATCAGGTGCTGCCAATGCTCGACTACTGCATGGCGCGTGGTTTCGAGTTGCGCTTCATCGAACTGATGCGCATGGGGCACCTGGCCCGGGACAACAATGCGTTCCTGCAGCAGTTTGTCGGGCTCGATGCACTGCTCGGTGTGATCGGTGGCCGGTATGGCTACCGGCAGGTCGACGCACCTCTGGATGCTACAGCGCTGCGTTACCAGATCCCGGGGCACGGTCATTTCGGCGTCATCGCCAACGAAAGCGTGCCGTTCTGCCGAACCTGCTCGCGCCTGCGCCTGTCCTCTACCGGCTGGTTGCACGGCTGCCTGTCTTCGGGCAATCGTCACTTTGTCGGCGACCTGCTGGAAAAACCACGTCATCAGGCGCTGCCAGGCCTGCAGCGGTTGCTGGTAAAGGCCCTCGCAGACAAGCAGGAACTGGCGTTTTCCGGTGGGGTAACGGTGATGAAGGTGATTGGCGGCTGAAGCTGGCGCAAAAGCTGCATCCGCCGGCTATTCGCCGGTTTTTCGTCACCGGCCACTGGAGGAATGATGCGTAGCCTGGGCTTGCTGCTGGCGCTGATGGCGTTGGGCGGCTGCATGAATGTCAGCGATATGGGCGAGGGCGTCCGTTACCACATGAGCGATGCCGGCTTGCTGGACCACAGCGATACCCGTCGTACCCTATCCATCCGTCTGCAGCCTGATTCGTTCATCTTCATTGGTCAGGGGGCATTCATGCCACCAGGCAAAGGCCCGGTGCCGAAGCAGAATGCGGTAGCCGAGGAGGCTTTCAGGAGCTTTGTCGAGTATTTCCCGCTGGTGCGTCGCGCCCAAGGGCCGCTGGGCCTGGAGGAAGCAATAGCCCAGGCCCGTTCGGTGGGTGCCGACTACGTGCTCTATACCCGTTTCGCACGTACGGATGACCGCATCGGTAATGGCGATGAGTGGTATGACGAGCAAGCCGTCGACCGGCTGGGCTGGGATACCGGCGTGGTGCAGATGATGCTGATCGAAACCAATACCCGTTATCTGATCGACACGGCGCGGATCAAGAGCCGTGGCGGTTTGTTGACGTTCCACGACCAGTCGCCGCAGGATTTGCTTGGTGCGCCGATGCGCGAGTACGCTCGTAGCCTTCTGGGCATGAGCGAATGAGGGCAGGGTGATGACGGATTCCGGAAAGGCCAACGATCTGCTGGCGCAGATTCCCAAGCACAAGGGGCTGCCACCGGTGCATCTGTGGAATCCGGATTTCTGTGGCGATATCGACATGCGTATCGCCCGGGATGGCACCTGGTATTACCTGGGTACGCCGATTGGGCGCAAGCCGATGGTCCGGCTGTTTTCCACGATCATTCGCCGCGATGGTGATGACTATTTCCTGATCACCCCGGTGGAGAAAGTCGGCATCCGCGTCGATGATGCACCCTTCGTGGCGGTGACGCTGGAGGTGCTGGGCAGCGGTGAGGCGCAGGTGCTGCGCTTTACCAGCAATGTCGAGGATCAGGTGGAAGCGGGGCCGCAGAATCCGATGCGGGTCGAGATCGATCCTGATACCCAGGAGCCGTCGCCCTATGTGCTGATGCGCAGCAATCTCGAAGCGTTGATCCATCGCAACGTGTTTTACCAACTCGTCGACCTGGCAGTGCTGCGGGAGATCGATGGTCAAGAGTGGCTCGGGGTGTGGAGCCATGGCGTGTTCTACCCGATCGGGCGCAATTGCTGAGCGTTCGGCTGGCCCCCTGTTTTTTCTCCTGATTGGCCGTTTGCGCCTTGCGCCACTGGGCCTAACCTGCAGGCACTTGCCAATCAGGAGAAACCCCATGACCTCTTCCCGCTTCTGTTTTGCCTTGCTCGTTGCTGCCGGATTGCTCGGTGGTCAAGCCACTGCCTGGGCGCACGGCGACGTCGCGGATCAGGTGAAAGTCCTGCAAGAAAAACAACCCTCGAACGCCCCCGGCAAAAACGCCGTCATGCTCACGGTCAGCTATGCCCCTGGGGAAGCGTCGCCCGCTCATCAGCATCCGGGTGCCGTAATGGCCTATGTGCTGGAGGGAGCGGTGGTATCGAAGCTCAACGACGAACAGGAAACGACCTACAAGGCCGGTGAGTTCTGGTACGAAGCGCCTGGGACCGTGCACAGTGTTTCGCGCAATGCCAGCAAGACCCAGCCTGCGAAGTTGCTGGTCTGGAGTTTGGTGGATGTAGGCAAGGCGGTGACCGAGCCCGTTGGGAAATGATGTGTGGGGCTGGTAATCTCCAGCCAGCCAACGAAAAAGCCCCCGATGCTTGCGCATACGGGGGCTTTCTCAATGTTTGGCTCCGCGACCTGGACTCGAACCAGGGACCCAATGATTAACAGTCATTTGCTCTACCGACTGAGCTATCGCGGAATCTGCGCGTATCTTACCGATTGGCAGGGGGAAGTCAAGCCTCCCCCTGACAAATCAATCAGTTACAGCACTTCAACGATGGCCTTGGTGACCACGTGGATGTTGCTCTGGTTCAGAGCGGCGACCGCAATGCGGCCGGTGTCCAGGGCATAGATGCCGAACTCGTTCTTCAGGCGGGCAACCTGGTCAACGGTCAGGCCCGAGTACGAGAACATGCCAACCTGGCGGCCGACGAAGCTGAAGTCGCGGTTGGCGCCGTATTCGGCCAGCAATGCAACCATCTGCTTGCGCATACCGTGGATACGCTCGCGCATCTCGCCCAGCTCGGCCTCCCACATCTGGCGCAGTTCGGCGCTGTTGAGCACAGTGGCGACGATGGTAGCGCCATGGGTCGGCGGGTTCGAGTAGGTGGTGCGGATCACACGCTTGACCTGCGACAGCACGCGGGTGCTTTCATCTTTCGAGGCGGTGACGATCGACAGTGCGCCGACGCGCTCGCCGTACAGCGAGAACGACTTGGAGAACGAGCTGGAAACGAAGAACTCCATGCCCGACTCTGCGAACAGGCGCACGGCGAAGGCGTCTTCGCCGATGCCGTCACCGAAGCCCTGGTAGGCCATGTCGAGGAACGGCACGTGGCCCTTGGCCTTGACCACTTCCAGGACGTTCTTCCAGTCGTCCAGGGTCAGGTCGACGCCGGTCGGGTTGTGGCAGCAGGCGTGCAAGACCACGATCGAGCCAGACGGCAGGGCGTTGAGGTCTTCGAGCATGCCGGCACGGTTGACGTCGTTGCTCGGCGCGTCGTAGTAGCGGTAGTTCTGCACCGGGAAGCCGGCGCTTTCGAACAGTGCGCGGTGGTTTTCCCAGCTCGGGTCGCTGATGGCCACCACGGCGTTCGGCGAAACGCGCTTGAGGAAGTCGGCGCCAATCTTCAGAGCGCCGGTGCCGCCGACGGCCTGCACGGTGACCACGCGGCCAGCGGCCAGCAGTGGCGACTCGGCACCGAACAGCAGTTTCTGCACGGCCTGGTCGTAGGTGGCGATACCATCGATCGGCAGATAGCCGCGCGAGGCGTGCTGGGCAGCACGCTGGGTCTCGGCTTCGATCACGGCGCGCAGCAGCGGAATGCGGCCTTCCTCATTGCAGTAAACGCCCACGCCCAGGTTGACCTTGTCGGTACGTGGGTCGGCGTTGAATGCTTCGTTGAGGCCCAGGATAGGGTCGCGGGGTGCCAGCTCGACAGCGGAAAACAGGCTCATTGTTACTTCGGCTCTGATTGGAGAGTGATAGGGCGTACACGCTCCAGCCGAATGCACTGAAGCGGTGCACAAACGGGGAGTCAGTATAGTGATACCGACCGGTCACTGCGACAGTGTGGCGCAGCTTTTCTGGTCAATTGCGCAAATATTTTTCAACCATTGGTCGATTTGCCCGGTCCATCGCAATGAGTGCTCACACCTGGGCCTTGAATCGGGGCCCGGCCGGGCGCATTTGGGTATAGACTACTGGCTAAATTTACAGTTGCTGCGTTACCGCGAGGTCCGTCATGTCCGAGTTTCAGCTCGTCACCCGTTTCCAGCCGGCCGGCGACCAGCCCGAGGCCATCCGCCAGATGGTCGAGGGCATCGACGCAGGGCTTTCGCACCAGACGCTGCTCGGGGTGACCGGTTCGGGCAAGACCTTCAGCATTGCCAACGTCATTCAGCAGGTGCAGCGCCCGACCCTGGTGCTGGCGCCGAACAAGACCCTGGCGGCGCAGCTGTACGGCGAGTTCAAGGCATTTTTCCCGAACAACGCGGTGGAGTACTTCGTTTCCTACTACGACTACTACCAGCCAGAAGCCTACGTGCCGTCGTCGGACACCTTCATCGAAAAGGACGCGTCGATCAACGACCACATCGAGCAGATGCGCCTGTCGGCGACCAAGGCGCTGCTGGAACGGCGCGATGCGATCATCGTCACCACCGTGTCGTGCATCTATGGCCTGGGCAGCCCCGAAACCTACCTGAAAATGGTCCTGCACGTGGACCGCGGCGACAAGCTCGACCAGCGCGCGCTGCTGCGCCGTCTGGCCGACCTGCAGTACACCCGCAACGAAATGGACTTTGCCCGTGCCACCTTCCGCGTACGCGGTGACGTGATCGACATCTTCCCGGCCGAATCCGACCTTGAGGCCATCCGCATCGAGCTGTTCGACGACGAGGTCGAGAATATTGCCGCCTTCGACCCGCTGACCGGCGAGGTCTTTCGCAAGCTGCCGCGTTTCACGTTCTATCCCAAGAGCCACTACGTGACCCCGCGGGAAACCCTGCTGGAGGCAGTGGAGGGCATCAAGGAAGAACTGAAGGACCGCCTCGAGTACCTGCACAAGGCCAACAAGCTGGTCGAAGCCCAGCGCCTTGAACAACGCACGCGCTTCGACCTGGAGATGATCCTCGAACTGGGTTACTGCAACGGTATCGAGAACTACTCGCGCTACCTGTCCGGGCGCCCGGCCGGGGCGCCACCGCCCACCCTCTACGACTACCTGCCGGCCGATGCGCTGCTGGTGATCGACGAATCCCACGTCAGTGTTCCGCAAGTAGGCGCCATGTACAAAGGTGACCGCTCGCGCAAGGAGACCCTGGTCGAATACGGCTTCCGCCTGCCGTCGGCACTGGACAACCGGCCGATGCGGTTCGACGAGTGGGAGGATGTCAGCCCACAGACCATCTTCGTCTCCGCCACGCCAGGCCCCTACGAAGCCGAGCATGCTGGCCGTGTGGTGGAGCAGGTGGTGCGCCCCACTGGCCTGGTCGACCCACAGGTCGAGATTCGCCCCGCGCTGACCCAGGTCGATGACTTGTTGTCGGAGATTCGCAAGCGTGTCGAGGCAGGCGAACGGGTCCTCGCCACCACGCTGACCAAGCGCATGGCCGAGGACCTCAGCGATTACCTGGCCGACCACGATGTGCGGGTGCGCTACCTGCACTCGGACATCGACACGGTGGAGCGCGTCGAGATCATCCGCGATCTGCGCCTGGGCACCTTCGATGTACTGGTGGGTATCAACCTGCTGCGCGAGGGCCTGGACATGCCCGAGGTGTCGCTGGTGGCGATTCTCGATGCCGACAAGGAAGGCTTCCTGCGCTCCGAGCGCTCGCTGATCCAGACCATCGGCCGCGCAGCGCGTAACCTCAATGGTCGGGCAATCCTGTATGCCGACAATGTTACTGGCTCCATGCAGCGCGCCATCGACGAGACCGAACGGCGTCGCGAGAAACAGATCGCCTTCAACCAGGCCAACGGCATCGTGCCCAAAGGTGTGGTCAAGGACGTCACCGACATCATGGAAGGCGCCACCGTGCCCGGTTCGCGCAGCAAGAAGCGCAAAGGCATGGCCAAGGCGGCAGAGGAGAGTGCCCGTTACGAGGCCGAGCTGCGCACCCCGGGCGAGATCACCAAGCGCATCAAGCAGCTGGAAGAGAAGATGATGCAGTTTGCCCGCGACCTGGAGTTCGAGGCCGCCGCACAGCTGCGTGACGAGATAACCCAG
Source organism: Pseudomonas sp. NPDC089996 (assembly GCF_044748405.1). NCBI lineage: Bacteria > Pseudomonadati > Pseudomonadota > Gammaproteobacteria > Pseudomonadales > Pseudomonadaceae > Pseudomonas > Pseudomonas sp. NPDC089996. The sequence goes on along the minus strand of NZ_JBIVGA010000007.1, from coordinate 190,752 downwards.
CTGCGCGAGCGCCTCATCACCAGCTGAAGCTTGCGCTAGCGTCGATGGTGGGGGGCCGCATTGCGGCCCTTTCGCGACGCAAGGCCGCTCCCACAATGACTGCGCACACTCCGGAAGTGGTTCAATGGGCTTCCCCAGCCTTCAGCCCCTGCGGCAGCTTCCTGGTCAACAGCACCGCCACCATGCTCACCGCCAGCCCGATCCCGACAAAGTGGAAGGCATCGTTGTAGGCCATGATCAGCGCCTGTTGATGGGTGATTTCGCTCAGCCTGCCCAGCGCCGCATTGTCATTGCCCAGCCGCTCCGCCAACTGCGCAAGGCGTTCGGCTACCTGCGGGTTGTTCGGTACCACCGACTCACGCAAGTAATCGAAGTACACCTTGGTCCGCGCATCCAGCAGAGTCGCCAGCAAGGCAATGCCGATAGCACCGCCCAGGTTGCGCAGGATGTTGAACAGGCTCGACGCCGACCCGGCATCCTGCTGCTGGATGTACGCCGTGGCAATCAGCGAAATGGTCACCATGATCATCGGCTGGCCGAGGGCACGGATGATCTGGATGTGGTTGAACTGGGGGCCGGCAAAGTCCGGGTTCAACACCCCCGACCCGAAGCTGGCGGCACCGAACAGGCAGAAGCCGAGCGCGCACAACAGCTTGGGCGGCACCACTTTCATCAGTTGTGGCACCAGCGGAATCAGGAACAGCTGCGGAATGCCCATCCACATGATCACCTCGCCGATCTGCAGCGCGTTGTAGCCCTGGATCTGCGCCAGGTACAGCGGCAGCAGGTAGATCGACCCGTACAACCCCACGCCCATGCCCAGGCTGGCGATGCTCGAAAGACCGAAATTACGGTTGCCCAGGATGCGCAGGTTGATCAGCGGGTGCGGCTTGGAAAACTGCAGGATGACGAAGGTGATCAGGCTGATCAGGGCCACGGTACCCAGGCCGACGATCAGGTTCGATTCCAGCCAGTCCTTGCGGTGGCCCTCTTCAAGAAATACCTGCAGGCAGCCCAGGCCCAGGCCGAGGGTGACGATGCCGGCATAGTCAGTGCTTTTCAGCAGTTCCCAGTGCGCGTCCTTCTTTTCCAACCCGTACAGTAGGCCTGCGATCATCACCAGGCCGGGCGGGATGTTGATGTAGAAAATGTATTCCCAGCCCCAGTTCTCGGTCAGCCAGCCGCCAAGGGTCGGGCCGATCGACGGGGCGAAGGTGGCGGTCATGGCGAACATGGCCATGCCTTTGGCGCGGTGGTGCTCGGGCAGCTTGATCAGGGTCAGGGTGAAGGCCAGCGGGATCAGCGCGCCACCGGTGAAGCCCTGCAGCGCGCGGAACAGGATCATGCTCTCGAGGTTCCAGGCCATCGAGCACAGCAGCGAAGACAGCAGAAATCCGCCAGACACCCATACCGCCAGGCGTCGCGCCGAGAGCAGTTGCACCAACCAGGCAGTCAGCGGAATCATGATGATTTCCGCCACCAGATACGAGGTGGAAATCCACGAGCCTTCCTCCAGGGTCGCTGACAGCGCGCCCTGGATGTCCTTCAGCGAAGAGTTGGTGATCTGGATGTCCAGCACTGCCATGAAGGCACCGAGCATCACGCTCATCACCGCGATCCAGTCGCGCCGCGTCGGTTCCGCCGTGGGGCGCAGCAGTTGATCACCGGCCATCGTGGCCTTCGTCTTCGCGGCGCAGGTCGACGGTAGCGGTCACCGACATGCCGGGGCGGATGCGCCCATGCAACGGGTTGTCGGCGGCGAAGGTCAGTTTCACCGGAATGCGCTGCACCACCTTGGTGAAGTTGCCGGTGGCGTTGTCTGGCGGCAGCAGGCTGAACTGCGCGCCGGAAGCAGCGAACAGGCTGTCGACGCGGCCCTCGATCGGGGTGTCGGGGTAGCTGTCGAACAACAGTTCGGCGCGCTGGCCGGGTTGCATCTTGCCGATCTGGGTTTCCTTGAAGTTGGCCTGCACCCAAATGTTCTGATCGGGCACGATCGACAACAGGTAGGCGCCGGCCTGCACCACCTGGCCATTGCGGGCGTTACGCTGGCCGATGGTGCCGCTCAGGGGGGCGCGAATCTCGCAGCGGGTCAGGTTCAGCTCGGCCTGGGCCAGGTCGGCACGGGCATTGGCGATCTGTGCATCGAGGCGCTTGAGGTCAGCAGTCAGGGCGTTGACCTGCTGGCGCTGGCTTTGCAGGTCGGCGCGGGCCTTGTCGACCTGGGAACCGGCGACGTGGTTCTCTGCCGACAGGGTGGTCACCCGTTCTTCGGAAACGTAACCGGGCTTGCGCAGTTTCTCGGCGCGGCTCAGGTCCAGGCGCGAGCGGTCGAGGGTGGCCTGGTTGGCGGCCACCTGAGCCTGCCCGGCGGCAATCAGGCTGCCCTGTTGGGTCAGGCGGCTTTGTGCCTGGGCATATTCGGCCTCGCGGGTGGCCAGCGCGGCGCGGGCGCGTTCCACGGCCAGCTCGAAGTCCGCGGCCTCCAGGCGCACCAGCAGGTCGCCTTTGTTGACGTGCTGATTGTCGTCGACCCGCACCTCATCGATGCGCGCGCCCAGCTGACTGGAGACGCGGGTGATTTCACCCTGCACGTAGGCGTTGTCGGTGCTCTCGTGGAAGCGGCCTTTGAAGTACCACTCGGCCAGGAAGGCGAGGGCGATGATGGCCACAATGGCGAAGAAGATCGCCAGGCGGCGTTTGAGTTGGGCAGGCATGAGGACTATCGTTCCAGAAATGTAAGTAAATTTAACAGCGGCAGATGGCCAGTCGACAAGTGACGTTCGCGCCATTGCTGGAGCCCGGTGCCTGCTCCCTGCTAACATCCCGCCTTTGTTTCATCTTTCGTCCGAGACTCTCCATGACCACCGTTCGCACGCGTATCGCGCCATCGCCCACTGGCGACCCCCATGTCGGCACCGCCTACATCGCCCTGTTCAACTACTGCTTTGCCAAGCAGCATGGCGGTGAGTTCATCCTGCGTATCGAAGACACCGACCAGCTGCGCTCCACACGCGAGTCGGAACAGCAGATCTTCGACGCCTTGCGCTGGCTCGGCATCGAATGGAACGAAGGCCCGGATGTCGGCGGTCCGCACGGCCCGTACCGGCAAAGCGAGCGTGGCGAGATCTACGCCAGGTACGCCAAGGAGCTGGTCGATGCCGGCCACGCCTTCTACTGCTTCTGCACCGCCGAAGAGCTGGAGCAGATGCGTGCCGAGCAGATGGCCCGTGGCGAAACCCCGCGCTATGACGGCCGTGCTCTGCTGCTGAGCGCCGAGGAAGTTCAGCGCCGCCTGGCCGCTGGCGAGCCCCACGTGATTCGCATGAAGGTGCCGAGCGAAGGCATCTGCGTGGTCCCGGACATGCTCCGTGGCGATGTCGAGATCCCATGGGACCGCATGGACATGCAGGTGCTGATGAAGAACGACGGCCTGCCGACCTACTTCCTGGCCAACGTGGTCGACGACCACCTGATGGGCATCACCCATGTGCTGCGTGGCGAAGAGTGGCTGCCGTCGGCGCCGAAACTGATCAAGCTGTACGAATACTTCGGTTGGGAACAGCCCAAGCTGTGCTACATGCCGCTGCTGCGTAACCCGGACAAGTCCAAGCTGTCCAAGCGCAAGAACCCGACCTCGGTGACCTTCTACGAGCGCATGGGCTTCATGCCCGAGGCCATGCTCAACTACCTGGGCCGCATGGGCTGGTCGATGCCGGACGAGCGCGAGAAGTTCTCGCTGGCCGAGATGGTCGAGCATTTCGACCTGTCGCGTATCTCCCTGGGTGGCCCGATCTTCGACATCGAGAAGCTGTCCTGGCTCAACGGCCAGTGGCTGCGCGAGCTGCCGGTGCAGGAATTCGCCGCACGCGTGCAGCAGTGGGCGTTCAACAGTGACTACATGATGAAGATCGCCCCGCACGTGCAGGGCCGCGTCGAGACCTTCAGCCAGATCGCCCCGCTAGGTGGTTTCTTCTTCGAGGGCGCGCTCAAGCTCGATGCCAAGCTGTTCGAAAGCAAGAAGCTGTCCGCCGACCAGGTGCGCCAGGTGATGCAGCTGATCCTGTGGAAACTGGAAAGCCTGCGCCAATGGGAGAAGGAACGCATCACCGGCTGCATCCAGGCCGTGGTCGAAGCGCTGGAGTTGAAACTGCGTGACGCCATGCCGCTGATGTTCGCTGCCATTACCGGCCAGGCCAGTTCGGTATCGGTGCTCGATGCCATGGAAATCCTCGGCCCCGACCTGACCCGCTACCGTCTGCGCCAGGCCCTGGACCTGCTCGGCGGTGTGTCGAAGAAAGAAAACAAGGAATGGGAAAAGCTGCTGGCCAACATCGCCTGATGGCGCTCTGAAGGCGCTGCCTGACCCTGTGGGAGCGGCCTTGTGTCGCGAAAGGACCGCAACGCGGTCCCACGATTTCAGCTTCAACGCAAATATCGCTGGGGCCGCGTTACGGCCCTTTCGCGACACAAGGCCGCTCCCCCAAGCCGATCCCAGGGCCTTGGACGCTCAGGTTTCAGCGGGACAGGGCGGTAAGTGATTGTTATCTGTGAAAAAAATTTTGAATATTTTCAAAATTTAGTTTGACAGCCCTGCAATCCGATCTTAATATGCGCCCCGTCCACAGCGATGAACGAAAACGAAACGCCAGGCACCCAGCCAGCGCTTCTGTTCAGAGCGACATTGTGGGGCTATAGCTCAGCTGGGAGAGCGCCTGCATGGCATGCAGGAGGTCAGCGGTTCGATCCCGCTTAGCTCCACCAAATTCCGCTTGGCAGTCGAGGCTGTCGGGCAAGACCGGGTCCAGCAACCGGGTCTTGAAGGTAAGAAGGTTCGTCCCCTTCGTCTAGTGGCCTAGGACACCGCCCTTTCACGGCGGTAACAGGGGTTCGAGTCCCCTAGGGGACGCCAGTTTTGCACAAGCGATGTTTCAGGATGTCGCTGGGCCGAGAGGCTAGAAATCCGGGGCTATAGCTCAGCTGGGAGAGCGCCTGCATGGCATGCAGGAGGTCAGCGGTTCGATCCCGCTTAGCTCCACCAATTTTGCCGCGGTTCGTGAAAACGGATCGGCACGAAGGTTACGTCCCCTTCGTCTAGTGGCCTAGGACACCGCCCTTTCACGGCGGTAACAGGGGTTCGAGTCCCCTAGGGGACGCCACTTTTCCCGCATTTTGCGGGGCTTTAAAAGGCTCGTTCGCAGTTTGAATGGGTCTTTTGTTTCGGGGCTATAGCTCAGCTGGGAGAGCGCCTGCATGGCATGCAGGAGGTCAGCGGTTCGATCCCGCTTAGCTCCACCAATTCTGCCAGGGTTCGATTCATCGGATCTTCGCGAAGGTTACGTCCCCTTCGTCTAGTGGCCTAGGACACCGCCCTTTCACGGCGGTAACAGGGGTTCGAGTCCCCTAGGGGACGCCATTTTTACCCGCGTTTTGCGGGACTTTAAAGGCTCATTCGCTTATTGAATGGGCCTTTTGTTTTTTCTCCCTCCTTGAAAACCCGCTGCCGACAAACGGTGGCAAATTGTGCTTGTCAAAAAATATGATGAGAATAATATTTCGATCATCATATTTTGATTGGCGAACCGTGAATGAGCGACAAGAAGAGCAAGACCCGCGAGCGCATTCTCGAAGCGGCCCGCAGCGCGTTGATCCAGCATGGCCCGGCCGAGCCGAGTGTCAGCCAGGTGATGGGGGCGGCAGGCCTGACCGTTGGCGGTTTCTATGCGCACTTCGACAGCAAGGACGAGCTCATGCTTGAGGCCTTCCGCCAGTTGCTCGGTGAGCGCCGTGCCTTGCTCGCCCAGGTCGACCCCAGCCTGGATGGGGAAGGTCGCCGCGCCCTGGTAAGCGCCTTCTACCTGTCGCGCAAGCACCGTGACGCCGAAGTGCATGCCTGCCCGTTACCCAACTCGCTCGGCGAGATGCAGCGCCTGCCCGAGGCCTTTCGCGAGGTGCTGGCCGAGCATATCGAGCTGATGACCGCAGCCATGGTCGATCGGCCGGAAGACGCCGACAAAGCCTTGGCGGACCTGGCCTTGATGATCGGTGGCCTGGCCCTGGCGCGTGCCTTGGGCACGGGCGAGTTGTCCGACCGCATCCTGCGTGCCGCCAAGTCGGCAGTTCTCTGAAACCCCTGATCCTGGAGCAAGGCGATGACTACCCTGAGCTGGATTCGTGGCGTGAATGGCACCCTCGGCCGACTGGTCCCCGAGCATGTTGCCGGCAAGATGCGCCGTGCCTTCATGACCCCGCGCAACCTGCCGCCCCGTCAATGGGAGCTGCCGCTGCTGGCCAGCGCCGAGCGCATCACCCTGCGCTTCGGCCTGTCGGCCCTGCGCTGGGGCAAGGGGCCGACGGTGTTGTTGATGCATGGTTGGGAGGGGCGCCCGACGCAGTTCGCGGCGCTGATCGAAGCGCTGGTGCAGGCCGGGCACACGGTGGTGTCGCTGGAAGGCCCTGCCCATGGGCGCTCGCCCGGCCAGCAGGCGCACGTCGTGCTGTTTGCCCGGGCGCTGCTGGAAGCAGCCGCTGAACTGCCGCCGTTGCGCGCCGTGATCGGCCATTCCATGGGGGGCGCCAGTGTGATGCTGGCCCTGCAGATGGGGCTGCGTGCCGAGGCCGCAGTGAGCATTGCGGCTCCGGCGCAGTTGCTCGGTGTGCTGCGCGGTTTTGCCCATCGCCTGGGCTTGCCTGCGCGGGCCAGGGCGGCCTTCATCCGCCAGGTCGAACAGGACGTCGGCATGCAGATAGCCCGCCTCGATGTCAGTGGCTATCAGCTGGAGTTGCCGGGGCTGGTGGTGCATGCAACAGATGATACGCTGGTGCCCGCCGGTGAGGCGCAACTCATCCACAAGGCCTGGTTCGACAGCCGCCTGCTGCTGTTGGAAGAGGGCGGGCATCAACGCGTGCTGGCTGACCCGCGGCTGAGCGAGGCGGTGCTTGAACTGCTGACCCGTGAACCCGCGCGGCAGAGTGCCTGAATATCCATTACACTCGGCCCGTTTACTGATATCGGGAGCGGGCATGAGTTGGGACCTGGCAACGCCATTCATCATCGACCTGCGCGTGGGCAGCGAGGACATCGACGGCCTCGGCCACGCCAACAACGCGGTCTACGTCACCTGGCTGGAGCGCTGCGCCTGGCGCCATTCCCAGCGCCTGGGCCTGGACCTGGCCGAATACCGCCGCCTTGACCGGGCCATGGCGGTGGTACGCCATGAAATCGACTACCTCGCCGCCGGCTACGAGGACGATGAGCTGCAGCTGGCCACCTGGATCATCGACTGGGACCAGCGCCTGCGCATGACCCGGCGCTTCCAGCTCAAGCGCCCACGCGACGGCGTGACCTTGCTGCGCGCGCAAACCACCTTTGCTTGCATCGAGTTGTCCAGCGGCAAACCCAAGCGTATGCCGGCGGAGTTTGTCGACGGTTACGGCCCGGCGCTGATCGGCAGCTGAAGACGCAGCATTTTTTGCTAGACTGCCGCCTTTTCCCGCCGAGACCCTCACATGCAAATTGCCCTGGCCCCCATGGAGGGGCTGGTCGACAACATCCTGCGCGACGTCCTGACGCGTGTGGGTGGTATCGATTGGTGCGTCACCGAGTTCATCCGCGTGTGCGACCGCCTGCTGCCGGCCTCCTCGTTCGACAAGCTCGCCCCTGAGCTGCGCCAGGGTGCGCGCACGGCGGCCGGCGTGCCAATGCGCGTGCAGTTGCTCGGCTCGGACCCGGTCTGCCTGGCAGAAAACGCGGCGTTGGCCTGCGAGCTTGGCGCACCGGTCATCGACCTGAACTTCGGTTGCCCGGCCAAGACCGTGAACAAGTCTCGTGGTGGTGCGGTGCTGCTCAAGGAGCCGGAATTGCTGCATGCCATCGTGTGCGAAGTGCGCCGCGCGGTGCCGGCGCCTATCCCGGTCACTTCCAAGATGCGCCTGGGCTTCGACAGCCCGGACGGTGCCCTGGATTGCGCCACGGCACTGGCAGAGGGGGGCTCGGCGCACCTGGTGGTGCATGCGCGGACCAAGGTCGAAGGCTACAAGCCGCCTGCGCACTGGGAGTGGGTGGCGCGGGTGCAGGATGTGGTCAAGGTGCCGGTGTTTGCCAATGGCGAGATCTGGACCGTCGACGATTGGCGACGCTGCCGTGAGGTCAGCGGTGCCGAGCACATCATGCTGGGGCGTGGGCTGGTGTCGCGGCCGGACCTGGGCCTGCAGATCGCCGCAGCACGGGACGGGCGCGAGTACCGGCCGCTGAGCTGGGATGACTTGCTGCCGCTATTGCGCGAATTCTGGCGACAGGCCCAGGCCAAGCTTTCGCCGCGCTATGCGCCGGGGCGCATGAAGCAGTGGCTGGCGATGCTGACCCGCAGTTATCCCGAGGCGGTGGTGCTGTTTGCCGAGTTGCGGCGTGAGGATGATTGCGCGCGGATCAGTCGGTTGCTTGGGGTTGAGGTGACCACTTTCGAGTCTTGTGTCGCCTGATCTGGCCTCTTCGCGGGCACGCCCGCTCCCACAGAGATATCGCAAACCCTGAGGGCATGTGGGAGCGGGCGTGCCCGCGAAGAGGTCAACACATATTTCAGATTTTTTCATCCTTGCCCTTGAAAGCTTTTCCGCTGGCCATATCTCTTGAGTACGCGATGCCGAAGTCGGGTCGCGTAATGACTTTACTTGCTGAATCTCAGGAGTTCATGACCATGACCACCGCTTTCTCTCTCGCTCCACTGTTCCGCCATTCCGTTGGCTTCGACCGTTTCAACGACCTGTTCGAGTCTGCGGCACGCAATGAGGCGGGTAGTAGCTACCCTCCCTACAACGTGGAAAAACATGGCGATGACCACTATCGCATCGTGGTTGCCGCAGCCGGTTTCCAGGAGCAGGACCTCGACCTGCAAGTCGAAAAGGGCGTCCTGACCGTGATCGGTGGCAAGCGCGAAAATGGCGCCGCTGAAGTGACTTACCTGCACCAGGGTATTGCCCAGCGCGCCTTCAAGCTGTCGTTCCGCCTGGCTGACCATATCGAGGTCAAATCGGCGGGCCTGGCCAACGGCCTGCTCAGCATCGACCTGCTGCGCATCGTGCCTGAAGAAGCCAAGGCCAAGCGCATCCCGATCAATGGCGACAAGCCATCGCTGAACTAAGCGCGGCGGCAGGTAAAGAAAGGGCACCTTCGGGTGCCCTTTCTGCGTTTCAATAATCCGCCGGTGCTTCCAGCAGCATCCGCCTGAACTCCGGTAGCGGTAGTGGCCGGCTGTGCAGGTAGCCTTGGTACAAGTGGCAGCCCAGGCGCTCGAGAAACGCCAGTTGTTCGGTCAACTCCACCCCTTCGGCAATCACGGCCAGGTCAAGGCTGCGGGCCATGGCCACGATGGCACGAACGATTTCTGCATCGTTGGGGTCTTCCGGGGCGTCGCGAACAAAGGTCTGGTCGATTTTCAACGCGTCCACCGGCAGGCGCTTGAGGTAGGTCAGCGAGGAATAGCCGGTGCCGAAGTCGTCCATGGCAAAGCTCACACCGTAGCGCTTGAGTTCACGCATCTTGCTGATGGTGTCTTCGAGGTTCTGGATGACGATGCCCTCGGTGATCTCCAGCTTCAGCATGTGCCGCGGCAGGCGGTAGTCATCCAGGCTGCGCAGCACCCGCTCGACGAAGTCGTTTTGCCGGAACTGCCGCGGGCTGATGTTCACGCACAGGCTGAAATCATTGGCATCGATCAGGCGGTCTTCCAGCATGCGCGCGCAGGCGTCGCAAGCTTCGTCGAGGATCCAGCTGCCAACTTCGAGAATCAGGCCGCTTTCTTCCAGTACCTGAATGAACTGCGCTGGCGGTTGCTGGCCCAGCTGCGGATGGTGCCAGCGCAGCAGCACCTCGGCACCGACGATGCGGTTATCGCGGGCATCGACCTGGGGCTGGAAGTGCAATGCCAGCTCACCGCGGGCCAAGGCCAGGCGCAGGTCGCTTTCCATGCGCAGGCGCTCGCTGGCGGCCTTCTGCATGGTGGTGTGGAACAGCTGGGTGGTGTTGCGCCCCGAATCCTTGGCCCGGTACAGGGCGATATCGGCGCGCTTGAGCAGGTCGGCCGGGGTCGCGCCATGGTCGGGGATCAGCGCCACGCCGATGCTCGGCGTCACCTGCAGGCGCTGGCCGTCCAGCGACATCGGTTCGGCCAGCAGCTCGCGCAGGGTGTCGGCCAGCTCGCGAACCTTGCCTTCCACCGCTTCGCGGCTGCCTTCCAGGCCGCTGAGCAGCACCACGAACTCATCGCCACCCAGGCGCGCCACGGTGTCTTCCAGGCGCACGCTGGCCTCCAGGCGTGCGGTGATGATCTTCAGCACGGTGTCGCCCACCGGGTGCCCGAGCGAGTCGTTGATGTGCTTGAAGTGGTCGAGGTCGAGGAACAGCAGGGCGCCGCGCAGGTTGTGGCGGCGCAGCAGGGCGATCTGCTGGCTCAGGCGGTCCATCAGCAAGGCGCGGTTGGGCAGGTTGGTCAGCGGGTCGTGGTAGGCGAGGTGGCGGATCTGTGCCTGAGCGTTCTTCAGCTGGCTGACATCGCGGGCAGTCATCAGCAGGCAGTCGACCTCGTTGAGGCTGATCGGCTCTACCGACACCTCCACGGTGAGGATGTCACCACGCTTGTTGCGCCCGAGCATCTCCCGGTGGTGCACCCGGCCACGTTCCTTGAGTTCGGTGAGCAGGGCGCCGCGCTGCTTGTCATCGGCCCAGATACCGATCTCGTAGACGTCGCGGCCGATGACTTCTTCGGCGCTGTAACCGGTCAACCGGCAGAAACCGTCGTTGACCTCCAGGTAGCGGCCGCTGTGGCGTTCGGTGATGGTGATGGCGTCGGGGCTGGAGTGGAAGGCCTTGGCGAACTTCTCTTCGCTGGATTTGAGCGCCGCCTCGGCACGTTGCTGCTGGGTGATGTCGCGCAAGGTGGTGACGCTGCAAGGCTGGTCGTCGACGCTGATCAGACGGCTGGCGATCACGCAGGTCAGCGGCGAGCCATTGCGGTGGTTGACCACCACCGCCACATTGCTCAACGCCTGTTCGCGGATCACCCGCTCGATGCGTTGGGCGCGCTCGATCGACTCGGCCCACAGGCCGATCTCCTCGGCGGTACGGCCGATCACCTGTTCGGCACTCCAGCCGAAGGTCTGGGTGAAGGCCGGGTTGATCTCGATGAACTGGCCGGTGTCCTGGCGGGTCACGCAGATCGGGTCGGGGCTGACCTGGAACAGGCTGGCGAACTTTTCTTCCGAGGCGCTCAGGCGCTGTTCGCGTTCCACCTGTTCGGTGATGTCGAGCAAGGTGCCGGCCATGCGCAACGGGTTACCCTGTTCGTCGCGATAAAGGCGTGCGCGGCTTTCGATGTAGCGCGAGGTGCCGTTTTCCAGTTGCACACGGTAGGTGATCTGGTAATTACCGGCCGGGCCTTCGCGCAGGCTGCGGTAAGCCTGGCGCATGCTGGCACGCTCGTGCTCCGGCACGCCCTCGAAGAACGAATCGAACGACTCGTGGAACGGCACCGGGTCCAGCCCGTGCAGCTGTGCAGCGCGCGCCGAGCCGTAGAGCATGCCGCTGGGGATGTGCCAGTCCCAGGTGCCCAGTTGCGCCGAGTCCAGCGCCAGGTCAAGGCGTTCCTGGCTGTCCTTGAGGGCCTGTTCGGCGCGTCTGCGTTCGGTGGTGTCGACGAAGGTGCTGATCAGGTAGGTGACACCCTCCATCTCGATGCTCTGGGTGCACAGGATGCCGTCGTGGAGTTTGCCGGTGCTGGCGCGGAACTGCACCTCCATGGTCGCCGGGCCGTTGTTGCTGCGGGTGGCCTCGATGACCTGGTGGCGTTGCTCGGGGTTGACCCACAGCCCCAGCTCCAGGCTGGTCTTGCCGATCACCTGGTCGCCGGGCCAGCCGAACATGTCTTCGAAGTGCTGGTTGACCTCGATGATCATGCCGTCCTGGCGGCGGCTCAGCAAAATGGCGTTGGGGCTCAGGTGGAACAGCGTGGCGAAGCGCTTTTCCGAATTGATCAGCGCGGTTTCCCGTTCGCGCTGGCGGGTGATTTCGCGGATCACCCCGATCATCTGTCGGCGGCCCTGGCGGTCGTGGGTCAGGCTGCCGTTGATTTCCAGCCAGTGCAGGCTGCCATCCGGCCAGCGGATGCGGTGGCGCATGGCCTGCTCGACCGGCTCGCCATTGACCACGGCATGGAACAGCTGCCGGGTTCGGTTGCGGTCTTCCTCCGGCAGCAGGTCGAGGTAGTCGATGTCGTTGGGCAGCGGGCGTTGTGGGTCGAAGCCGAACAGCGCTTGGGTGCCCCGTGACCAGCTGATGCGGCCGCTGTCGATATCCCACAGCCAGGCGCCCAGGCGTGCGCCATTGAGCGCGGCCAGCAGCTGTGGGGCATTCTGCCAGGCCTGTTCCGATTCCTGAGGGTCGGCCGCAGGGATGCGCGGCAGGCGCGGAAAGCGATTTGCTGATTTGGGCATTGGTACCAGACCTTTGGCGTGTGACGCGTCCATGAGTTGGAAATGCCGAGCTGACGACCGGTCAGGCGGACCCTGCGTGGCTGTCGAGCAGGGCCATGAAGGCCCTTGCAGCGTTCGATAGCGTGCGCTCCGTGTGCAGAATGTAGCCTAGCTGGCGCGACAGCTGTATGCCGGGCAAGGCGATGGGTGCAACCTGCTCATCCAGCATAGTTCGGGGCAGCACACTCCAGGCAAGGCCGATCGAAACCATCATCTTGATGGTTTCCAGGTAGTTGGTGCTCATGGCGATATTCGGCGTCAGGCCCTGGCTTTCGAACAGGCGCTGGACGATATGGTGGGTGAAAGTGTTGCCGCCAGGGAACACCGCCGGGTGGCGGGCAACATCGGCCAGGCTGACCGCCTGGTTGCTGGCCAGCGGATGCTCGTGTGCTGCCACGAAGTCCAGGGCGTCGTCCCATACCGGTACAGCCCTGACCAGGTGATGAGGCTCGGGGGCAAGGGTAATCACGGCGATTTCGGCACGCCCATGGAGGATTTCATCGTAGGCCTGTTCCGAATCCATGAACTGAATATCCAGTGCCACGGCGGGGTACTGCCGAGTGAACGACCTTAATAGCGGTGGCAGGCGGTGCAGGCCGATATGGTGGCTGGTGGCCAGGGTCAGGCGACCGCTCACCTCGCCGTTGAGGTTGGTCAGCGCCCGTCGGGTATCATCGAGGACGTTGAGAATCTGATAGGCACGGGGCAGCAGGGCACGCCCGGCCTCGGTCAGGGTCACCTCGCGGCCCAGGCGGTCGAACAGGCGCACATCCAGTTGCTGCTCCAGGCCGGCGATGCGTTTGCTGATGGCGGGCTGGGTCAGGAACAGGCGCTCGCCGGCGCCGGAAAAGCTGCCGGTCTCGGCAATCGCGATGAATGCACTCAGGTTGGCCAGATCCACGTCGTCGAATTCCTGCTGGTTATCCAAAGCATAAAAATTATGAATTTGAGTTATTCAATCTAACCCCCTAGCATCGTCCGTACAAGCCAAGGGGTCTTTGGCATAGAAAGACGCTGATGAGGAACAGTCTGATGGCTGGCAAAACGCTCTACGACAAACTCTGGGAAGCCCATGAGGTCAAGCGCCGTGATGACGGCTCGTCCTTGATCTACATCGACCGCCATATCATTCACGAAGTGACGTCGCCTCAGGCCTTCGAAGGTCTGCGCCTGGCCAGCCGCAAGCCGTGGCGCATCGATGCCAACATCGCCACCCCGGACCACAACGTGCCGACCACGCCAGAGCGCAAGGGCGGCATCGAAGCCATCGCCGATCAGGTGTCGCGCCTGCAGGTGCAGACGCTTGATGAGAACTGTGACGAATATGGCATCGTCGAATTCAAGATGAACGACGAGCGCCAAGGCATCGTCCACGTCATCAGCCCGGAGCAGGGTGCCACCTTGCCGGGCATGACCGTGGTCTGCGGCGACTCGCACACCTCCACCCATGGCGCTTTCGGTGCCCTGGCCCATGGCATCGGCACGTCCGAGGTCGAGCACGTGCTCGCCACCCAGTGCCTGGTTGCCAAGAAGATGAAGAACATGCTGGTGCGGGTCGAAGGCCAGTTGCCGGCCGGCGTTACCGCCAAGGACATCGTGCTTGCCGTGATCGGCAAGATCGGCACTGCTGGTGGTAACGGCCACGCCATGGAATTCGCCGGCAGCGCCATCCGCGAATTGTCGATGGAAGGCCGCATGACCATCTGCAACATGTCCATCGAAGCCGGCGCCCGTGTGGGCCTGGTGGCGACCGACGCCACCACCGTCGCCTACGTCGAAGGCCGCCCGTATGCGCCGAAGGGCGAGGACTGGAAGCGCGCCGTCGAAGCCTGGAAAGACCTGGTTTCCGACGACGATGCCGTGTTCGACACCGTGGTCGAACTCGACGCCGCGCAGATCAAGCCGCAAGTCAGCTGGGGCACTTCGCCGGAGATGGTCTTGGCCGTGGATCAATGCGTGCCGGACCCGGCTGCCGAGCCCGACCTGATCAAGCGCGGCTCCATCGAGCGCGCTCTCAAGTACATGGGCCTCGCTGCCAATCAGGCGATCACCGACATCAAGCTCGACCGCGTATTCATTGGCTCGTGCACCAACTCGCGCATCGAAGACCTGCGCGCCGCTGCCGAAATCGCCAAGGGCCGCAAGGTTGCCGCGACGGTCAAGCAGGCGCTGGTGGTACCGGGCTCGGGCCTGGTCAAGGCCCAGGCCGAGCGCGAAGGCCTGGACAAGATCTTCCTCGAGGCTGGCTTCGAGTGGCGGGAGCCCGGCTGTTCGATGTGTCTGGCGATGAACCCGGACCGCCTGGAAAGCGGCGAGCACTGCGCGTCCACTTCCAACCGCAACTTCGAAGGCCGTCAGGGTGCCGGTGGCCGTACCCACCTGGTCAGCCCGGCCATGGCCGCCGCCGCCGCGGTGACCGGCCACTTCATCGATGTCCGCGAGTTGATCCAAGGGAGCGCAGCATGAAAGCCTTTACCCAGCACACCGGTCTCGTTGCGCCGTTGGATCGTGCCAACGTCGACACCGACCAGATCATCCCCAAGCAGTTTCTCAAGTCGATCAAGCGTACCGGTTTCGGCCCCAACCTGTTCGACGAGTGGCGTTACCTGGATGTCGGCCAGCCGTATCAGGACAACAGCAAGCGCCCGCTGAACCAGGAGTTCGTGCTCAACCACGCGCGCTATCAGGGTGCCAGCGTGCTGCTGGCGCGGGAGAACTTCGGCTGCGGCTCCAGCCGTGAGCACGCACCGTGGGCACTGGACGAATATGGCTTTCGCAGCGTGATCGCGCCGAGCTTCGCCGACATCTTCTTCAACAACAGCTTCAAGAACGGTTTGCTGCCGATCATCCTCAGCGACGAGGAAGTCGACGAGCTGTTCAAACAGGTCGAAGCCAACCCTGGCTACCAGCTGACCATCGACCTGCAGGCGCAGGCGGTGACCCGCCCGGATGGCAAGGTGCTGCATTTCGAGATCGACGCGTTCCGCAAGCACTGCCTGCTCAATGGTCTGGACGACATCGGCCTGACCCTGCAGGACAGCGACGCGATCAAGGTGTTCGAAGGCAAGCACCGCGCCAGCCAGCCTTGGCTGTTCCGGGATGCCTGATTATTTGTAGATGGCAGTACCGGCCTCTTCGCGGGCAAGCCCGCTCCCACGGGGATATCACAAGCCCTGGGCAAGTGTTGTACCTGTGGGAGCGGGCTTGCCCCGCGAAGGGGCCGGCACAGGCAACGAAAAACCAAAAGGATTTCAGCCATGACCAGCACCACCCACTCCGATGTGGTCCAGCGCCAGTTCGGCGAGCAGGCCAGCGCCTACCTCAGCAGCGCCGTGCACGCCCAGGGCAGCGAATTCGCCCTGCTGCAGGCTGCACTGGCGGGGCAGGGCAGTGCCCGCGTGCTGGACCTGGGCTGCGGTGCCGGTCATGTCAGCTTTCACGTCGCGCCGCTGGTCGCCGAAGTGGTCGCCTACGACCTCTCGCAATCGATGCTCGATGTGGTCGCCAGCGCCGCCAGCGAGCGTGGGCTGAACAATATCACCACCGAATGCGGTGCCGCCGAGCGCCTGCCGTTCGCCGACGCTTCGTTCGAGTTCGTCTTCAGCCGCTACTCGGCGCACCACTGGAGCGACCTCGGCCTGGCTCTGCGCGAAGTTCGCCGGGTGCTCAAGCCAGGTGGCGTGGCAGCGTTCATCGACGTGATGTCGCCGGGCAGCCCGTTGCTCGACACCTACCTGCAGGCCGTCGAAGTGCTGCGCGACACCAGCCACGTGCGTGACTACTGCGCCGCCGAATGGCAGCGTCAAATCAGCGAAGCCGGCCTGCACGTGCGCAGCCACACGCGCCAGCCGTTGCGCCTGGAGTTTGCCAGCTGGGTCGAGCGCATGCGCACCCCCGCGCCGATGCGCGCTGCCATCCTCCAATTGCAGCAAGCCATGGGCGAAGAAGTGCGGCAGTATTACCAGATTGAGGCCGATGGTTCGTTCAGCACTGACGTACTGGTGCTGTGGGCCGAGCGTTAAGCACTTTTCGGTGCGGCCCGAATGGCCGGACCGCGTAAATGGATAGAGGAAAGCATGAGCAAGCAGATTCTGATTCTCCCAGGTGATGGCATTGGTCCGGAAATCATGGCCGAGGCGGTCAAGGTGCTGGAACTGGCCAACGACAAGTTCCAGCTCGGCTTCGGCTTCGAGCATGACGTGATCGGCGGCGCAGCCATCGACAAGCACGGCGTGCCGCTGGCCGATGAAACCCTGGAGCGTGCACGCAAGGCCGATGCCGTGCTGCTGGGCGCCGTGGGCGGCCCGAAGTGGGACAAGATCGAGCGTGACATCCGCCCGGAGCGCGGCCTGCTGAAAATCCGCTCGCAACTTGGCCTGTTCGCCAACCTGCGCCCGGCCATCCTCTACCCGCAACTGGCCGACGCGTCTTCGCTGAAGCCGGAGATCGTTTCCGGCCTGGATATCCTCATCGTCCGTGAACTGACCGGCGGCATCTACTTCGGCGCCCCGCGTGGCCAGCGCGAGCTGCAAGGCGGCGAGCGTCAGGCCTACGACACCCTGCCGTACAGCGAAAGCGAAGTGCGCCGTATCGCCCGCGTCGGCTTCGACATGGCCCGCGTGCGTGGCAAGAAGCTGTGCTCGGTGGACAAGGCCAACGTCCTGGCCTCCAGCCAGCTGTGGCGTGAAGTGGTCGAAGACGTGGCCAAGGACTACCCGGATGTCGAACTGAGCCACATGTACGTCGACAACGCTGCCATGCAGCTGGTCCGCGCACCGAAGCAGTTCGATGTGGTGGTGACCGACAACATGTTCGGTGACATCCTGTCGGATGAAGCTTCCATGCTGACCGGTTCCATCGGCATGCTGCCTTCGGCATCCCTGGACGCCAATAACAAGGGCATGTACGAGCCTTGCCACGGTTCGGCTCCGGACATCGCCGGGCAGGGTATCGCCAACCCGCTGGCGACCATTCTGTCGGTGTCGATGATGCTGCGTTACAGCTTCAACCAGCAGGCGGCAGCCGAGGCCATCGAAAAGGCGGTCAGCCTGGTGCTGGACCAGGGCCTGCGTACCGGTGACATCTGGTCGGCCGGCTGCGACAAAGTAGGCACGCAGGAAATGGGCGACGCAGTAGTCGCAGCGCTGCGGAATCTGTAATCTCTCTGGCCCGCCACCAAAAACTCGAGGTGGCGGCCCACTTTTAGCAAAGGTGTAGTTGCGATGAAACGTGTAGGTCTGATCGGTTGGCGCGGTATGGTCGGTTCCGTGCTCATGCAGCGGATGCTGGAGGAGCAGGACTTCGACCTTATCGAGCCAGTGTTCTTCACCACTTCCAATGTAGGTGGCCAGGGCCCGAACGTGGGCAAGGATATTGCTCCGCTCAAGGACGCTTATTCGATCGAAGAACTCAAGACCCTCGACGTGATCCTGACCTGCCAGGGCGGCGACTACACCAACGAGGTGTTCCCCAAGCTGCGTGAAGCCGGCTGGCAGGGTTACTGGATCGATGCCGCTTCGTCGCTGCGCATGCAGGACGACGCGGTCATCGTGCTCGACCCGGTCAACCGCAAGGTCATCGACCAGCAGCTCGACGCCGGCACCAAGAACTACATCGGCGGCAACTGCACCGTCAGCCTGATGCTGATGGGCCTGGGTGGCCTGTTCGAAGCCGGCCTGGTCGAGTGGATGAGCGCCATGACCTACCAGGCGGCTTCCGGTGCTGGCGCGCAGAACATGCGCGAGCTGATCAAGCAGATGGGCGCTACCCATGCGGCCGTTGCCGATGACCTGGCCAACCCGGCCAGCGCCATTCTCGACATCGACCGCAAGGTTGCCGAAGCCATGCGCGGCGAAGCGTTCCCGACCGAGAACTTCGGCGTGCCGCTGGCCGGCAGCCTGATCCCGTGGATCGACAAGGAACTGCCGAACGGCCAGAGCCGCGAAGAGTGGAAAGCCCAGGCCGAGACCAACAAGATCCTCGGCCGCTTCAAGAGCCCGATCCCGGTCGACGGTATTTGCGTGCGCATCGGTGCCATGCGTTGCCACAGCCAGGCGCTGACCATCAAACTGAACAAGGACGTGCCGCTGGCCGACATCGAAGGCATGATCAGCCAGCACAACCCGTGGGTGAAACTGGTGCCGAACCAGCGCGAGATCAGCATGCAAGAGCTGACCCCGACCAACGTCACCGGTACCCTCAACATTCCGGTTGGCCGCCTGCGCAAGCTGAACATGGGCTCCCAGTACCTGGGTGCGTTCACCGTGGGTGACCAGCTGCTGTGGGGTGCCGCCGAACCGCTGCGTCGCATGCTGCGGATCCTGCTGGAGCGTTGATCTCCCGGTTTCAAAGAAAAACCCGCGCTGGTGACAGTGCGGGTTTTTTTATGCCTGTACCGGCCTCTTCGCGGGGCATCACTGCCCTTGAATGTGGTGCTTTCCTGTAGGAGCGGGCTTGTACCTCGAAGAAGCCAGCACAGACAAAACACTACAATCCAAGTAAAGTGCCGCCCCCGCCGTTTCAGCAAAAGGATCTATACCATGACCACCCCCCTGGACATCGCCGTCGTCGGCGCCACCGGCAGCGTCGGTGAAGCCCTCGTACAGATCCTCGAAGAACTGGCCTTCCCGGTCGGCACCCTGCACTTGCTGGCCAGCATGGAATCGGCGGGCAGCAGCGTGATGTTCGCCGGCAAGAAGCTCAAGGTGCGTGAGGTCGACAGCTTCGACTTCGCCCAGGTCAAACTGGCCTTCTTCGCCGCCAGCCCGGCCGTCAGCCGCAGCTTCGCCAGCAAGGCCGAGCAGGCCGGCTGCACGGTCATCGACCTTTCCGGCGGCCTTGAAAATGCGCTGGCCGTGGTGCCGGAGGCCAATGGCGACAGCATCGCCAAGCTCAAGCTGCCCGCGCGCATCACCAGCCCCAGCTGCGCGGCCGTTGCCGTGGCGGTTGCCCTGGCACCGCTCAAGGGGCAGCTGGACATCGAGGGGGTGCAGGTCATGGCCGCCCTGGCGGTGTCGGCGCAAGGCCGCGAAGCGGTCAGCGAACTGGCCCGGCAAACCGCCGAGCTGCTCAATGCCCGGCCGCTGGAGCCGCGTTTCTTCGATAGGCAGATGGCGTTCAATGTGCTGGCACAGGTCGGCGCCGTGGACGAGCAGGGCCACAGCGCCGTGGAGCGCCGACTGGTTGGCGAGTTGCGCGAGCTGCTGGGCCTGCCTGAACTGAAGATATCCGTGAGCTGCATTCAAGTCCCGGTGTTTTTCGGCGATAGCTTCAGTGTGGCGGTGCAGAGCCGTCGCCCGGTCGATCTGGTGCAGGTGAACCAGGCACTGGAACGCGCCGATAGCGTCGAACGGGTGGAGAACGATGATTATCCGACCCCGGTCGGTGACGCAGTCGGCCAAGACGTGGTCTATGTTGGTCGTGTACGCCATGGAATTGACGAAAACCAGCAGCTCAACCTCTGGTTGACCACCGACAATGTGCGCAAGGGCGCTGCGCTGAACGCCGTGCAGGTGGCGCAATTGTTGATTAAACACATGGTGTAAAAGATACTGGCGAGCACTTTTGTCCCGCGCCGCACGCAGGTTTTGGGGACGATTCATACAAGGGAAGAGGTCATGCTTCGAATTCGCAAACTGGTTCTGGCCATGGCGGCAGCGTCTGCGCTGACGTCTGGCATGGCGAATGCCCTGGGGCTGGGTGAACTGACATTGAAGTCGGCACAGAATCAGCCCCTGGACGCCGAGATCGAATTGCTCGACGTGCGCGACCTCACCGCAGCCGAAGTGGCGCCGAGCCTGGCGCCGCCGGAAGAGTTCAGCAAGGCCGGGGTGGCGTTTCCCACCTACCTCGAAGACCTGACCTTTACCCCGGTGATCAACCCCAACGGCAAGAGCGTGCTGCGGGTTACCTCCAGCCAGCCGCTGCCCGGCACGGTGGTCAAGTTCCTGGTCCAGGTGATGTGGCCCCAGGGCCGCCTGCTGCGTGACTACAGCGTGCTGCTCGACCAGGCCAAGGCCCAGGGCCAGCAGCCGGCCGCCGCCAATGTCAATCCGGCTACCAGCAGCTACACCACCAAGCGCCGCGATACCCTGTGGCAGATCGCTGCCCGCAATACCCAGGGCGGTGGTTCGGTGCAACAGACCATGATCGCCATTCAGGCGCTGAACCCGGATGCCTTCATCGGCAACAATATCAACCAGTTGAAGGTTGGCCAGGTCCTGCGCCTGCCCGACCAGCAGCAGATCCAGAGCATCCCCCAGGGCGAAGCCAATCGTGACGTGGCCGAGCAGTATGCGGCCTGGCGCGAGGGGCGGCGCCTGGGGCCGCGTGCGCGGCAGCTGGATGCCACCCGCCGCGGTGCCGCCGATGCAGCGCCCGATCGTATCGCCCAGGGCGATAACCTGCGCCTGGTCAGCCCCGGCAACCAGGCTGGCGGTAACAGTGCCAAGGCCATCAACGACAAGCTGGCGGTGGCTCAGGAAAGCCTGGACACCAGTCGTCGTGACAACGACGAACTGAAAAGCCGGGTGACCGATCTGCAAAGTCAGATGGACAAGCTACAGAAGCTGATCCAGCTGAAGAACGACCAATTGGCGCGCCTGGAAGCCCAAGGCGCGGCACCTGAGGCGCCGCCTGTTGCTGCCTTGCCGGGCGAACCGGCCCCTGTGCAGGCCCCTGCAGCCGATGCGGCACCGGCCGAGCCTGTGGTTGCACCGGCACCTGCAGCTGTCGATACGGCGCCTGCTGCAGCGCCCGCTGAGGAGGCCACTGCCGCTGCGCCAAGTACAATCGACGAGCTGCTGGCCAACCCCGTGGTACTTGGCCTGATTGCCGGTTCCGCATTCCTCGTGCTGTTGCTCCTGCTGTTGCTGCTGGCACGCAAGCGCAAGGCCCAGCAGGAAGCTGAAAAACACTTGCGCATGGCTCGCGCGCTGTCCGAGGAGGGCGAGCGCAGCCCGGATCTGGACCTGCCACCGAGCAGCTTCGACGAGCTGGAAGTGTCCGCCCCGAGCGTGACCCTTTCGCCTGCAGTGGTGGCCGCTTCGGCTGCAGCCGCCGTAGCTGCGGAGAAGCTCGATGCTCCCGCGCCAGTGGCCCCGGTTGTCCAGCCGGAGCCGGCACAGGATGCAAATGCCGCGCTGTTGGCTGAAGTCGACTTGAGCCTGTCGCGTGGTCGCCTGAATCACGCGGCCGACCTGCTGGAATCGGCAGTGGCGGCGCAGCCGGAAAATGACACCCTGCGCCTCAAACTGATGGAC
The DNA here is from genome assembly GCF_044748405.1 of Pseudomonas sp. NPDC089996. Classification (NCBI taxonomy): domain Bacteria; kingdom Pseudomonadati; phylum Pseudomonadota; class Gammaproteobacteria; order Pseudomonadales; family Pseudomonadaceae; genus Pseudomonas; species Pseudomonas sp. NPDC089996. The sequence continues at coordinate 168,967 of NZ_JBIVGA010000007.1, read as the reverse complement.
GTCTATGCCCGCCAGGGCGACCACAGCGCCTTCGTCGAGCAGGAGCGCAAGCTGCCTGGCAGCGAAGAGAACACTGCACAGGTCAACAGCCTCAAGGAGCGCTACCCGGCCATGCTGGGCCTCGCAGCCGTTGGCGTGGGCGCTGCGGCGCTGGCCGCCGAGATGGACGAGCAGTACGTGCAGGAGTTGCTCCAGGATGAGCCGCAAGCGCCGGCTGAAGCAGAACCGACGCCAGAACCTGAGCTCGAAGCAGCCGCCGAGGCCTACACGGAAACGTCGGTGCTCGATGACAACGACCTGGACAGCGCCTTCGACCTGAGCCTGGGTGATGATCTGCCGGTGGATGATCAGCTTGAGCCACCGATGCTGGACGAGGCGCCACTGGCCGAAGCGCAGGCGGTCGCCGAACCGGCAGGCGTCGAGCCGGAAACTGACGCCGATGACGATTTCGAAACCTTGCTGGCCCAGGCCCAGGCCGAGCCGCAGAGTGTCGATGATCTGGGCGATTTCGACCTGGCCGATTTTGATCTGGACAGCGGCGAACCCGCTACCCCGGTTGTGACCCCGGACGAACCCGTGGATGTCGCCGCCGAGCTGGCAGCTTTCGACGCCATTCCGGAATTCGAGCCGATTTCCGAGCTGGAACTGCCGGACGACTTCGACCTGTCGCTGTCTCTGGATGACGATTCGCCGGCTGCCAAAAGCTTTGCCTCGGAGCTGAACGACGTCAACGCCGAGCTCGACAAGCTGTCGCAGAGCCTGGAGTCGCCATCGCTGGAGCCGCACTTCACCGCCGAAGACGCCGCCGCCGAGCCCGAACCGCTGGACGACCTCGACTTCGACTTCTTCTCCGGTGCCGACGAGGTGGCGACCAAGCTCGACCTGGCGCGCGCCTATATCGACATGGGCGATCATCAGGGCGCCCGCGACATCCTCGACGAAGTGGTCAAGGATGGTGATGACGGCCAGCGTCTGGAAGCTGAAGAGATGCTCTCGCGTCTCGTCTGAAAACTGCAGCTGAAGTCGGCCCTTGTGTGTGGCCTTGCGTCGCGATTGGGGCCGCACAGCGGCCCCAGGATTTCAGCTCCACAGCCAGAATCGCCGGGGCCACTGCGTGGTCCTATCGCGACGCGAGGCCGCTCCCACAGCCCTACAGGGCTGCCGTTGTCGTTATAATCCCCGCCATTCCGTATCACCCACAGGTTTCACGCTCTTGGACATCATCGACACCGCCGCCACCGAATCGGCCGCCGAAGGCTTCACCCGCATTGCCCTGGGGGTGGAATACAAGGGCTCACGCTATCGCGGCTGGCAGCGCCAGGCCAGCGGTGTGCCCAGCGTGCAGCAGGCACTCGAGCAGGCGCTGTCGAAAGTGGCCGACGAACCGATCAGCGTCATCTGCGCCGGGCGTACCGACGCCGGCGTGCACGGTTGCGGGCAGATCGTGCATTTCGACACGCGCGCCGTGCGTGACGAGCGCGCCTGGACCCTGGGCACCAATTTCAATCTGCCCCATGACATCAGTGTGGTCTGGTCGCGGCCGATGCCGGCAGACTTCCATGCTCGTTTCAAGGCTTGTGCCCGGCGCTATCGCTATGTGATCTACAACGATCCGATCCGTCCCGCGCACCTGGCCGAGGAAGTGACCTGGAACCACCGCCCGCTGGACGTCGAGCGCATGGCCCAGGCTGCCGGCTACTTGCTCGGCACCCATGATTTCAGTGCCTTCCGCGCCAGCCAGTGCCAGGCCAAGTCGCCGATCAAGCACATCCATCACCTGCGCGTGACCCGTCACGGCCAGATGATCGTGCTGGACGTGCGTGCCACCGCCTTCCTGCACCATATGGTGCGCAACATCGCAGGGGTGCTGATGACCATCGGAGCTGGCGAGCGCCCGGTCGAGTGGGCCCGCGAAGTGCTGGAGGGGCGCAACCGTCGCGAAGGCGGAGTTACCGCGCACCCTTATGGCCTGTACCTCGTGCAGGTGGAGTACCCGGAGGAGTTCCAGTTGCCGCAGCGTTACATCGGCCCACACTTTTTGACCGGTTACGAAGCGTTGGCCGACTGACGCTTCGGCACTCATTTGCTACCATCGGGCCCTTCGCCACTGACTCAAGGTTCGCTGTCCATGAGCAACGTTCGCAGCAAGATCTGCGGGATCACCCGCATCGAAGACGCCCTGGCCGCCGCCGAGGCGGGGGCCGATGCCATCGGTTTTGTCTTCTATGCCAAAAGCCCGCGTGCCGTGGATGTGCGCCAGGCGCGGGCGATCATTGCCGAGCTGCCGCCGTTCGTGACCACGGTCGGGCTGTTCGTCAACGCCTCGCGGTGCGAGCTGAACGAGATTCTCGAGGTGGTGCCGCTGGACCTGCTACAGTTCCACGGCGACGAAACCCCGGCCGATTGCGAGGGTTATCATCGGCCCTGGATCAAGGCCCTGCGCGTGCGCCCGGGCGATGACCTGGAGGCCGCCTGCCAGCACTATGCCGGCGCCCGCGGCATTCTCCTCGACACCTATGTGGCCGGCGTGCCAGGCGGTACTGGCGAGGCCTTCGACTGGTCGCTGGTGCCGGCGCGGCTGAGCAAGCCGATCATCCTCGCGGGCGGGCTGTCGGCCGAAAACGTCGGCCAGGCGATTGCCCAGGTGCAGCCGTATGCGGTGGATGTCAGTGGCGGCGTGGAGCAGGCCAAGGGCATCAAGGATGCGGGCAAGATCGAAGCCTTCATGCGTGCAGTGAAACAGGCGTGACGGCAGATGTGACGGCTGGCGGCGCGCCATCGTCCATAGATTTCGCAGCCCTGCGGGGCGGCCAGCGGTATGCCGCATGGCCAACACACAGATTGAAGACGGCGCGGTGCGCAGGCAGCCTCTGCGGCCGGGCCGTCATCGTTTCATAGAAGAATTTGAGCTCAAGGGCAGGGCATGGCCGGCCAGTCCGGTCCCCGTCCGCCAATACTGGAGAAAGAAAGCATGAGCAACTGGTTAGTCGACAAACTGATCCCTTCGATCATGCGTTCCGAGGTGAAGAAGAGCTCGGTGCCGGAAGGCCTGTGGCACAAGTGCCCGGCCTGCGAGGCCGTGCTGTATCGTCCGGAGCTGGAAAAGACCCTGGATGTCTGCCCCAAGTGCAACCACCACATGCGCATCGGCGCACGTGCCCGCATCGACATCTTCCTCGACCCGGAAGGCCGCGCCGAGCTGGGCGCCGAGCTGGAGCCGGTCGACCGCCTGAAGTTCCGTGACGGCAAGAAGTACAAGGACCGCCTGACCGGTGCACAGAAGCAGACCGGCGAAAAAGACGCCCTGATCTCCATGAGCGGTACCCTGATGGGCATGCCGATCGTGGTCAGCGCCTTCGAGTTCTCGTTCATGGGTGGTTCCATGGGCGCCATCGTCGGTGAGCGCTTCGTGCGTGCCGCCAACTACGCCCTGGAAAACCGCTGCCCGATGGTCTGCTTCTCCGCCTCCGGTGGCGCGCGCATGCAGGAAGCGCTGATCTCGCTGATGCAGATGGCCAAGACCTCGGCCGTGCTGGCGCGCCTGCGCGAAGAAGGCATTCCGTTCATCTCGGTGTTGACCGACCCGGTCTACGGCGGTGTTTCCGCCAGCCTGGCGATGCTCGGCGACGTCATCGTCGGTGAACCGAAGGCACTCATCGGCTTCGCCGGCCCGCGCGTGATCGAGCAGACCGTGCGCGAAAAACTGCCGGAAGGCTTCCAGCGCAGCGAGTTCCTGCTGGAGCACGGCGCCATCGACCTGATCATCTCCCGTGGCGACCTGCGTCCGCGCCTGGCTCGCCTGCTGGCGCAGATGACCGGCCAGCAAACCCCTGAGCAGGCCCGTGAGGTCGCTGCGGTCGCGTGATGAAACAACGATCCCTGGGCGAGTGGCTCGCCTACCTCGAGCAGTTGCACCCCTCGGCCATCGACATGGGGCTGGAGCGGTCGCAGAAGGTGCTTGCCCGGTTGGCGCTGGGCAAGCTGGCGCCACGCGTGGTAACGGTCACCGGCACCAACGGCAAGGGCTCGACCTGCGCCTTCGTGGCCTCGCTGCTGCGAGCCCAGGGCTTGAAGGTGGGCGTGTACAGCTCGCCCCACCTGCTGCGCTACAACGAGCGGGTGCTGATCGATGGCCGGGAAGCCAGCGATGAGCGTCTGTGCGAAGCCTTCGCCGCCGTCGAGGCGGCGCGGGGCGAAATTTCCCTGACCTACTTCGAGATGGGTACGTTGGCGGCGTTCTGGTTGTTCTACCAGTCGCAGCTGGATGCCGTGGTGCTCGAGGTGGGCCTTGGTGGCCGCCTGGACACCGTGAACGTGGTGGATGCCGACCTGGCCCTGGTGACCAGTATCGGTGTCGACCATGTCGACTACCTGGGCGATACCCGCGAGAAGGTGGCCTTCGAGAAGGCCGGCATCTTCCGCCAGGGCACGCCGGCACTGTGCGGCGATCTCGACCCGCCGCAGCCGCTGCTGGACAAGGCCGCCGAACTGGCGGCCCCGCTGTTCCTGCGCGGCCGTGATTTCGATCTGGCAAGCAGTGAACGTGGCTGGGATTGGCGCGGGGTCGCCGCAGACGGCAAGCCGGTCGAACTGCACGGCCTGCCGCTGCTGGACCTGCCCATGGAGAACGCCAGCCTGGCCCTGCAGGCCTATTTGCTGTCGGGCTTGCCGTGGGATGCCGGGCAGATCCGCCAGGCCTTGCTCGACACCCGCATCACCGGTCGCCTCGACCGGCGCCAGTTGACCTGGCAGGGCAGGGCTGTGGAGCTGCTGCTGGATGTCGGGCACAATCCGCATGCTGCCGAGTACCTGGCCCGGCGCTTGGCTGCACGCCCGCTGAGAGGTCGCCGCCTGGCGGTGTTCGGCCTGCTCGCCGACAAGGATCTGCAGGGCGTCATCGCACCGCTGCACGGGCTGGTCGACGACTGGGCGGTGGCGCCGCTGCAAACGCCGCGCAGCCGTCCGGCTGCTGAACTGGCCGCTGCCTTGACGAACCACGGCGCTGCGGTGAAGTCTTACGCCAGTGTCGACGCCGCCCTTGAAGGGCAATGTGCGCAGGCGACGGCGGATGACCAGATTCTGCTGTTCGGTTCGTTTTTCTGTGTCGCCGAGGCCCTGGAATGGCTGGAGCGGCAGGCCCTGGAGGGGTGACTAGATGGCAGTGCTGGACAAAGGGATGAAGCAGCGCATGGTGGGTGCGTTGGTGCTGGTGGCGCTGGCGGTGATTTTCCTGCCGATGCTGTTCACCCGCCAGGACGAAATGCGCCAGGTCCGCGTCGACGCCCCACAGGCGCCGGCCATGCCGAGCCTGCCAGAGGTCAAGGTGGAGCAGGTGGCGGTACCTGAGCCACAACCGCTGCCGGAGGAGGCCGAGCAGCCGCCGGTGGTAGTCAATGAATCGACAGCGCCGGTGACCGCGCCGAGCCAGCCGATCACGCCGTCGCCGCAGACCCAGGCGCAAGCCCAGCCCAAGCCGCAGACGCCGGTAGCGACGCCATCACCCGCAGCCAAGCCGGCTGCGCCAGTGGCGGCTGCGCCTGCACCATCGAAGATCGACGTCAACGGCTTGCCGGTAAGCTGGTCGATTCAGCTGGCCAGCCTGTCCAGCCGGGCTGGTGCCGAAAACCTGCAGAAGACCCTGCGCAGCCAGGGCTACAACGCCTACATCCGTTCGGCCGGCGGCCTGAACCGGGTGTATGTCGGGCCGTTGATCGAGCGTGCCGAGGCTGACAAACTGCGCGAAACGATCAACCGTCAGCAGAAGCTCAACGGCTTCGTGGTGCGTTTCCAGCCTGAAAAAGGCTGAAGCAGGGTCTACGTGGTTCCCGTAGGAGCGGCCTTGTGTCGCGAAAGGGCTGCAGAGCAGCCCCGGGGTTGCAGCGCAAGAGCACTAATTTTCGGAGCTGCTCTGCAGCCTTTCGCGACACAAGGCCGCTCCTGCAGATGGTCGACGCAGGCCTGAAAACCTGACCCCCAGATCCACCCGACATTCCGCTTACTCCCGGCCTTTCGCTCTGGTAAAATGCGCCGCCTCTAACGTCTGCAGGCAGCACCGTGGCCTTTACCCTGGTTGATTGGGCGATCATCGCGATCATCGCCGTCTCCACACTGATCAGTCTCAAGCGCGGCTTCGTAAAGGAGGCCTTGTCCCTGCTCATCTGGATCGTCGCTGGCGCGGTTGCCTGGATGTTCGGTGGGTCGCTTTCGGTGTACCTTGAAAGCTATATCCAGACGCCGTCGATGCGCACCATCGCTGGCTGCGCCATTCTTTTCGTCGCCACCTTGCTGGTGGGGGCCATGCTCAACTTCCTCATCGGCGAGCTGATCCGCGTGACCGGGTTGTCCGGTACCGATCGTTTCCTCGGCATGGCCTTTGGTGCCGCGCGCGGGGCCTTGCTGGTAGTGGTGGCCGTCGGGCTGCTCAGCCTGGGGCCGGTGCAACAAGACACCTGGTGGCAGGAATCACGCCTGATACCACAGTTTCTATTGGTCGCTGACTGGTCGAAAAACCTGATCCTGGGTTTCACCCATCAGTGGTCTTCAAGTGGAGTGATCAGCGCTCCGGCTGATCTTCCATTCAAGGAGCAGTTGCTCGGGCCGGCAAAGCCCTGAGCGCTGTTCGTTCAAGTTTCATCAAAGTAGGGGTTGCGTCGCATGTGTGGCATCGTCGGTATCGTCGGTAAGTCGAACGTCAATCAGGCGCTGTATGACGCGCTTACGGTCCTCCAGCACCGCGGCCAGGACGCTGCCGGTATCGTGACCAGCCACGACGGCCGGTTGTTCCTGCGCAAGGATAATGGCCTGGTGCGCGACGTCTTCCAGCAGCGCCACATGCAGCGCCTGGTTGGCAGCATCGGTATCGGCCACGTGCGCTACCCGACTGCGGGCAGCTCGACCTCGGCCGAGGCCCAGCCGTTCTACGTCAACTCGCCGTACGGCATCACCCTGGCGCACAACGGCAACCTGACCAACGTCGAGCAGTTGGCCAAAGAGATCTACGAGTCCGACCTGCGCCACGTCAACACCAATTCCGACTCGGAAGTGCTGTTGAACGTGTTCGCCCATGAGCTGGCGGTACGTGGCAAGCTGCAGCCGACCGAAGAAGACGTGTTCGCCGCCGTTTCCCACGTACATAGCCGTTGCGTCGGCGGCTATGCAGTGGTCGCGATGATCACCGGCTACGGCATTGTCGGTTTCCGTGACCCGAACGGCATCCGCCCGGTGGTATTCGGCCAGCGCCACACCGACGAAGGCGTGGAGTACATGATCGCCTCGGAAAGCGTCGCTCTCGACGTGCTCGGCTTCACCCTGATCCGCGACCTGGCGCCGGGCGAAGCGGTGTACATCACCGAAGAAGGCCAGCTGTTCACCCAGCAGTGCGCGCAAGCGCCGAAGCTGCAGCCGTGCATCTTCGAGCACGTCTACCTGGCCCGCCCGGACTCGATCATCGACGGTATCTCGGTGTACAAGGCCCGCCTGCGCATGGGTGAAAAACTCGCCGACAAGATCATGCGCGAGCGCCCGGATCACGATATCGACGTGGTCATCCCGATCCCGGACACCAGCCGTACCGCCGCCCTGGAGCTGGCCAACCGTTTGGGCGTTAAGTTCCGCGAAGGCTTCGTCAAGAACCGTTACATCGGCCGTACCTTCATCATGCCAGGCCAGGCCGCGCGCAAGAAATCGGTGCGCCAGAAGCTCAACGCCATCGAGCTGGAGTTCCGCGGCAAGAACGTGATGCTGGTGGATGATTCGATCGTGCGCGGCACCACCTGCAAGCAGATCATCCAGATGGCCCGCGAAGCCGGCGCCAAGAACGTCTACTTCTGCTCTGCAGCCCCTGCGGTGCGCTACCCCAACGTCTACGGCATCGACATGCCGAGTGTTCACGAACTGATCGCCCACAACCGTACCACCGATCAGGTGGCCGAGTTGATCGGCGCCGACTGGCTGATCTACCAGGACCTGCCGGACCTGATCGATTCGGTCGGTGGTGGCAAGATCAAGATCGATCACTTCGATTGCGCGGTGTTCAACGGTGAGTACGTCACCGGCGATATCGACGAAGCCTACCTCGAGCGCATCGAGCAGGCCCGAAATGACCTGGCCAAGGTGAAGAACCAGGCGGTCAGCGCGATCATCGACCTCTATAACAACTGATTTGGGAGCGACGGCATGACGGATCAATGGGATGCCGGACGACTGGACAGTGACCTGGAGGGTGTCGGTTTCGACACCCTCGCGGTGCGCGCCGGTCAAAACCGTACACCGGAAGCCGAGCACAGCGAAGCGCTGTTCCTGACTTCCAGCTATGTGTTCCGCACGGCAGCCGATGCTGCTGCGCGGTTTGCCGGCGAAACGCCGGGCAACGTCTACTCGCGCTACACCAACCCGTCCGTGCGTGCGTTCGAAGAGCGCCTGGCGGCCATGGAAGGTGCCGAGCAGGCCGTGGGCACTTCCACCGGCATGGCGGCGATCCTCGCCGTGGTCATGTCGCTGTGCAGTGCCGGCGACCATGTGCTGGTGTCGCAGAGCGTGTTCGGCTCGACAATCAGCCTGTTCGAGAAGTACTTCAAGCGCTTCGGTGTGCAGGTGGACTACGTGCCGCTGGTCGACATTGCTGGTTGGGAAAAGGCCATCAAGGACAACACCAAGCTGCTGATCGTCGAATCACCTTCCAACCCGCTGGCTGAACTGGTCGACATCCCTGCGCTGGCTGAAGTCGCCCACGCCCGTGGCGCCATGCTGGTGGTGGACAACTGCTTCAGTACCCCGGCCTTGCAGCAGCCGCTCAAGCTGGGTGCCGACATCGTGTTCCACTCGGCTACCAAGTTCATCGACGGCCAGGGCCGTTGCATGGGCGGTGTGGTCGCTGGCCGTGCCGAGCAGATGAAAGAAGTGGTGGGTTTCCTGCGTACTGCGGGGCCGACTCTGAGTCCGTTCAACGCCTGGATCTTCACCAAGGGCCTGGAAACCCTCAAGCTGCGCATGCGTGCGCACTGCGAGAGCGCCCAGATACTGGCCGAATGGCTGGAGCAGCAGGAGGGTGTGGAGAAGGTGCATTACGCCGGCCTGCCGAGCCACCCGCAGCACGAGCTGGCCAAGCGCCAGATGAGCGGCTTTGGTGCGGTCGTCAGCTTCGAGGTCAAAGGTGGCAAAGAGGGCGCCTGGCGCTTCATCGACGCGACCCGGGTGATCTCGATCACCACCAACCTGGGTGACAGCAAGACCACCATCGCCCACCCGGCCACCACCTCCCACGGGCGCCTGACGCCGCAAGAGCGTGAAGCGGCCGGTATTCGCGACAGCCTGATCCGGGTTGCCGTGGGTCTGGAAGACGTGGCTGACCTGCAGGCGGACCTCGCCCGTGGGCTGGCGGCTCTCTGATGGAAATCCGTGGCGGTGTACCAGGCCATAATGGTCGGGTTGCCCTGGTCACCGGTGCCGCTCGCGGCATCGGTCTGGGCATTGCCGCCTGGCTGATCTGCGAAGGCTGGCAAGTGGTGCTCAGCGACCTCGACCGTCAGCGCGGTGCCAAGGTGGCCAAGGCCCTGGGCGAAAACGCCTGGTTCATCACCATGGACGTGGCCGACGAGGCCCAGGTCAGTGCCGGGGTGTCCGAGGTGCTTGGGCAGTTTGGTCGGCTGGATGCGCTGGTGTGCAACGCGGCGATTGCCAACCCGCACAACCAGACCCTGGAAAGCCTGAGCCTGGCGCAATGGAACCGGGTGCTGGCGGTCAACCTCAACGGCCCCATGCTGCTGGCCAAGCATTGCGCGCCGTACCTGCGTGCGCACAATGGCGCGATCGTCAACCTGACCTCTACCCGTGCTCGGCAATCAGAGCCGGACACCGAGGCCTACGCGGCGAGCAAGGGTGGCCTGGTGGCCCTGACCCATGCCCTGGCCATGAGCCTGGGCCCGGAGATCCGCGTCAATGCGGTGAGCCCTGGCTGGATCGATGCCCGTGACCCGTCCCAGCGCCGGGCCGAGCCATTGACCGATGCCGACCATGCCCAGCATCCGACGGGCAGGGTAGGGACGGTGGAAGATGTGGCGGCCATGGTCGCCTGGCTGCTGTCGCGCCAGGCCGCGTTCGTCACCGGCCAGGAGTTCGTGGTCGACGGCGGCATGACCCGCAAGATGATCTATACCTGAGCAGACAGCTGTAAGGGAAGGGGACCGAAAGGTCCCTTTTTCGTTTTTGCCTTTTTTGAAAAAAATTCAACGGGGCTATTGACTTAGCATCGGTACCTGCGTAAATTTCGCGGCCTCAGCGAAGCAAACGCAGCAAGCAACATCGCGAGGGTGATTAGCTCAGCCGGGAGAGCATCTGCCTTACAAGCAGAGGGTCGGCGGTTCGATCCCGTCATCACCCACCACTTCCTGAGATTGTTTCTAGTGCTGGACGCTTCTGATGAAGCCGAGAGCCGGAGAGAAACGCACTGCGCAGCGGTAGTTCAGTCGGTTAGAATACCGGCCTGTCACGCCGGGGGTCGCGGGTTCGAGTCCCGTCCGCTGCGCCATTTTTCAGTAACAGATGGGTGCCTGGCACCGGTCTGAAGCCGAAGGCAAAAGGCCTGAGGCTGATCCCAGTTTCAATCGGGCGCAAGCCTGAACGATACGCAGCGGTAGTTCAGTCGGTTAGAATACCGGCCTGTCACGCCGGGGGTCGCGGGTTCGAGTCCCGTCCGCTGCGCCATCTTCGTTTCGAGGTCCCTAGAACACCTTGAAGCAAACACAAAGAAAGCGATCAACTATCGCTTTTTTTGTGCCTGCCCTGAGGCCATCGCGCCGGAAGGGTAGACCCAGTTTTCAATCGGGCGCAAGCCTGAATGATACGCAGCGGTAGTTCAGTCGGTTAGAATACCGGCCTGTCACGCCGGGGGTCGCGGGTTCGAGTCCCGTCCGCTGCGCCATCTTCGCCTCAAGGCCCCTTGAACGCCTTGAAGCAACTCAAAAAGCGACCTCAGGGTCGCTTTTTGCGTTTTTGTGCCTTGCCGGCAGCCTGATTTACACAAACCTGAACGACTCTTCACCGATCAACGGTTCCTGTGCCTGCCTGCAGTGATGCACAATAGGCCTCTTTTTGACTTACCCGGAATTCGCAATGTCCAGATCATCCGTCTTTGGTGCGCTCGGGCTGGCCCTGGTGCTGGCGGGCGTGACCGGTTGCTCTTCGAAGAAAGCCGCCATCTACGAGCACGAGAACTTCGACGACTCGGGGACCTATTCGCGCAGCTTCCCGGTGACCGATGCCGGCTCCTGCGAAGCGGCCCGCCGTGCCTTGCTCAGCCAGGGCTACATCATCACCAGCAGTGGCGCCAACCAGGTGGTGGGCAACAAGAGCTTCCAGCAGAACAGCGAAAACCACCTGCAGATCAGCTTCAACGTGACCTGTGCGCCAGACGTCAACGACGACAAGGGTTCGACCATGTTCGCCAACGCGCTGCAGGACCGCTACAGCCTGAAGAAATCCAACAGTTCCGCCAGCCTGGGTGTCGGCGTGCTGGGTTCGGTATCCATGCCGATCGGCTCCAGTGACGATTCGATGGTCAAGGTCGCCAGCGAGACGGTGACGGCAGCCCAGTTCTACGACCGCTACTTCGCCCTGGTCGAAAGTTTCCTGCCCAAGCCCAAGAAGGTCGCAAAGGCCAAGGTCGAGGCGCCTGCGTCCAAGCCCGAGAAACCGGCGCCGGCCCTGGGCTTGCCAGAGCAGGCCTCGGTGGCACCAGCAGTTGCAGCGCCTGCGTCGGCACCGCTGGTCGAAGCCACTCCTGCCGCTCCCGCCCCCGCCGCGGCGGCTGAAGCGCCTGCCAGTGAAGCCGCAGATGCACCAGTGGTCAATGACAGCCAAGGGTCGCAACCGGTGGCGCCGCCGGTGGAGGCTGCGCCGATTCAGGTGCAGCAGGACGCACAGCCTGCAGAGCCGGCGCCGTCTTCGTTGTAATTTTCTGTCATGGATGAGCGGCGATAAGTTCCTGAGCACCTGCTACGTTTACCTCTGAGCTTGTCATCATTCCTTCACCCGGCTCGCTTAGGTTGAAGGCATGATCAACGAAGACAGAAGAGAAGAGGATGCAGGGCTATGGATGACTATCAGGAAGAGCTGCTCGAATTTCAGGCTTACGAACTGGATGCGCCGGAACCGGCAGACGACGCCACAGAGCTTTAACCTGCCCGCCGCTGGCTGCGGCGAAACTCCCCCGGCGTAAGGCCCGTCCAGCGCTTGAATGCGCGCTGGAAGGCCTCTGCCGATGCAAACCCCAACAGATAGGCGATTTCGCCGAAGGCCAGCTCCGTATCGCGGATATAGGCTTCGGCAAGGTCTCGCCGCGTGTCGTTGAGCAGGTCGCGAAAGCGCGTGCCCTCTTCAGCCAGTTTGCGCCGCAGTGTCCAGGTGGGCAGTTGCAGGTGCAATGCCACTTCTTCCAGATCGGGCTCGCGCCCGCCGTTGAGCAGCGGCCCGAGCAGGTGGGTAATGCGCTCGCCCAGGCTGCGTACCCGGGTGCGCTGGAGCATTTGCGCTTCACACAACTGCAGCAGGTGGGCGAAGGTGCTCGGGCAGTGCTGTGGGTTGGCCAGATCGAGCGTGCTGCGGCTCAGGCGCAAGCGGTTGGCCCGGGCGGCGAACTGCACGGGGGCACTGCAAAGGGATTGATACGCCGCAGCGTAGCCGGGGGCATCGAACTCGACCTCCAGTCGCTCGGCCAGCAAAGGGGTGCCCGCCATGGCGGCGAGCTGCGCCAGCCAGCCGGCCAGCAGGGAGTCGACCACAAAGCGGTTGTAGTCGTTGTAGGGGCTGATCGAGTAGAAAAGCAGCCATGCGCCTTGGGGGTCTTCCTGATAGCTGGAATGGCCACGGTAGTTGGCGGCGTAGAGTGGCTCGAAGCGCAGCAGCGTACGTGCAGCCTCGCCCAGTGTAGGGGCCTGGGCCGCGGTGACGCCGGCCAGCCCGGCTTGGGCCAGGCGACTGAGGCGCCCCATGCGCAGGCCCAGCGCTGGCTCGCCACACAGTGCGATGGCCGCATGCCCGAGGTGCATGTAGCGCGGGATCGACAGGCGCGCGCCAGCCTCGGCCAGGCGTGTGGCATCCAGCCCGTATTGCTGCAACAGCGGAACCGGATCGTGACCTTGCTCGCGCAGGGCTTCGATCAGGGGTTGGACGAAACCTACCGAAAGGTCACCCAGGCGTACGCGAGGGCGGCTCATGTGCCTACAGCCACAGGTTGAGCAGGCGCGCGCCGTGGCTGGGAGGGCCTGCCAGCAACTCACCTGCCTGATGGGCGAAGCCTTGGCCGTCGCTGCCCTGTTCCCAGAACTGGCCACGCATGAACACGCTCATGCTGCTGACACCGTTGCCTGCGGACTGTGTCAGGCGTTGCCAGGCGGTCTGTTCGCTGACCTCGCCGCGCTGCAGTGCAAGTTCGGCCGCAGCGTCCTGGTGGCGATTGCCACGCCAGGGGGCATCCCAGCTGCCTTTGCCGCTGAGGTACACCGGGTTGGCGATCAGCTGGACCTGCTGTTGCTGCAACTGGCGTTGATTCTCGGGGTACCAGCTGTCGCTTCCAATCAGCACGCCGAGGCGCCCGGCGGGGGTCTGCAGGACCTGCAGCGGGAAGTGCCGGCCAGGGTGGATATAGCGCCGTGTTTCGCTGTCGGGGTATTGCTGGTGCTGGGGTTGCCCCAGCAGCGAACCATCTGCGGCGAACACCATGCTGCTGTTGAACAGCGGGCCGTGGCCAATGTGCAGCACGCCCTGATCGACGTACGGGGCGGGCAGCACGATCGAGCCCGCCACCAGGGTCACGCCGAACTCCCTGGCCAGGCCGCCGAACAGTTGCTGGTAGTCGCTGGCCATCTGTTGGGCCTTCATGCGCAGGTGGGCATCGGCACGTCGGTCATCGCCACTGGCACCGAGCAGCGCCAGGCCATAGCGCAGCGGATTGCTGAGCTCCAGCCACTGTTCGGCGTCACGGTTGCGGGTGACCTGGTACAGCTCGTTCTTTTCGCCGCGCGCCCACAGCCAGGTGCCGATGTGCTCCGGCAGCACCACGACCGTGCGAGGACCCACCAGGCCCTGGGCGCGAGCTTGTTCCAGGTAGGCGGAAAGCTTGCGGTGCAGGCGTTGCAGGCTCTGGTAGTCGCTGGGGAACAGGAGCGGCTCGATGCCGAGCAGGTTGCCATGCGCGCCGGGCACACCATGGTTGAGCGCCAGTTCGATGCGCAGATCAGAGAGGTAGTGGCCTTCCGGGCGCTGTTGGGTCCAGAAACCGTAGCCGCACAGAGCGGTGATCATTACCAGCGCCAGGGCGCCTGCCAGGAGTTTTCGCATCAAGCGGTACAGCGCCTTTGGAATCGAGGGTTCCTTAGGGTAGTCCTGCTGCGCGGGAGGATCAATAAGTTGTCAGTTTCGATCATTGAGCGCGTTCAAACAGCTGTTTAATGTCGCAGGCAGACAACGACGGGCACCCGCTGAGGTACCCGCATTCCGTGATCACGCCACCTGGGGAACCTCACCATGGCTGCCGACCGCTACCCGCATTTGCTGGCCCCGCTGAATCTGGGCTTCACTACCTTGCGCAACCGCACCCTGATGGGGTCGATGCACACCGGCCTCGAGGAGCGTCCGGGCGGTTTCGAACGCATGGCGGCGTATTTTGCCGAGCGCGCCCAGGGTGGCGTTGGCCTGATGGTGACTGGTGGCATTGCACCGAACGATGAAGGCGGGGTCTACGCCGGCGCGGCCAAGCTCAGCACCGAGGAAGAGGCAGACCAGCACCGCATCGTCACCCAAGCCGTGCATGCCGCAGGCGGCAAGATCTGCCTGCAGATCCTGCATGCCGGGCGCTACGCCTACAGCCCGCGCCAGGTGGCACCCAGCGCGATCCAGGCACCGATAAATCCGTTCAAGCCCAAGGAACTGGACGAAGCGGGTATCGAGAAGCAGATCGCCGACTTCGTCAATTGCGCCGTGCTGGCCCAGCGTGCGGGCTACGATGGCGTCGAGATCATGGGCTCGGAAGGTTACTTCATCAACCAGTTCCTCGCTGCCCACACCAACCACCGCACCGATCGCTGGGGCGGCAGCTACGAAAACCGCATGCGCCTGGCGGTGCAGATCGTCACCCGCGTGCGCGACGCGGTGGGGCCGAACTTCATCATCATCTTCCGTCTGTCGATGCTCGACCTGGTCGAGGGCGGCAGCACCTGGGATGAGATCGAGCTGCTGGCCAAGGCCATCGAGCAGGCCGGGGCGACGCTGATCAACACCGGCATCGGCTGGCACGAAGCGCGCATCCCGACCATTGCCACCAAGGTGCCGCGTGCGGCGTTCAGCAAGGTCACCGCCAAGCTGCGCGGCGTGGTGAGCATCCCATTGATCACCACTAACCGCATCAATACCCCGGAAGTGGCCGAGGCAGTGCTGGCGGAGGGCGATGCCGACATGGTGTCGATGGCCCGGCCGTTCCTTGCCGACCCGGACTTCGTCAACAAGGCGGCCGAAGGCCGTGCTGACGAGATCAACACCTGCATCGGCTGCAACCAGGCGTGCCTGGACCACACCTTTGGCGGCAAGCTGACCAGTTGCCTGGTCAATCCGCGGGCCTGCCACGAGACCGAGCTCAACTACCTGCCGGTGCGTGCCGTGAAGCGTATCGCGGTGGTGGGTGCCGGCCCGGCAGGCCTGGCCGCTGCCACCGTGGCTGCCGAGCGTGGCCATGAGGTGACGTTGTTCGATTCCGCTACCGAAATTGGCGGGCAGTTCAACGTGGCCAAGCGGGTGCCGGGCAAGGAGGAATTCCACGAGACCTTGCGCTATTTCCGCAACAAGGTGAAAAGCACCGGTGTCAACCTGTGCCTGAACACCCGGGTCGATGTGCAGGCGCTGGTCGGCGGCGGTTACGACGAAATCATCCTGGCCACCGGTATTGCACCGCGTACCCCGGCCATTCCCGGTGTCGAGCATGCCAAGGTGCTCAGCTACCTGGACGTGCTGCTCCAGCGCAAGCCGGTGGGCAAGGCGGTGGCGGTGATTGGTGCGGGCGGCATCGGTTTCGACGTTTCGGAGTACCTGGTGCATCAGGGCGTAGCCAGCAGCCAGGACCGCGAAACGTTCTGGAAAGAGTGGGGGATCGACACTTGTCTGGAGGCGCGCGGTGGCGTTGCCGGGATCAAGGCCGAGCCGCATGCGCCGGCGCGGCAGGTGTTCCTGTTGCAGCGCAAGAAATCCAAGGTCGGTGACGGGCTGGGCAAGACCACCGGCTGGATACACCGCACCGGGCTGAAGAACAAGCAGGTGCAGATGCTCAACAGCGTCGATTACCTGCAGATCGATGACGCTGGCTTGCACATTCGCATTGGCGAAGGAGAGCCACAGGTGCTGGCAGTGGACAACGTAGTGATCTGCGCCGGGCAGGAGCCGCTGCGCGAACTGCACGAAGGGCTGGTGGCGGCGGGGCAGTCGGTGCACTTGATTGGCGGTGCCGATGTGGCGGCTGAGCTGGATGCCAAGCGGGCGATCAACCAGGGGTCTCGATTGGCCGCTGAACTTTGAGATCGCCGGTGCCGCTCCCACAGGAGACCGCGGCCCTTGAGGCTTGTGCGGGATCTGTGGGAGCGGCCTTGTGTCGCGAAAGGGGCGCGAAGCGCCCCCGGGGATTTCACTGATAAACTCCGCTCCATGCATTTACCTCAAGCTCCACTACAGCGCCTGACTCTACCTTGTCTGACCACAGCCAAGGTAGAAGCCGCCATCCTGCGCCTGGACCTGATCGATCCCCTGATCAGTGGCAACAAGTGGTTCAAGCTCCGCCACCACGTGCAGCATGCCCATGCCGCAGGTGCCCCCGGCCTGATCAGCCTGGGCGGCAATCATTCCAACCACCTCCACGCCCTGGCCGCCGCTGGCAAGCGCTTCGGCTTTGCCACCGCCGGCCTGCTGCGTGGTCATCCCCAGAACACCCCCACGGTGCGCGACCTGCAATCCTTGGGCATGGAGTTGCACTGGCTCGGTTACGGCGGCTATCGGGCACGGCATGAAGCAGGCTTCTGGGAACCCTGGCAGGCCCGTTATCCAGGCTGGCATTGCATTCCCGAAGGCGGTGGCGGGGCGGCAGGTGCCGAAGGTTGTGCGCTGATCGTCGAGCAGGCCCGTTCGCAGCTCTCGACGCTGGGCTGGTCGGGATACGACGCCTGGTGGCTGGCTGCAGGTACCGGTACGACATTGGCCGGGCTGGTACTTGCCGAGGCAGGCGGACACGCGGTGCATGGCGCCTTGGCGGTGCCGATGGATCACGGCGTGCCCGGGACAGTCGCGGCACTGGCGGGCTCGCAGGGTTACCAGCTGCACGACGCCTGCCGTGGCGGCTTTGGCAAATTCGATGATCAGCTGCTGGCCTTCATCGCCGAGAGCGAGCAGTACACTGGCGTGCCGCTCGAGGCCCTGTATACCGGCAAGGCCTTGCTGGCCCTGCGCGATCAGGTCGAGGCCGGGCTGTTCGCGCCCGGTACCCGCCTGATCTTCCTGCACACCGGCGGTCTGCAGGGCCGTCGCGGTTACTTGTAGGGCAGCATGCGCAGCAGCGTATTGTCGCGCTGTACATAGTGATGGTACAGCCCGGCCAGTGCATGCAGGCCGATCAGCCAGTAACCCCATTGCGCCACCCGCTCATGCCAGCCCTTGATGAACTTGGCCTGGTCCGGGTCCGGGCCGATCAGGTGCGGCAGCTCCAGGCCAAAGAACGGCACCGGCTTGTCGGCGGCGCTGAGGATCAGCCAGCCGGCCAGCGGCAAGCCGATCATCAGCAGGTACAGCGCCAGGTGCATCAGGTGGGCAAGGCCGGTCTGCCAGGCCGGTGGCTTGGGTACGATCGGTGGGGTCGGGCGGCTAAGCCGCACGGCCAGGCGCAGCCAGACCAGCACGAACACACTCAGGCCGAGCATGAAATGCAGGTCTTTCATCAGGTTGCGTTCAGCGCTGTCTTTGGGGAACAGGCCGCGAAATTCCATACAGGCATACACAGCAGCCAGCAGCACCAGCATCAGCCAATGCAGTGCAATGGACAGGCGTGCGTAATGGGGCGCGGGGGTGGATGAAACCATGAGCGGTCCTCGTCATCAGGCTTGGGATGGCGCTCTTGCTGGCGCTCTGGGGTAACTGTAATCGCTATCGGGAAAAGCGTTTTGCGCCAGGCCGGCAAAATCAATTGCTGGGCAAATGCGGCCAGCTGTCAGCCACCAGAAACAAGCGCTCGGCTTCCTGCCAGGCGCCATCGGCATCCGGCTCCAGTTTCACCAGCAATTGCGCTGGCGCATGTTCGTCCAGTCGTTCCAGCCAGGCCGAGAACTGTTGCACCGTCCAGCATTCATTCGCCTCGATCCGTGCCGGCGCCAGCCAGGCATGCCGTGCCAATGGCTGCCAGCGTTCCTCCACCGCTACGGTCCAGGTGCTTCGCCGTACCCAGCGCCCGCGCAAATGTTCGGAGTTTGCACCCGCAGGCGGTTCGGCATGCCCAGGCCACGGATAGAACAGATAGCCGCCCAGCCACAGATGCGCCTGCACCTGGTCGACCCCCACGGCGGCCAGCGCCTCGCGGCTCCGTGAGTCTGCCGACATCGGCAACTGGTGCCCGGCGAGATGCGCCAGCTTGCTTCCCAGGCGGTCGTGGCAGCCTGGCCCCAGCCAGTGCGCCGGGTCGCGCCCGTCGTCCTCGTTCGGCCCCAGGTAGAGCTTGATCGCCAGCTCCAGGTGATGCGTGCCTTCGCCATCACGCATCAGGATGTCCAGCTCGCCCAAGGTCCGCCCACCCGCACGAATCGCTAGGTTGGACGCCAGCAACTCGACCCCGGGCGCGTGCGCCAGGGCGAACTGCCACAGACCTTCGTAGTACAAACCCAGGCGCCGGCTGGTGATCTTTGCCAACCAGTCGCGCAAAGGCAGATCATCCGCATCCAGGGCACGCAACCAGTCGTGCAGGCGTTGCGGGTCGCCCGCCCAGGCACTGCCCGCCAACGGATGGCGCTGGGGGCAGGGCGGGGCGCTCAGCAGCGCCGGCGACAGCAGGGTCCAGGCCAGGTCGCGCACGGCAGGGTGGCGCAAGCGGCGGGGCAGCTCGTGGAGCTCGGCAAAAGGCGTCATGCTGCGAGCATAGCCGGTTTGCCGCTACCCGGTCGTTTCGCCCATAATCGCCTCATTGTCACCCGCCGCAGAGCCTCGCAGGAGCACCATGGAGCAATTTCGCAATATCGGTATCATCGGCCGCCTTGGCAGCTCGCAGGTGCTCGACACCATTCGCCGACTGAAAAAATTCCTCCTCGAGCGCCACTTGCACGTGATCCTCGAGGACACCATCGCCGAAGTGTTGCCCGGCCACGGCCTGCAAACCTCGACGCGCAAGCTGCTCGGCGAGGTCTGCGACCTGGTCATCGTGGTCGGTGGCGACGGCAGCCTGCTCGGCGCCGCCCGCGCCCTGGCCCGGCACAATGTACCGGTATTGGGTATCAACCGCGGCAACCTGGGCTTTCTGACCGACATCCGCCCCGACGAGCTGGAGCAGAAGGTCGCCGAAGTGCTCGACGGCCATTACCTGGTTGAAAACCGCTTCCTGCTGCAGGCCGAGGTGCGCCGCCATCACGAGGCCATCGGCCAGGGCGATGCGCTCAACGATGTGGTGCTGCACCCGGGCAAGTCGACGCGGATGATCGAATTCGAGATCTACATCGACGGCCAGTTCGTCTGCAGCCAGAAGGCCGACGGTCTGATCGTCGCCACCCCCACCGGCTCCACCGCCTACGCCCTGTCGGCCGGCGGCCCGATCATGCACCCCAAGCTCGACGCCATCGTCATCGTGCCGATGTACCCGCACACCCTGTCGGGCCGGCCGATCGTGGTCGACGGCAACAGCGAGCTGAAGATCGTGGTGTCCAAGGACCTGCAGATCTACCCGCAGGTGTCGTGTGACGGCCAGAACCACTTCACCTGCGCCCCGGGCGACACCATCACGGTCAGCAAGAAACCGCAGAAGCTGCGCCTGATCCACCCGCTCGATCACAACTACTATGAGGTGTGCCGCACCAAACTCGGCTGGGGCAGCCGCCTGGGAGGCAGGGACGACTGATGCTCGATCCGGCGCGCAGTTTCGACATCATCGGTGACGTGCACGGCTGTGCACTGACCCTCGAACGCCTGCTCGACGCCCTGGGCTACAAACGCGTCGCTGGCGTATGGCGCCACCCGCGGCGGCAGGCGTTGTTCCTCGGTGACATCGTCGACCGTGGCCCGCGCATCCGCGAGGCGCTGCACATCGTGCATGACATGGTCGAGGCCGGCCAGGCGTTCTGCATCATGGGCAACCACGAGTACAACGCCCTGGGCTGGGTCACCCCGGCACTGCCAGGTAGCGGCAAAGCGTTCGTGCGCGAGCACACCCCGCGCCACGCCCGGCTGATCGACGAAACCCTGACCCAGTTCGCCCAGCATCCCGCTGACTGGCACGACTTCGTGCAGTGGTTCTACGACATGCCACTGTTCATCGATGCCGGGCGCTTCCGCCTGGTGCACGCCTGCTGGGACCCGCGGCTGATCGAGCCGCTGCGCCAGCAGTACCCGGGCGGGCGTATCGACGAGCACTTCATCCAGGCCTCGGCGGTGCCCGGCAGCTTTGCCGCCACCGTGTGCAACCGCCTGCTGCGCGGCACCGACATGCGCCTGCCGGACGGCCTGACCCTGACCGGCGGCGATGGCCTGACGCGCGCCTTCTTCCGCACCAAGTTCTGGGAAGAAGACCCGCAGACCTACGGCGACATCGTTTTCCAGCCTGATGCTCTGCCCGACGACGTTGCCCGTACGCCACTCAGCCACAACGAAAAGAACGCCCTGCTGCGCTACGCCGAGGACGAACCTTTGCTGTTCGTCGGCCACTACTGGCGCAGTGGCCGCCCGGCGCCGATCCGCGCCAACCTGGCCTGCCTGGACTACAGCGCGGTGCTGTACGGCAAGCTGGCGGCCTATCGGCTTGATGATGAAACCCGCATCGACCCGCACAAGTTCGTCTGGGTCGACGTCGAACGCCCACAGGCCAACCAATGAACATTGTCGAAGTGATGCGCCTGCCGCTGTCGGTCGACCTCAGCGGCTTCGTCCACCTGCTGCAGCGCCTGCAGGTACCGCACCGGGTCAGCGAGGAAGGTGAGGTCCAGGTGCTCTGGGCCCCCGACACCCTGGTCGCGGACGTACGCGAACTCTACCAGCGCTTTCCGGACGGCAACGCCGACGTACAGCTTGCCCAGGACCCTGTGGGAGCGGGTTCACCCGCGAATGGCCCCACACAACCCTCTCTGGCCGACCAGGCCAAAGCCTGCAAGGTCACCGCCACCGTCCTGATCCTCTGCCTGATCGTCGCCGGCCTCACCCGTCTCGGCGACAACCTCGACGTCATCAGCTGGTTCACCTTCCTCGACTTCCGCGTGCAGGGCGAGTACCTGCACTTCACCCCGCTGGCCCAAGGCCTGGCCGAGGGCCAGTGGTGGCGCCTGGTGTCACCCATGCTGCTGCATTTCGGCGCGCTGCACCTGGCCATGAACGGCCTGTGGTACTGGGAGCTGGGCAAGCGCATCGAACTGCGCCAGGGCCCCTGGCTGCTGCTGGGCCTGACCCTGCTGTTCAGCCTGGTGTCCAACCTGGCCCAGCACTACACCAGCGGCCCGAGCCTGTTCGGCGGCCTGTCCGGCGTGCTCTACGGCTTGCTCGGCCATGTCTGGCTGTACCAGTGGCTGGCGCCCAACCCTCACTTCAAGCTGCCCAAGGGCGTGCTGGTGATGATGCTTATCTGGCTGGTGATCTGTCTGACTGGCGTGGTCGGCCAGCTCGGCTTCGGCCAGATCGCCAACGCCGCCCACGTCGGCGGGCTGCTCATCGGATGCCTGACCGGGCTCTTGGGCGGGGCGCTGGCCCGGCGTAAACTGTCGGCTTGAATCAGGAGACACTATGTCCACTTTCGCGCAAATGATCGAAAACATCACCCCGGAAATCTACGAGAGCCTGAAACTGGCCGTGGAAATCGGCAAATGGTCGGACGGGCGCAAGCTCACCGCCGAGCAGAAAGAACTGTCGCTGCAGGCGGTGATCGCCTGGGAGATGAAGAACCTGCCCGAAGAACAGCGCACCGGTTACATGGGCCCGCAGGAGTGCGCGTCCAAGTCCGCCCCCATCGCCAACATTCTGTTCAAGTCGGACTCGGTACATTGATCGAACTCGCTCGTGGCTCTTTGAGCAAGATGGCGGTCAGCCTGCAGGCACCGGTGGTGCAGTACAGCTTCCGTCTGGATGACACCCAGGTGCCGGTCAACCCGCTGATCGGCCAGCGCCTGCGCCTTGAATACCTCGGCGCCATTCACTGCAGCCATTGCGGCAAGCGCACCAAGACCAGCTTCAGCCAGGGTTACTGCTACCCGTGCATGACCAAGCTGGCCCAATGCGATGTGTGCATCATGGCCCCGGAACGATGCCACTACGATGCCGGCACCTGCCGCGAGCCGTCGTGGGGTGAACAGTTCTGCATGACCGACCACGTGGTCTACCTGGCCAACTCGTCAGGCATCAAGGTCGGCATCACCCGCGCCACCCAGCTGCCCACCCGCTGGCTCGACCAGGGTGCCAGCCAGGCCCTGCCGATCATGCGCGTGGCCACCCGCCAGCAATCGGGCCTGGTCGAAGACATCCTGCGCAGCCAGGTGCCCGACCGCACCAACTGGCGCACGCTGCTCAAGAGCGACGCCGAAGTGCTCGACCTGCCTGCCATCCGCGAGCAGATCTTCGAAGCCTGTGCCGAAGGCCTGCGCGAACTGCAGGGCCGCTTCGGCCTGCAGGCGATCCAGCCGCTGCCCGATGCCGAGGTGGTGCAGATGCGCTACCCGGTCGAGGCCTACCCGAAAAAGATCGTCAGCTTCAACCTCGACAAGGACCCGGTGGCCGAAGGCACGCTGCTGGGCATCAAGGGCCAGTACCTGATCTTCGACACCGGCGTGATCAATATTCGCAAGTACACGGCCTACCAGTTGGCCGTGCTCCAGTAAAAAGGACCTGCACATGCGTACCGAACAACCGCAAGTGATCTACCTCAAGGATTACCAGGCGCCCGAGTACCTGATCGACGAGACGCACCTGACCTTCGAACTGTTCGAGGACCACACCCTGGTCCACGCGCAACTGGTCATGCGCCGCAACCCGGCACGCGGTGCCGGCCTGCCGCCACTGGAACTCGATGGCCAGCAGCTGGAGCTGCTGCGCGCCTCGCTGGACGATGTCGAACTGCAGGCGGGTGATTACCTGCTTGAAGCCGACAGCCTGACGGTACACCCCAAGAGCGAACGTTTCACTCTCGACACCAGCGTGAAGATCCACCCGGAGAGCAACACCGCGCTGGAAGGCCTGTACAAGTCGGGCAAGATGTTCTGCACCCAGTGCGAGGCCGAGGGCTTCCGCAAGATCACTTATTACCTCGATCGCCCGGACGTGATGAGCACGTTCACCACTACGGTGATCGCCGAGCAGCATCGCTACCCGGTGCTGCTGAGCAACGGCAACCCGATCGGCAGCGGGCCGGCTGAAGACGGCCGCCACTGGGCGACCTGGGAAGACCCGTTCATGAAGCCGGCGTACCTGTTCGCGCTGGTGGCCGGTGACTTGTGGTGCGTCGAAGACAGTTTTACCCGCCAGTCCGGCCGCGACGTGACCCTGCGCATCTACGTCGAGCCCGAGAACATCGACAAGTGCGACCACGCCATGGTCAGCCTGAAGAAGTCCATGCGCTGGGATGAAGAGGTCTACGGCCGCGAATACGACCTGGACATCTTCATGATCGTTGCGGTCAACGACTTCAACATGGGCGCCATGGAAAACAAGGGCCTGAACATCTTCAACTCGAGCTGCGTGCTGGCCCGCGCCGAAACCGCCACCGATGCCGCCCACCAGCGCGTCGAGGGCGTGGTCGCCCACGAGTACTTCCACAACTGGTCGGGCAATCGTGTGACCTGCCGCGACTGGTTCCAGCTGTCGCTCAAGGAAGGCTTCACGGTGTTCCGCGATGCCGAGTTCAGCGCCGACATGAACTCGCGCACGGTCAAGCGCATCGAGGACGTCGCCTACCTGCGCACACACCAGTTCGCCGAAGACGCCGGCCCCATGGCCCACCCGGTGCGCCCGGACAGCTTCATCGAAATTTCCAACTTCTACACCCTGACCGTGTATGAGAAGGGCGCCGAAGTGGTGCGCATGGTCCGCACTCTGCTGGGCGCCGAGGGCTTCCGCAAGGGCAGCGACCTGTACTTCGAACGCCACGATGGCCAGGCCGTGACCACCGACGATTTCATCAAGGCCATGGAAGACGCCAACGGCGTCGACCTCACCCAGTTCAAGCGCTGGTACAGCCAGGCTGGCACCCCGCGCCTGGAGGTCAGCGAGGCCTATGACGCCGCTGCGCAGGCCTACAGCCTGACCTTCCGCCAGAGCTGCCCGCAGACCCCGGACAAGGCCGAGAAGCTGCCGTTCGTGATCCCGGTCGAACTGGGGCTGCTGGACGCTGAGGGCAACGATCTGCCGCTGCAACTGGCTGGCGAAGCTGCCGCAGCGGGCACCTCGCGTGTGCTGTCGGTGACCGAAGCCGAGCAGACTTTCACCTTCAAGGGCATCCAGGCCAAGCCGCTGCCGTCGCTGCTGCGCGGTTTCAGCGCCCCGGTGAAGCTGAGCTTCCCGTACGACCGTGACCAGCTGATGTTCCTCATGCAGCATGACAGCGATGGCTTCAACCGCTGGGAAGCGGGCCAGCAGCTGTCGGTGCAGGTGCTGCAGGAACTGATCGGCCAGTTCCAGCGTGGCGAAACGCTGAAACTCGACCAGCGCCTGATCACTGCGCTCGGTACCGTGCTGGGCAATGAGTCGCTGGACGCCGCGATGGTCGCCGAGATGCTTTCGCTGCCAGGCGAGGCCTACCTGACCGAGATCAGCCAGGTGGCCGACGTCGATGCCATCCACGCCGCCCGCGAGTTCGCCCGCCAGCAGATCGCCGAGCAACTGTTCGACGCCCTGTGGGCGCGCTACCAGGCCAACCGCGAGGTCTCGGGCAGTACCCCTTATGTGGCCGCGGCCGAGCACTTCGCCCGCCGCAGCCTGCAGAACATCGCCCTGTCGTACCTGATGCAGAGCGGCAAGCCGCAGGTGCTGGAGGCGACCCTTGAGCAGTTCGAACGGTGTGACAACATGACCGAGCGCCTGACCGCGCTGGCCGTGCTGGTCAACTCGCCGTTCGAAGCCGAGCGCGCCAAAGCCCTGGAAAGCTTCGCCGAGCACTTCAAGGACAACCCGCTGGTCATGGACCAATGGTTCAGCGTGCAGGCGGCCAGCACGCTGCCGGGCGGGCTGGCGCGAGTCAAGGCGCTGATGCAGCACCCGGCGTTCACCCTGAAGAACCCGAACAAGGTGCGGGCGCTGGTCGGTGCCTTTGCCGGGCAGAACCTGGTCAACTTCCACGCCGCCGATGGTTCGGGGTATCGCTTCCTGGCGGACCTGGTGATCGAGCTGAATGCGCTGAACCCGCAGATCGCTTCGCGCCAACTGGCCCCGCTGACCCGCTGGCGCAAGTATGACGATGCGCGGCAGGTGCTGATGAGGAGCGAGCTGGAGCGGATTCTGGCGTCTGGCGAGCTGTCCAGCGATGTGTATGAAGTGGTGAGCAAGAGCCTGGCGTAAGCCTGGAAGAAACTGGGGCTGCTGTGCAGCCCTTCGCGGGCTCGCCCGCTCCCACAGAAATGGCGTTGACCTGATCCTGTGGGAGCGGGCGTGCCCGCGAAGGGCCGCACAGCGGCCCCCGTTTTTTGGCGGTTAACAAAACATAACGTCCCGTTCGTTGTAATCGCGCAACCTTCCCCGATACGATCCCCCCAAGCCTCTAAAACAGGCTTTTCACAGCACAGACCCACCAAGAAGAACACAACAGGGGATGCTCATGAAGGAGCGGGTGATGACGCAGGCCAGGCGTGGTGCCTGGCCGTTGGCGGCTGGCGCGATGCTGGCGCTGGCACTGGGGTTGTGGGCCGACAGCGCGCAGGCCGCTGCCGCCGACGAGTACTCGACCGAATCGGCCAAGGCCAGCCAGAGTCTGCTGATTGGCGCCGTGCATGCCGGCAAGCGCCTGGTAGTGGTCGGTGATCGCGGCCACATTCTGTTCTCCGACGACCAGGGCAGCACCTGGACCCAGGCCCGGGTGCCCACCCGGCAACTGCTCACCGCCGTGTTCTTCCTCGACGACAAGCGCGGCTGGGCAGTCGGCCACGATGCGCAGATCCTCGCCAGCAACGATGGCGGCGCCACCTGGAGCAAGCAGTTCGAAGACCTGGCCCGTGAAGCGCCACTGCTGGACATCACCTTCCTCGACCCCCAGCACGGTTTTGCCGTGGGCGCCTATGGCGCGCTGCTGGAAACCCGCGACGGTGGCCAGCACTGGCAGGACATCGCCGAACGCCTGGACAACCCCGACCAGCTGCACCTCAACGGCATCACCCAGGTGCGCGACGCTGGCCTGTTCATCGTCGGCGAGCAGGGCGGCATGTACCGCTCCAGCGACAATGGCCAGACCTGGGCCAAGGTCCAGGGCCCATACGAGGGCTCGCTGTTCGGCGTGATCGGCACAGCCAAAGCGCATACGCTGCTGGCCTATGGGCTGCGCGGCAACCTGTTCCGCTCCGGTGACTTCGGTGACAGCTGGCAGCCGATCGAACTCAAGGCCGCCCGTGGCGACCTCGAATTCGGCCTGGCAGGCGCTACGCTTGTGGAGGATGGCAGCCTGGTGCTGGTCGGCAATGGTGGCAGCGTGCTGCGCAGCACCGATGATGGCCAGACCTTCAGCGTCTACAACCGCAGTGATCGCATTGCCCTGGCCGGTGTCGCTGGCCTGGCCAACGGTGGCCTGCTGCTGGTGGGGCAGGGTGGCGTACACCTGGCCAGCGCCGAAGGCGCAGAGCCGGCGGCCAAGGAGGTGCGTCCATGACCAGCAGGGAGAGCATCACCATGCACCCGCACCACCAGGACAAGGCTACGTTGCTCGAACGCCTGATCTTCAACAACCGCCCGGTGGTCATCGCCCTGTGCGTGCTGGTCAGCATTTTTCTGTTCTGGCAGGCCACGCAGATCCGCCCCTCGACCAGCTTCGAGAAGATGATCCCGCTGGAGCACCCGTTCATCGAACAGATGATGGAGCACCGCAACGACCTGGCCAACCTGGGCAACACCGTGCGCATCTCGGTCGAGGCGGTCAACGGCGACATCTTCGACAAGGACTACATGGAGACGCTGCGCCAGATCCATGACGAGGTGTTCTACATCCCCGGGGTCGACCGCGCCGGCCTCAAGTCGCTGTGGAGCCCCAGCGTGCGCTGGAGCGAGGTCACCGAAGAGGGCTTCTCCGGTGGCGAAGTCATCCCCAACACCTACAACGGCTCCCAGGACAGCCTCGACACCCTGCGCGACAACGTGCTCAAGTCCGGCCAGGTCGGGCGCCTGGTGGGCAACAACTTCAAGTCCAGCATCGTCGACGTGCCGCTGCTGGAAAGCTTCCCCGACCCGCAGGACCCCGGCAAGCAGGTCAAGCTGGATTACCAGCAGTTCTCGCATCAGCTGGAAGAAAAGATCCGCGACAAGTTCCAGGCGCAGAATCCCAACGTGAAGATCCACATCATCGGCTTCGCCAAGAAGGTCGGCGACCTGATCGACGGCCTGGTGATGGTGGCGATGTTCTTCGGCGTGGCCCTGGTGATCACCTGGGTCCTGCTGTACTGGTTCACCTGGTGCATCCGCAGCACCATCGCCGTGCTCATCACCACCCTGGTGGCGGTGGTCTGGCAACTGGGCCTGATGCATGCGGTGGGCTTCGGCCTGGACCCGTACTCGATGCTGGTACCGTTCCTGATCTTCGCCATCGGCATTTCCCACGGTGTGCAGAAGATCAACGGCATCGCCTTGCAGTCCAGTGACGCCGACAATGCCCTGACTGCAGCCCGACGCACCTTCCGCCAGCTGTTCCTGCCGGGGATGATCGCCATCCTTGCCGACGCCGTGGGCTTCATCACCCTGTTGATCATCGACATCGGCGTGATCCGCGAGCTGGCCATCGGCGCGTCCATCGGCGTGGCGGTGATCGTGTTCACCAACCTGATCCTGCTGCCGGTGGCGATTTCCTATGTCGGCATCAGCAAGAAGGCCATCGAGCGCAGCAAGAAAGACGCGACCCGCGAGCACCCGTTCTGGCGCCTGCTGTCGAACTTCGCCAGTGCCAAGGTGGCGCCGGTGTCCATCGCCCTGGCGTTGATCGCCTTCGCCGGCGGCCTGTGGTACAGCCAGAACCTGAAGATCGGCGACCTCGACCAGGGCGCGCCGGAGCTGCGCCCGGACTCGCGCTACAACCAGGACAACAACTTCATCATCAGCAACTACTCGACCAGTTCCGACGTGCTGGTGATCATGGTCAAGACGCCGGCGGAAAGCTGCTCGATCCACTCGACCATGGCACCGATCGACGAGCTGATGTGGACCATGCAGAACACCCCTGGCGTGCAATCGGCGATCTCGCTGGTGACCGTGTCCAAACAGGTGATCAAGGGCATGAACGAGGGCAGCCTGAAGTGGGAGACCCTGTCGCGCAACCCGGACATCCTCAACAACTCCATCGCCCGCGCCGATGGCCTGTATAACGCCGACTGCTCGCTGGCGCCGGTGCTGGTGTTCCTCAACGACCACAAGGCCGAGACCCTGGAGCGTGTCACCGCCGTGGCCAAGGCGTTTGCCGACAGCCACGACAAGGAGGGCCTGCAGTTCCTGCTGGCGGCGGGCAACGCCGGGATCGAGGCGGCCACCAACGAGGTGATCAAGTCGGCCGAGCTGACCATCCTGATCCTGGTCTACCTGTGCGTTGCGGTGATGTGCATGATCACTTTCCGCTCGTTCGCCGCGACCCTGTGCATCGTCCTGCCGCTGGTGCTGACCTCGGTGCTTGGCAACGCGCTGATGGCGTTCATGGGCATCGGTGTCAAGGTCGCCACCTTGCCGGTGGTGGCGCTGGGCGTTGGTATTGGCGTGGACTATGGCATCTACATCTATAGCCGCCTGGAAAGCTTCCTGCGTGCCGGCCTGCCGTTGCAGGAGGCTTACTACCAGACCCTGCGTTCGACGGGCAAGGCTGTGCTGTTCACCGGCTTGTGCCTGGCGATCGGCGTGTGCACCTGGATCTTCTCGGCAATCAAGTTCCAGGCCGACATGGGGCTGATGCTGACGTTCATGCTGCTGTGGAACATGTTCGGTGCGCTGTGGCTGCTGCCAGCGCTGGCGCGGTTCCTGATCAAGCCTGAGAAGATGGTGGGCAAGGAGGGCGGGTCCATCTTCGCCCATTGAGCCGCTGGGGGCCGCTTTGCGGCCCTTTCGCGACACAAGGCCGCTCCTACAGGAGAACGCGAACCCCTGTAGGAGCGGCCTTGTGTCGCGAAAGGGCTGCAAAGCAGCCCAACGGTTATAATGCCGCCACATCCCCTACAGGTACCCCCATGTCCCCCCTCGCCACCGCCCTCGCATCCTGCGACATGCTCCTGATCGACGGCCTGCACGCCTTCGACTTCACCTGCGACGCCTCCGGCCTCATCGTCGAGTGCATGGACGGCCGCCAGCACCGCCGCTGGTCCTTCACCCCCGAACAGCTCGCTGCCGCCGTTGGCACCGGTGATGAGTGGCAACTCAACGGTGCCCAGGGCGAGCATCGTCTAGTCTGTATGAGTGCCTTTCGCGCCCCGGATGAGGACGACGATGAACCGGATCTGGACGAGCCTGCTGACCGCTAGCCTGATGAGCCTGACAATTACCGCCCACGCCGCCACGTTGCTGGTGGGCAGCTACACCGATGGCCAGAGCCAGGGCATCTACCGCTATCAGTTCGACGACAAGACAGGGCAAATCGCCGATAAGCCCCTGCAGGTTGTCAAGAGTGTCAGCCCGTCGTGGCTGGTGCTGTCGGCCGACCAGCGCCAGTTGTTCGCGGTCAATGAGACCCCCAACGGCCACGTCAGCAGCTTCAGCGTCAGTCCCGAGGGCGACATCAAGCCATTGAACCAAGTGGGCAGCCAAGGCGACGAGCCCACCCACGCCAGTCTCAGTCGCGACCAGCGGTTCCTGTTCGTCGCCAACTACTCCGTCGCCCCTGACCCGGGCGGCAGCCTGGTAGTGATTCCAGTGGCCAAGGATGGCAAACTCAGCAAGGTGGTGCAGCAATTGCGGCACAAGCCCAGTGGCGTGAATGCCGAGCGCCAGGCCGGTGCCCACGTGCACTCGCTGGTGCTGTCGCCCGATGGTCTGCATGTCTATGCCAGCGACCTGGGTGCCGACAAGGTCTTCATCTATCGCTATGACGGTGCCAGCCTCAAGGAGCCGCTGACCAAGGCTATTCCCGCCTCGGTGGACCTGCCGCCCGGCAGCGGGCCGCGTCACCTGCTGTTCGATGCCAAGGGCCGGCATGCCTACCTGACGCTGGAGATGAGTGGTGAAGTGGTGATGTTCGAGGTCAAGGACGATGCCTTGCTGGAGCGTCAGCGCTTGCCGCTGACCGATCAGCAGGATGCCGCCGCCAAGGCCTCGGGAGGGTTGCACCTGTCGGCGGATGGGCGTTTCCTGTACGTCAGCAATCGTGGTACGGCGAACGAGATCGTGGTGTTCAGCGTGGGCAAGGACGATGGCCAGCTGACGTTCCTGCAGCGCCGCTCGGCGGAGGGCGACCATCCACGGGAATTCGCCCTGGACCCGAGCGACAACTTCCTGCTGGTCGCCAACCAGAAGAGCAACCAGATCGTGGTCATGCGCCGTGACCCGCGCAGCGGCAAGCTCGGCGAGACGGTGCAGACGTTCACTCAGGATGCGCCTTCGGATCTCAAGTTCATCGAGTGACTATCGATAGCGATAATAATCCCTACCAGCGCAATGAATTTCTGCAGGCGACCTCTGCGGCGTAAGTTTGACCCAAGGCCCAAGTGGCTGAACGTCAAACCACACACGTCGAGGTCAGCCACCATGAACTTCAATCTCTTCCCCGTGATTGCCGCATCCGCCATTTCCGCGTCCGTCGTGCTGCCGGCCCATGCCCATGCCGACAGCAGCAAGGCCACGGCTACCCACAGCTACACCGAGCAGTACCTGCGCCAGAGCGCCAATTTCCACGCCGCTCTCAGTGCCAAGCACGGCCACTGACTCAAGTCTGACTTGGCCCCTGTGGGAGCGGCCTTGCGTCGCGAAAGGGCCGCGAAGCGGACCCAGATCCCTGCTTCACTGCCGAGATTGCCGGGGCCGCGTTGCGGCCCTTTCGTGACGCAAGCCGCTCCCACAGGATTCACTTGGCCATGACCGAGTCGAACAGCTCCGATGCCAACCACCCCTCCAGCCAGCTCCGCACCCGCGGATAAGCCGCCTCGGCGAACCACAGCGGTTCGACCCCGGCAAACTGGCGCATCAGGGGCAACAGGGCAGCATCGGCCAGGCTTGGATGATCGGCCAGCAAGTACGGCCGGCCTTCGAGCAACTGTTCAAGCTCCGCCAGCCAGGCTTCGGCTTGCTGGCGATAGTGATCGCGTGAATACTGCGGATAACGCTCGGCGTATTTGTACAGGTTTACCTGCGCCTTGAACGTGCTGTCGTTGCGGGCTATCAGCGCCTCGGCGTGTTGCGCGGCGACGGGGTCGGCCTGCAGGCGCCAGTCCTCTGGGTCATGCTGCTGCAATGCCCAGCGCATGATGTCCAGGCTCTCTTCCAGCACGCCAGCACCGGTATCCAGCACCGGTACCGTGCCCTTGGGCGACAAGGCCAGCAGCGCTGTCGGCTTGTTCTTCATCGCCACTTCGACGATCTCCACCGCGCAACCGGCATAGCGCAGCGCCAGACGCGCACGCATCGCCCACGGGCAGCGGCGGAACGAGTAGAGGATCACCCGCACACCTCCACGTCGCTCAGGCCATTGCCCTGACGGCGCACCTGGATCTGCACCGGAATGCGCTCGTGCATCTCCTGCACGTGGGAGATCACCGCGACCTTGCGGCCTTGCGCTTGCAGGCCGTCGAGGGCGTCCATGGCCAGTTGCAGCGACTCCGGGTCAAGGCTGCCGAACCCTTCGTCGATGAACAACGACTCGATGCGCAGGGTGCTGGAGGCCATCGATGCCAGGCCCAGTGCCAGGGCCAGCGAGACCAGGAAGGTTTCACCGCCGGACAGCGAGTGCACCGAGCGCAGTTCGTCGCCCATTTCGGTGTCCAGCACCAGCAGGCCCAGGGCGCTGCCGCCGCGCTTGAGGCGGTAGCGGCGCGCCAGCTGGCGCAGCTGGCTGTTGGCGTGGTGCAACAGCAGGTCAAGGTTATAGCCCTGGGCGATCTTGCGGAACACGTCGCCCGAGGCCGAGCCGATCAGCGTATTCAGCCGCGCCCAGCGCTGCCATTGCTGGTAAGCCTGCTCGATCTCCCCGGCCAGGGCCTGGCTTGCCTGCTGGCGGCGCTGGTCGTCAGCCTGCTGCGCGCGCAGTTCGGCGCATTGCTGCTCATGGCCGGCCAGCCTTTCGCGCAGCTCACCCAGCAATTGCTCAAGGTCTTCGACCGACGCCTCGACGCTCATCTGTGTGGCGTGTTGCTGCAGGCGCTGTGCGCGCTCCTCAAGCAGCACGCGGCCCTGTTCGATGGCCTTTTCGGCGCCTTGCAGGCGCTGGCGCAGCTCATTCAACTGGGCGTCGTCGATGGCCAGCAGGCGGTCCAGCCCGGCATCGTCCAGTTCCGGATGCTCGGCGCGCCACTGGGCGATGTCGCCTTGCAACTGCTGGCATTCATGCTCCAGTGCCTGCTGCTGCTGAATATTGGCCTTGAGCTCGCTGGTCAGTTGTACACCCTGGGTGCGCAGGTCCTGCAGGCGCTGGGCGGTTTCTGCATCGACAGCGCGGGCCTGCTCAAGCTGGCTGTCCATGTGTTGCTGCCAGGCTTCGGCACTGGCCTGCTCGCCCAGCAGCTCGGCCAGCATGGCGTGGGCTTGCTGGCGCTGGGTGTCGAGTGTGGCGAGCTGTTGCTGCGCCTGGGCCAGTGCCTGCAGGCGTGCCTGTTGCTGGTCGCGCAGCTTGTCCAGCTGCTGCTGGCGCGCCTGCTGCTCTTGCTGTTCGTCCTTGCGCTGTTCCAGTTGCTGCAAACGCTGGGCGATCTGCTGGTCAAGGGCGAGGAAGGTATGGGCCGGGTCATCGCCAAGGGCCTTGAGTACATCGCCCGGGAGCACGCTGGCCAGGTCATTCAGGCCCTGTTCCAGCTGCTGCTCATCGTTGGCGAGCGCTTGATGCTGCTGGTCGAGATGGCGCTGGGCCTGCTGCTGGGCTTGCTCTGCCGCCTGCAGTTGCTGGTTGAGACGAGCGGCGTCTTTCTGCAGGGCGAGCAGGGCGCTCTGGCGCTTCTCGTCCTTGCCGATCTCTTCGTCCAGGCGCCGCAGCTGGCTGTCGAGCCAGGCGCTGCGGGCCTTGTCATCCTGCGGGGCGAGGGCGGGCCAGAGGCTGTGCGCCTGCACCTGCGCCACCAGCGGTTGCAACTGCTCACCCATGTGCTGCTGTTGCTGCTGGCAGTCCTTGAGCTGGGCATTGACCACGCCGAGCTCGGTGCGCAGCTCGATCAGCTTGCCGTTGAGGGTTTCGACCCGTTTTTGTGCCGCCTCTTCTTCGGCCTGGTCGTGGCGACCGAGGCTCTGCAGCAGTGCTTCAGGTTGATGGAAAGGGTGCTCGGCGCTGCCGCACACCGGGCATGGCTCGCCATCACGCAACTGGCTGCGCAGTTCTTCGACGCTGGTGTTGCGCGCCAGGCGCTGGCGTTCGAGCAACTGGCGGGTGAGGTTGAGCGCCTGTTCGGCGGCTTCCAGTTCAGCTTTGGCTGCGGTGCCTTCGCCAATCAGTTGCTGGCGTTGCTGCATGGCCTGCTGCTGGCGCTCGCGCAGGGCCTCGATCTGCTGGCGCAGTTCAAGTTCGCGAGCATGCAGGCGCGACAGTTCTTCCACCGAACGTTGTTGCTTGCGGTTGTCCTGCAGCATGTTGCCGAGCAGGTCGACCTGCTCGGCCAGGGCCTGGGGTTCGGCCTTGGCTTCACGGAACAGCAGCTCGAAGTGGTCGCGCTGGGCTTGCAGCTGGGCATTGGCCTGGCTGGCCTGGGCCTGCAGGCCGGGCAGCTCTTCGCGGCCCTTGGCCAGGCGGCCACCGATCAGCATCACCTGCTTGAGTTGTGGCAGGTAGGCCTGCCAGGCATTGGCCAGGCCGGCCAGGTGCTGGCTCTCGGCCAGGGCAGTGTCGATCTGGGCCAGTTGCTGCTGGCTGCGCTGCTGATTCTCTTCGGTTTGCTGCAGTTGCTGCTGGCCTTCGGCAACGTGCTGCGCGGCCTGATCGCAGGTGGCGCGTTGCCCCGCCAATTCCTGGTCAAGACGTTCCAGGTTGTCCTGGCCGGCGAAGGCTTGGCGCAGGCGCGGGGCATTGTCGCTGTGCAGGGTCTGGCTCTGTGCAAGGGCCTCGCGAGACGCCAGCAATGCTTGTTCCAGCTCTGCGGTGTGCGTCTGCAATTCGGTTTGTTGGCGCTGTTGCTCGGCAATCTGCGCAGCAACCGGGACCCGTTGCGCGCCGAGCATCTGCTGGCGGTGGAACTGGTGGCGCTGCGGCGCCAGGCGTTCCAGGCGTTGCAGGTCGAGACGCTGCTCGGCCAGCTGCTGCCAGCCCTGTTCGGCGGCTTGCAGGGTGCCGCCGGCTTCGGCGTGCTGGGCCTGCAGCTGGCGTTGTTCATTAAGCCAGTTGCGTTGCTGCTCCAGCTGGCGCTCGCCTGCCTGGTCGGCCTTGAACTGCTGCAACGCCTGCTCCAGGCGCTGGTCGAGTTCGGCGCGGGCTTCGGCGGCCATCGGCAGCAAGTGGCTGGCGCGCTCCTTGAGAGCGTTGTGGGTTTCCGCGGTTTCCCGCGCCTTGCTGAACGCGCGCTGGCCCAGGCGGGTGTAGATGGCGGTGTTGGTGAGCTTTTCCAGCAGCTCGCTGCGTTCTTTGTCGTCGGCCTTGAGGAAGGCGCCGAACTCGCTCTGGGCCAGCATCACTGCACGGGTGAACTGCTCGAAGTTCAGGCCCAGGCGGGCTTCGATCTGTTGCTTGTATTCGTTCTTGCCGCTGCCCAGCACCTGCTCGCTGTCCAGGTCGTACAGGCTCTGGCGGCTGAGCTGCAGCTTGCCGTTGGCCTTGTCGCGGGCGCGGTTGGCTTCCCAGCGGGCGCGGTAGCGGTGGCCGTCGATGCCGACGAAATCGACTTCGGCAAAGCCGCTGCC
Source organism: Pseudomonas sp. NPDC089996 (assembly GCF_044748405.1). Classification (NCBI taxonomy): domain Bacteria; kingdom Pseudomonadati; phylum Pseudomonadota; class Gammaproteobacteria; order Pseudomonadales; family Pseudomonadaceae; genus Pseudomonas; species Pseudomonas sp. NPDC089996. The sequence goes on along the minus strand of NZ_JBIVGA010000007.1, from coordinate 133,588 downwards.
GCTGCCGCGGCGCAGCAGGTTGCGCGGGTCGGAGGTGGGGATGTCGCCGTCGGCGTCCGGCACCTTGGCTTCGCGGCCAATGTCGTTCAGCCGCGGCACGGTGCCGAACAGGGCCAGGCACAGGGCATCGAGCAAGGTGCTCTTGCCGGCGCCGGTCGGCCCGGTGATGGCGAACAGGCCGGCGCTGGCCAAAGGCTCGGCGGTAAAGTCGATGTCGACCGGGCCTGCCAGGGATGCCAGGTTCTTCAGGCGGATGGCGAGAATCTTCATGGCTGTTCCTCTTCCTGCTGGACGTCCTGCAGCAGCAGGGCGAAATCGGCCAGGGCCTGTTCGTCGACGGGGTTGCCGTAGGCTTGTTCCCAGGCGCGGCTGAACAGGTCCTGCGGGGTCATCTGCGCCAGCTCGACGAATGCCAGGTCATCGTCTTCGGCACGGCCGTTGCCTGCGTACTCGGTGCTGATGCGGATCAGCCGCACCGCCTTGCCCTGCAGGGCGAGTTCGATCTGCTGGCGCAGGTCCGGCTGGGGCTCGTCCAGGCGGACCCGCACCTCCAGCCAGGGTTGGCGGTTGGGGTCTTCGAGCAGGTCGATCACTGGCAGCTCGGCCAGCTGCCCGAGCAGCTCACCCAGTGGCGCCGGCCCGACCCGCTGCAGGGCCACTGCACGCGGTACCGGGCGAGACTCGACGCTGACCAGCTCGCTGCCATCGAGCTCGACTTCCAGCACCTGGTGCGGGTAATTGATTTCGGCGAACGACAGCGGGATCGGCGAGCCGCTGTAGCGGATACGGCTTTCACGGTTGACCTTCTGCGGCTTGTGCAGGTGGCCGAGCGCCACGTAGCAGATGGACTTGTCGAACAGCTTGGCCGGCAAGGCCTCGGCATTGCCGATGATCAGGCTGCGCTCGGAGTCTTCGGACACCGCGCCACCGGCCATGTGTGCGTGGCTGATGGCGATCAGCGCCTGATCCTTCTTGCGCTTTTTCTGCGCCGCGCCAATCAGTTGCTGGTGCACCTGGGTGATGCCTTGCAGGTAGTCGTCGCCCAGCTGCGGGCCGGTCACTTCGGCCGGGCGCAGGAAGGGCAGGGCCAGGCACCAGGCAGCGACCTTGCCGCGGCCGTTGGTCAGCGGAATCAGCAGGCGGTCGGCGTCCAGCTGGCCCTCGTCGAGCCAGTGCACCCGCCCCAGCGCGTGGGTGCGCAGGCGGCGCATGAGCGCGGCGGGCAGTTCGATGCGCGAGCCGGAGTCGTGGTTGCCGGCGATCATCACGATGTCCAGCTTCGGTTGCTGCTCATGGGCCTGGACGATGAAGTCGTAGAGCCGCTCCTGGGCTTTGACCGGCGGGTTGACCGTGTCGAAGATGTCGCCGGCGATCAGCAGCGCGTCCGGCTGGCGCAGGCGCAGCTGGCCGAGCAGCCAGTCGAGGAAGCAGGCGTGTTCGAAGTCGCGTTCCTGGCCATGCAGGCTTTGGCCCAGGTGCCAGTCGGAGGTGTGAAACAGACGCATGGATGACCTGTTGGTGTCGAGTCAGCAAGCCGGGGGCTTGGCGTGAGTGATGGGCTTTGCGGAGCCGGGTATGGTAACCCAAGCCTGGGGGACGCTGCAGCCAGGCCTACGGTGACTGATCCAGATCAGGGCGCTTCGTCGTTCCGTGACGTGGTTCGCACTCCATTCGAGTTTCGGGACTTGCCCTTGATGCAGCCCTGACCTACCCTCCGAACCGGCCATGATCATGGCCATACGACACTCACGGACGACAATTACGGAGCTCCCCATGGAAGGTATCCCACAAGCCCAATCCACCTATGGCAACCTCAAGCCGAAATGGCAGGAGCGTTTCGCCTTCTTCGATCAGTACGGTGCGCCGACCTCCGAGTCGTATAAAGCCGCATTCCGCACCTTGCCGTTTCGCAAGAAGCTCCTGATCAACAATAACTTCATCGGCTTTTTCTTTGGCCCGATCTATTGGTTCGTGCTGGGGTTGTGGAAGAAGAATCTGGTGATGCTGGCGATCATGATCGCGATTGGATTATTGCTGGGTGTCGTCGAGGCGGTGACCGGAAGCGAGATTCCGCGTCCAGTGGATAACGGGCTCAGCATGGGGTTTGCGTTTCTTTACAGCTTTTTGAGCAACCGGGCTTATTACCTGAAGCAGACCAAAGGGGTGAATGGCTGGAACCCGTTCGAGGGGCAGCGGTTTATCTGAGGTTTTGATTGCGTCGGGGCTGCCAGGGGCCTGGCTGGATATTTTCAGCGCCTGTGAGATCGAGCGCCGCCCGCGCGGCGCTCGGTCTCACAGGCGCTGAAAATCCCAAGGCGTGCACCTCTAGACCCAAACCCTCACTTCGGATAAAGCGGCGGCAACCCCCCACTCTCCCCAGCCGGCAACAACACCTGTTCCGCCGGCGGAATCGTCCCGATCGCCCGCCACAGATCCTCACCCTGCCAATACTGCCCACTCTCGCTGTAAAGCGCCCCGTTCAACCCATCCAGCGCATCCGACAGCGGCACGAACCGCGCCGCCATCTCCGCCAGGGTCTCCGGCTGTTGCCGCGCCCAGGCATCGAGCGCCTGGCGTGTCGCCTGCGGGTCGTTGGCCTGGCAGGCGCGCTTGAGGTCGTCCAGCAAGGTGCGAGGGCTCGGCCCGTTCTGCGCAGCACGCAGCACCGCCGGTTGCGAGCGGGCGCGCCACCACAAGGTGAAGCCCAGCAGTGTGGTCAGGGCAAACAGCAGGGTGGCGAGCTGCCAGGGCCAGATCAGGTGGCTGGTGCCACTGCTGTCACTGACCGGGGTGTCCGCGCTTAGCGCCGGGTTGTCCTGCACGTCCAGCGTGCGCGCTGGCAGGCTACTGTGTTCCAGATGGTCTTCGCGGGTGTTCCACCAGGTCATTTCCAGTGCCGGCAAGGCCAGTTCACCGCTATGGGTCGGCACCAGGGCTTCGCGTTCCTCGCGGTTGGCGGTCATGCCGCGCTCGCTGATCTCGTTGCGCAGCAACGGCTGGTCGGGATAGCGGCGCAGGCCGACGATCTCGGTGGCGGGCAGCTGGGGCAGTTGGGTGCTCGACAGGCCCTCGGCACGCAGGGTGATGCTGCGCGTCAGCGAGTCGCCGATCTGTGGTTGCTGGCTGGCCGGGTCGGGGTTCCAGTGCTCTTCCAAGGTCAGGCTGCGTGCCGGCAGCCAAGGCACGTTGGCGGGCCAGGCGGCGGGGATGGGCCGCACGGCCAGGCGCAGCGGCAACGAACTGACCTGCACCTGGCGGCCTACCCGGGCAGTGCCGGCAGGTTGCTGGCCGTTGTCAGCAGCAGTGGCGGTGAAGGTCAGCGGTGGGATGTCCAGGTCGCCGCTCTGCTGCGGGTACACCGCGTAACGGGTTTCGATCACCCCGTGGCGCACGCCGTTGATCTCCTTCTCGTAGGTGCGCGATTCACCCAGCGGCTCGACCTTGGCGTTCTCCAGTTGCAGCGGGCTCAGGCTGCTGTCGTCGTAGAGCGATACCGAATGGTAGATACGCAGGGTCAGCACGGCCTGGGCCTGGACGTACACCTCGTTGCTGTCCAGGGTGGCCTCGACAAACACCTGCGAGGCGGTTTCCGGGCGGTTGGCGTCTACCTGCAGCACTTGCAGGTCGATGGCCTGGCTGCGCGACTGCCCCAGTTGCAGCTCGGGGATGCGCAGGCTGCCACTGCGCCGTGGCAGCAGGGTGATGATCCAGCGGGTGCTGGCGCGGGTTTCGCCATCGAGGGTGTGCAGGCTGTTCAGCTGCCGCGTGCCGCGCACGTCGAAGTCGCTTTCCAGGGCGCGCAGGTCGGGCTTGCCGAACTGGGTCACGTCCTGGCTTTCGAGGGTCAGCTCAAGGGTTTCGCCGGCCTCCAGGCGTGTGCGGTCGACGCTGGCCTGCAGCGTGGGGAGGGCCTGGGCCATGACGGCCCACAACAGGCCCAGAAGAAAGACGCCGAAGCGACTCATCGTGTTTTTTCCTGATGCAATTGCTGCTCATACCAGAATTTGCGCCGCAGCAGCTCCGCCGGGTTATCGGGGATCTCGCGCAGCCATTGTTCCAGGGCCTGGCGCTGTTCGGCATCGAGGCTGGTCGATACCGGGCGCTGCGGCGGCTGGGTGATGCTGTCGTCATCGCCGCCCTGGTTGCCAGGCGTCGCCTGGCTGGTGTTGCTGCCTTCACCGGTTTGTTCGGCGTTGGCGTGTTCGTCACTGCCGGGCGTGCCTTGGGCGGGGCTGCTGGCCGAGCTGCTGTTGCCCTCGGTTTCGCTGCCGGGGGTGCCCTGGGCATCGCTGTTGGCCGGTTGTTCTTCGGCCTGAGCCTCGCGTTGCAGCAACTGCTGCTGCACCAGCGCCTGGTTGGCCAGTGCCGGTTGCAGGTCGGGCTGGCGCTCCAGGGCCTGCTCGTAGGCGTCCAGTGCCGCCTCCAGCTCGCCACTGCGGGCCAGGGCATTGCCTCGATTGTAGTGGGCTGCGGCGCTGTCGCCCTGGGCAAAGGCCTCGGCGGCGCCGGCATAGTCACCGGACTGGTACAGCGCCATGCCGCGCCATTGCGGGTCCTGGAAGTGCCGGGCGGCATCTGCCGGGCGTTGCTTGCGCAGCAGCATCTGGCCCTGCTGATCAGGGCGCAGCCACAGGTCGTTGAACTCGAAGGCCTGGCTGGGTTGCGGCAGGGCCAACAGCAGCGGTAGGCAGAACAGCCAGCCGCGGCGCCCGGCACAGGCAGCCAGCAGCAACAGCGGCAGCAACAGCCAGTAACCCTGGTCGGCCCAGCTGTCCAGTTGCAGCGTCTGGCCGGCATCACGCAGCTGGCGCGGGTTGTCGAACAGGCCAAGGCCGCGCAGGTCGAGGTCGTCGATGCGCGCATGGCGGTAGCGCCCGCCGGTACCGCTGATGAAGGCCTTCAGGCTGGCACTGTCGAGCCGCGGCAGGAGGATGCCACCCTGGTCATCCTTGAGGTATTCGCCATTGGCCTGGCGCACCGGCGCGCCGTCGCGGGAGCCGATGCCGAGCATCAGCAGGCTTGGGCCCTGGCGGCCGAGGGCCTGGGTGATGCCCTGGCGCTCCGGCGCACTCAGCGTGGACCCAACCAGCAGCAGGCGACCCTGGCCGAGGCCGCTCTGGGCCAGCAGGGCCAGGCCTTTCTGTACGGCCAGGTCGGCGCGATGGCCGGGTGCGGGCATGATCGACGGGTCGATGGCCTCCAGCAGGTTGCGCGTGGTACCCAGGTCATCGGACAGCGGCACGAGGGTATGCGCACTGCCGGCATAGACGATCAGCGCGGTCTGGCTGTCGCTGCGGTGTTCGAGCAGGTCGAGGATCTTGCGCCGGGCCTGTTCCAGGCGGTTGGGGGCAACGTCCTCGGCGAGCATCTGCGGGGTCAGCTCGAGCAGGATCACCAGCGGGTCGGCCGGGCGCTGGCGGGTTTCTTCCAGCCGCTGCCAGCTCGGCCCGAGCAGGGCCAGCACCACCAGTAGCCAGGCCAGGCCCAAGGCCACCCAGGGCAGCTTGCTGTTGCTGCCGCTGCCGCCGCCGAGCAGCACCGGGTGGAAGGCCGGCGGCAGGATCATCTGCCAGCGCCCGGCGCGCTTGCGCCGGTGCCACAGCTTGAACAGCAGCCAGCCGAGCAAGGGCACGACAAGCAGCCAGAGCGGGCGCAGCCATTGTGGCCAGAGATCGATCATCGCCGTTTCCTCAGGCGCAGGCGTTTCAGGCGCTGGCGCCACTCCGGATGGGGCTGCAGGAAACGCGGTTTGCGCAGCACCTTGTGCAGCAGGTTGTCGGGCCATTGCACCGCCATCACCAGCAGCACGCTGAGCAGCAGCGCCAAGGCCAGCGGCCAGGCATACAGGGCGGTGGCCGTGCGCGCCTGGGTCGGTTGCTGGGCCACCGGCTCGAGCTGGTCGAGGGTGTCGCCAATGGCGCTCAGCTCGGCGCCGTCATGGGCGCGGAAGTAGGCACCGTGGCTGATGTCGGCAATTTCCTTGAGTGACGCTTCGTCGAGGTCCAGGCTCGGGTTAAGGCCGAGCAGGCCAGGCGTGCTGCTGGCCTCGGGGTTGGCGCCGATGCCGATGGTATAGATGCGCACGCCTTCCTGGGCGGCCAGGCGGGCAGCGGTCAGCGGGTGGATCTGCCCGCCGTTGTTGGCGCCATCGGTAACCAGCACCAGCACCCGGCTTTGTGCCGGGCGTTGGCGCAAGCGTTTGACCGCCAGGCCGATGGCGTCGCCGATCGCCGTGTTCTTGCCGGCGATGCCGATCTGCGCCTCGTCAAGGAAGGTGCGCACGGTGCGCCGGTCGAAGGTCAGCGGGGCTTGCAGGTAGGCCTGGCTGCCGAACAGGATCAGGCCGACACGATCGCCTTCACGGTCCTGCAGGAAGTCGCCGAGCAGCACCTTGACCAGGTCGAGGCGGCTGATGTCTTCGTCCTTCCACTGCATGTCGGGGAAGTCCATCGAACCCGACACATCCACCGCCACCAGCAGGTCGCGACCGCTGGCGGCCACCGGCACGGGTTCACCCAGCCATTGCGGCCGTGCGGCGGCCAACAGCAGCAACAGCCAGATCAGCACATACGGCGCCTGCTGGCGAAGGGTTGGCAGGTTCAGGCGTGCGCGGCGCCCGGCCAGGCCTTCCAGTTCGTCGAGGAACCCCACCTTGAGCACCGGCTCGCCACTGTCGGCGGCGGGCAGCAGCAGGCGCGCCAGCCAGGGCAGCGGCAACAGGATGAAGACCCAAGGCCAGGCCAGTTCAAACATGTTTGCGAATCCAGGTTTCGACAGCCTGGCTGAGCCCGACGATGGCCTTGTCGTCGAGCTTGCACTCGGGCTTGTAGGCGCCTTCGACCAGCACCATCCAGCGGGTCAGGCCGGCGGCCGGGCAGCGGTTGTCGAGAAAGGCCAGCCACTGGCGGCCGTTCAAGGTATGGCTGTTGGCGCCGGGGTAATGGTTGCGGCACAGGCGCTTGAGCAAGGCGTTGATCTGCTGCAGCCAGGCACCGGCCGGGGCGCCGTCGTAAGGGCGTGGCAGGCGGGCGAGTTCGGCCAGGGCTTCCAGGCGCACCGGGTCCAGCGGCAGTTCGGCGCGCACCACCGGACGCTTGCCCGGGCGCCAGCGGCGCAGGCGCCACAGCCCCCAGGCCAGCAGTGGCAGCAACGCGAGCAGCAGCCACCAGCCCGGTGCCGGCGGCCACAGGCCGATGGCCGGCGGTGCGATCAGCGGTTGCAACTGATCCAGCGGGTTCATTGACCACTCCCAGGGCGCTGGGCATTCAGGTACTCGCGCAGTTGCTCGATCATCTCGCTCTGGGTGCTCAGCGGCATCAGCAGCACGCGCAGCTTCTGCGCCATCAGCTCCCAGCGCTCGATACGCGCTTCGGCCTGTTGACGGTAGGCCTGGCGCAGGTTGGCGTCCAGCGTATCCAGTTCGAGCTGTGCGCTGCGTTGGGCGAAGCGCAGCAGGCCGGCAGCGGGCAGGGCGTGGTCGAGCGGGTCGGACACCGGCATCAGCAGCAGGTCGCAATGGCGCGAGAGCATGGCCAGGTGCTGCTCGGCCTGGGTGCTGAGCGAGCGTTCGTCACAGATGACGATGGCCAGGCTGCCTGGGCGCAGCACTTCGCGGGCGCGCCGCAGGGCCAGGCCAAGGCTGTCGGCCTGGGGCGCGGCTTCGGTGTGCAGGGCCTGATTGACCTTGGCCAGGCGGTTGAGCAACTGCAGCAGGCTTTGCTTGCTGCGCCGCGGTTTGATCTCGTGGTGCTCGTTGTCGCCGAACACCAGCCCGCCGATGCGGTCGTTGTGGCCCAGTGCGGCCCAGCCGAACAGCGCGGCCGCCTGGGCCGCCAGCACCGACTTGAACATCAGCCCCGAACCGAAGAACAGGCGCTGACTCTGCTCGACGAGGATGAAGATCGGCCGTTCACGTTCTTCGTGGAACAGTTTGGTGTGCGGCTCCTGGGTGCGCGCGGTCACGCGCCAGTCGATGTTGCGCACATCGTCCCCGGCCTGGTAGACGCGCACCTGATCGAAGTCCACACCGCGCCCGCGCAGCTTGGAATGGTGCAGGCCGACCAGCGGGCTGCGCTGGCCAGGGCGGGAAAACAGCTGGATTTCGCGCACGCGGTGGCGCATGTCGATCAGTTCGGCGAGGCCGATGCGGATGCCGGGTTCGGCCTGATGCGTGGTGGGCATGGGTCAGGCGACGGCCACGACGTCGAGGATGCGCTGGACCACGCGGTCCTGGTCGACGCCCGCCGCTTCGGCTTCGAACGACAGGATGATGCGGTGGCGCAGCACATCGAACAGCACCGCCTGGATGTCTTCGGGGCTGACGAAGTCGCGCCCGGCCAGCCAGGCGTGGGCGCGTGCGCAGCGGTCCAGGGCGATCGAGCCACGCGGGCTGGCGCCATAGGCGATCCAGTCGGCCAGCTCGGCATCGAACTTGGCCGGGGTGCGGGTGGCCATGACCAGTTGCACCAGGTATTCCTCGACGGCATCGGCCATGTACAGGCCGAGGATTTCCTTGCGCGCGGCAAAGATCGCCTGCTGGCTGACCCGGCGCTCGGGTTTCACTTCGCCGCCCAGCGCTTCGCCCCGTGCCTGGGCCAGGATGCGGCGCTCCACGGCGGCATCGGGGAAGCCGATCTTCACGTGCATCAGGAAGCGGTCGAGCTGGGCTTCAGGCAGCGGGTAGGTGCCCTCCTGCTCGATCGGGTTCTGCGTGGCCATGACCAGGAACAGTGGCGACAGGTCGTAGGTGCTGCGGCCCACACTGACCTGGCGCTCGGCCATGGCTTCGAGCAGCGCCGACTGGACCTTGGCCGGGGCGCGGTTGATTTCGTCGGCCAGCACCAGGTTGTGGAAGATCGGCCCCTGCTGGAACACGAAGCTGCCGGTTTCCGGGCGATAGATCTCGGTGCCGGTGATGTCGGCCGGCAGCAGGTCGGGGGTGAACTGGATGCGATGGAACTGCGCCTCGATGCCCTCGGCCAGCTCTTTGATGGCCTTGGTCTTGGCCAGGCCTGGTGCCCCTTCGACCAGCATGTGGCCGTCGGCCAGCAGCACGATCAACAGCCGCTCGACCAGCTTCTCCTGGCCTAGGATCTGGGTTGAAAGAAAAGTGCGTAGCGCGATCAGCGCTTCACGGTGTTCCATCGGCGGCGGTTCCTGGGTTTGCGCCAGGGTGCGGGCAGCCTGGCAGGGGGGATACTTTAATCTATCCGCAGTGCCGCGTCGAAATCTGCCCGTAGGCATTGCGGGGTTCGCTGATGTTGCCCATGGGCAATTCGTCGCTTTCTGTCGGCTCCAGAGCGAACCGGAGTACGACGATGGGCAAGCAATACAGCGGTGTGCGGGTGGGTATCTTCTTTGACGGTACCGGCAACAACCAGGCCAATGCCGCCCAGCCTCCCAGCAACATCGCCCTGTTGCATGGGCTGTACCCGCAAGGAGAGGTGGGTGACCAGGCATTCATCAAACTGTATGTGGAAGGCGTCGGCACGACCACGGGGGCGCCCGATTCGCTGTATGCGCAGGGAACTGGCAGGGGCGCAACCGGTGTGCAGGCGCGTGTGGAGCAGGCGTTGGCCAGGGCTGGCGAGCAGCTGCGCTTGCTGGCAGTGCCCGAGCGGGTCGAGTTCGACCTGTTCGGTTTCAGCCGCGGCGCGGCGGCTGCCAGGCAGTTGGCCAACCGGCTTGGCAGCGATGAAGGGCTGCCGACCGAGCTACAGCGGGCGCGGGCGATCAACTTTATTGGCCTTTTCGACACGGTGGCAGCCATCGTCGAACCCCTGCGTGGTCACTTCGATCCCGCCGACGCGCGGCTGGGCGACCTGTGCCTCGGGTTGCCAGAGGGCATTGCCCGGCAGGTGGTGCAACTGGTGGCCAGGGATGAGCAGCGGCACAACTTTGCCCTGGTGCGCAGCGGCAACGACATCATCGTGCCTGGCGCACATTCCGACATCGGTGGTGGTTATCCGCAATCGATGCTTGAGCAGGTGTTGCTGAACAAACCGTTCTCGAGCCGGGTGACACAGGCTACGCCAGCCGAACGCACCGCCGCCTATGCCAAGGCCCAAGCCTTGCTCGCCGACCTTGGCGACCCCAGGCCGCGCGTGCTGAGTTGGGAAGTGCCCGTGAGTGGAGGCCGGGCGCAGCGGGATGAGGCGCAAAAACACGTGTATGCGGCGGCTTATCGGGAGCGGGAGGTGAGTGGCCACCTGGCGCGGGTTTACCTGAGCATCATGCGTGAACTGGGGCTGCGCAATGGCGTGCCTTTTCTGCCATTGGGCGGTGTCGAGGCTCACCGGGTGCCGGATGAGTTGCGGGGGATCAGTGACACCCTGCACGACCATGTGCTGAACGGCGGGGAGGGGTTGTCCGCTGAGCAAGAGGCGTTGTTGCAGGCGAGGTTCATACATGCCTCGGCGCACTGGAACGCGTTGAAGGGGTTACGCAGCAGCGCGCTGGATGTGCTGTTTGTCGACCGGCCGGCGCAGGGCGGCAGGGTGGTGCATGAGAACCCTGTTGGCTGAAGGGTTAGCCAACGGTAGCTGCCTCATCGCCGGCTGGCTGATGAGGCAGCTACAGGCTTCAGTTCTTCGAGCTTGAGTGCTTGCGGCCCTGGTCGCACAGCGCGAACACCACCACCAGCACCCCGGCGATCGCCAGGATCAGCGCCACGCCATCGGTGGAATGGGTCGCCGACCCGGCCACCAGGGCCAACCCGCCCAGCGGCGCCAGGCCACCGGCTACCGCGGTACCGATCTCGCGGCCGGTACCAAAGCCCGAAGAGCGCGTCTGGGTCGGGAACTGGCGGCTGAGGAACGACCCCTGCGGGGCGAACATCATCGGTGCGAGGATGCCGGTGCCGATCGCGATGGCGATGTAGATCCGGGTGGGCTCACCGGTACTCAACAGCTGCAGGAACGGGTAGGCGAACAGTGCCGACAGGACCCCGCCGAACATCAGCACGGTCTTGCTGCTCCAGCGGTCGCACAGCCAGCCGAAGAACGGCACGGCGAAGATCGCCACCAGGCTGGCGATGGTCACCGACAGTGAGGTGACATGCGCCTCCACGCCCTTGAACTGGGTCAGGTAGGCCAGCGAGAAGGTCTTGAAGATGTAGCTCAGGGCGTTGTAGCCGATGGCCACGAAGAACACCACGGCCAGTCCCTTGAGGTCGTTCTTGAACAGCAATTTCAACGGCGACACCTGCGGCTGGCTGCTGTCGCTCTTGTCGAGCTCCTTGAAGTCTGGTGTCTCGGGAATGCTCTTGCGCACCCACAGGCCGACCGCCACCAATGCGATGCTGGCAATGAACGGGATGCGCCAGCCGCCGGCCATGAGGAACGCGTTGCCATTCATGGTCAGCAGGTAGACGGTCAGCGACGACAGCAGCAGCCCCAGGTTCAGCCCCAGCGCTGGCCAGGCGCCCTGGCTGCCGCGCTTGCCCTCGCTGGCGTGTTCGTAGGAGGTCACTGCCGCGCCGGACAGTTCTGCCCCTGCGCCCAGTCCCTGGATGATGCGGATTACCACCAGCAGGATCGGTGCCCAGATGCCGATGCTGGCATAGCTTGGAATCAGGCCGATCAGCGCCGTGCACACACCCATCATGCAGAAAGTGATCACCAGCACATGCTTGCGCCCGAAGCGGTCGCCCAGGTAGCCGAAGAGGACGCCACCGAAGGGCCGAGCGATGAAGCCGATGGCGAAGGTGGAGAAGGCCAGCAGCGAGGCCACCGCCGGGTTGCTGGCATCGAAGAAGATCTTCGAGAACACGATCGCCGCCATGGTCGCGTAGAGGTAGAAGTCGTACCACTCCAGCATCGAGCCGAAGATGGTCGCCGCCGCTACCTTGCGCAGGCGCTTGCGTTGCTGTTGCGGGGTCTCGTGCGCGGCCGGGGCCGCCTCATGTACCGACATGGGGGGTTCCTTATTGTCTTTGTAGTTGTAGGTGCAGCAGATTTCAGCGGGCCTTGAGGATCTTCTCGGCAATCATCTGGCCGATGGGAATGGCCGAGGTGGCAGCCGGCGACGGGGCATTGCAGACATGCACCATGCGCGGTGTCTCGGCGAACAGGAAGTCGTGTACCAGGGCGCCGTCGCGCATCACCGCCTGGGCGCGGATGCCGGCTTCATAAGGCAGCAGGTCTTCCACTTGCAGCGAGGGGCAGTATTTGCGGCACTGCTCCAGATAACCGCGTTTGAACAGCGAGTTTTTCATCTCGGTGGTGCCGGAACCGAGGTTGTTCCAGATCGTCTTCCAGAACCCCGGGAAGCTGGCGTACTCGGCCACGTCGCGCCAGTTGACCGAAAACTTGCGGTAGTTCTCCCGGCCGAAACCAAGCACGGCGTTGGGGCCGACGGTGACGCTGCCGTCGATCATGCGTGTCAGGTGCACGCCGAGGAACGGCAGCTCCGGGTCGGGGATCGGGTAGATCAGGTGGTTGACGATCTGGTTCTTGCTCGCCGGCAGGCGGTAGTACTCGCCGCGGAAAGGGATGATCTGGTGGTCGATCTTCACCCCGGCCAGGCGCGCCAGGCGGTCGGATTGCAGGCCGGCGCAGGCGACCAGCTGCCGGGCGCGCCAGGTGTGGCTGTCGCTCGCGACGGCGACGTGGTCGGGGTATTCCTGGATGGCGTTCACGCGGGTGGAGAGATGGACCTCGCCGCCGGCCTGGCGGATCACCTTGGCCATGGCATTGCACACTTGGGTGTAGTCGACGATGCCGGTGGCATCGAGGAACAGCGCGCCCTTGCCGACGATGTTCGGCTCACGTTCAGCCAGCGCGGCCGCATCCAGGCGCTCGACCTTCAGGCCGTTCTGCTGCGAGCGTTCATACAGCGCCTGCATGCGCTGCACTTCCAGGTCGTTGGAGGCCACCAGCAGCTTGCCGCAGACCTCGAAGGCAATGCCGTGCTCGGTGCAGAAGTCCTTGGTCGCCTGGGCGCCACGCTTGCACAGTTCGGCCTTGAGGCTGCCCGGTGCGTAGTAGATGCCCGCATGGATCACGCCGCTGTTGTGGCCGGTCTGGTGGCGGCCGAGGCTGTTTTCCTTTTCCAGGATCAGCAGGGATGCGCCCGGGCGCTGCTCGAGCAGGGCCATCGCGGTGGCGAGGCCGACGATGCCGCCGCCGATGATGCAGTAGTCGTAAGTCATGCAGGGGTACCTTGGTGTTCTTGTCGGTGGATCTGCTTATCAGGTTGTCAGACTAAGTAATGCGTAAAATGGCCCGCATCAGGCCGCGTCGTGTCTCCAGGTCAGTCGAGGGCGGGGAGGTCGATTTTCAGGCGCCTGGCCGAGGCGCGCAGGTGCGCTTCGGCGCAAGCAGCGGCCGCCTGGCGGTCGCCATCGGCGATGGCCTGGTACAGCGCCTGGTGTTCGCGATTGGCATCGGCCGAGCCACCCACCGAGTGGGCGGCGGAGTTTTCCCAGGCGGTGCGCCGGGCGCTGGCCAGCTGGCCGCCAAGGAAGTCGTGGAAGGCCACGAAGTAATCGTTCTTGCTGGCTTCGGCAATTGCCCGGTGGAAGGCCACGTCGGCGGCCGAGGCCGTGGCGAAATCGCTGCGCTTGTCGAGCATTTCCTGCAGGGCCTTGGCCATGTGGGCCAGGTCCTGCGCATCGCGGCGGCGTGCGGCGATGGCGGCGGCCTGGGTCTCGATCCACAGGCGCATCTCGAACATCTGCACCAGGTCCGGTTTGCGGCCATTGCTGCCGGGGAAGCGGAACACGGTACCGGCAGGTGTTTGCGAGATGTAGGAACCCAGCCCGCGACGGGCGATCAGCACGCCGTCGGCCTTGAGCTGGGCCACGGCCTCGCGCACCACCGAGCGGCTGACATTCAGCTGTTCGGCCAGTTGCTGTTCGGTGGGCAGGCGCGATTCGGCGGCCAGCCGGCCGGAATCGATCTCGGCGCGGATGGCGCTGACGACCCGGTCTACCAGGGTGTCGGGGCGCTGGAGCTCTAGCATGGAAACGGTTGCCTAGTTATCAGGTTGTCAGACAATGCCTTGGGTGGGGAGGCGCTGTCAATGTATCCATTGGGTCATGTACTTCGCAGGCCCGGCCTCTTCGCGGGTTTACCCGCGAAGAGGTCAGAACAGGAGATCAGAGCTCGCTGACGAAGGTACCCGTGCCATCGAGGATGTTACGCAAGGTCAGCGCCACTTCCTCAAGGTCGGTTCCCGCCGAAGTCAGCACGATCTCCAGCGCCTCATCCCCTTTCAGCGCATCCCGATCCCCAGCCGCCACCTCGATCAGCAAACGCTGCGCACTCAAGGTGACCTTCAGCCCGTCCAGGGTCGACGGCTCGTCATCCAGGGTCAGGTCGACGGTATCTTCATCCGGATAACGTGTCAGCAGAAACATCTGCCCCTTGTCGCTGTGGCAGCACAAGGTCGCCATGTTGTCTTCCTCGTCATCGCAAGGGGTGGCGAATAGCAAGGCGGTCTTGATTTGCATGGCTACGACTCGGGTCAAGGGAAATGAGAGGGAATTCTGACAGCCTTGCCAACATCCATAAACGTAAAGTTGCCAGCCCTTGACCGAAATTGTCGCAGCCTCGCAAGCGGCAATGACCGCTCAGTCGTTAAGCTTCGGCGAGCCCTGAACGTGCCTGCCACGTTCAACGTCTGGTTTTTACCGTCCGGCTTGCCACGGGTTGGCTATCGTTGATCCCTACATGGCGGACGTGCGCGACGCTTCAACTAATACAAAGCCCAAGCGGAGTACCACAGATGGCGTTCTTCACCGCAGCCAGCAAAACCGACTTCCAGCATCAACTGCAAGCGGCCCTGGCGCAGCACATCAGCGAACAGTCCCTGCCACAAGTGGCGCTGTTCGCCGAGCAGTTCTTCGGCATCATCTCTCTGGACGAACTCACCCAGCGCCGGCTTTCGGACCTGGCCGGCTGTACCCTGTCGGCGTGGCGCATCATCGAACGCTTCGACCCTGAATACCCGCAAGTGCGGGTGTACAACCCCGATTACGAACGCAACGGCTGGCAATCGACCCATACCGTGGTCGAAGTGCTGCACCACGACCTGCCGTTCCTCGTCGACTCGGTTCGCACCGAGCTCAACCGCCGTGGCTACAGCATCCACACCCTGCAGACCACGGTGCTGAGCGTACGCCGGGGCGCCAAGGGCGAGCTGCTCGAGCTGCTGCCCAAGGGTACCCAGGGCGAGGGCGTGTGCCACGAATCGCTGATGTACCTGGAGATCGACCGCTGCGCCAACGCCGCCGAACTGACGGTGCTGACCCGCGAGATCGAGCAGGTACTGGCCGAAGTACGCGTGGCGGTGGCCGATTTCGAGCCGATGAAAGCCAAGCTGCGTGAAGTCGTCGCCGAGGTGGAGAACACCGCCTATGGCCCGGCCCAGCATGAAAAGGGCGAGGTCAAGGCCTTCCTCGAATGGTTGCTGGACAACCACTTCACCTTCCTCGGCTATGAAGAATTCACCGTTGAGGCCGACAGCGCCGGCGGCCAGATGGTCTACGATGAACCGTCCTTCCTCGGCCTGCCGCGCCGCCTGCGGGTGGGCCTGACGGCTGAAGAACTGCGTATCGAAGACTACGCCGTGGCCTACCTCAACGAGCCGCTGCTGTTGTCGTTCGCCAAGGCCGCGCTGCCCAGCCGTGTGCATCGCCCGGCCTACCCGGACTACGTGTCGATCCGCCAGCTGGACGCCGACGGCAAGGTCATCAAGGAACACCGCTTCATGGGCCTGTACACCTCGTCGGTGTACGGCGAGAGCGTGCATGCCATCCCTTACATCCGCGTGAAGGTCGCCGAAGTCGAACGCCGTTCCGGCTTCGACCCCAAAGCGCACCTGGGCAAGGAGCTGGCCCAGGTGCTCGAAGTGCTGCCGCGCGACGACCTGTTCCAGACCCCGATCGACGAGCTGTTCAACACCGTGATGTCGATCGTGCAAATCCAGGAGCGCAACAAGATCCGCGTGTTCCTGCGCAAGGACCCGTACGGGCGCTTCTGCTATTGCCTGGCCTACGTGCCACGCGAAATCTACTCCACCGAAGTGCGGCAGAAGATCCAGCAGGTGCTGATGGAGCGCCTGAAGGCCAGCGACTGCGAATTCTGGACCTTCTTCTCCGAGTCGGTGCTTGCGCGCGTGCAGCTGATTTTGCGCGTCGACCCGAAGAACCGAATCGACATCGACCCGCAGCAGCTGGAAAACGAAGTGGTCCAGGCCTGTCGCTCGTGGCATGACGATTACTCGGCGCTGGTCGTCGAGAACTTCGGTGAAGCCCAGGGCACCAACATCCTCGGCGACTTCCCCAAAGGCTTCCCGGCAGGCTATCGCGAGCGCTTCCCGGCGCATTCGGCGGTGGTCGACCTGCAGCATGTGGTGGCGCTGTCCGAGCGCAAGCCGCTGGCGATGAGTTTCTACCAGCCCCTGACCCGCCTGGGCGAACGCCTGCTGCATTGCAAGCTGTACCACGCCGACACCCCATTGGCACTGTCGGACGTGCTGCCGATCCTGGAAAACCTCGGCCTGCGTGTGCTCGGCGAGTTCCCCTACCGCCTGCGCCACGCCAGCGGCCGTGAGTACTGGATCCACGACTTCGCCTTCACCTACAGCGAAGGCCTGAACCTGGACATCCAGCAGCTCAACGATACCCTGCAGGATGCCTTCGTCCATATCGTCAACGGCGACGCCGAGAACGATGCCTTCAACCGCCTGGTGCTGACTGCCGGCCTGCCATGGCGTGACGTGGCACTGCTGCGCGCCTATGCCCGCTACCTCAAGCAGATCCGCCTGGGCTTCGACCTTGGCTACATCGCCAGCACCCTGAACAACCACACGGGTATCGCCCGCGAGCTGACCCGGTTGTTCAAGACCCGTTTCTACCTGGCGCGCAAGCTCACCAACGAAGACCTGGACGACAAGCAGCAGCGCCTGGAGCAGGCGATCCTCACTGCCCTGGACGAGGTTCAGGTGCTCAACGAGGACCGTATCCTGCGGCGCTACCTGGACCTGATAAAGGCCACCCTGCGTACCAACTTCTACCAGCCCGATGCCAACGGCCAGAACAAGTCGTATTTCAGCTTCAAGTTCAACCCCAAGCTGATCCCCGAGCTGCCCAAGCCGGTACCGAAATTCGAGATATTCGTCTATTCGCCACGGGTCGAGGGCGTTCACCTGCGCTTCGGCAATGTCGCCCGCGGCGGCTTGCGCTGGTCGGACCGCGAGGAAGACTTCCGCACTGAAGTGCTGGGCCTGGTGAAAGCCCAGCAAGTGAAGAACTCGGTGATCGTGCCGGTCGGCGCCAAGGGTGGCTTCCTGCCGCGCCGCCTGCCGCTGGGCGGCACCCGCGACGAGATCGCCGCCGAGGGTGTGGCCTGCTACCGCATCTTCATTTCCGGCCTGCTCGACATCACCGACAACCTCAAGGACGGTGGCGTGGTGCCGCCGGCCAACGTGGTGCGTCACGATGATGACGATCCGTACCTGGTGGTGGCGGCCGACAAAGGCACTGCCACCTTCTCCGACATCGCCAACGGCATCGCCATCGACTATGGCTTCTGGCTCGGCGATGCATTCGCCTCGGGCGGCTCGGCCGGTTATGACCACAAGAAGATGGGCATCACCGCCCGTGGCGCCTGGGTCGGCGTGCAGCGCCACTTCCGCGAGCGCGGCATCAACGTGCAGCAGGACCCGATCACCGTGATCGGCGTCGGCGACATGGCCGGTGACGTGTTCGGCAACGGCCTGCTGATGTCCGACAAGCTGCAACTGGTGGCGGCGTTCAACCACCTGCACATCTTCATCGACCCTAACCCGGACCCGGCCACCAGCTTCGTCGAGCGCCAGCGCCTGTTCGACCTGCCGCGTTCGGCCTGGAGCGACTACGACAGCAGCATCATGTCCGAAGGTGGCGGGATCTTCCCGCGCAGCGCCAAGAGCATTGCCATCAGCCCGCAGATGAAGGAACGCTTCGCCATCGAGGCCGACCGCCTGACCCCGACCGAACTGCTGCACGCGTTGCTCAAGGCGCCGGTCGACCTGCTGTGGAACGGCGGTATCGGCACCTACGTCAAGGCCAGCAGCGAAAGCCATGCCGATGTCGGCGACAAGGCCAACGATGCCCTGCGGGTCAATGGCAACGAGCTGCGCTGCAAGGTGGTGGGCGAGGGCGGCAACCTCGGCATGACCCAGCTGGGCCGTGTCGAATTCGGCCTGCACGGTGGTGCCACCAACACCGACTTCATCGACAACGCCGGTGGCGTGGACTGCTCCGACCACGAGGTCAACATCAAGATCCTGCTCAACGAAGTGGTGCAGGGTGGCGACATGACCGAGAAGCAGCGCAATCAGTTGCTCGGCAGCATGACCGACGAAGTGGCCGGCCTGGTGCTGGGCAACAACTACAAGCAGACCCAGGCACTGTCGCTGGCAGCCCGCCGCGCCCGTGAGCGGATCGCCGAATACAAGCGCCTGATGGCCGACCTCGAAAGCCGTGGCAAGCTGGACCGTGCCATCGAGTTCCTGCCGTCCGAAGATCAGTTGGCAGAGCGCCTGGCCGCCGGCCAGGGTCTGACCCGCGCCGAGCTGTCGGTGCTGATTTCGTACAGCAAGATCGACCTCAAGGAGCAGTTGCTCAAGTCGCTGGTGCCCGACGACGACTACCTGACCCGCGACATGGAAACTGCCTTCCCGCCGTCGCTGGTCAGCAAGTTCGCCGACGCCATGCGCCGTCACCGGCTGAAGCGCGAAATCGTCAGCACCCAGATCGCCAACGACCTGGTCAACAACATGGGCATCACGTTCGTTCAGCGCCTGAAGGAGTCGACCGGCATGAGCCCGGCCAACGTCGCCGGGGCCTATGTGATCGTGCGCGACATCTTCCACCTGCCGCACTGGTTCCGCCAGATCGAGGCGCTGGACTACCAGGTGCCGGCGGAAATCCAGCTGACCCTGATGGACGAGCTGATGCGCTTGGGCCGCCGTGCCACCCGCTGGTTCCTGCGCAGCCGGCGCAACGAGCAGGATGCCGGGCGAGACACCGCACACTTTGGGCCGAAGATCGCCCAGCTGGGGCTCAAGCTCGACGAGCTGCTGGAGGGCCCGACCCGCGAGCGCTGGATGGTGCGTTACCAGAGCTTCGTCGATGCCGGTGTGCCGGAGTTGCTGGCGCGCATGGTTGCCGGTACCACGCACCTGTACACCTTGCTGCCGATCATCGAAGCCTCGGACGTGACCGGCCATGACCCGGCGCAGGTGGCCAAGGCGTTCTTCGCCGTGGGCAGCGCGCTGGACCTGACCTGGTACCTGCAGGAAATCAGCAACCTGCCGGTGGAAAACAACTGGCAGGCTCTGGCCCGCGAGGCGTTCCGAGACGACATCGACCTGCAGCAGCGGGCGATCACCATCTCGGTGCTGCAGATGGCCGATGCGCCGGACGACATGGACGCTCGTGTGGCGCTGTGGGCCGAACAGCACCGGGTGATGGTCGAGCGCTGGCGCGCAATGCTCGACGACCTGCGCAATGCCACCGGCACCGACTATGCGATGTACGCGGTGGCCAACCGCGAGCTGGTGGACCTGGCAATGAGCGGACAGGCGGCGGTGGTGCCGTCCTGATCATTGGATGAAATGAGAAAGCCCCGGCAGCGATGCCGGGGCTTCTTATTTGGTGCTTGCGCAATCTGTGTAGGAGCGGCCTTGTGTCGCGAAAGGGCTGCACAGCAGCCCCGGCAATTTGAGCAGCGGAGCTGAAATCGTGGGGCCGCTACGCGACCCTTTCGCGACACAAGGCCGCTCCTACACAGATTGCTAGGCCCTGAGGCCGGATCAGGTTTACTTGAACCTGCGCTCCACACCTTTCTCGACCAGGATCTTCGCCGAAATCTCTTCCACCGAAAAATGCGTGGAATTGATGTTGGGAATGTTCTCCCGGCGGAACAGGTTTTCCACCTCGCGCACCTCGAATTCGCACTGGGCAAAGCTCGAATAGCGGCTGTTGGGCTTGCGTTCGTGGCGAATGGCGGTCAGGCGGTCGGGGTCGATGGTCAGGCCGAACAGCTTGTTGTGGTGCTTCTTCAACACCGCCGGCAGTTGCAGGCGCTCCATGTCGTCCTCGGTCAGCGGGTAGTTGGCTGCCCGGATGCCGAACTGCATGGCCATGTACAGGCAGGTCGGGGTCTTGCCGCAGCGCGATACGCCAACCAGGATCAGGTCGGCCTTGTCGTAGTAGTGGGTGCGCGCACCATCGTCGTTATCCAGGGCGAAGTTCACCGCCTCGATCCGTTCCATGTAGTTGGAATTGCCGCCAATCGAGTGCGACTTGCCCACGGAATACGACGAATGGGCAGTCAGTTCCTGCTCGAGTGGGGATAAAAACGAAGAAAAGATGTCGATCATGAAGCCGTTCGACGTCGCCAGGATCTCACGGATGTCCTGGTTGACGATGGTGTCGAAGATGATTGGCCGCATGCCGTCGCGCTCGGCGGCGGCGTTGATCTGCTGCACCATGGTCCGCGCCTTTTCCGGGCTGTCGATGTATGGACGGGTGAATTTATTGAATGGAATGCTTTCGAATTGAGCGAGCAGGCTTTGGCCCAGAGTTTCGGCGGTGATGCCGGTGCCATCGGAGATGAAGAACGCGGTTCGTTTCATTTTCGATCTGGGCCTTAAGCTGATGAAGATTCTTGGATATGATAGGTTCGGTTTGCCGAATGCGGCTGTCGGCATTCTGCCATATTTTGCGACCCTATTTTCCAGGTACAGGCCACAAGCGTCCGGCCCAGTCAACGAAGGCAGGCGGGCGCCCTTGAGCTTTTCCAATACAGTTAGTGGAGAGATCACCTTGGTAGAGTACGTAGTTTCCCTCGATAAGCTCGGCGTCCACGATGTGGAGCATGTGGGGGGCAAGAACGCATCCCTGGGCGAGATGATCAGTAACCTCGCTGGTGCCGGCGTGTCGGTGCCGGGCGGCTTTGCCACTACGGCTCAGGCGTACCGTGATTTTCTTGAACAAAGTGGCCTGAACGACCAGATCCACGCGGCCCTCGATGCGCTGGACGTGGACGACGTCAACGCCCTGGCCAAGACCGGCGCGCAGATCCGCCAGTGGGTGATGGAGGCCGAATTCCCGGCCCGCCTGGATGCGGAAATCCGCACCGCCTTCGCCGAAATGTCCAAGGGCAACGACAACATGGCCGTGGCCGTGCGTTCCTCGGCCACCGCCGAAGACCTGCCGGATGCCTCGTTCGCCGGCCAGCAGGAAACCTTCCTCAATATCCGTGGCGTCGACAACGTGATCCGCGCGGCCAAGGAAGTATTCGCCTCGCTGTTCAACGACCGCGCCATCGCCTACCGCGTGCACCAGGGCTTCGACCACAAGCTGGTGGCCCTGTCCGCTGGCGTGCAGCGCATGGTCCGTTCGGAAACCGGCACCGCTGGCGTCATGTTCACCCTCGACACCGAATCCGGCTTCCGTGACGTGGTGTTCATCACCGGCGCCTACGGCCTGGGCGAAACCGTGGTGCAGGGTGCGGTCAACCCTGACGAATTCTACGTTCACAAACAAACTCTGGAGGCCGGCCGCCCGGCCATCCTGCGCCGCAACCTGGGCAGCAAGGCGATCAAGATGATCTACGGCGACGAGGCCAAGGCCGGTCGCTCGGTCAAGACCGTCGAAGTAGACCGCGCCGAGCGTGCGCGTTTCTGC
Organism: Pseudomonas sp. NPDC089996; assembly: GCF_044748405.1. Taxonomy (NCBI): domain Bacteria; kingdom Pseudomonadati; phylum Pseudomonadota; class Gammaproteobacteria; order Pseudomonadales; family Pseudomonadaceae; genus Pseudomonas; species Pseudomonas sp. NPDC089996. Next base: position 111,906 of record NZ_JBIVGA010000007.1, on the reverse strand, counting down.
CTGAGCGACGACGAAGTCAACGAGCTGGCCAAGCAGGCGATGATCATCGAGCAGCACTACCAGCGCCCGATGGACATCGAATGGGCCAAGGACGGTGACGACGGCAAGCTGTACATCGTCCAGGCCCGTCCTGAAACGGTGAAGAGCCGCGCCAGCGCCAACGTCATGGAACGCTACCTGCTCAAGGAGAAGGGCACCGTGCTGGTCGAAGGCCGCGCCATCGGCCAGCGCATCGGCGCCGGCAAGGTCCGGGTGATCAACGACGTGTCCGAGATGGACAAGGTGCAGCCAGGCGACGTACTGGTCTCCGACATGACCGACCCGGACTGGGAACCGGTGATGAAGCGCGCCAGCGCCATCGTCACCAACCGCGGGGGGCGTACCTGCCACGCGGCGATCATCGCCCGTGAGCTGGGTATTCCGGCCGTGGTCGGTTGCGGCAATGCCACCCAGATCCTCAAGGATGGCCAGGGCGTCACCGTGTCCTGCGCCGAAGGCGACACTGGCTTCATCTTCGAAGGCGAGTTGGGCTTCGACGTCAAGCAGAACTCGGTGGACGCCATGCCGGATCTGCCGTTCAAGATCATGATGAACGTCGGCAACCCGGACCGTGCCTTCGACTTCGCCCAGTTGCCCAACGCCGGTGTGGGCCTGGCGCGTCTGGAGTTCATCATCAACCGCATGATCGGCGTGCACCCCAAGGCGCTGCTGAACTACGCCGGCCTGCCAGCCGACCTGAAGGAAAGTGTCGACAAGCGCATTGCCGGCTACAACGATCCGGTCGGCTTCTATGTCGAGAAGCTGGTCGAAGGCATCAGCACCCTGGCGGCGGCCTTCTACCCGAAAAAGGTCATCGTGCGCCTGTCGGACTTCAAGTCCAACGAGTACGCCAACCTGATCGGCGGCAAACTGTACGAGCCGGAAGAAGAAAACCCGATGCTGGGCTTCCGCGGCGCCTCGCGCTACATCAGCGAGTCGTTCCGTGACTGCTTCGAGCTCGAGTGCCGTGCCCTCAAGCGCGTGCGCAACGAGATGGGCCTGACCAACGTCGAAATCATGGTGCCGTTCGTGCGTACCCTGGGCGAAGCCAGCCAGGTCGTCGACCTGCTCGCCGAAAATGGCCTGGCCCGTGGCGACAACGGCCTGCGCGTGATCATGATGTGCGAGCTGCCGTCCAACGCGATCCTCGCCGAAGAGTTCCTCGAGTACTTCGACGGCTTCTCGATCGGCTCCAACGACCTGACCCAGCTGACCCTGGGCCTGGACCGTGACTCGGGCATCATTGCCCACCTGTTCGACGAGCGTAACCCTGCGGTGAAAAAGCTGCTGGCCAACGCCATTGCCGCCTGCAACAAGGCCGGCAAGTACATCGGCATCTGCGGCCAAGGCCCATCGGACCACCCGGACCTGGCCAAGTGGTTGATGGAGCAAGGCATCGAAAGCGTGTCGCTGAACCCGGATTCGGTACTCGAGACCTGGTTCTTCCTGGCCGAAGGCCAAGGCGCGGCCTGATGCAGTAAATTGCGGGGGCGCGTCTGGCGTGCCCCCGCCTGGTTTTTTCCAGGGCGAGTTCCAGTGATGGATCACGCCCTTTTTTGTGCACCAAGCAATCTTATGCAAAGCAGCAGCAACCTTTTTCCCGTGGCCCTGCTCAGTGCCGAGCGCCGCGGCGACCTCAGCGAAGACGTATACCGGATCAAGGCCGGCAACAGCCCTGATCCCAGCGTCGAACTGGCCGTGACCCGCCTGGGCCTGGCCGATCAAGGCCGTGCCCACGGGGTGCCGGTGATTCTGCTGCATGGCAGTTTCTCCAACCGGCGCTTCTGGTATTCGCCCAAGGGCATCGGCCTGGGGGCCTACCTGGCGCGGGCCGGGTTCGACGTGTGGATCCCGGAAATGCGCGGCCACGGCCTGTCGCCGCGCAACCGCGACTGGCAGCACAATAGCGTGGCCGATTATGCCCGCGATGACCTGCCGTTGATCGCGGCATTCGTGCGCGAGCAGTCTGGCCAGGCGCCGCACTGGGTCGGCCATTCGCTGGGTGGCACCACCCTGGTGGCGGCCTTGGGTGGCGGCTTTCTGAAGGCAGAACATGTGGCCAGTGTGGCGCTATTCGGTACCCAGATCAGTCGTGTCTACTGGCCGCTGAAAGTGCCGCCGTTGACCTGGGGGGCGAAGCTGCTGCTCAAGCGCTGGGGGCGGATTTCCGGGCCGCGATTCAAGCGCGGGCCGGAGGACGAACCGATTGGCCTGGCCCTTGAAAGCATGCGCTGGCATGGCCTGTTCGGCCGTTTTGGCGACAAGCAGAGCGATTGGTGGGCGGGGCTGGCCGAGGTGGATGTGCCGCTACTGGCCGTGGCTGGCGCCGGGGACTTCCAGGACCCGGTGTGGGCTTGCCGCAAGTTGTTCGATCAGTTGGGTGGCGAGCACAAGCAGTTCTTGCGCCTGGGGCGCGAGGAAGGTTTCGACGCCTTCGGGCATGTCGACATGCTGGTGAGCAAGGCGGCGCAGGCGCAGGTCTGGCCGCTGGTGGAGCGCTGGTTGCGCGATCCGCTGCTGCCGGTGCATGAGTCGACGGTGGTGCGCGAGCCTGTGCCGGTCAGCTGAATGTGTGTTGCCTGTACTGGCCTCTTCGCGGGCGTGCCCGCGAAGAGGCCAGTACAGGAAAAAACATGACCATTCAGTCCCGGATGACTGCAACAGCCTCTACGGTGTAGCCTTGGCCGACACCCGCTTTCGTTGTGACTGACAGGAGCTTCCCATGCAGCATTACGTAACGCCCGACCTGTGTGACGCCTACCCGGACCTGGTTCAGGTGCTGGAACCGATGTTCAGCAACTTTGGTGGCCGCGATTCCTTTGGTGGCCAGATCGTCACCATCAAGTGCTTCGAGGACAACTCGCTGGTCAAGGAGCAGGTCGAGCTCGATGGCAAGGGCAAGGTCCTGGTGGTCGATGGAGGCGGCTCGCTGCGCCGTGCGCTGCTGGGTGACATGCTCGCGGAAAAGGCCGCGAAAAACGGCTGGGAAGGCCTGGTGATCTATGGCTGCGTGCGTGACGTCGACGTGCTGATCCAGACCGACGTCGGTGTGCAGGCCTTGGCCAGCCACCCGATGAAGACCGACAAGCGCGGCATCGGCGACCTCGACGTGGCCGTGACCTTCGCCGGCGTTACCTTCCGCCCGGGCGAATACCTGTACGCAGACAACAACGGCGTAATCATCTCGCCAAGCCCGCTGAAAATGCCGGAGTGACGCGCCGCACGCGCTGATGGAGCTTTGATGTTCGAGGAAGACAACGCGCAGTGGGGGCTGGTGCATGCCCTGGTGCTCGATGGTAAAGGTGGCGCGCGTTCGATCGCCCGGACCGGGCTGGATGACTTGCAGTTGCAGCCGCAGGAAAGCCTGTGGTTGCACTGGGATCGCAGCCATCCGCAGACCCGCACCTGGCTGCTGCAGGACAGCGGCCTGAGCGAGTTCGCCTGCGACCTGCTGCTGGAGGAGAATACCCGGCCACGGTTGTTGCCGCAGCCGGGCGAACAACTGCTGTTGTTCCTTCGCGGGGTCAACCTCAATCCGGGTGCCGAGCCCGAGGACATGGTTTCGGTGCGTATCCATGCCCAGGCGCAGCGGGTCATTTCGCTGCGCTTGCGGCCATTGCGTGCCAGCGATGAGGTGCTTCAGCAGCTTGAAGAGGGCAGGGGGCCGAAATCGGCCTCCGAACTGTTGCTGTTGATGGGCGAGTTGCTGACCGAAAAGGTCCAGAGTCTGGTCAGTGACCTCTCGGAACTGGTCGACCTGGAAGAAGAGAAGGTTGAATCCGACGAACGGTACACTCCGGAGCATGGCAGCCTGCAGCAGATCCGTCGCCGTGCCGCAGGCTTGCGCCGGTTCCTGGCGCCGCAGCGCGATATCTATGCTCAGCTCTCGCGCAGCAAGTGGAGCTGGTTTTGCGACGCCGATGCCGATTATTGGAACGAGCTCAACAACAGCCTGATCCGCTACCTCGAAGAGCTCGAGTTGACCCGCGAGCGGGCCGCACTGGTGCTGGAAAGCGAAGACCGGCGGCGTAGCGAACGCATGAACCGGACCATGTACCGCTTCGGCATCATCACCTGTATCTTCCTGCCCATGAGCTTCATCACCGGCCTGCTCGGCATCAACGTCGGCGGCATCCCGGGTGCGGCAAACCCTTACGGCTTCCTGCTCGCCTGCCTCGTTGTGCTGGGCCTTGCGGTAGGGCAGTGGTGGTTGTTCCGCCGGTTGCGCTGGGTATGACTGTGCCGGGCCGTCCTGAAACATTCGTTCCAGTGCGATGTGTGACCCATCGCCCGGCCATCTCGTCTCTGACTGACACTGCGCGAGGTGCCCATGCACGATCCGTTTGAAGAATCCCTGCGTGACCTGCTCAAGGCGTCGCCGTCCGGTGAGGAGCGAGATGACGCCGCGTGCCTGGGTCGCGTGCTGAAAACCGCCAACCGCCAGGTCGGTGCCGGTGACCTGTTCAGCCTGCTTGGCCGCTGGAGCCAGGCGCTGCTGATCGCCGTTAACAATGGCTCGGCGCACGTTGCGCCGGTGCGTCGACACTCTACCCGCAACGCTGCCAGGGGCAGCAAAGCAGATAAGGCCGATTGAATATGGAACTCGATCTCTGGACCCAGAGCCTGGTCACCGCCATGACCGCCCTATGGACCAAGGTGGCGAACTTCATCCCCAACCTGTTTGGCGCACTGGTCGTGGTGCTGCTCGGTTTCGTGGTGGCCAAGCTGCTCGATACCCTGCTTTCCAAGCTGCTCGCCAAGTTCGGCCTGGACCGCCTGATGGCCGGCACCGGGCTGACCAAGATGCTTGCCCGGGTCGGCATCCAGGTGCCGATATCGACCCTCATCGGCAAGATCGTCTACTGGTTCGTGCTGCTGATCTTCCTTGTCTCGGCCGCTGAATCGCTGGGCCTGGAGCGCGTTTCGGCAACCCTCGACATGCTTGCCCTGTACCTGCCCAAGGTGTTCGGCGCGGCGCTGGTGCTGCTGGCCGGCGTGCTGCTGGCGCAGGTGGCCAACGGCCTGGTGCGCGGTGCTGCCGAAGGCATCGGCCTGGAGTATTCCGCAGGCCTGGGGCGCATCACCCAGGGGCTGGTGATCATCATCAGCATCTCGGTGGCCATCAGCCAGCTCGAGGTCAAGACTGACCTGCTCAACCACGTGATCGTCATCGGGCTGATTACCGTTGGTCTGGCCGTTGCGCTTGCCATGGGCCTTGGCAGCCGTGAAATCGCCGGGCAGATTCTGGCCGGCATCTATGTGCGTGAGCTTTACCAGGTCGGCCAGCAGGTGCGGATTGGAGAGGTTGAAGGAATGATCGAAGAGATCGGCACGGTCAAGACGACGCTGTTGACGGATGATGGCGAACTGGTGTCATTGTCCAATCGCGTGCTCCTCGAGCAGCGAGTCAATAGCCGCTAACCGCACAAAAGCTGTTAATGTATGCCGCCGCGAAAATCGCCCCATGGGGCTGAGCGGCGACATTGACCTGACTGTCGGCCAGATCCGTTTTGAATAAAGTTCATTCGCCGCCCATGCGTTATGATCCCCGCGAACTCACCGACGAGGAGTTGGTGGCGCGTTCGCATGAGGAGCTGTATCACGTAACCCGCGCCTATGAGGAACTCATGCGGCGCTACCAGCGGACCCTGTTCAACGTGTGCGCGCGTTATCTGGGGAACGACCGCGATGCTGATGATGTCTGTCAGGAAGTGATGCTGAAGGTGCTTTATGGTCTGAAGAACTTCGAGGGTAAATCCAAGTTCAAGACCTGGCTCTACAGCATTACCTACAACGAGTGCATTACCCAGTACCGCAAGGAGCGTCGCAAACGCCGGTTGATGGATGCCTTGAGCCTGGACCCTGTTGAAGAGGCGTCCGAAGAGAAGGCTCCGAAACCGGAAGAAAAAGGCGGGCTGGACAAGTGGCTGGTGTATGTGAACCCGATCGACCGGGAAATTCTGGTGTTGCGTTTTGTCGCAGAACTGGAATTTCAGGAGATCGCCGATATCATGCATATGGGCTTGAGCGCAACGAAAATGCGCTACAAGCGCGCGCTAGACAAGCTTCGTGAGAAATTTGCAGGTCTGGATGAAACTTAGTCCCTTGTAAATATCTCTAACGGATCGGTGAGTTCTGCTAGACTTGCCGTCGAGTTGTCCCCCGGATGTTGGTGGGACTGCTTAACTATCACCAGATGGGGATTTAACGGATGAAATTGAAAAACACCTTGGGCTTGGCCATTGGCTCGCTCGTCGCAGCTACTTCGTTCGGCGTTATGGCTCAAGGCCAGGGCGCAGTCGAAATCGAAGGCAATGTGACCAAGCAGTACTACGACAGCGAGCGTAACTTCAAGAACGACGGCACCAATCCTGGTGTTCGCCTGGGTTACTTCCTGACCGACGACGTATCCCTTGACCTGGGCTACAACGAGACTCACAACGCTCGTGGCGAAGTCTTCAACAAAGACATCAAAGGTTCCAAGGCCAAGCTGGACGCTACCTACCACTTCGGTACCGTCGGCGACGCCCTGCGTCCGTACGTTTCCGCTGGTTTCGCTCACGAGAGCCTGGGTCAGGCCACTCGTAGCGGCCGTGACCACTCCACCTTCGCCAACGTTGGCGCTGGCGCCAAGTGGTACATCACCGACATGTTCTTCGCCCGTGCCGGCGTTGAAGCCATGTACAACATCGACAACGGCAACACCGAGTGGGGCCCATCCGTTGGTGTTGGTCTGAACTTCGGCGGCAGCGGCGGCAAAGTTGAAGCTGCACCGGCTCCAGTTGCTGAAGTCTGCTCCGACTCCGACAACGACGGCGTCTGCGACAACGTCGACAAGTGCCCGGACACCCCAGCCAACGTTACCGTTGACGCTGATGGCTGCCCGGCTGTTGCCGAAGTCGTTCGCGTTGAGCTGGACGTCAAGTTCGACTTCGACAAGTCGGTCGTCAAGCCAAACAGCTACGGCGACATCAAGAACCTGGCTGACTTCATGAAGCAGTACCCACAGACCACCACCGTGGTTGAAGGTCACACTGACTCCGTGGGCCCAGACGCTTACAACCAGAAGCTGTCCGAGCGTCGTGCCAACGCTGTGAAGCAGGTCCTGACCCAGCAGTACGGCGTAGAATCCAGCCGTGTTGACTCGGTTGGCTACGGCGAAACCCGTCCGGTTGCCGACAACGCCACCGACGCAGGCCGCGCTGTCAACCGTCGCGTTGAAGCTCAGGTAGAAGCCCAGTCCAAGTAATTGGATTGAAGCTTCAATGAAAAACCCGGCCTCGGCCGGGTTTTTCTTTACCTGTCATTCGTGCCGCCTGAGCATTACCCGGCCGCCGCTGCCCTTTCCTGCCTCACCTGCTCCCCAACCACCTCGCCAATCACCAGAATCGCAGGGCTGCGTAGCCCGAACGCCTGGGCATCCTCAAGCATCCCTGACACATCGCTGCGGCACTCCCGCTGCTGCGGCAACGACGCATTCTCGATCATCGCCACCGGCATCCCCGGCGCCATGCCGCCAGCCAGCAGCCCCCGGCGGATCTGCTCCAGCCGCGCCACGCCCATGTACACCACCAATGTCGTGCCGCCTTGCGCCAGTGCGGCCCAGTTCAGCTCGCTGTCATCCTGGGTGTGCGCGGTCACCAGCGTCACCCCACGGCTGACCCCCCGCGAGGTCAGCGAAATGCCGCACTGAGTCGCACCGGCCAAGCCTGCGGTAATGCCATTGACCAGTTCCACCTCGATGCCATGGCCCTGCAGCCACAGGGCCTCCTCGCCGCCACGGCCAAAGATGCAGGGGTCACCCCCCTTGAGGCGCACTACGCAACGCCCCTGCCGCGCATGGCGCAGCATCAGGTGCTGGATGAAGGCCTGTGGCGTGGAGCGACAACCGCCGCGCTTGCCGACGGCAATCACCCTGGCTTGCGGGCAGTGCTCCAGTATGGCCGGGTTGACCAGGTCGTCGATCATCACCACTTCGGCCTTTTGCAGCGCCCGCACGGCCTTGAGCGTGAGCAGTTCAGGGTCGCCAGGGCCGGCACCGACCAGCCAGACTTTTGCATTCATCAGGGGTTTCCTCATCGGCAGGGTGCGTTCAACCCTTGAGCAGGGCGAACAGCAGAATCAAGTTGAGCAGCAGGGACAGCAGGGCCAGGGTTCGCCAGACCTTCAACGGCTCGCGCTCCAGCAGCGGGCGCGGGCGGCTGGGCAGTTCCTGGCGATCACCCCGCTCGAGCAGCAGCAGCCATTGTTCGGCGGTTTCAAAGCGTTGTGCCGGGTCTGCTGCCACGGCTTGCTGCAAGTTGTGCTGCAGCCATTCGGGCAGGTCGGGGCGATAGCGTGAGGCATTGACCGCCTGGCCGAAGCGTGGGCGCTGGAACGCCTCGATCTCGCCATAGGGGTAGTGCCCGGTCAGCAACTGATAGAGCGTGACGCCGACCGCATACAGGTCCTGGCGCGGGCTGGGTGGCTGCCCTTCGAAGGCCTCCGGGGCTATGAACGAAGGCGTGCCGGGCAGCTCGTGCAGCGGGTCCTGGGAGAGGCCGGGGCAGTACGCCAGGCCGAAGTCGAGCAGGCGCAGCTGGCCGTCATCACCCAGGTGCAGGTTGTCGGGCTTGATGTCGCGGTGCAGCAGGTTGCGCCGGTGCAGCACGCCGACCGCTTGCAGCAGCTGGCGGGCCACTTCCATCCACTGGGCCAGTGGCAGTGGCCCATGTTGCGCGCAGTGTGCTGCGAGGGTTCTGCCGCTGTGCTCGCGCATCACGTAGTAAAGGTGCTGACGCTGGCTGGCGGCATGCAGCTCGGGGAAGTGGCGGCCCGCGACCCGGCGCAGGAACCATTCCTCCAGCAGCAGGCCTTGCGCGGCGCCGGGTTCCTGTTCGCGGTCCTCAGGCAGGGTCTTGAGCAGCCAGGGCTGGCCCTGCGCATCGCGCACCCGGTAAAGCAGTGACTGGCGGCTGTGCGCCAGGCGCGTTTCGACCTGCCAGCCGTCGATCGTTTGAGTGTCACGCAGCGGGCCTGGCAATGGCCACTGCTGCAGTTGCACGAGGGTGTCGCCGAAGCTGGCTTCGCCCAGTTGCTCGACCCGCACCAGCAAGGCGCTGGCGTTGTCCTGGCTGCCGTTGTGATGGGCGCTGGCAACCAGTGTATCGGCGGCCAACTGCAGGTCGGGCTGCTCGCGCAGCACGGCCTGGATGTGCTGGTCACCCAGGCTGGCCCACACGCCGTCGCTGAGCAGCAGGTAGCATTCACCGGCCTGCAGTTCGCCGTCCAGGTAGTCGACCAGCAGGTGCTGGTCCAGGCCCAGCGCACGCTTGAGTACGTGCTGCATGCCCGGCTGGTCCCAGACATGGTCTTCGCTCAGGCAATGCAGGTGCCCGGCGTGCCAGCGATAGATCCGGCAATCGCCCACGTGGGCCAGGGTGAAGCGGCGCCCGCGCAGCACCAGGGCGCTCAGCGTGGTCAGCAGCGGTTGGCTGCCCTGGGCGCGCAACCAGCGGTTCTGTGCCAGCAGCAGGCGGTCCAGGGCCTGGGCCACGCTCCAGGTGGGGGGCGTTGCGTAATAGTCCATGGCCAACGCCTGCAGGCTGGCGCGAGCTGCCAGGCCACCGTCGGCGCATTGGCTGACGCCGTCGGCGAGGGCGAACAGGTAACCCTTGCTGGCGGCCAGCTCCGGCGCAGGCGTAACCAGGCGCAGGGCGTCCTGGTTCTCCGTGCGTGGCCCGGTGGCGCTGGCCTGGGCGAAGCTCAGTTGCAGGCTCATGGAGCTACCTCAGACTCGTGCAGCGGTAACCGCTGCCGAACCCCAGGTGGTGCGCCAGCGTTGCTTGACCCCGTGCAGGCCAAACCAGGCGAGCAGGCCAAGGCTGGCGAACAGCCACAGGCCCAGCTGATAGTCGCCGGTGTGCTGCTTGATGGCGCCGAGCCCCGCAGCCAACAGGAAGCCGCCAATGCCTCCGGCCATGCCGATCAGCCCGGTCATGACGCCGATCTCCTGACGGAAGCGTTGCGGCACCAGCTGGAACACCGCGCCATTGCCGGCGCCCAGGCCCAGCATGGCACTGACGAACAGCGCCAGGGCGGCTGTGGCGCTGGGCAGGTTGAAGCCGACTGCGGCGATGCAGATGGCGGCCACGCCGTACATGCCGAGCAGGGTACGGATGCCGCCGAAACGGTCGGCCAGGGCGCCACCCAGCGGGCGCATCAGGCTGCCGGCGAATACGCAGGCGGCGGTGTAGTAGCCAGCGGTGACCGGGCTCAGGGCGTACTGGTCGCTGAAGTAGCCGGGCAGGGCGCTGGCCAGCCCGATGAAGCCGCCAAAGGTGACGCTGTAGAAGAACATGAACCACCAGCTGTCACGGTCGCCCAGGGCTTTGAGGTAATCGGCCGCAGCCTTGGGTTTGGGCCGTTGTGGGGCGTTGCGGGCGAGCAGGGCGAACACGGCCAGGGTCAGCAGCAGCGGCAGCACGGCAAAGCCGAATACGTTGTTCCAGCCAAATGCAGCGGCAAGCAGCGGGGCCAGCAGGGCGGCGAACACCGTGCCGGAATTGCCCGCACCCGCGATGCCCATGGCTTTGCCCTGATGCTGTGGCGGGTACCACTGCGAGGCGAGGGGCAGCGATACGGCGAACGAAGCGCCGGCAACGCCCAGGAACACGCCCAGCAGCAGGGCCTGCTCATAGGTGTGCACACCCAGGTACCAGGCACCGGCCAAGGCGACGATGACGATCACCTGGCCGATCAGGCCAGCGGTTTTCGGTGACAGGCGGTCGACCAGCACGCCCATGACGAAGCGCAGCACCGCCCCGGCGAGAATCGGTGTGGCTACCATCAGGCCGCGCTGCTGGGCGCTCAGTTGCAGGTCGGCGGCGATCTGCACCGCCAGCGGGCCCAGCAGGTACCAGACCATGAAGCTCAGGTCGAAATACAGGAACGCGGCGAACAACGTGGGCACATGCCCGGATTTCCAGAAGCTGGTACTCATCGAACACCTCACTCGGCAATGCAACGGAAACGAAAAAGACGCCGCTACCCGGTCCACTGAGGTGGAGGGGAGAGCGACGTCTTTGTCGGGAGTCTTATGGGGCAACCGCCGTTGGCTACCGGTGAGATATCTTCAGCAAGAGCTGGGCCAACTATCGATTACGCGACGCCTTTCTTGTAGGAGCGGCCTTGTGTCGCGAAAGGGCCGCGAAGCGGCCCCACGGTTTTGAGACAAATGCTGACTACCTCGCGCCCCTCTGCGGCCCTTTCGCGACACAAGGCCGCTCCTGCAGGGATCGCGTCTGTAGGGCTAGCCCAGCATTTCATGCATGGCAATGATCTGCTCGGCCACCTGGATCAGCTTCTGCTGCCGGCTCATGGCCTGCCGGCGCATCAAGGTGTAGGCCTGCTCCTCGTTGCAGTCCTTCATCTTCATCAACAGCCCCTTGGCCTGTTCGATGCGCTTGCGCTCGGCCAGCTGCTGGTCGCGGGCCAGCAACTGGGCCTTGAGCGCCTGATCGCTTTCGAAACGGGCCATGGCCACATCGAGGATCGGCTGCAGTCGGGCAGCATGAATGCCCTCGACGATATAGGCACTGACACCGGCCTGGATCGCCTGGCGCATCACCGCCGGGTCATGTTCATCGGTGAACAGCACGATCGGCCGTGGCTGGTCGCGGCTGACCAGCACCACCTGTTCCATCACGTCGCGGTCGGGTGAGTCGGTATCGATCAGCACCACATCCGGGTGCACCGTTTCGACGCAGGCCGGCAGGTCGATGGTCAGGTCCGGAGCTTCGATCACTTCGAAGCCCGCTTCACGTAATGCGGCCTTGAGGCGGCCGAGCTTCTTCTGGGTGTCGTCGATCAACAGGATGCGCAGCATGGCGAGGGCCCTCACAGACCGAACCGGGCATGGGCCGTATCGCCCAGGGCGTGCAGGCGGAAGCTGCGGGCGTAGGTATGGGGGTCACTGCCGTCCCAGCGCGTACCGTCAATCAGCAGGCTGCTGCGCATGGCCGACTCGGGGCAGGGCACGCCGAGTGCGGCGGCAGCCTCGCGGTACAGCTTCAATTGCTGCACCTGGCGCGCCACGCCGAGGTAGTCGGGGTCGTCGCGCAGCAGGCCCCAACGACGGAACTGGGTCATGAACCACATGCCGTCCGACAGGTATGGCAAATTGGCGCGGCCCTGATCGAACAGGCGCAGGGCGTGGCGGTCTTGCCAGGTATTTCCCAGGCCGTCCTGATAATTGCCCAGCAGGCGCGGCGCAACGTTTTCCAGCGGGGTGTCCAGGTAAGGGCTGCCGCTCAGCAACTGCGCGGTGCTGCGCAGGTTCTCCGGGCTTTGTTCGATGAAGCGGCTGGCTGCGAGCACCGCCTTGACCAGCGCGCGTGCGCTGTTGGGGTAATGCTCGACGAATGTGCGGGTACAGGCCAATACCTTCTCGGGGTGGTCGGGCCAGATCGACTGGCTGGTGGCCAGGGTGAAACCCTGGCCCTGGCTCACGGCGGCAGCCGCCCATGGCTCGCCGGCACAGAACCCGTCGATGCGCCCGGCCTGGATATGCGCTGCCATCTGTGCCGGTGGCACGACCACGCTGTTGACGTCGTGCAGCGGGTGGATGCCTTGGCTGGCCAGCCAGTAATACAGCCACATGGCGTGGGTACCGGTAGGGAAGGTCTGGGCTAAGGTCAACCGTGCGCCGTGCTGGTGCACCAGCTGGGCCAGTGCCTCAGGGCTGGTCACGCCCTTGTGCTGCAGGGCTGCAGACAGGTTGATGGCCTGGGCATTGCGGTTGAGCCCCATGAGCACTGCCATGTCGCTGGCTGGCACGCCACCAATGCCCAGGTGCACGGCGTAGACCAGGCCATAGAGGCAGTGGGCGGCGTCCAGCTCGCCGCTGACCAGCTTGTCGCGCAAGCCGGCCCAGGAGCCCTGGCGCCTGAGGTTGAGGGTCAGGCCGTATTGCTGGGCGAAGCCCTGGGTGGCGGCGACCACCACCGAGGCGCAATCGGTCAGGGCCATGTAGCCGATGTTGAGGCTGGGTTTTTCCGGTGCGTCGCTTCCGTTTACCCAAGCTAGAGGTGCTGTATTCACGAAGGTCCTCGCCCGTACTGAATAGGCTGTAGGCAGGTGAAGTAGCAACCCATGTGCCAAGCCCCTGTCATGCCGGGCGCGCGCTGGCTATAATCGCTGCCTCACTCACCCCGAGTCTTCCCCGCCCATGTATACCCTGGCCCGCCAGCTGCTGTTCAAGCTTTCCCCGGAAACCTCCCATGACCTGTCCCTGGACCTGATCGGCGCCGGTGGCCGGCTTGGGCTCAACGGTGTGCTGTGCAAGCAGCCGGCCGCGTTGCCGGTGAATGTGATGGGTCTGAACTTCGCCAACCCGGTGGGGCTGGCGGCGGGCCTGGACAAGAACGGCGCAGCCATCGACGGCTTTGCCCAGCTGGGCTTCGGCTTCGTCGAGATCGGCACCGTGACCCCGCGCGCGCAGCCTGGCAACCCCAAGCCGCGGCTGTTCCGCCTGCCGCAGGCGACGGCGATCATCAATCGCATGGGCTTCAACAACCTGGGCGTCGATCATCTGCTCGAGCGTGTGCGCGCTTCGCGCTACGACGGGGTGCTGGGGATCAATATCGGCAAGAACTTCGATACACCGGTCGAACGTGCGGTCGATGACTACCTGATCTGCCTGGACAAGGTCTATACCGAAGCCAGCTACATCACCGTCAATGTCAGCTCGCCGAACACTCCTGGCCTGCGCAGCCTGCAGTTCGGCGACTCGCTCAAGCAGTTGCTCGATGCCCTGGCCGAACGCCGAGAGCAGCTGGCTGCGGCACATGGCAAGCGCGTGCCGTTGGCGATCAAGATTGCACCGGACATGAGCGACGAGGAAACCGCACTGGTGGCTGCAGCGCTGATGGAGTCGGGGATGGATGCGGTGATTGCCACCAACACCACCCTGGGTCGCGAGGGCGTCGAAGCACTTGAGCATGGAGGTGAGGCCGGTGGCCTGTCGGGCGCGCCAGTGCTCGAGAAGAGTACGCACATTGTGAAGGTGCTGGCTGGCGAGCTGGGTGGCAAGCTGCCGATCATCGCCGCCGGTGGCATCACCGAAGGCCGTCATGCGGCAGAGAAGATCGCCGCCGGGGCGAGCCTGGTGCAGATCTATTCAGGCTTCATCTACAGGGGGCCGGCGCTGATTCGCGAGGCGGTAGATGCGATCGCGGCAATGCCCAAGGCCTGAAGGCAGGCATAAAAAAGGGCCCCGTCAAGGGGCCCCTGGGCCGTAGCCCGCCGCCCGGATGGGGCGCGCATGGTAACTCGAATTCAGTGTCCTCGTTCAGCCAACGGCGTGATTTTCGTTGAGTCTATGGATGCCAGCGGTGCCAGTCATTCCGTCCCAGTTATCACCGCGCCCTTCGCGCCAGCCGTTGATCCAGGCTTGGCGAACTGAAGGAAGAGTAAAGGGGCAAAGTTCGCGGGATTTGCCGGTGACCCCGTATTGGTAGCCACGTGAATATGCTCTTTCCAACGGATCACGCTTAAGTCTTCTCATAGGGTGTTGCCCTCACTTGTTGACTGTAATGTCCCGTCGGCCTCTCCGAGGCCGGGCAGAGTCTTTCTGCCGGTTTGCGCTCGCTGCCGGCGTGGCGAGCTGAAAGTGCCGCCTCGTTGCGAAGCGGCCTGAGACCAGTTCTATCGAATGCAGGTCACCGTGTGAATGATCGATTTGTCATAAGCACGTAACCTTTCCAAGGGTGAGAGGATAAGTAAATAAATGCGACTCAACCTTGTTTGACGTTGAGCCTGCTCTGATCGGGGTTTGCCGAACCTTGACGTCATTTCGCCAGCGTTGCGGCGGCGTGACAGAAATATTCAGTAATGCGACGAAGGGTCACATCTGTCCTTCAGTCGACGGAATCTATTGGTACTGCCTGATGATCTAAGCTGTTTTTGCCCCCTGGCGAGCGGCAGATGGATCAGGCGGCCCGGCTCACCCGCCTGCGATGATGCAGCGGGGAAGGCCACTCGGACGCTTGCTGGAAGGGCGTTCGGGCAAACATCGGCAAGGCGATGCGTCGCCTCGTCACTTACATAGCCCAAGGCGCTGGAATACTCATGTCGGACCGTTTCGAACTCTATCTCACCTGCCCCAAAGGCCTGGAAGGCCTGCTTGCCGAAGAGGCCCGAGGCCTCGGCCTGGACGAAGTGCGTGAGCACACCTCGGCCATTCGTGGCGCCGCCGACATGGAAACCGCCTACCGCCTGTGCCTCTGGTCGCGCCTGGCAAACCGCGTGTTGCTGGTACTCAAGCGCTTCTCGATGAAGAACGCAGACGAGCTCTACGATGGCGTGCACGCCGTCGACTGGGCCGACCATCTGGCCGCCGACGGCACCCTGGCCGTGGAATTCAGCGGCCATGGTTCAGGTATCGACAACACCCACTTCGGTGCGCTCAAGGTCAAGGACGCAATCGTCGACAAGCTGCGCAACCGTGAGGGCCTGCGCCCGTCGGTGGAAAAGGTCGACCCGGATGTGCGCGTGCACCTGCGCCTGGACCGTGGCGAAGCGATCCTCTCCCTTGACCTGTCCGGCCACAGCCTGCACCAGCGCGGATACCGCTTGCAGCAAGGTGCCGCGCCGCTGAAGGAAAACCTGGCGGCTGCGGTGCTGATCCGCGCCGGCTGGCCGCGCATTGCCGCCGAAGGTGGTGCCTTGGCCGACCCGATGTGCGGTGTAGGTACCTTCCTGGTGGAAGCGGCCATGATCGCCGCCGACATTGCCCCCAACCTCAAGCGTGAGCGTTGGGGCTTCAGTGCTTGGCTGGGCCACGTACCCGCCACCTGGCGCAAGGTCCACGAAGAGGGTCAGGCCCGCGCGCAGGCTGGCCTGGCCAAGCCGCCACTGTGGATCCGCGGTTATGAAGCCGACCCGCGGCTGATCCAGCCGGGGCGCAACAACGTCGAGCGCGCAGGCCTGGGCGACTGGGTGAAGATCTACCAGGGCGAAGTCAGCACCTTCGAGCCGCGCCCGGACCAGAACCAGAAAGGCCTGGTCATCAGCAACCCGCCCTACGGCGAGCGCCTGGGTGACGAGGCCAGCCTGTTGTACCTCTACCAGAACGTTGGCGAGCGCCTGCGCCAGGCCTGCATGGGCTGGGAGGCGGCGGTGTTCACAGGCGCGCCGGAGCTGGGCAAGCGCATGGGCATCCGCAGCCACAAGCAATATGCCTTCTGGAACGGCGCCTTGCCGTGCAAGCTGCTGCTGTTCAAGGTCCAGCCTGACCAGTTCGTCACCGGCGAGCGTCGCGAAGCCCAGGCCGATCATGGCGAGGCCCGCAGCCCTGCAGCAGTGGCAAGCGAGCCGGCACGCTTGTCGGAAGGCGCGCAGATGTTCGCCAACCGCTTGCAGAAAAACCTCAAGCAGCTCGGCAAATGGGCCCGCCGTGAGCAGGTCGACTGCTACCGCTTGTACGATGCGGACATGCCTGAGTATGCCTTGGCCGTCGACCTCTATCAGGACTGGGTGCACGTGCAGGAATACGCAGCCCCCCGTTCGATCGACCCGGACAAGGCCCAGGCGCGCTTGCTGGATGCCCTGGCGGCGATACCCCAGGCACTGAATATCGACCCGCAGCGTGTGGTGCTCAAGCGCCGCGAGCGCCAGAGCGGCACACGCCAGTACGAGCGTCAGGCTACCGAAGGGCGTTTCCAGGAGGTCAGCGAAGGCGGCGTGAAGTTGCTGGTCAACCTCACCGATTACCTCGACACCGGGCTGTTCCTCGACCATCGGCCGATGCGCATGCGCATCCAGCGCGAGGCCAACGGCAAGCGTTTCCTCAACCTGTTTTGCTACACCGCCACTGCCACCGTGCATGCGGCCAAGGGCGGTGCGCGCAGCACTACCAGTGTCGACCTGTCGAAAACCTACCTGGACTGGGCGCGGCGCAACCTGTCGCTGAACGGCTTCTCCGAGCGTAACCGCCTGGAGCAGGGCGATGTCATGGCTTGGCTGGAAGCCAACCGCGACGACTACGACCTGATCTTCATCGACCCGCCGACCTTCTCCAACTCCAAACGCATGGAAGGGGTGTTCGATGTTCAGCGCGACCATGTGCAACTGCTCGACCTGGCCATGGCTCGCCTGGCACCCGGTGGCGTGCTGTATTTCTCCAACAACTTCCGTAAGTTCCAACTCGATGAGCATGTGAGCACGCGCTATGCGGTGGAAGAAATCAGCGCCCAGACCCTGGACCCGGATTTCGCCCGCAACAACCGCATCCACCGCGCTTGGCGCCTGCAATTGCGTTAATTCGACGAGGCGCATTGCGCGCCTAATGGCCAATAGCTATAACTCTGCACAGGGCCAGAGAATTCGCAGGACGCTGACGTGATGAGATCGGTCTATGTCGAAGTGGGGCGTGCGTGCGAAGGTGCTGGGCTTGTGCAGCGAGGCGATGGCTGCCTGGGCGGTGGCGCTGGTGACGTTGGTGGCCGGCGTTCTGCTGTCGGCCGCCCTGGCGCTGGCCGCGCAGGCATTCTACAAGCAGCAGTTGCGCCAGCGCTTCGAGCTGCTGGCCAGCGAGCGCTATAGCCGCATCGCCGAACGTTTCGACGACCAGGAGCAACGCCTGGATGGCTTGCGGCGCTTCTTTACCTACTCCAACGAAATTACTCCCAACGAATTCGATGGCTATGCCCGGCCATTGCTGCAGCGAACCCAGGCCTATTCCTGGGCGCCGCGGGTCGAGGTCGGCCAGCGGCGCGAGTTCGAGCGCCAGGCCAGTGCCTGGCTGGCTCAGGTCTACCTGATCCGCGAGCTGGATGCTGCAGGCAACTGGCACCCTTCGCCAAGGCGCGACCATTACTATCCGGTGCTTTACACACAAGCCGACACATTGCAGGGGCAACCCTACGGGCTTGACCTTCGCAGCCAGCCGGCCCGCGAGCAGGCCTTGGTGCGGGCGCTTCGGCCAGGCAGCATGGCTGTTTCCGAGCCGCTGGACGTGATAAACGTCGCTCCCGACCATAGCCGTGGGCTGCTGATGGTTGCGCCGGTGTTTTCCGACGCACGACCGGGTGGCCCGCCAGCGGGCTATGTCATGGCCTTGCTGAACATCCGCCAGATCCTCACTGAAGGCCTGCCCGTGGCTGCGGATGACAACCTGGTGGTGCGTATCATCGACCCGAGCGGGCGCGATGGCCATGAAGTGCTGTTCGATTCGCAGAACCCGATGGCTGCGCTGGCGTTGGTCAATACGCAGTTACTGCACCTTGCTGACCACCATTTCCAGCTCGATATCCGCCCGAGCCAGGCATTCCTGCGGGCCAACCAATCCTCCGCCGCCTTGGCTGTGGGCCTGCTCGGCGGGTTGCTCAGCCTGTTGCTGAGCGCGTTGCTCTACAGCCTGTTCAGCCAGCGCCAACGCGCCTTGAGCCTGGTCGATCAGCGCACGGCGCAGCTGCAGATCAGCGAGCAGTCGCTGCGTGATACCCACAACCAGCTGCGCAGCGTACTGAATGCCGCTACCCAGGTGGCCATCATTGCGACCAGCCTCAAGGGCGAAGTCAGCACCTTCAACGCCGGTGCCGAGCGCATGCTGGGTTATTCGGCAGCTGAAGCTATCGGGCACCTGCAACTGGAAGACCTGGTGATGCCCGAAGAGCTCGGCCAGCGCGCCCATGCCTTGAGCCTGCGCTACGGGCGGCACATCGCCGGTGGCCAGGCGATGTTCGCCGAGACCATTCAGGACAGTAGTGGCGAACCGGGCGAGTGGACCTTGCTACGCAAGGATGGCAGCCATTTGCTGGCCAACATGCTGGTGACTGCCGTGCTTGATGAGCAGGGGCTCTGGGTCGGTTACCTGGCGATCTGCATCGATGTCACCGAGCGGCGCCGGGTGCACGAGGCCTTGGCTCTGCGTGATCGCTTGCTGGAAAAGCTCAGTGCAGAAGTACCTGGCGGGATCTATCAATACCAGCTGGATGCCGATGGTCACTCACGCTTCCCCTATGCCAGCCAAGGGTTGTTCGACATCTACGAAGTCGACCTGCAATTGCTGCGCGAGGACGCCACGGCGGTATTCGAACGCATTCATCCTGATGACCTGGAGCGCGTGCGCCGGTCAGTGCGCTACTCCGCCGAACACCTTTCGCCGTGGCGCGAAGAGTACCGGGTGTGCCTGCCGCGTGCCGGGTTGCGCTGGGTACGTGGCGAAGCGACGCCGGAGCCCGGCGAGGACGGTTGCACGCTGTGGCATGGCTACCTTACCGACATCTCCGACCTCAAAGGGGTCGAGGAAGAGTTGCGTGCACTGTCGGTCACCGATGCGCTTACCGGCATTCATAACCGACGCTATTTCCAGGAGCGAATCAAGATCGAACTGGAACGCGCCCAGCGCGATGAGCTGGACCTGGCGGTAATCATGCTCGACATTGACCATTTCAAGAGGATCAACGATCAGTACGGCCATGCCGTGGGTGACCATGTGTTGCGCAGCTTGTGCCAGCGTATCGCGCAGCGCTTGCGCCGTACCGATGTGTTCTGTCGGTTGGGCGGGGAGGAGTTCATGGTGCTGTGTCCGGGTAGCAACGCCGAGCAGGCGCGGATGCTGGCCATGGAGCTGTGGCAATGCGTGCGCAGCGTACCGGTCGAAGGGGTCGGCAAGGTGACCGCGAGCTTCGGTGTGGCTGGGTGGCGCCCGGGGGAAGGGGCGGATGCCTTGTTGCTGCGGGCCGATGCCGGGGTGTATGCGGCCAAGCAGGCAGGTCGCGATCGGGTAGAGGCAGAACTGACCTGATGCCTGCCCCACAGGTACTCCACAGTCCCAAGACCTGTGGAGTACCTGTGGGGCAGGCTTGCCCCGCGAAGAGGCCAGTGCAGGTTATCTCAGGATCATTGGGTAGCAGCGGTCGTGCTGTTGTTCAGCTTCGGCTGGCGATACAGGTCCAGCAGTACCTGGTCGAGCACTTGCGAGGCACCCCACGGCTTCGGATCGTTGAGGATCGCCGCCACCGCCCAGGTGTTGCCGTTGCTGTCGCGGCTGAAGCCGGCGATCGCCCGCACGGTGTTCAGGGTGCCGGTCTTGATGTGCCCTTCACCGGACATGGCGGTGCGCTTGAGGCGTTTGCGCATGGTGCCGTCCATGCCCACCAGCGGCATCGAGCTGATGAACTCGGCCGAATAGGGGCTGTTCCATGCGGCCTGCAGCAATGCCGCCATCTCGCGGGTGCTGACCCGCTCGGCGCGCGACAGGCCGGAGCCGTTCTCCATCACCAGGTGCGGCGCGGTAATGCCTTTCTTCGCCAGCCACTGGCGCACCACACGCTGCGCGGCACGGGCATCGTCGCCATCGGCGTCGGTGCGGAACTGTGCACCCAGGCTCAGGAACAGCTGCTGGGCCATGGTGTTGTTGCTGTACTTGTTGATGTCGCGGATCACTTCAACCAGGTCGGGCGAGAAAGCCCGGGCCAGCAGGCGTGCGCTCTTCGGCACATTCTCGAAGCGGTCACGGCCCTGGATGCTGCCGCCCAGCTCGTTCCAGATCGCCCGCACGGCGCCTGCAGCGTAGGTCGGGTGGTCAAGCAGCGACAGGTAGGTTTGCGAGTTGCAGCCATCGCCCAGCTGGCCGGTGACGGTCACGCTGATGCCGTCGGCCTGCGGCACCGGGTTGTAGCGCACGTCGCCGCTGCACTGCTTGGAAGCCACGGCCTTGACCTGGTTGACGATGTGGATGCTGGCGATCGGTGGTTCGACGGCCACTGTGACCTTGCCACCGTCGTTGCGGGCAACGAAGCGCAGGGCCTTGAGGTTGATCATCAGCGAGTCGGGCTTGACCAGGAATGGCTTGTTGACGTCGCCGCCGTCATCGTCGAACTGCGGCAGGTTGGGCTGCACGAAATGGCTGCGGTCCAGCACCAGGTCGCCGGTAACGGTGCGCACGCCGTTGGCGCGCAGGTCACGCATCAGCAGCCAGAGTTTTTCCATGTTCAGCTTGGGGTCGCCGCCGCCCTTGAGGTAGAGGTTGCCATTGAGCACGCCGTTGCTCAGGGTGCCATCGGTGTAGAACTCGGTTTTCCACTGGAACGTCGGGCCGAGCAGTTCAAGGGCGGCGTAGGTGGTGACCAGCTTCATGGTCGAAGCCGGGTTGACCGAGACATCGGCGTTGAACACGGTGGCAGTGCCTGGGCCGTTCAGCGGCAGCATGACCAGCGACAGTGCGCTGTCCTGCAGTTTATTGGCCTTGAGCGCCTGCTGGACTTTCGGCGGCAGGGTGGTATTGACGGCGGCAGCTTGGCTTGGCAATGCGAGCGGCAGCAGCAGGCTGGCGAGAACGAAGGGGCGGAGCTTTTTGATCATATGGATTAAATACCCTGCGGACGAGGGAAAAAGATAATGGGGCTGTAAGAGATGATCACCCCAGGATGAAATATAGAGCGCATTATGCCCCAAGCGCAGCGCTCATGCGCCACGTTCGACGGAAAAGCGCCTTTGTGACGCGGAAACTGGTAAAGTGCCGCGCGTTATTACTCAAGAGGATTGTTTCATGGCTACCAACCGTTCCCGTCGTCTGCGCAAGAAGCTGTGCGTTGATGAATTCCAGGAGCTGGGTTTCGAACTGAACCTGGGTTTCAAGGAAGACCTGTCCGACGAAGCCATCGATGCCTTCCTCGACGCTTTCCTGGCAGAAGCCATGGATGCCAACGGCCTGGACTATGTCGGCGGCGATGATTTCGGCCTGGTGTGCTCGGAAAAGCGTGGCTCGGTCACCGAAGAGCAGCGCGCCGCTGTCGAAGCCTGGCTCAAGGGCCGCAGCGAACTGACCAACATCGAAGTCAGCCCGCTGCTGGACGCCTGGTACCCAGAAAAGCCGATCAACCCGGCTTCCTGATGCGTACCTGAGCGGCGCCCCGCACGGGCGTCGCTCCGTCAGGCCCTGGTCAGTTCCCTGGCCAGCGCTTTCTCCACGCGGCGCATATGCCGTGCCAGTACCTGCCGCTGCAGTTTGATGCACGCTGCAGACGAACGCTGTTCCTCCAGGGCCGTGCAGGCCTCCATCATGCCCTTGGCCTCCAGCAGCCGCGCCGCGCTGAGGATCTTGTGCGCCTGCTCGCGTATTTCGGCAGCTTGAAGCCGGGGGTCGAGGCTCATGAGCAGCGCCAGGTCATCCTGCAGGCTGGCGTGCACCACCGTGAGAAACCGCGAACGGTTGGCGGCATTGTTGCCGACGATGGCAGCCAGGCCCGCAACGTTGAAGGGTGAGGCTGGCGCAGGCCGTCGACCGGGCGTGATCTTTGCCAGGCTCTGGCTGAGCGTACGCAGGGTGAGGGGTTTGAGCAGGCAATCGTCCATGCCGGCGCCAAGGCACTTTTGCCTGACTTCGGGTTGGGCGTTCGCGGTATAGCCGAGAATGACGCAACGCCGTCGCTGGCGCTGGCGTTCTTCACATCGAATGGCGGTGGCGACCTGGTAACCGTTCATGTGCGGCATGTTGCAATCGAGCAACAGCACGTCGTACGGCGCCTGGCGCCATTGCTCCAGGCCTTTGCGGCCGTCGCTGGCGCTGGCATGGCTCAGCCCCAGGTAGCCAAGCTGCTGCGTCATCAACATCAGGTTGGCAGGATGATCGTCTATAACCAGCACCTTCAGGTCGGGGGCGGGTACTTCGACCTCTTCGACCTCCAGTTCGCATGCCACCGGTGCATCCACGCACATCAGCGGCATCATCAGGCGAACCTGCGTACCAAAGTCCGGCAGGCTCTTGATGCTCAGGTTGCCACCCATCATCTCGGTCAGGCTACGGCAGATTGCCAGCCCCAACCCGGTACCTGCGCGGGCACCCTCGCTGTGTGGATTGGCCTGCACGAACGGATTGAACACCCGCTGCAGGTCATCGTCATGAATACCGATGCCGCTGTCACGCACCTCAAGCTCCAGCGTCGGTGGCACGTCAGGGCCTTCGTCGCGTAATCCGAGCGTGATGTGGATCTGCCCTTGCTCGGTAAACTTGATCGCATTGCTGACAAGGTT
This sequence comes from Pseudomonas sp. NPDC089996, assembly GCF_044748405.1. NCBI lineage: Bacteria > Pseudomonadati > Pseudomonadota > Gammaproteobacteria > Pseudomonadales > Pseudomonadaceae > Pseudomonas > Pseudomonas sp. NPDC089996. Next base: position 88,848 of record NZ_JBIVGA010000007.1, on the reverse strand, counting down.
GGACAAAACCTGCTTGAAGCGCAGTGGGTCGAGCATCGCATGGCCGCGGGCGCCGGGGCTGATGCTCACTTCCAGGGCGAGGCCTTTCTGTCGGGCCTGGCCATCGAACACGCGGCCAACGGACTCGACCAGCACTGCGGGGGCGACGGGTTCTGGACTGAGGGACAGGTGCCCTGACTCGATGCGCACGATATCCAGGATATCGCCGATCAGGCCCAGCAGATCCCTGGCCGAATCGTGGGCGACCTTCAGAGAGGCAGGGTCCGCCTGCCCTTGCAAGGCGCGCCTGCGCGCCAGTTCGAGCATGCCGATGACCGCATTCATCGGGGTGCGGATCTCGTGGCTGATGGTGGCAAGGAAGGTACTCTTGGCGCGGTTGGCGTCGTCGGCCAGGCGCTTGGCGTCGCGCAGTTCCTGAACCAGCTTGCGACGCTCGCTGATGTCGATCCAGCCGCCAATGATGCCCTGCACTTCACCCAGCGAATCCCGATAAGGCAGGATCCAGTGGTAGATGGTCATTTCCCGCTCATGGGAGCGCAGAGGCCGATCGATGATCAGCGGCACGCCAGCGGCCATCACCTGCTGATAGTCGGCCTGAATCTGGCGCGTTTGCTCGGCACCCGTGAACGGGCATTCTTCCAGGCGTTTGCCCATCACGTCCTCCAGGCTGGATTGAACCGCCTCGAGGTAGCTGGCGTTGCAACTTTGCAGGCGGCCTTCCCGGTCACGCACGTACATCGGGTGCGGGGTGCCATTGAGCAACGCACCCATGAATTCCAGCTGATCGTTCAGCGCGCGTTCGGCGCGTTGGCGCTGTTTGATCTGCCCGCGCAGGCGGGCGTTCCAGGCCAGGGCCAGCAACAGCAACAGGCCAGTGCCCAGCAGCACTTGCAGGATCAGGCGTCGCAGCGCTTGCCAGCTGGCATCTTCGTGCACATCGTAGCCGCGCCAGCGGTTGTTGATGACGCCGAGCTCTTCCGGCGAAATGCTCAGCAGTGCCTTGTCGAGAATCGAGGCAAGGGGCATGTCCTGTTCGCGAGTGGCCATGGCAAAGACGGTCGGCTCGCTGGCCACCGTACTGCGAATGGTCAGGTCGCCGTTGCCTGCCAGGGCGTGGTTGGCGTCGATCAATGGGGTGATCACGGCGTCGACGGCGCCACTGTTGAGCAGTGCCACGGAATAATAGGAGCTCTCGGTCTGGATCCAGCCGATCTGGGGAAAGCGAGCTGCCAGAAGGTCGTCCAGGTTGCTGTAGCGGGAGATGGCAATGCGCCGCCCATTCAGCTGCTCCAGAGCATCGTACTGTTCATCCTTGGCTCGGGTGACCAGCACATGTGGGCTTTCAAGGTAGGGGCGGCTCAGGTGCAGGCGTTTGTCTGTGATGCTGTCGTTGGCAAGCGCGGCAAGCATGTTCACCTGTCCGCTTTCGAGCTGGGCGAGCATATCGGCGATGCCGTTGGCTCGCTGCACCTCGAAGCGCAGGCCGGTACGCAGACGTATGAGGTCGAGCAGATCGGCGGTTATTCCGCGAAAATGGCCGGTGCCGTCGAAGTAGGAAAGGGGAGCCGCCGTTTCGTCGATGGCGACTTTCATGACCGGGTGGCCGAGCAGCCACTGCTGCTCCTCGGGCGTCAGCTGCAGTTTGCGGTCACTCAGCAGCAGTTCGCCGCCCGCGCTCCAGCGCTTGTAAATGGCAGCACGTTCGACGCCGGACAGGCGTGCCAGCGTCTGATTGACCAGTGCGTTGAGCTGCACGTCCTGAGCACGCAGGGCAAAACTGAAACCGACGTTCTCATGCTGACCGAAACTGGCCATGCGTAGACGTGGCAGGTGGCCGCGATTGAGCTGGTAGTGTGTCGAAAGGGTGTCGCCGATGAACACGTCGGCTTGACCAAATGCCACGGCGTTGAGGGCTTGGGTGGATGAGCCGAACGCCAGCACTTCGGCCTGAGGGTAGGCGGAACGGATGCCCTCCTGGGGCAGGTAGTGGTAGAGCATGCCCAGGCGCATGCCACCCAGGCCACTGTTGAGGGCGCGCTGTTCGTCCTCCCGTGTGACCAGTACGGGCTGGTCGGCGGCATAAGGTTGTGACAGCGTCAGGCCCTTGATGGCCGCTTCGTAACCATTGGCGCTACCAAGCAGGTCGATGTCGCCCCGTTGCAGCGCCTCTACCGCTGCAATCCGGTGGGGGTAGCGCTTGACCTGAACCGGCAGGTTCAGCGCTTTGCCGATCAGGCTGGCATATTCGGCGGTGAGGCCTTGGTAGACCTGCCCGCCACCGGTGATGTCGAAAGGCGGATAGTCGGGCGCCGAGGTACCGAGAATCAGGGCATGCCGGTTGTTCAGCCACTTTTTTTGTCGTTCCGTCAACGTCAGCTTGGGTGGCACGGCCGATGAACGGGCCAGCAACGTATAGGGCATGACTTCGTGGGAAGCAGCTTGCGCCAGATCGCAGGTCAACGCCAGGACGAGCCCAAGGCAGGTAATCAATTGCAGCATCGAAAACCTCAGACCAGTGCGTTGCGCTTGGCCATTTCGATCAGGTCGACCAAGGTGTCGACCTGCAGTTTTTGCATGAGACGCTTCTTGTAAGTGCTGACGGTCTTGTTGCTGAGGAACATGCCTTTGGCAATCTCCTGATTACTCCGGCCTTGGGCGAAAAGTTGCAGAACCATCAGTTCGCGATCATTAACGAGTCGGAAGAGGCGCAGGTCGGCGTCCGCTGATTCGTGAGTGTTATGGATGGCCTGGCTGGGGAAGTAGTTGTACCCGGCCAGCACGGCCTTGATTGCGCTGAGCAGCTCGCTCAAGTCTTCCTGCTTGCATACATAACCCGCTGCGCCCGAATGCATGCAGCGGACGGCGAAAAGTGCCGGGGACTGCGCGGTGAGGACCAGCACTTTATGCGGCACGGCCATCGCCTGGAACCGCGATAGCACTTCCAGGCCGTCAAGCTTGGGGATGCTGATGTCCAGTATCACCAGTTCGGGCTGGGTCTCGCGAATCAGTTGCATGGCATCCACACCGTTGTCCGATTCGCCCACAACCTTGTAATTCTGGTTTTCGAGCAGCATGCGTACAGCAAGGCGAATGACTGGATGGTCATCGACGATAAATACGGTATTCATGTTCAAGTTCCCTGCAACGGATGGCGGAGGCAGGTGGCACCTTACCCCACTTGCAAGTTTTCGGGGGGTAGCGGAAGGGCGATTCGCTTTATATGGGAAACGGCCTACAACAGAAAGCAATATGAGCTACGAAGTGTAAGAAATTACTTCGTCGCTCAGTGCGTTTTAGTAACTTTTTATGGGTGTGTTTAGTTGGCGTTTATAAAGGCGTGGTGTTTGTAGGAAGTTTCTTCAGCTAAGTCGCGTCGCTCGGTGCGATACCGGGCGACGCTGGGCTGTCATCAAGTCGGGCTCGAACGCCCGGTCATTTCCCGTGCCATCTCGCTGGCATAGCTGTCGGTCATGCCCGCGATGAAGTCGATCATGCGCAGGAAGGCCTTGTGCAAGGAGTCGTGTGGATTGGGTGCGCTGTTTCCGATCAAATCGAGCACGCGCCGGCTCTTGAACGAAGGGGTGCGCCCGCCATGCTGTTCCAGCGCGGCGCTGCAAAACGTGTTGAGAAGGATCTCAAGGGTGGTATAGGCGCCGATCTCATGCAGCGTCTTGCGTTTGTCCTGGAAGATCTTGTTGCGCGCCATGTCCTTGGCCTGCAGCACGCAGCGCTTGGCCGGGCCGTGCATATGCTCGACCAGGTCACCGCTCAGGCGGCCGCTCAGCAAGGCCTGTTGCTGCTCGACGAAGGCGCGGGCGGCGGCGTTGGTCAGGTGCTCGATGGCTTTGCCGCGCAAGATGGCCAGTTTGCGTCGCCGGGAGTCGGCGGGGCCAAGCTGACGATAGGTTTCCGGCAGGTCATCGCCGACCAGGTCGAGCAGCAGTGCCTCGACCTCGGGGTAGTGCAGCAACTCCATCTCCAGGCCGTCTTCCAGGTCGATAAGGGCGTAGCAGATGTCGTCTGCAGCCTCCATCAGGTAAACCAAGGGGTGGCGGGCCCAGCGTTGTTCCTCGAGCAGTGGCAGGCCGAGCTTGCGGGCAATCTGCTCGAGCAGCGGCAGTTCGCTCTGGTAGCAGCCGAACTTGTGCTTCTTGTAGCCGAGTGCGTCGGCATGCCGGGCGGTCCAGGGGTATTTGAGATAGGTGCCAAGGGTGGCGTAGGTCAGCCGGGTACCGCCTTCGAACTGGTGGTACTCGAGTTGGGTGAGCACGCGAAAGCCTTGAGCATTGCCTTCGAAGTTGAGGAAATCGGCGCGCTCGTCATCGCTCATGTCGTCCAGCCAGCCACGCCCGGCGGCCTGCTGGAACCAGTGGCGAATGGCATCTTCACCAGAATGGCCGAACGGCGGGTTGCCAATGTCATGAGCCAGGCAGGCCGATTGCACGATCATGCCCAGGTCGCTGGGTTCGCACCAGGCGGGCAGGCTGTCGCGCAGTGTTTCGCCTACGCGCATGCCCAGCGAGCGGCCAACGCAGCTGACCTCCAGGGAATGGGTCAGGCGTGTGTGGATGTGGTCGTTGCTGTAGACGGGGTGGACCTGGGTCTTGCGCCCGAGGCGGCGAAATGCACCCGAGAAGATGATCCGGTCGTGGTCTTTGTGGAATGGGCTGCGGCCTAGTTCTTCGGCGCTGTAGAGGGCTTTGCCCAAGCGTTCGCGGGTGAGCAGGGTTTGCCAGTCCAAGGCGCGGTCTCCTGTCGATCGAGGGGTATAGCTTCCTGCGTCGTGACCGGGCGTGCAAGGGGCAGGTCGAGGCCGGCCCTGTAGGATCAGGGCCGGCATGCTGCTCAGGGGCGTCGGTTGCCTTGCAGGTAGAGGCGCACCAGTGGCAGCAGGCTGGTCCCCAGCCGAACCAGGCGGCTGAGGTTGCCGCTGCGCACCCCTTTGCCGGTCAGAAAGCCCAACGCCACGACGGCGCCGATACCCCACAACGGCGCATGCTTGATCCCCAACCCGTCATGCAGCGAGCTGCCCATACCGCGCAAGCGCTGCAAGGGTTGCAGCAGCTGGCCGGATTCCTGGCGGATTTCCTGGCGGTGCATTTCCAGGCGCAGGCGCAGCAACGCCTTGCGCAGTTCCCGTGGGTTACGGGTATTCGGCAGTTCAGGCAGGCTCATGGCAACAGTCGCTCCCGGTCCTTGGCCAGTTCTTCGAGGGTCGCACCAAACGGTGAAGACTCATCGAACACGGCCGCTTTCAGGCGCAGGCCGCAAAACACCGCCGCCGCGCCGTAGAAAATGCACAGGCCGATGATGCCGGCCAGCCGGTAGCTGTCCCACAACAGTACCAGCAGCAAGCCGGACAGGGCTGTCAACAGCAGCAGCGCAAACACCAGCGCCAGGCCGGCGAACAGCAGCAGGCTCAAGGTGCGCGCCTTCTGCTCCTGCAGTTCGATGCCGAACAGTTCGATGTGGCTGTGCAGCAGCCCCAGCAGCGCCGCGCCCAGGCGTTTGCCCGAGACGCTAGTAGCCATGCTGTCATTCTCCATGGGAACTCCTTAGCGCCGATTGGCCAGCAGGCCGATCAGCAGGCCGACCCCTGCGGCAATACCAATGGCCTGCCAAGGGTTTTCCTGCACGTATTGCTCGGCGCTGCCGAGGGCTGCCTGACCGCGTTCACGCACCGAGTCCTGGGTCAGCTGCAGGGTTTCGCGGGCCTGGGTCAGGCGGTCGTGGATCTGCTCGCGCAGCTCGTCGGCCTGGTCGCCTGCCAGGTTGGCGGTATCGGCCAGCAGTTTCTCGGTGTCACGAACCAAGGCCTGGAAGTCAGCCATCAATATCTCTTGTGCAGTCTTTGCCGATTTGCTGGCCATGGTGCTCTCCCTGTTCAGGTGTGTTGGTAGTTCGAGTGATGGGGCGCCGGGAAGGTTCAGTAGCGTTGCTGGTATGGCCCTTGCTACTGAGTTTTGCCACAACGCGGGGCGTATCCCGCAGCGGTGCGCCGAAGCTGGGCAATGATCCAGTCGGATACCGATAAACCTTAACCCAATCCACGACAAACCCAAGAAAAAACCACGCAGGCTGCGCCCGCTTCAGCAAAACAGGGCAAAAGCTGGCACCGATTCGGTGCAGGGATGCAGGTTCTTGAGCTGTCCTGGTGCTTTTTCAAGCAGGCCTGCCACTTTCATGGAAAACACGCACAGTGCGATGGACGCTCTCGTCCATGGCTCCAATACCCTGTTCATCCTCATGGGCGCCATTCTGGTGCTTGCCATGCACGCCGGCTTCGCCTTTCTTGAAGTGGGTACCGTGCGCCACAAGAACCAGGTCAATGCGTTGTCGAAGATCCTCAGCGATTTCGCCATCTCCGCGCTGGTGTACTTCTTCATCGGTTACTGGATCGCCTACGGCGTAAATTTCCTGCAGCCTGCGCCGCAGCTGGCTGTCGACCACGGTTATGCCCTGGTCAAGTGCTTTTTCCTGCTGACGTTCGCTGCGGCAATCCCCGCGATCATCTCGGGAGGTATCGCCGAACGTGCGCGTTTCGCGCCGCAGCTGTGCGCCACGGCGCTGATCGTGGCGTTCATCTACCCCTTCTTCGAGGGCGTGGTGTGGAATGGCAACTTTGGCGCGCAGGCCTGGCTGCAGGCACGCTTCGGTGCGCCGTTTCATGATTTTGCAGGCTCGGTGGTGGTACATGCCATGGGCGGCTGGCTGGCGCTGGCGGCGGTGCTGCTGCTGGGTGCGCGGCGCGGGCGTTATCGCGAAGGCCGCCTGGTCGCCTTCGCGCCGTCGAGTATTCCGTTCCTGGCGCTGGGCTCGTGGATCCTGATCATCGGCTGGTTCGGTTTCAACGTGATGAGTGCCCAGACACTGCAGGGGGTCAGCGGCCTGGTGGCGATCAACTCGCTGATGGCCATGGTCGGCGGCACCCTGGCGGCCTTGCTGGCCGGCCGCAATGACCCCGGCTTCTTGCATAACGGGCCGCTGGCCGGCCTGGTGGCAATCTGCGCCGGTTCTGATCTCATGCACCCCATTGGTGCGCTGGCCACCGGGCTGGTGGCCGGCGTGCTGTTCGTCTGGAGCTTCACGGCTGCGCAGAACCGCTGGAAAATAGACGATGTGCTCGGGGTATGGCCACTGCATGGTTTGTGCGGCCTGTGGGGAGGGATTGCCTGCGGCGTGTTTGGCCAGGCGGTGTTGGGTGGCATGGGCGGGGTCAGCTTGATCAGCCAGTTGCTGGGCAGCCTGGCAGGGGTAGCGGTCGCGCTGCTCGGTGGTTTTGCCGTGTACGGTCTGATTCGCCAGCTACACGGCCTGCGCTTGAGTCATGAGCAGGAATTCCAGGGCGCGGATCTGTCGCTGCACCGGATCGGGGCCACCAGCCAGGATTGAGCGAGGTCAGGTGCACAGGGGCAAGGACGGACCTAGAATAGGCTTCTTTCCACAGCCAAATCGAGTCTTGCCCCATGCTGCCTGAATGCCAACTTTTCGGCACCGTCGGGTGCCACCTGTGCGAAGTGGCCGAATCCGTGCTCATGCCCCTGGTCGAGCATGGCTTGCTGATCGAACTGGTCGACATTGCCGATGACGAGGGGCTGTTCGAGCGCTATGGGTTGATCATCCCGGTGTTGCGGCGCAGCGATACCTCGGCTGAGCTGCACTGGCCATTCGATACCGAGCAGGTGGTAGCTTTCCTTGCTCCTTGAAGGGAAGCAGGAAAGCCCACCCTCCTGCATCGCTCGCTCAGTGGAGGCGATGATGACGGGCCGATGAAGTGTCATCGGCTCATTTGCATTGTCATCGAGAACCACGCCATGTTCATCACGCCACATTTTACCCTGACGGAAATGATCACTTCGCAGACTGCCGCAAGAGAAGGGCTGGACAACGCCCCCTCGCCCGAGGTGATAAGTAATCTGCGCCTGCTTTGCCAGGTGCTCGAGCAAGTGCGAGGGTTGTTCGAACGCCCCATCATCATCAATAGCGGGTACCGCAGCGCGGCGGTGAATGCGCGTGTGGGCGGAGTCCGCAGCAGTCAGCACACCCTTGGCTTGGCTGCAGATTTCACGGTGATCGGTGTCGACAACCGTGATGTGGTCCAACGGGTGAGCGAAAGTGTCGTGCCTTTCGACCAGTTGATCCTGGAGTTCGACAGCTGGGTTCACCTCTCGGTAGCGGTTTGCGCGCCGCGCCGTGAGGTGCTGACCATTCGCAGGGGTACGGGCTACCTGCCGGGTTTGCAGTGATGTTCACGCCGATTGACGCAGCGGTGTCGCTCTTCGTATGCTGTATATAAATACAGTATAGAGGTAAACCCATGCTCAACGTCGAGCAACTCAAGTACAGCGTCAACCGTATGCCGGTGGAGCGGGTGTATGACGCGGTACTGGAATTGCGCCTCGAGGGCCTGGTCACCGATGACCGCACGCCCTTTGGCAAGGTGCATTTCAATACCTGTTTTGCAGAAATCGAGGCCTTGTTCCAGCGCGCCGGTTACCACCGTGGGCTGGATGTCGTGGGGTACCAGGGCCTGGTCTACGCCCTCTATGACCCCGGGCGTTGGGAAGCCGTGCAGGTACTACGTTGGTTGAAAGCGCATAACGAGGGGAGGGTCGAGGCTGGTTGAGGCGCCGGGCTTGGGGGATAATGTGCGGCCTTGAATGCCCGAGCCTTGCCATGACCACGCCTTTCGACCCCGCCCATCAGCAAGCCAGCACGGTCTGCCTGCCGCCCGGCAATTGGGTCACGGTGCTTGATTGCCTGTGCGACCATTTCAAGGCCATCGAGCGTGCACAGTGGCTCGACCGCTTCGCTCGCGGCCGGGTGCTCGACGCCCAGGGCAGGGCGATTGCAGCCGACTTGCCGTACCGTCGCGGTATGCGCCTTCACTATTTTCGCGAGGTGCCCAACGAACGGCCCATTCCGGTGCAGGAAACCGTCCTGCATGTTGATGAGCATCTGGTGGTGGCCGACAAGCCGCATTTTCTGCCGGTGACACCCACCGGTGAATATGTCGAGCAAACCCTGTTAAGGCGCCTGATCCGTCGCCTGGGCAACCCGCATCTGGTGCCGTTGCACCGGATCGACCGGCACACCGCAGGGCTGGTGCTGTTTTCCGCTAATCCACAAACCCGCAGTGCCTATCAGCAGTTGTTCCCGCAGAGGCGTATCGACAAGCGCTATCAAGCCATCGCTGGCGCCTTGCCGCAGCGCGTATTCCCCTTGGTGCACAAAAGTCGTCTGGTACATGGCGAGCCGTTCTTCCGCATGCATGAAGTGGCAGGGGAGACCAATAGCGAGACGTTTGCCGAAGTGCTGGAGAAGAATGGCGAGTTGTGGCGCTACGGACTGTCGCCGGTAACGGGCAAGACCCATCAGCTGCGTGTGCACATGGCGGCGCTGGGGGCGGGGATCTGCAATGACCCGTTCTACCCGCACTTGCTCAAGGAGGAGGACGACTATCAGCGGCCTCTGAAGCTGCTGGCGCAGAGTCTGCGATTTGCCGATCCGCTGACCGGCGAGGAACGTTACTTCGAGAGCCGGCTGACGCTTGAATGGTAAAACACCTGTACGCGATCCCTGTAGGAGCGGCCTTGTGCCGCGAAAGGGGCGCCAGGCGGCCCCAAAATTTCAGCTTCGCCGCAGTAATCGCCGGGGCCGCTTTGCGGCCCTTTAGCGACACAAGGCCGCTCCTGCAGTACCGTGTAGGCAATGCTCCTAGCGGTTGAACCGCTCCACCAGGGAATACTGGCTACCGGCCGTGGTGGTCAGCTCCTCGCTCAATTGCGCCGTATGCTGCGCCTGTTCCGCCGTCTGGTCAGCCAGTTCGGCGATGGTGCTGATATTGCGGCTGATCTCGTCGGCCACCGCGGTCTGCTCTTCGGTGGCGGCGGCTATCTGGGTCGCCATGTCGGTAATATTGGCCACCGCTTCGCTGATCCCCACCAGCGCCTGGTCGGCCTGCATGACGCGGTCCACGCCCTCCCGGGCCTGACGGTGGCCGGTTTCCATGGTCAGCACGGCGTTGTTTGCCGTCTGTTGCAGCTTGGCGATCAGGCCGTGGATCTGCCCGGTCGATTCGGCTGTGCGTTGGGCCAGTTGGCGTACCTCATCGGCGACCACGGCGAAACCACGGCCCATCTCGCCGGCACGGGCTGCTTCGATGGCGGCGTTGAGCGCCAGCAGGTTGGTCTGGTCGGCAATGCCCTTGATCACGTCGACCACACCACCGATTTCGTCGCTGTCCTTGGCCAACTGAGTCACGGTCTGGCCGGTTTCGCCCACGGCCGTCGACAGGCGTTCGATGGCATCGCGGGTTTCACCGGCAATCTGCCGACCCTGGCTGGTCAGGCGATTGGCTTCCTGGGTCGCGTCAGCGGTGCGTTGTACGTGGTTGGCCACTTCCTGGGTGGTGGCGGCCATCTGGTTGACGGCGGCAGCCACCTGTTCGGTCTCCACACGTTGCCGTTCCAGGCCTGAGGAACTCTTGTGGGCCAAGGCGTCGGACTGACGCGCTTGATCGCTGAGGTGCTCGGCGCTGTCCTGCAGGCGAGTCAGGCACGTCTTCATGCGCGCATCCTGGCTGAGCATGGCCATCTCCAGGCGTGCCTGCACCCCTCGGCTATCGGTGTACATCTGCGCGATAAGTGGGTCAGAGGTGGTCTGCTCAGCCAGGCGCAGCAGGCGTTTCAGGCCACGCTGCTGCCAGCCCAGACCCAGCAGGCCGAGCGGGACCGACAGGCCGGCAGCCAGCGCAAAGCCCCAGGAGTGACCCAGCCAGTTGCCAATCAGGAACCCGACCTGGCTGATCAGGATGAACGGCAGCCAGTCCTGCAGTACCGGCAACCAGCGATCACGGCGCGGGATGGCGGTCTTGCCATCGTTGAGACGCTGGTAGAGGGCTTCGGCGCGGCGGATCTGCTCGGCGCTGGGCTTGACCCGCACCGACTCGAAACCGACTACTTGGCTGTTCTCGAAAATCGGTGTGACGTAGGCATTCACCCAGTAATGGTCGCCGGATTTGCAACGATTCTTGACGATGCCCATCCACGGCAAGCCTTGCTTTAGCGTCTGCCACATGTGGGCGAACACCGCAGTCGGCACGTCGGGGTGGCGCACCAGATTGTGCGGTGCGCCATTCAGCTCTTCGCGGGTGAAACCGCTGATCTCGACGAATGCATCGTTGCAGTAAGTGATCACACCCTTGGCATTGGTGGTGGAGATCAAGCGTTGTTGGGCAGGGAAAGTCCTTTCCCTCTGGGTAATCGGCTGGTTGTTACGCATGGCTTGAGTAATCCGCAAGGCTTTGGACAGGTATCGGCAAGCCGCGGGTTTTATTGAATGGTGATCGAGACAATTCGCAGCGCCTGGAAAACCCAGGCGCTGCAAATTCCGAGTCAACTGCGAATCATCTGCCGCAGAACATAATGCAAAATTCCCCCTGACTTGAAGTATTCCACTTCATTGAGCGTATCGATCCGGCACAGCACCTCGATCTGTTGCTGTTGCCCATCCTCACGCGTAATGCGCAGCGGCAGGCTCATGCCCGGCTTGATCTGCGCCCCACCAAGCCCCATCAGGTCGACCGTTTCTTTGCCGGTGAGTCCCAGTTGCTTGCGATCCTGCCCGGCCTTGAACTGCAGCGGCAGCACGCCCATGCCCACCAGGTTGGAGCGGTGAATACGTTCGAAACTCTCCGCCAGCACCGCCTTGACCCCCAGCAGGTTGGTACCTTTGGCCGCCCAGTCGCGGCTCGAACCGGTGCCATATTCCTGGCCGGCGATCACCACCAGCGGCGTGCCTTCGGCCTGGTAGCGCATGGCGGCGTCATAGATGGACAGCTTCTCGCCGCTGGGCACATGCACGGTATTGCCCCCTTCCTCGCCAGCAAGCATCTCGTTGCGGATGCGAATATTGGCGAAGGTGCCGCGCATCATCACCTCGTGGTTGCCGCGTCGCGAGCCATAGGAGTTGAAATCCCGAGGCTCCACGCCCTTGCTGCGCAGGTAGCGCCCGGCCGGGCTGTCGGCCTTGATGTTGCCGGCCGGGGAGATGTGGTCGGTGGTCACCGAGTCGCCGAGCAGGGCGAGGATGCGTGCACCCTGGATGTCCCTGATCTCGGGCAGCGGCCCGCCGATGTCATCGAAGAACGGTGGGTGCTGGATGTAGGTGGAATCGTCCTGCCATACATAGGTCGCCGCCTGCGGTACCTCGATGGCCTGCCATTGCGCATCGCCGGCGAAAACCTCGGCGTATTCCTTGTGGAACATCGCGGTGTCGACCTTGGCCACGGCGTCGGCGATCTCCTGCTGGCTTGGCCAGATATCGCGCAGGTACACGGGTTGGCCGTCCTTGCCGGTGCCCAGTGCGTCCTGGGTCAGGTCGACGCGCACACTGCCGGCAAGCGCGTAAGCCACCACCAGCGGTGGCGAGGCCAGCCAGTTGGTCTTGACCAGCGGGTGCACGCGGCCTTCGAAGTTGCGGTTGCCCGACAGCACCGAAGCCACCGTGAGGTCGGCGCTGCCGATGGCTTTTTCGATGGCTTCGTCCAGTGGCCCGGAGTTGCCGATGCAGGTGGTGCAGCCATACCCGACCAGGTCGAAGCCGAGTTCGTCGAGGTAGGGGGTAAGGCCGGCGGCCTTGTAGTAGTCGGTCACCACCTTGGAGCCGGGCGCCAGCGAACTCTTGACCCAGGGTTTGCGCTGCAGGCCTTTTTCCAGGGCCTTCTTCGCCACCAGGCCGGCGGCCATCATCACGCTGGGGTTGGAGGTGTTGGTGCACGAGGTGATGGCGGCGATCACTACCGCACCGTCACGCAGGGTGTAGGTCTGCCCGCCATGGCTGTAGTCGATTTCGCCAGCCTGATCGGCGTTGCCGACCGCCACGCCGCCACCGCCCTCGCTCTCGAGACGCCCCACTTCCTTGGCCAACGGCTTGGGCTGCAGCTCGATGAAGTGGTCGAAGGCCTGGTGCACCTGGCCCAGGGCAACCCGGTCCTGTGGCCGCTTGGGGCCGGCCAGGCTGGCCTCGACATCATGCATGTCCAGGGCCAGCGTGTCGCTGAACAGCGGCTCCTGCCCAGGCAGGCGCCACAGGCCCTGAGCCTTGCAATACTGTTCGACCAGTTGCACCGATTCAGTGGGCCGGCCGGACAGGCGCAGGTAGTCGAGGGTGACCTCATCGACCGGGAAGAAACCACAGGTGGCGCCGTACTCCGGTGCCATGTTGGCGATGGTCGCGCGGTCGGCCAACGGCAGGTCGGCCAGGCCGTCGCCGTAGAATTCGACGAATTTGCCCACCACACCTTTCTTGCGCAGCATCTGCGTCACGGTCAGCACCAGGTCGGTGGCGGTGATGCCTTCGCGCAGCTTGCCGGTGAGCTTGAAGCCGATCACTTCCGGAATCAGCATCGACACCGGCTGGCCGAGCATGGCCGCTTCCGCCTCGATGCCACCCACGCCCCAACCGAGTACGCCGAGGCCGTTGATCATGGTGGTGTGCGAGTCGGTGCCGACCAGGGTGTCAGGGAAGGCGTAGGTGCGGCCATCGGCTTCGCGGGTCCAGACCGTGCGGCCGAGGTATTCCAGGTTGACCTGGTGGCAAATGCCGGTGCCTGGCGGCACCACGCGGAAGTTGTCGAAAGCGCTTTGGCCCCAGCGCAGGAAGGCGTAGCGCTCGCCATTGCGCTGCATCTCGATGTCGACGTTCTCGGTAAAGGCCTGGGGGGTGGCGTAGCGGTCGACCATCACAGAGTGGTCGATCACCAGGTCCACGGGAGACAGCGGGTTGATCCGCTGCGGGTTGCCGCCGGCCTTGGCCATGGCGGCGCGCATGGCGGCCAGGTCGACCACCGCTGGCACGCCGGTGAAGTCTTGCATCAATACCCGCGCCGGGCGGTACTGGATCTCGCGGTCGGAGCGGCGTTCCTGCAGCCAGTCGGCGAGGGCGCGCAGGTCGTCGGTACCGACCGTTTCGCCGTCTTCCCAGCGCAGCAGGTTTTCCAGCAATACCTTGAGCGACATGGGCAGGCGTTGCAGGTCGCCGAGCTGGTGGCCGGCTTCGGCGAGGCTGTAATAGTGGTAGGTGCGGTCAGCCACCTGGAGGGTCTTGAGGGTGTTCAGGCTATCGAGCGAGGGCATTGCCAACTCCTTGTCCGACGGGGCCCGGCTTTGCTGGTTGTGGCCGGTGCCACCGCGCTGTTTCGGCCCGCACGGTACGGACCTGGCTGAGTGGTCAGGTTAGCTCCGTTTGCCGTACCTGACTCTTTTCTGGACCGGCGGGGCATGTCGCAGGTTCCCATCTTCCTTTATCATCGCCGCCCTGCCGGCGCCCGTGGTGCGCCAGCCGTAGTGGAGTGAGAGATGAATACCCTGTTCATGCATTGCCGGCCCGGCTTCGAGGGTGAGGTCTGCGCCGAGATCAGCGAACATGCCGCCATGCTGGGTGTGGCCGGCTATGCCAAGGGCAAGCCCCACAGCGCGTGTGCCGAGTTCGTCTGTACCGAGGCAGACGGCGCCGAACGCTTGATGGCCCAGCTGCGCTTCGCGCAACTGATCTTCCCGCGGCAGTGGGCGCGCGGCGCGTATGTCGAGCTGCCAGAAACCGACCGCATCAGTGTGCTGCTGGCGCATCTGGCCGAATATCCGGTGTTTGGCAGCATGTGGCTGGAAGTGCTGGACAGCAACGACGGCAAGGAATTGTCGACGTTTTGCCGCAAGTTCGAAGTACCACTGCGCAAGGCCTTGGGAAAGGCCGGCCGCCTGGTCGACAACCCCAGCTTGCCGCGCCTGCTGCTGACCTTCATCAGCGGCCGGCGGGTATTCGTTGGCGTGGCCGAGGCGAACAACAGCGCGCTGTGGCCGATGGGCATCCCGCGCCTGAAGTTCCCGCGTGAGGCGCCCAGCCGTTCGACCCTTAAGCTGGAAGAGGCCTGGCATCAGTTCATCCCGCGTGAGCAATGGGAACAGCGCCTGAACGACGACATGACCGGCGTCGACCTGGGTGCTTCGCCGGGTGGCTGGACCTACCAGCTGGTACGTCGCGGCATGCTGGTAACCGCCATCGATAACGGGCCGATGGCTGAAAGCCTGATGGATACCGGGCTTGTGCAACACCTGATGGCTGATGGTTTCACCTGGCAGCCTAAGCAGCCTGTGGACTGGATGGTCTGCGATATCGTCGAGAAACCGGCGCGCACCACTTCGCTGATCGAGACCTGGCTGGGTGAGGGGTTGTGCCGTGAAGCAGTGGTCAACCTGAAGCTGCCGATGAAGCAGCGCCATGCCGAGGTACGCCGGTTGCTGGACCGTATGGAGGCAACGTTCAAGGCGCGCAAGGTCAAGGTGTCGATTGCCTGCAAGCAGCTGTATCACGACCGCGAGGAAGTGACTTGCCATCTGCGCAGGCTGGACATCAAGCCACGCTGACATCCACTTGGCGCTTGCGCTTGCTCTTGCTCTTGCTCTTGTTCTTGCTCTGTTTTTTGCTTCTAAGCGCGCGATAGTTCAGGCGACGCAGATTGCGACTTCAGGAGGCCGAACGGAGGTCTTGCGGAGGGAGGTGACGGGCATGGATGCCCGTCAAGCGCTGCGGCCCAGGATGGGCCGTTCAGCGCGGTCCTCCCGGGAGCAAGGCCGGAGTGAGGGGACCCCGGAGCGCAGCGTAGGGGCCGGATGATGGGAGCGAGGGGTTTTTGGTTACTTTTTGCCCAGTCAAAAAGTGACCCGCCGTAAGGGCGGAAAGGTGAGGGTGCGCCACCATCGCAAATGAATGCGCACCTGATCTGAAAGCCAAAAGCCAAAAGCCAAAAGCCAAAAGCTTGAATGCACGGGTTTTGATTACTTCGAATACATTCATTCGCGATGACGACGCACAGTCACCTTTCCGCCCTTACGGCGGGTCACTTTTTGTCAAACGCGACAAAAAGTAACCAAAAAACGCTGGCTCCTATCATCCGGCCCCTGCGCTGCGCTCCGGGGTTCCCTCGCTCCGGCCTTGCTCCCGGGAGGACCGCGCTGAACGGCCCATCCTGGGCCGCAGCGCTTGACGGGCATCCATGCCCGTCACCTCCCTCCGCAAGACCTGCGCTCGGCCTCCTGAAGTCGCATTCGGCGTTTGCTGAGCTACCGCGCGCTTAGAAGCCAAAGCAACAGCAAATCAACAGCAGAGCAACAGCAGAGCGACAGCAGAGCGACAGCAGAGCAACAGCAGAGCAGTCATGAATGGCTATTGGTCCTGGTGGCGCGATGCGCCACAATAGCGATCATTTGCGGAGCCCCCCATGACTGACTTCACCCCTGACGCCATCCTCGACGCCACCGGCCTGAACTGCCCGGAACCGGTCATGATGCTGCACCAGCACGTGCGCAATCTGGCCGCTGGCGGCCTGCTCAAGGTCATCGCCACCGACCCGTCGACCCGCCGTGACATCCCCAAATTCTGCAACTTCCTCGGCCACGAATTGCTGCAGCAGCAAGAAGAGGCCGGTACTTTCCTGTACTGGATCCGCAAGAAGGCCGACTGAACCGCGCTGGAACACCCTGCACGTAGCGCCTACACTGCGCTCCCCAGACAGGAGAGCGCCATGCTGATAGTTGCCGACGAGAATATCCCGCTGCTCGATGCCTTTTTCGAGGGCTTCGGCGAGATCCGCCGTTACCCTGGCCGCAGCCTCGACGCTGCCAGCGTCAAAGATGCCGATGTGCTGCTGGTGCGCTCGGTGACCAAGGTCGACCGGCAACTGCTCGAGGGTAGCAAGGTGCGCTTTGTCGGCACCTGCACCATCGGCACTGACCACCTGGACCTGGACTACTTCGCCGAAGCGGGCATCCACTGGAGCAGTGCGCCGGGCTGCAATGCCCGTGGCGTGGTCGATTACGTGCTGGGCAGCCTGCTGACCCTGGCCGACCTGGATGGCGTGGCGCTGCCACAACGCACCTACGGTGTGGTCGGCGCCGGCGAGGTCGGTGGCCGCCTGGTGCGTGTGCTGCGCGGCCTGGGCTGGAAGGTGATGGTCTGCGACCCGCTGCGCCAGGCCGCCGAGGGTGGCGACTTCGTCAACCTGGCGACGATACTCGAACAGTGCGACGTGATCAGCCTGCACACTCCGCTGCAGCGCGGCGGTGAGCACCCGACCTGGCACCTGCTTGGCGAAGCACAGCTGGCACAGTTGCGCCCAGGTGCCTGGCTGATCAACGCCAGCCGCGGGCCGGTGGTGGACAATGCATCGCTGCGTGAGCTGCTGCTGGACCGTGAAGACGTGCACGCGGTGCTCGATGTGTGGGAAGGCGAGCCGCAGGTCGACCTGCAACTGGCAGACCTGTGCACCCTGGCCACGCCGCATATCGCCGGCTACAGCCTGGATGGCCGCCAACGCGGCACGGCGCAGATCTACCAGGCCTTGTGCCGCTACCGGGGTGAGGCTGAAAAGGTACGGCTGGCCGACCTGCTGCCAGCGCCGCCGTTGGCGCAGATCGAGCTGGACGGCGCTGCCGAGCCTGCCTGGGCCCTGGCGACGCTGTGCCGGGCGGTGTATGACCCACGGCGTGACGATGCCGATTTCCGCCGCAGCCTGAGTGAGGATGTGGCTGAGCAGCGGGCGGCGTTCGACCAGTTGCGCAAGCAGTATCCGCCGCGGCGGGAGATCGAAGGGTTGGGGGTGCGTGTGCGGGGCGAGGCACCGCAGTTGGCACAGATGGTCAATGCCCTGGGTGGCGTGCTGGCCTGATTGATGTGTAAATCTGTACCGGCCTCTTCGCGGGACAGGTAAAAACAAAAAACCCGGCCGTTAGCCGGGTTTCAAAGGATTCGTCATTCAGCCGTGGCGTACTTTCTTCACGCGGCTGTCTTCCAGCTTCTCGCAGGCCTGCTGAATCATCTGTTCGGTAATCTCGATCTCGCGACCCTGGGCGTCGATGATCGAACCACATGCCTTGGGCTGTGGTTTGTTCTGGCTGTTCACGGTGTCGCTGCCATGTTGCAAGCTCATTGCATCTCTCCTCATCAGGTTCAGGTTCAGGTTAAACCTGGGCCATGACTGGCCTGTTACAAAAATTGACGGGCACCAAGGCCTGCCCAGTCCAACAGAAAGCGAGGCAAAGCTCCAGAGGCCTGTTAGAACGATGGGCTATAGCCACCGCCAGCCTGGATGAATGGTAGTCTGCAATCTCCCTGCAATCCTGGTTGACGTCATGCCCGATCCGGTTTCCTCTCGCCAACGCCTCGCCTTGCGCCTGGCCTGGCAGTTCATGCGACCTTACCGTCGCCAGGCACTGCTGGCCTTGCTGGCACTGGTCGTCACCGCCGCCATCACGCTGTCCATGGGCCAAGGTATCCGCCTGTTGGTCGACCAGGGCTTCATGACCCGCTCAGCGCACCAGTTGAACCAGACCATCGGCCTGTTCCTGGTGCTGGTACTGGCCCTGGCAGCAGGCACGTTCAGCCGCTTCTACCTGGTGTCGTGGATCGGCGAGCGCTGCGTTGCCGATATTCGTCGCGCGGTTTTCGATCACCTGGTGGGCTTGCATCCGGGCTTTTTCGAGGACAACCGCAGCTCCGAGATCCAGTCACGGCTGACCGCCGACACGACCTTGCTGCAATCGGTGATCGGCTCGTCGCTGTCGATGTTCCTGCGCAATGCGCTGATGGTGATCGGTGGCGTGGTGCTGCTGTTCATTACCAACCCCAAGCTTACCAGCATCGTTGTGGTGGCCTTGCCGCTGGTGCTGGCGCCGATTCTGCTGTTCGGTCGGCGGGTGCGCCGCCTGTCGCGGCAGAGCCAGGACCGGGTGGCCGATGTGGGCAGCTATGTGGCCGAGACCCTGGGGCAGATCAAGACCGTGCAGGCCTACAACCACCAGGCACGCGATCGCGAGCTGTTCGCCGGTACGGTGGAAGCTGCGTTTGCCGTGGCCAGGCAGCGGATTGCCCAGCGCGCCTGGCTGATCACCCTGGTGATCGTGCTGGTGCTGGGGGCGGTCGGGGTGATGCTGTGGGTGGGGGGCATGGATGTGATCGCCGGGCGCATTTCCGCTGGAGAGCTGGCAGCGTTCGTTTTCTACAGCCTGATCGTCGGCAGTGCCTTCGGTACACTCAGTGAGGTGATCGGCGAGTTGCAGCGCGCCGCCGGTGCCGCCGAGCGCATCGCCGAACTGTTGGCGGCGACCAGCATCATCCTGGCCCCTGAAACCCCCGCAACGCTGGCACGGCAGCCTGCCAGCGGGCGCATCGAACTGCAGCAACTGACTTTCGCCTATCCCTCGCGGCCATCGGTGGCTGCCATCGACCAGCTCAGCCTGACCATCGAGCCCGGCCAGACCGTTGCGCTGGTAGGGCCGTCGGGGGCGGGCAAGTCGACCCTGTTCGACCTGCTGTTGCGCTTCTACGATCCGCAACAGGGGCGCATCCTGCTCGATGGGCAGCCGATCACGGCGCTGGCCCCGGACGACCTGCGCCGCCAGTTCGCCCTGGTGGCTCAGAACCCGTCACTGTTCCGCGGCACGGTCGAGGCCAACATCCGCTACGGTCGTCCCGAGGCGACCTTGGCTGAGGTGGAGGCGGCAGCCCAGGGTGCCCATGCCGACGAATTCATCCGGCAATTGCCACAGGGCTACCAGACGCCGCTGGGCGAGGGCGGCGTTGGCCTCTCCGGCGGGCAGAGGCAGCGCCTTGCAATTGCCCGGGCGCTGCTGGTGGATGCACCGATTCTGTTGCTCGACGAGGCCACCAGTGCCCTCGATGCGCAAAGCGAACACCTGATCCAACAGGCGCTGCCGAGCCTGATGGCCGGGCGCACCACGCTGGTGATCGCGCACCGTCTGGCCACGGTGCAGCACGCCGAACGCATTGCCGTGATCGACAAGGGGCGTGTGGTGGCGGTCGGCACGCACCGGCAGCTGATCGAGGAAAGCCCGCTGTACGCTCGCCTGGCCCAGTTGCAGTTCACCACAGGTTGATCGTAGTGCTTCTGTAACATTTATGTAGCAATTGCCTGAGAGTATTGATTTCAACTGTTGCGTAAGTGCTCGACCTGGCTGCTATCGATTGATGGCAGCTTTTTTTTGGCCTGCGAACGAGGACAAGGATGTCTGACGCGGCGCTGCCAATGGCGCGCTGTTCCTTTTCTCCTTGTTCCGAGACCTGCGATGTTGCGTAAATCCCTTAGAGTGCAAATTCTTACCCTGCTTGGCGGCAGCCTGGCGGCGATGCTGCTGATCGCCCTGGTGTGCTTCCAGTTCCTGTCCTCCAGCGTGCGGGGTTACGCCGAGTTGGTCGACGGGCCGCTGCGGGCTTCGCAATTGATCGACGAAGCCAACCTGCAGTTCAAGATCCAGGTGCAGGAATGGAAGAACGTACTGTTGCGAGGCCGCCAACCCGCTGAACTGGACAAGTACTGGCAGCAGTTCCAGGCGCGCGAACAGCAGGTGCAGCAGTTGCTGGGGCAGTTGATCGACAGCAGCGACATCCAGCTCAAGGCGCCGCTGCAGCAACTGCGTGACAGCCATCGCCAACTGGGCCAGGCCTACGAGCAAGGGCGCCAGGCGTTTCTCGCTGCTGGCGGTGACCCGGTGGCGGGTGATCAGGCCGTGAAGGGCGTGGACCGGGCTGCCAGCGAGCAGATGAGCGCGCTGGTCGAGCAACTGCGTGCCGACGCTCGTGGGCGTGCCGCCCAGATCAGCGCCAGCGCCGAACGTACCGTATGGCTTGGCGTAATGGTGATGCTGGGGTCGGCACTGCTGGTCGGTCTGCTCAGCCTGTGGCTGGTCAACCGCAGCCTGATCGAACCGATCCGCCAGCTGATCGAGTACGTGGCGCAACTCAGCCAGGGCCGTTTCGCTGACCGCGTCGATAGCCGTCGCGAGGACGAACTGGGCCGCCTGGCGCGTGCTGCCAATACCCTGCGCGACTTCCTTGCCGAGACCGTTGGCCGGCTGAAGGACAACGCCCAGGAACTGGAGGGTGCCAGTGGCCAGTTGCGCAATATCGCCGGTGACATGGCACGTGGTACCCACGACCAGTTCCAGCGTACCGACCAGGTGGCCACGGCCATGCACGAGATGTCCGCCACCGCCCAGGAAGTGGCCCGCCACGCCGCCGAGGCCGCACGCGCCGCCGACGATGCCGACAACAGTGCCCAGGCTGGCGAACAGGTGATGCAGCAGACCATCGACATCATCGGTGTGGTCAACCGCGAGATCGCCGGCACTGCCGCAGTGATTCGCGACCTGGAAAGCGACAGCTCACGCATCGGCAAGGTGTTGGAAGTGATCCGTGGCATTGCCGAGCAGACCAACCTGCTGGCCCTCAATGCCGCCATCGAAGCAGCGCGTGCAGGTGAGGCCGGGCGTGGCTTTGCCGTGGTTGCCGACGAGGTACGCAGTCTGGCCCAGCGCACCGCGGCATCGATTGCCGAGATTCACCAGATCATCGAAGCGGTGCAGTCGGGCGCGGTCGAGGCGGTCAAGGCCATCGAGAGCGGCCAGCAGCGCAGCGAAGAAGGTGCCGAGCAGGTGCAGCAGGCCGGGCAGATGCTGCAGCGCATCACTCTGGCGGTGGAGGCGATCCGCGACATGAACCGGCAGATCGCCACGGCGGCCGAAGAGCAGACCAGCGTGGCCGAGGACATTTCGCGCAACCTGATCGAAATCACCCGGATTGCCACGGCCAACCAGGAAGCCGTACAGCATACCGAGCAGGCGGGGCAGCGCTTGCATGGGCTGTCGGGGCAGTTGGGCGAGGTCACGTCGCGGCTTACTGCCTGAGGCAGTATGGCGACATCAAAAAGCCCGCACGAGGCGGGCTTTTTGTTGAGGATTCTGGTCGGAGAGACAGGATTCGAACCTGCGGCCTTCTCGTCCCGAACGAGACGCGCTACCTGGCTGCGCTACACTCCGATGACGAAAATCCTACTGCATGGCATTTTCCGGCGCAAGCCCTCGGTATTGAGGCGTTTGTGCCAAAAAACAGCACGCGTTTCAAAGCTCCTTGACGGTACGGATCTGGTCCTTGTTCAGGCGCGTGCGCTTGCCGTCGAGCTGTTCGAATTCGTAGAAACCGGAGTCCTCGTCAAAGGAGGGGGTATCCACTGCCTGGATTTCGCGGCCGTCGTTCAGGGTGATCACGGTCGGCGATGCGCAGCCAGCGAGGGCGCCAAGGCCCAGGGCAAGCAGAAAGGCGGGAAGGGTCCGTTGAATCATCATGTTTCTCCAATGCGATGGTGCTAGATGACTTTATGACGCAGGGCGTTCATGCAAGTTCCTTTCACAGTCCAGCATAGCGGCAATCCCGGTGTATTGACCTGTGTCTGCCCGCGCGGCCTGAGGGGCAGCCTGTGATATAACTGCGGCCATCCCCTTCTCCTGCGACGGACCCCCATGAAAGCCAAGGCAGATACCCCCTTCGTGGCGCTGAACATTGCCGTGCTCACGGTCAGCGACACCCGCACCTTCGAAACCGACACCTCCGGGCAGACCTTCGTCGACCGCCTCACCGCCGCTGGCCACCAGCTGGCCGCGCGCGTGCTGCTCAAAGACGACCTGTACAAGATTCGCGCCCAGGTCGCCACCTGGATCGCCGATGACAGCGTGCAGGTCGTGCTGATCACCGGAGGTACCGGCTTTACCGGGCGTGACAGCACACCGGAGGCCGTCGCCTGCCTGCTGGACAAGCAGGTCGAGGGCTTCGGCGAGCTGTTCCGGCAGATTTCCGTGGCCGATATCGGCACCTCGACCGTGCAGTCGCGCGCTTTGGCTGGCCTGGCCAACGGTACCCTGGTGTGCTGCCTGCCGGGCTCGACCAATGCCGTGCGTACCGGTTGGGACGGGATCCTCGCCGAGCAGCTGGATGCCCGCCATCGGCCGTGCAATTTCGTCGCCCACCTGAAGCAGGCAGCGGCCTGTGACA
The DNA here is from genome assembly GCF_044748405.1 of Pseudomonas sp. NPDC089996. Classification (NCBI taxonomy): domain Bacteria; kingdom Pseudomonadati; phylum Pseudomonadota; class Gammaproteobacteria; order Pseudomonadales; family Pseudomonadaceae; genus Pseudomonas; species Pseudomonas sp. NPDC089996. The sequence continues at coordinate 65,949 of NZ_JBIVGA010000007.1, read as the reverse complement.
GCCGTGGCTGAGGTGCCGACTGTCCGCCCTCTGATGCCGGTGGAAGAAGCCCTGGAGCGCCTGCTGGCGCTGGCAGAGGCCGCGCCGATCAAGGAAACCGAACGCGTCTCGCTGGCCGAAGCCGAAGGCCGCGTGCTGGCCACCGAGCTGGTGGCCGGCCTCGACCTGCCGCCGTGGCCGAACAGCGCCATGGACGGTTACGCCTTGCGCCTGGCCGATCTGCAGGGCGAGCCTTTGCCCGTCAGCCAGCGGATTTTCGCCGGGCATGCTCCCGAGCCCTTGCAGCCTGGCACCTGTGCGCGGATTTTCACCGGTGCGCCGCTGCCGGCAGGTGCCGACTGCGTCGAGATGCAGGAAAACACCGAAGTACTGGAAGATGGCCGGGTACGCTTTCTAGAAGCGCTGGCGCCTGATCAGAACGTGCGGCCGCAGGGCCAGGAAACCCGCAAGGGCGAGCAGGTGATGGTCGCGGGCACGCGGCTCGGGCCGATCGAGCTGGGCCTGGCGGCGACCTTGGGTCATGCCGAGCTGCAGGTGGTGCGGCGGGTGCGAGTGGCGGTGCTGTCCACCGGCGATGAGCTGGTCGAGCCCGGCCTGCCGCTGGGCCCGGGGCAAATATACAACAGCAACCGGCGCCTGCTGATCAGCTGGCTGCAGCGCTTGGGCTGCGAAGTGCGTGACATGGGCATTCTGCCGGATGATCTGCAACGTACTCGCGAGTGCCTGGGCGGCCTTGGCGATGTCGACCTGATCCTGTCCACCGGGGGCGTTTCCGTAGGTGAGGCGGACTACCTCGGCGCCGCACTGCGCGAAGCCGGCGAGCTGGCCTTGTGGAAGCTGGCGATCAAGCCTGGCAAGCCGCTGACTTTTGGGCATTACCGAGGTGTTCCGGTGATCGGCCTGCCCGGCAACCCGGCGTCGACCCTGGTCACGTTCGGCCTGCTGACGCGGCCCTATCTGTTGCGCCGCCAGGGTGTGGTCGATGTCACGCCGCTGCGCTTCGATGTGCCTGCCGGGTTCGAGTGGGCCAAGCCAGGTACCCGGCGCGAATACCTGCGCGCACGCATTGATGCTGGTCAAGTGCGCATCTACAAGAACCAGAGCTCTGGCGTGCTGCGCAGCGCTGCCTGGGCCGAGGGGCTGGTGGAGGTGCGAGAAGGCAGCACGCCGAAACCCGGTGACAGCGTGCCGTTCATACCTTTGAGCGAACTACTCGGCTGAGCGCCTGAGCCACCCGCCACGGCCTGGCGTGGCGTCTGCCGGTGCCGACTGGGTGAGGCGCATGTGCACCGTTTCCAGTTGTTGGGCGGCCACGCTCCAGTCGTGGCGACTGCGGGCAAACTGGCGGCCAGCCTCGCTCAGCTGGCACATGCGCCACGGCTGGTTGAGCAATTGCGTGACCAGCAGCGCCAGCTGGTCGCCGTCATCGCTGCCCAGGTAGTGCTCGCCGTTGTTGGCGGCCAGGCCTGAGAGGCCTTTGTCGGTGCTGATCACCGGCAGCCCGGCGGCCATGGCTTCGAGGATTTTCACCTTGGAGCCACCGGCATAGCGCAAAGGCGCAAAGAACAGCGCGCAGCGGTTTTGCAGTTCGCGCAGGTCGGGGCGATAGCCGACCCATTCGATGCGCGGGTCGTTCCAGCGCAGCTTCCAGCTGGCCGGCAAGGCATGCCCGGCGATGGCCAGGCGCACGGCGGGATTGCTCATCCACACCTGGGGCAGGATTTCTTCCAGGGCCCATTCGATGGCCTCGACATTGGCCGCGTACTCGAAGTTGCCCACGAACAGCAAACGCTGGCTGTGCAACGCCGGGTGGACGTTCTGGTAGTAGTCACAATCGACGCCATTGACCACCACGTTGACCGGGCGGCCGCTGACCTGGCTGATCAGTTCGGCATCATGCGGGCTCACGGCCACCACTTCGGTGGGCTGGCTCAGCACCCGCTGCTCCCAGCGCCGATAGCGCCAGCGGTCAAAGGCGTTGAGCGGGCGCAGCCACAGCGGCAGGCGGTCATGGCAGGCGGCACCGGTGACGGACTCCAGGTTGTGTTCGCTGAGCATGTAGGGCAACTCGCGTGCCTGCAGCGCTTTTTCGAAAGGCTGGAAACTGTAGCTGTGCTCGATCTGGATGACATCCCAGGGCTCGTCCAGCAATTGCTCGAACTGGTGCCGCAAACCGGGTGCGAGGCCGTTGATGATGGCCCGCATCGGGTAGTCGATGATCGGCGAAGCGAGCAGGTTGAGCGGGCTGTGCAGCGGGCGCCGGGGCAGCACGATCAGACGTTCGAGCAAGGGCTCGAGGGCTTCGCGGGCGGCATCGCACAAGGGGATCTTCGACTGCACCAGCAAGGTGATCCGGTGGCCCTGCTGCGCAAGGGCGCGCAGCAGGTGGTATTGCCGGGTCTTGCTGCCACTGGTGGTGGGCCAGGGCAGGTAGGGCAGTGTCCAGAGAATGCGCATGAACCGGAAACCTCGCTGAAGGCTGCGGACAACAAAAGCGTCCGCCAGCCCTCAGCCGATGGCTGCCGCCGGGACGCGTCCGTAAATATCAGTAAAGCGCACGATGTCGTCTTCGCCCAGGTACTCGCCGCTTTGTACCTCGATCATCACCAGGTCGATGACGCCGGGGTTGGTCAGGCGGTGGGTGCGGCCGGGCTTGATGAAGGTCGATTCGTTGGTGTCGAGCAGAAATTCCTCTTCGCCATTGGTCACGCAGGCCATGCCGCTGACGATGATCCAGTGCTCGCTGCGGTGATGGTGCATCTGCAGCGACAGCGATTCGCCAGGGCGCACCATGATCCGCTTGATCTTGAAGCGCGGGCCTTCCTCGAGCACGGTGTACATGCCCCAGGGGCGGGTAACCGTGCGGTGCAGGCGGTAGGCTTCATGGCCCTGGTGTTTGAGCTGCTGGGCAATCAACTTGACCTCCTGGCTGCGCGCGGCATCGGCGATCAGCAGGGCGTCGGGGGTGTCGATGACGATCAGGTTGTCCAGGCCAACGGCACCGACCAGGCGCTTTGGCGAGTCGATGTAGCAGTTGGTGACGTCGTGCAGCACGGCCTCACCGTTGCAGTGGTTGCCGTCGTCATCGGTCTGGCGCAGTTCGCGCACCGCCTCCCAGCTGCCGATGTCGCTCCAGCCCAGTTCGCAAGGCACCACGGCAACCTTGTCGGAACGCTCCATCAGGGCGTAGTCGATGGAGATGTCTTCGGTCAGGGCGAAGCTGTCCGGGTCCAGCTCTACCTGCAGCGTCCTGTCGCCTTCCTTGGTGGCGCTCTGCTCCAGGCAACAGGTCACGCAGGCGAGCAGTTCCGGGGCATGCGCCTGCAGTTCGGCGAGCACGGTGCCCACGCGCAGGCAGAACATGCCGGCATTCCACAGGTGGCGGCCGCCTTCGAGGTAGTCGCGGGCGGTGAGCGCATCGGGTTTTTCCACGAAGCAGGTCACCTGATGTGCATGTTTGCTGATGGCGTCGCCTTGCTCGATGTAACCGAAGCCGGTCTCAGCACGGCTGGGCAGCAGGCCGAAGGTGGCCAGCCAGCCATCGTTGGCCAGTTGTCGGGCATGCTCGACGGCGCTGGCGAAGGCCTCGGCGTCCTGGATCAGGTGATCGGCCGGCAACACCAGCAGCACGCTGTCGTGGCCGTAATGCCCGGCACAGTGCAGCGCGGCTGCGGCAATGGCGGGCGCGGTGTTGCGCCCGTTGGTCTCCAGCAGGTAGTCGAGGGCGAGGTTGTCAGGGTTGACCTGGCGGTACTCGTCCTGAGTACGGAAGAACACGTCGCGGTTGGTCACTGTCAGTACCCGCTCGACGCCGGGCAACGCCGCTGCGCGGGCAAAGGTCTTCTGCAGCAGGCTCTGGCCATCGGGCAAGCGCATGAAGGGCTTTGGCATGGCTTCGCGAGAAACCGGCCACAGGCGGGTGCCGGCACCGCCAGCGATGATGCAGGGGATCAGAACGCTCATTTCACAGCCTCGACTCTAGGCGCTGGTTACAGCGCAGTGAAGGGGGAACTTCGCGACCTGTCACGGTTTTGGCGGAAAAGTCAAAAAACCGACTTTTCACTGCAGCTTCTTCCATGAAGGCCAAATATTTGTCGATCATGCGCCCGATGAGAAAAGCTTTCAATGATATTTATGTGAATCTGGTTGTTTCTTGTTCGGTCATGCTGCCGCACGAGGAGCGATCCAGAGCAGATTTGCCTGTGTCATGCAGTAATCGGGCATTGTTTGTGGTCGAGATCTGGACGCTACGATTTCTACGGAGAGGCGTGATGCCAAAGCGCAAGGCAATCTTGATCCTGCATGGCAAACAGGCGATGAACGAAGCGGTGCGCCAGGCAGTGAATGCCATGCGCGAGCGTGGCTGGACGCTGGATGTGCGGGTGACCTGGGAAGCAGGCGATGCGCGGCGGCTGGTTGGCGAAGCGTTGGCGGCCGGTTATGGCCACGTGATCGCAGGCGGCGGTGACGGCACCTTGCGTGATGTCGCCGAAGCCATGGGCCAGGCTCGCAGTAAAGCGAGCCTGGCACTGCTGCCGCTGGGAACGGCCAATGATTTTGCCAGGGCTGCCGGCATCTCACTGGAGCCTGCCGAGGCACTGGCGTTGCTGGAGCTGCCGCCCAGGCCGACCGACCTGGGCCAGGTGGGCGATCAGTTGTTTCTGAACATGGCCACCGGCGGTTTCGGCAGCCAGGTGACCGCGAACACCTCCGAAGACCTGAAGAAAATGCTCGGTGCCGCGGCCTACCTGTTTACCGGGTTGACACGCTTCAGCGAGCTGCAGGCAGCCTCTGTCGAACTGACAGGGCCGGGGTTCGACTGGCAGGGTGAGTTGCTGGCGCTGGGGATCGGCAATGGCCGCCAGGCCGGAGGCGGGCAAGTGTTGTGCCCGGATGCGCAAGTCGATGATGGCCTGCTCGATATCGCCATCCTGCCAGCGCCCCAGGAAATGGTCGGTGCGCTGCGTGACTTGCTGGCAGGAGAGGGGCTGTTCGTGCGGGCGCGTTTGCCGTGGGTCGAGATCACCTGCTCGCAGGGTCTGGACATCAACCTCGACGGCGAGCCCCTGCAGGCCGACAGCCTGCGCTTTGCCGCAGTGCCGGCGGCGTTGAACCTGCACCTGCCGCCGAACTCGCCGTTGATCAGTCGTCGAGGCTGATGATTTTCTCGCGCACGGCGAACAGCACCAGGCCGGCCACGTCGTAGATCTGCAGGCGCTTCATGATCTGCGAGCGGTGGGTTTCCACAGTCTTGATCGACAGGCCCAGGCCGGCTGCGATTTCGCGGGTGGACTTGCCGCGCACGATCAGGCGCAGGATCTCCAGTTGCCGTGCGGTGAGGTTATGGCGGTCGACGCCAGGCTGCTTGCCGTGCTGAGCGCGCAGCAATGCCTGGTTGATCACGGTATGGGCGATGGCCGGGCTCAAGTAGCGTTCGCCATTGCGCAGGGCGGCCAGGGCCTGTTCCAGTTCGGTGGCCGTGGCATCCTTGAGCAGGTAGCCATGGGCGCCACTCTCCAGCGCCCGCATGATCAGGTCCGGGTCGGTGTGCATGGACAGGATCAGCACCCGGCAGGTATTGCCTGTGGCGCGCAGCTGGGTCAGGGCATCGAGGCCGCTGGTCGAGCGCATGGAGATGTCCAGCAGAACGATGTCGGGCAGCAATTGGCGAACCTGCTCGAGCAGTTGGTCACCGTCATCGGCTTCACCGATCACGGCATAACCGGGGATATCGGAAACCAGGGCACGGACCCCGGCACGGATCAGCGAGTGGTCGTCCACCAGCAGCAATCTACAGGTCATGATGAAGCGGTAGTCCTGGCGCGTTCATGGGTACGGGGTGGCCATGGGAACAGGACGTCGATCTTCGTGCCCAGGCCAAGCTGGCTGGTGATGGCCAGGCTGCCGCTGAGGGCGGTGGCGCGCTCTTGCATGCCGGCCATGCCGCGCTGGCCGGCTTCGGCGGGGTTGGCGGCAGGCAGGAAACCCTGGCCGTCATCCTGAATCGTCAGGGCAAGCCCTGCAGTGCTGCGCTGCAGGCGGATGGTCAGGTTGCGTGCCTGGGCATGGCGCAGCGTGTTGGTGACCGCCTCCTGGGTGATGCGAAACGCTGCCATGGCAACTTCCTCGGAAATACCGCCCAGGCGCTGATGGCACTCCAGGCTCCAGTGCACGTCGGTGCTTTCCAGGGTGCGGACCAGGTGCGCCCGCAGACTGCCTTCGAGGCCCAGGCTGGCCAGTTGCCGCGGGTTGAGGATGGCAGAAACGTCACGCACCTTGCTCAGGGTGTCTTCGAGGGTGCTGCGCAAGCTGCCGCAGTGCACCTGCAGGTCTTCGGGTACACGGCGTTGCAGCCACTCTAGCTGCATCTTGGCGGCGGTGAGCAGCTGACCGATGTCGTCATGCAATTCGCGACTCAGGTGTTGGCGCTCGCTTTCCTGAACCTTGAGCATGCGCCCGGCGAGTTCTGCGGGGCGCAGGCTGATCGACTTGGCGCCGTGGCTCAGGTGCCAGCAGACGCCAAGCGTGGCCACCAGTTGCAGCAACAGCAGGCCGGCCGGCATGCCGTGCCCGCCGGCAAACAGGACCAGGTTGGCAAGCAGGGACAGCATGCACAGCAAGGCTGTCGCCCAGCGCAGCAAGGTGGCGCGTGGACGGCAGCGCAGAGATATCTTCAATCGTGGGAACATAAAATTGAGAAGCCACTGAAGTCTTGCTGATGGGGGCCGTGCACAGGTCTTGGCAGAGGCTTTAGCGTCATGTTTGCAACAAATCACCAGGGCGGTGGCCGGCGTTTGTTTGCGCGCATGTTAACACTTCGGTTCGATTTGGTCGCGGCTGGCCAATGCTTTGAAAACTCAGCATTTGCGGGGGTGGGGACAGGTTCGTTTGTCTGTCCGGAGGCTAGCATAGTGCCACTACTCGGTCGACTGACGGACTGTGCAAGTTCAACTTGCGAAAGATCGCTCAAGTGCAACGGGTTCAACTTGCAGTAGTTGCGGAGTTCGACCTTTTTTGCAGCCTTGGCCACACGCTTAGTTGCCGACGTCAGGCCAACTAGTGGCGCTGTGCGGGGTGGCCGGCCGACGGGCTTGCCTGCGCCGTCGGATGCGGATGCACGCAGTGGCTGCCGCCGTGGTTGCAAGGCGCACACGTTTGCGGCAGTGGCTGTTTCAGAGCGGCTGCCAGATCGTTCAGCAGCGCCACCTGCTCGCATGTATCGAGCGCCAGCCGGCCAGTATGCATGTCGACAAGTTCCAGTTGCCAGGCCAGCAAGGTCAGGCAGGCATTCAAAGTGGACAACGCTTCGTTGCCCAGACGCTGATGCTGGCCGGCGGGGGCGAGCAGCTGGTGCAGGACGCTCGCATAGTGGGCGACTTCAAGCAGGCCGATAGCGTGGGAACGTCGGGACAGGGTGGCGAGGGTATTGGTCAGATGCTGGCAGGCGTCCGGATCATTGGCGATCAGTTCCAGATGCTGCAGGCATTCCTGGGACTGGGTCAGCAAGATCTGGGCATCCAGCAGGAAGCCCTGCAGGCTGTCGAAGTTGGAGATGGTGCTGTCCATCAGGACACTCCGGCGCGTTGGGCTGGAGTAGGGGATGGGCACGCCATGTCGATCGCTAGCAAAAGCCTGACTCCATTCATGCAGTGAGAATGGCGTCACATTAATGGCTAAAGGATATCGCGAACATCAGGTTGCACCTGATTGCGCCTAGGGGTTTCCCTGAGAGGGGCCTAAGGTGCGACAAGTTGCCCTGTGATGGGATCCAAGTTGGGCGTGTCGCAGTAAAACATGATGCTAATGTGATATCAATTGCCCCGCAGAGCATTTTTGCGCATGGGTCAAGATGCGCAGGAATGCGCCGATATAGCATGGATCATTTCTTATTTTTCGATACAACCTGGGGGTTTTCCAATGGCTGGCATTCTCGACACGGTAGACCAACGCACGCAGCTGGTGGGTGAGAACCGTCTGGAAATCCTGATGTTCCGCCTGGCTGGCCGCCAGCTGTTCGCAATCAACGTATTCAAGGTGCAGGAGGTGCTGCAGCTGCCCAAGTTGACACTGATGCCACAGCGTCACGCATTCGTCTGCGGCGTGGTCAACCTGCGCGGGCAGACCCTGCCGGTCATCGACCTGTCCCAGGCGATCGGCATGCGCCCACTGCAGCCGGGGCCGGACAGCACCATCATCGTCACCGAGTACAACCGCTCGGTGCAGGCGTTTCTGGTGGGTGGCGTCGATCGCATCGTCAACATGAACTGGGAAGCCATCATGCCGCCGCCTTCCAGTGCCGGGCGCCAGCACTACCTGACCGCCATCACCAAGGTGGACGAGAAACTGGTCGAAGTGATCGATGTGGAGAAGGTGCTGGCCGAGATCGTGCCATACAACGCCAGGGTCTCCGGCGACAAGCTTGCCGACCCGGTACTGGCGCGCGCGCGTGGCCGTGAGGTGCTGCTGGTGGATGACTCCAGCGTGGCCCTGGCACAGCTGCGCGACACCCTGTCGCAACTTGGGGTGAAGCTGCATGTGGCCAGTGATGGCCTGAAGGCCTTGCGCCTGCTCAAGGGCTGGGCCGATGCGGGGGAAGATGTCTGCGAGAAGCTGCTGATGGTCTTCACCGATGCGGAAATGCCCGAAATGGACGGCTATCGCCTGACCACCGAGATTCGCAACGATGCGCGCCTGCGCAAGCTCTACGTGGTACTGCATACCTCTCTGTCGGGCAGCTTCAACGAATCGATGGTGAAGAAGGTCGGTTGCGACAACTTCCTCTCCAAGTTCCAGCCGGATCGCCTGGTCGAGGTGGTCAAGCAGCGCCTGCTGCTGGATACCAGCAACGCGTGATCCCGTCGTCGGCCAGGTATAAGCTTGGCTTTTGACAAGGCACGAGGCGGGCAGGGATGTTTCTCAGTGAGTTGTATCGGTACCCGGTGAAGTCGGGGCGGGCGCAATGCCTGCAAGGCTCGCCGGTAGGTCTTCTCGGGTTGCAGGGTGATCGGCGCTGGATGGTGGTCGAGGAAGAGAACGGACGCTTCCTTACGCAGCGCGCCTGGCCTCAGCTTGGTCAGTTGCAGGCCAGCGAGAGCGCGACGGGCGAGTGGCTGCTGGAGCTGCCTGGGCGAGCGCCGCTGCGCGTGGCGGTGCCGGGCGCTGATGATGCGCTGCGCGGCATTACCCTCTGGCGCGATACCTTTCGCGTGCCGGACGCAGGCGACGAGGTGGCTGCCTGGTTGTCGCAGTGGCTCGGCAAAGCGGTGCGTCTGGTGCATTGTCCGGAGCAGCGGGCGCGATACCTGCCCAATGGTTATGGCCTGAACAGTGACCGTGCAGCCTTCCCCGATGGTTTTCCATTGTTGCTGATCGGCCAGGGCTCGCTGGACGATCTGAGCCGCAGGATCGGCCGGCCCATGGAAATGCTGCGCTTTCGGCCGAACCTGGTGGTGCAAGGGGCTGAACCGTTTGCCGAGGACGGCTGGAAGCGGATTCGCATTGGCGCCTTGGAGTTTCGTGTGCTCAAGCCCAGTGTAAGGTGCATCTTCACCACGCTGGACCCGGCGACGGGGGAGCGCAGTGTCGACCGTGAGCCGTTGACGACCCTGAAGACTTTTCGCGAGAAGGAGGGGGATATCCTGTTCGGGCAGAATCTGGCCGTGGATGGCAGTGGTTGGCTTGAAGTGGGGATGGAGGTCGAAGTGCTCGAATAACCTGTACCGGCCTCTTCGCGGGTAAAACCGCTCCTACAGGGACCTCACTGAGTCTTGTGGGAGCGGCTTTAGCCGCGAAGAGGCCGGTACAGGCTCAGTAGCAATCACATGTCATCGAAATACCGCTCATGCCAGTCCACCAGCGGCTGTGGCACATTGAGCTTCTGCCCGTAGATCACCGAATACGACAACACGTTCTGCACGTACTGGCGCGTCTCGTCGAACGGGATCGATTCCACCCACACGTCGAAGCTCAGGTGCTTGGCCCCCTTGAGCCACTGCCGCACGCGCCCGGGGCCTGCGTTGTAGGCTGCCGATGCCAACACCCGGTTGCCATTGAACTGGCCGTGCACCTGGCTCAGGTAGGCCGCGCCGACCTGAATGTTCTTCTCCGGGTTGAACATCTGCTGCGGTGAAGCCAGCGGGATGCTGAACTTGCGTGCGGTCTCCTTGGCGGTGGCTGGCATTACCTGCATCAGGCCGCTGGCACCGACCGGTGAGCGGGCATCTTCCATGAAGGCGCTTTCCTGACGGGTGATAGCGAACACCCAGCTCGAATGCAGCCCGCGTACCTTGGCTTCGCGTACCAGGGTGTCGCGGTAGGCCATGGGGAAGCGGATATCCAGGTCATCCCAGTATTTGGCCTGGCTGATGGTGCGAATGGCCGGGAAGTACCAGCGCAGGTCAAAGGCCAGGCGTGCCTGGGCGACCATTTCGTCGCGGGTAAAGTGACGGCTGACGTGGTACCACTCGCGGCGACCCTCGACGACCTGGCCGCGGGCGTGGAACTCCAGGGCGCGCTGGATGCCCGGGGTGTTGCGCACCTTGCTGACCAGCTGCGGGCTCAGTACCAAAGGCCTGTTGTTCAACTGGTAAGGGGTTTTTGCCCGGTCGGCAGCGAGGAAACCGTAGAAGTCGCGCTCAACTGCCACAGTCTTGTACAGCAACGGGATTTGCGGGTTGTTTGGCTGTGCCAGTTCCAGGCTGCGGGCCTGCCAGTATTTCCAGCGGCTGCTGCTGGCCAGGTCCTGTGGCAGGCGCTTGGTCAGTTCGTAGGCATCTTCCCAGCGGCCCAGGCGCAGCAGCAGGCGCAGGCGCCATTCGCTGACCGTGTTGTCGCGCAGCTCGGGGTCGTAGCGGGTCATCAGGTCGAGCGCGCGCGGGTCGTAACGGCGCGCCAGGGTCAGGCCGATCTCGCGGGCGATGGCGACCTTCTCGTCACGCGAGAAGTGCATGCGCTGGGCGTAGTCGTCGAGCAGCGCCATGGCGCGGTCAGGGTCCTGCCGGGCCAGGCGGCGCAGGCCAAGGCTGACCACGTCGGACATGGCCTCGTTGGCCGGGGTGAAGCGTGAGGGCTGGCTCAGCAGTTCGGGCTTCTGCGCCACGTCGATCAGCAAGCGGCCTTGCGGCGCGAGCGTGGTCAGGCCCTGCACCATGGTTTTGGCCAATGGGTAGTTGCGCGCCTGGGCTGCCAGCTTGGCGCGGTTCCAGCGTCTGGCCTCGGTCAGCTGGCCTTCTGCGGCCCACATGCCGAACAAGGTGTCGCAGGCAGCCGGTTGCGACTTGCCGACATTCCACAGTTTTTCGGCGCTGGCGAAGCCCTCGGCGCGCTGGCCGTGGCTCAACTGGTACTGGCCGTTGAGACAGTCCAGTTCGGTGAAGTTGAGCTTGGGGTCGTAATACTTGACGAAGGTGTTCCACTCGCCGCGTTCGGCCAGCCAGCGCAGCCAGCGCAATTTCATCCAGTTGGCCTGGGGCAGGTCGCCGTGCTTGGCCAGGAACCCTTCGATTTCCTCGTTGCTGGCGCTTTTCAGGCGTGCGGTCAGTTCGTCATAGGCCAGGTATGGCGTCAGCGGGTAGTCGCGCAGCGCCTGGCTATAGCGCAGGTAAGGGCCTTTGTCGCCCCTGGCCAGCGCCCGCTTGGCCTCGTCGTAATACTGGCGTTGCTGGGAAAGGTCGATGGCCTGCGCCGCGCTGGCGGTGGCGGCGGTAAGCAGCAGGCAGGAAGCAATCTGTAACAGGCGGCTGCGCATGATACGTCCGGGCAGTTGAACCATGGGGTAGTGACGGCGAAGCCAGCACTGTTGAAATCTGATTGCCTTAGCTTAGCCGTTTGCCGGCGGCGGGTGATAGCGCTGTGCTTGTAACCGGGCGTTAATGCCGACCGGGTGTCGCCAAGCCCCCGTCCGCTAGCCAACTTGATGCCGGAAAGGGCCAAGTCAGGTAGAATGCGCCCCCGCTTTCTGGAGACGAACATGACCCTGCTCAAATTCAGCGATGTGTCCCTCGCATTCGGCGCGATGCCGCTGCTGGACAAGGTATCCTGGCAGATCGCCCGTGGCGAGCGGGTGTGCATCATCGGCCGCAACGGTACCGGCAAGTCGAGCATGCTGCGCCTGGTCAAGGGCGAGCAGAAGGGCGACGACGGCGAGATCTGGCGCGCCCCGGGCCTGAAGATCGGCGAATTGCCGCAGGAACTGCCGGTTGCCGACGAGCGCACCGTGTTCGACGTGGTCGCCGCCGGCCTGGACGGTGTCGGCGAGTTGCTGGCCGAGTTCCATCATCTGAGCCAGAACATCCAGGGCGATGAAGATCTGGAAAAGCTCATGCACGTCCAGCACGAGCTGGAGGCCCGCGACGGCTGGCGCCTTCAGCAGGTGGTGGAAAGCACGTTGAGCCGCCTGCAACTGCCCGCCGACAAGACCCTGGCGGAGCTTTCCGGTGGCTGGCGCCGCCGCGTGCTGCTGGCCCAGGCGCTGGTCTCCGAACCTGACCTGCTGCTGCTCGACGAACCGACCAACCACCTGGACATCGGTGCCATCGCGTGGCTCGAAGAAGCCCTGCGCGGCTTCAACGGTGCCGTGCTGTTCATCACCCACGACCGTTCCTTCCTGCAGAACCTTGCCACGCGCATCCTCGAGCTGGACCGCGGTGGCCTGATCGACTGGAACGGCGACTACGCCAGCTTCCTGGTGCACAAGGAGGCCGCGCTGGCCGCCGAAGAAACCGCCAATGCGTTGTTCGACAAGCGCCTTGCCCAGGAAGAAGTGTGGATCCGCCAAGGCATCAAGGCCCGTCGTACCCGTAACGAAGGCCGTGTACGTGCGCTCAAGGCCCTGCGCGTGGAGCGTAGCGAACGCCGCGAGCGCCAGGGCAAGGCCAACATCCAGATCGAGGCCGCAGACAAATCCGGCAAGCAGGTGATGGTGCTGGAAAACGTCAGCTTCCATCACGCCGATGGCCCGCTGCTGGTCAAGGACTTCTCCATGGTCCTGCAGCGCCAGGACCGTATCGGCCTGCTGGGCGCCAACGGTACCGGCAAGACCACCCTGCTGAAGATGATGCTCGGTGACCTGGAGCCTACGGCAGGCAAGGTCGAGCGCGGTACCAAGCTGGAAGTGGCCTACTTCGACCAGATGCGCCATCAGCTCGACCTGGAAAAGACCGTCATCGACAACCTCGCCGAAGGCCGCGACTTCATCGAGATCGATGGCCAGAACCGCCATGTACTGAGCTACCTCGGCGATTTCCTGTTCAGCCCGCAGCGTGCGCGCACGCCGGTCAAGGCGCTGTCGGGTGGTGAGCGTGCGCGCCTGCTGCTGGCCAAGCTGTTCAGCAAGCCGGCCAACCTGCTGGTGCTCGACGAACCGACCAACGACCTGGATGTGGAAACCCTCGAACTGCTCGAAGAGGTGTTGTGCAACTACAAGGGTACGGTGCTGATGGTCAGCCACGACCGGGCCTTCCTCGACAACGTCGTCACCAGCACGCTGGTGTTCGAGGGTGAGGGCAAGGTGCGCGAGTACGTGGGTGGCTACGAGGACTGGATCCGCCAGGGTGGTTCGGCAAAGCTGCTCGGCGTGACCGAGAGCAAGGGTGGCAAGTCTGAGCTCAACAGTGCCGTGGTCGAGAAGGCGGCTGAGCCGGTGGTGGCAGCGCCTGTCGCCGCGACGCCGGATGCTTCGAAGAAGAAACTCAGCTACAAGCTGCAGCGTGAGCTGGAGATGCTGCCGGGGCAGATCGACGAGGTGGAGCAACGCATGGCCGAAGCGCAGGAAGAAGTGAATGCTGCCGGCTTCTATCAGCGGCCGATTGCCGAGACTTCGGCGGTGCTTGCAAAGATCGAGAAGCTACAGGCTGAACTGGATGTGCTGGTAGAGCGGTGGGCTGAGCTGGAGGGCTGAGTCTGCTATACCGGCCCTTTCGCGGGCTTGCCCCGCGAAAGAGCCGGTACAGGCTACATCATTCCTTCTTCTGTAGCCGCACTGCCAGCACATCGCACGGCGCCCCGTGCAGCACGTCATTGGCGGTGGAGCCCAGCAGCAATGCCAGGCCATGACGGCCATGGCTGCCGACCACGATCAGGTCGCAGTTCTGCTCCTTGGCCAACTGGTGGATTTCCTGACGCGGCTGGCCGTAGGTCAGGTGCGAATCGCCGCGGTTGATGTCGGGGTATTTGTTGAACAGGCGATCCATGCGCTCCTTGGCCTGGTCGAACTGCTGCTGTTGCAGTTGCGACAGGTCCATCGGTACGTCACCGCCAAAGGCCATGGCCATGGGCTCGACGATATGCACCAGCGAGACCTTGGCGCCCGAGGGTTCGGCGAGCTTCATGGCACGCTTGATCACCGGGTCGCACTCTTCGGTAAGGTCGACGGCGACCAGAAGATGTTCGTAGGACATGAGCTGTACTCCTGACAATCGCGATAGTAGAAGTATGGTCGCTTTCCGGCAGGTCATCCGTGAATACTGAGTAACCCGCTCATTTGCAACGCTTTATGGAACCTACAGATATGACGGTATGGCTGGTGGTGTCAATCCTTGCGCTGATTCTCAGTCCGTTTTCCTGGCTGAAATTGTCGCGCAAGCAGGGGCAGCAGATGAGCCTGCGCCTGGAGGCACGGCGCATGGGCCTGGCCATGCAGCTGGCACCGCAGACGTGGCCGCACTGGCTGGAAAAGCAGCCGCCGAGCCCGTGCCCGCAGTATCATCGCGGCCGCCGCCGGGGGCGCCAGGACAGCTGGTGCTACTGGCAGGTCAGTCCTGGCGTGTGGTGGAACCAGTGGAAGGAGGCGTGCGAGGAGCCACGCCTGAACGAGGTGTTCGCGCGCCTGCCGGAGACCGTGTACAAGGTCGAGGCCGACACGCGCATGGTCGCCCTGTACTGGAGCGAGCGCGGTGATGAATCTGTATTGCAGGATATTGCCCACGCCTTCGACACCCTCGCTTGATGCCCCACAACGACAAAGCGGCAACCCGGTAGCTACCAGGTTGCCGCTTTGTCGTTTCTGCCGCGCAGAAAAGGCCAGGCAGGCCGGGAATTTCTTCGATCCAGACGCAGTGTAGCCATTCCCTGCTCGGTTGCATGAGAAAAATGCAGTACCGACTGTTTTCTCATGGTCAATCGCTGACATGAATGATCGGCAATCACTGTCATCATGTTTTGCTCCCCGGCGATACAAAATGACCGGAAAGTCGCGTTTTCACCCCATTCGGGAGCATTTGACAACGCCGACCTTTTCGGAGAATGTGTGCATACCCAAATCAAACGGGCGTATGAATTGAGCGTTTGTATGTCATACCGCTCATACAGAATCCCGACTAGCGCGCTGACGGGTGTGCCTGGGGCGAGGGCGGCGAAGCCTGCTTTTCCACCAGCGATCGGCGTGTACAGTTCAGCTTCCATATCGTGGAGATCAGTTGATGATTTACGAAGGTAAAGCCATCACGGTTAAGGCTCTTGAAAGCGGCATCGTCGAACTGAAGTTCGACCTCAAGGGTGAGTCCGTCAACAAGTTCAATCGCCTGACCCTGGACGAGCTGCGCCAGGCCGTCGACGCCATCAAGGCCGACGCCTCGGTGAAGGGTGTGATCGTCAGCAGTGGCAAGGACGTGTTCATCGTCGGCGCCGACATCACCGAATTCGTCGACAATTTCAAGCTGCCCGAGGCCGAACTGGTTGCCGGCAACCTGGAAGCCAACCGCATCTTCAACGCCTTCGAAGACCTCGAAGTGCCGACTGTGGCAGCCATCAACGGCATCGCCCTGGGTGGCGGCCTGGAAATGTGCCTGGCAGCCGACTACCGGGTCATGTCCACCAGCGCCAGGATCGGCCTGCCAGAAGTCAAGCTGGGCATCTACCCAGGCTTCGGTGGCACGGTACGTCTGCCGCGCCTGATTGGTTCGGACAACGCCATCGAGTGGATCGCAGCCGGCAAGGAAAACCGTGCTGAAGACGCCCTGAAAGTCGGTGCCGTCGATGCCGTGGTGGCTCCTGAATTGCTGCAGGCCGGTGCGCTGGACCTGGTCAAGCGCGCCATCAGCGGCGAGCTCGACTACAAGGCCAAGCGCCAGCCCAAGCTGGAAAAGCTCAAGCTCAACGCCATCGAGCAGATGATGGCCTTCGAGACCGCCAAGGGCTTCGTCGCTGGCCAGGCCGGCCCAAACTACCCGGCGCCGGTGGAGGCCATCAAGACCATCCAGAAGGCCGCCAATTTCGGCCGTGACAAGGCCCTGGAAGTGGAAGCCGCAGGCTTTGCCAAGCTGGCCAAGACCTCGGTTGCCGAAAGCCTGATCGGCCTGTTCCTGAACGACCAGGAGCTCAAGCGCAAGGCCAAGGCCCATGACGAAATCGCTCAGGACGTCAAGCAGGCTGCCGTGCTCGGCGCTGGCATCATGGGTGGCGGCATCGCCTACCAGTCGGCGGTCAAGGGCACCCCGATCCTGATGAAGGACATCCGCGAGGAAGCCATCCAGCTGGGCCTGAACGAGGCCTCCAAGCTCCTCGGAAACCGCGTCGAGAAAGGCCGCCTGACCCCGGCCAAAATGGCCGAGGCGCTCAACGCCATTCGCCCGACCCTGTCGTATGGCGACTTCGCCAACGTCGACATTGTCGTCGAAGCCGTGGTCGAGAACCCGAAGGTCAAGCAGGCCGTGTTGGCTGAAGTGGAAGGCCAGGTGAAAGAGGACGCGATTCTCGCCTCCAACACCTCGACCATTTCCATCAACCTGCTGGCCAAGGCGCTCAAGCGTCCGGAAAACTTCGTCGGCATGCACTTCTTCAACCCGGTGCACATGATGCCGCTGGTAGAAGTGATCCGTGGTGAGAAGTCCAGTGAAGTGGCAGTCGCCACCACCGTGGCCTACGCCAAGAAGATGGGCAAGAACCCGATCGTGGTCAACGACTGCCCGGGCTTCCTGGTCAACCGTGTGCTGTTCCCGTACTTCGGTGGTTTCGCCAGGCTGGTCAGCGCTGGCGTCGACTTCGTGCGCATCGACAAGGTCATGGAAAAGTTCGGCTGGCCGATGGGCCCGGCCTATCTGATGGACGTGGTCGGCATCGACACCGGCCACCACGGTCGCGACGTGATGGCCGAAGGCTTCCCGGACCGCATGAAAGACGAGCGCCGTTCGGCCATCGACGCCCTGTACGAGGCCAACCGCCTGGGCCAGAAGAACGGCAAGGGCTTCTACGCCTACGAGACCGACAAGCGCGGCAAGCCGAAGAAAGTCTTCGATGCCACCGTGCTGGATGTGCTCAAGCCGATCGTCTTCGAGCAGCGTGAAGTGACCGACGAAGACATCATCAACTGGATGATGGTGCCGCTGTGCCTGGAGACCGTGCGCTGCCTGGAAGACGGCATCGTCGAAACTGCCGCCGAAGCCGACATGGGCCTGGTCTATGGCATTGGTTTCCCTCCATTCCGGGGTGGTGCGCTGCGCTACATCGATTCGATCGGTGTGGCCGAATTCGTTGCCCTGGCCGACCAGTACGCCGACCTTGGGCCGCTGTACCACCCGACCGCGAAGCTGCGTGAAATGGCCAAGAACGGCCAGCGCTTCTTCAACTGAGTGGTCAACGAGCTAGAGCGAGAGATTTGATATGAGCCTGAATCCAAGAGACGTGGTGATTGTCGACTTCGGTCGCACCCCCATGGGCCGCTCCAAGGGTGGCATGCACCGCAACACCCGCGCCGAAGACATGTCTGCGCACCTGATCAGCAAGCTGCTGGAGCGCAACGGCAAGGTCGACCCGAAAGAAGTCGAAGACGTGATCTGGGGCTGCGTCAACCAGACCCTGGAGCAGGGTTGGAACATCGCCCGCATGGCGTCGCTGATGACCCAGATCCCGCACACCTCGGCTGCCCAGACCGTCAGCCGCCTGTGCGGCTCGTCGATGAGTGCGCTGCACACCGCTGCCCAGGCGATCATGACCGGTAACGGCGACGTGTTCGTGGTCGGCGGTGTCGAGCACATGGGCCACGTCAGCATGATGCATGGCGTCGACCCCAACCCGCACCTGTCCCTGCACGCGGCCAAGGCGTCCGGCATGATGGGCCTGACCGCCGAAATGCTGGGCAAGATGCATGGCATCAGCCGTGAGCAGCAGGACCTTTTCGGCCTGCGTTCGCACCAGCTCGCCCACAAGGCCACGGTCGAAGGCAAGTTCAAGGACGAGATCATCCCGATGCAGGGGTATGACGAGAACGGCTTCCTGAAGGTCTTCGATTTCGACGAGACCATTCGCCCGGAAACCACCCTTGAGGGCCTGGCGTCACTGAAGCCGGCGTTCAACCCCAAAGGCGGCACCGTGACGGCCGGTACTTCGTCGCAGATCACCGACGGTGCGTCGTGCATGATCGTCATGTCTGGCCAGCGCGCCATGGACCTGGGCATCCAGCCATTGGCGGTGATCCGCTCGATGGCGGTGGCCGGTGTCGACCCTGCGATCATGGGCTACGGCCCGGTGCCATCGACTCAGAAAGCCCTCAAGCGCGCCGGCCTGACCATGGCCGATATCGACTTCATCGAGCTCAACGAAGCCTTCGCTGCACAGGCCCTGCCAGTGCTCAAAGATTTGAAAGTGCTCGACAAGATGGATGAGAAGGTTAACCTGCACGGCGGCGCCATCGCTTTGGGCCACCCGTTCGGTTGCTCCGGTGCCCGTATTTCCGGCACCCTGCTCAACGTCATGAAGCAGAATGGCGGCACCCTGGGGGTGGCGACCATGTGCGTCGGCCTCGGCCAAGGTATCACCACTGTCTTCGAACGCGTCTGATCGCGTTGCGGGGCAGCAGCCGGGGCCTAGTGCCCCGGTTTTTGTTTTTTACAGAATTTGTTTCAAGAGGAAGGGCGACATGCAGATACAACCAGGCGTATACCGGCATTACAAAGGGCCTGAGTACCGTGTCTTCAGTGTTGCACGGCACTCCGAGAACGAAGAGTGGATGGTCTTCTACCAATGCCTGTATGGTGATTACAGCTTTTGGGTAAGGCCTCTGGCGATGTTTCAGGAGTCCGTCGAGGTTGACGGCGAGCAAGTGCCGCGCTTTGCTTTGGTCAAGGCCGAAGAAGGGCTGCCTGAGCTGTCTGGCAAGCCGCAAGCGTGATCGACCACGCTTGACCTCTTTCTTTCGCCACTATATATAGCGGTGCCGCGTCTGGCACCTGACGCGTTTTTCATCTTCAGATTCAGGAATACTCCGATCCATGGGCAAATCGCTGGTCATTGTGGAATCCCCGGCCAAGGCCAAGACCATCAACAAGTACCTGGGCAACCAGTACGTGGTGAAGTCGAGTATCGGCCATATCCGAGACCTCCCCACCAGCGGTTCGGCCAGCGCAAGCAAAGAGCCGGCCGCCAAGCGTGGCAAGGCCGCTGCGGGTGAGGCTCCGGCGCTGTCGCCGAAAGAAAAGGCACGTCGCCAGCTGGTGGCGCGCATGGGCGTCGACCCCGACCACGGCTGGAAGGCCAAGTACGAGATCCTTCCCGGCAAGGAGAAGGTGATCGAAGAACTGCGCCGCCTGGCCAAGGATGCCGACACCATCTATCTCGCAACCGACTTGGACCGCGAAGGGGAAGCCATTGCCTGGCACCTGCGCGAAGCCATCGGCGGTGACGACACCCGCTACAAGCGCGTGGTGTTCAACGAAATCACCAAGAAGGCGATCCAGGAAGCGTTTTCGCAGCCGGGCGAGCTGGACATCGACCGGGTCAATGCCCAGCAGGCGCGGCGTTTCCTCGACCGTGTGGTGGGCTACATGGTTTCGCCACTGCTGTGGGCCAAGATCGCCCGTGGCCTGTCTGCCGGCCGTGTGCAGTCGGTGGCGGTGAAGCTGGTGGTCGAGCGTGAGCGCGAGATCCGTGCCTTCGTGCCGGAAGAATACTGGGAAGTGCACGCCGACCTCGGCACCGCCAAGAACGCCAAGGTGCGCTTCGAAGTGGCGCGCGAGAAGGGCGAAGCCTTCAAGCCGTTGAACGAAGCCCATGCCATGGCGGCGCTGGAAAAGCTCAAGGCTTCCAGCTACAGCGTTATCAAGCGCGAAGACCGCCCGACCAGCAGCAAGCCATCGGCGCCGTTCATCACCTCCACCCTGCAGCAGGCCGCCAGCAACCGCCTGGGCTTCGGGGTGAAAAAGACCATGATGATGGCCCAGCGTCTGTACGAGGCGGGTTACATCACTTACATGCGTACCGACTCGACCAACCTGTCGGCCGATGCCCTGGACATGGCGCGCGATTACATCCAGCGCGAGTTCGGCAAGCAGTATCTGCCGGATGCTCCGCTGGTGTATGGCAGCAAGGAAGGCGCCCAGGAAGCGCACGAGGCGATTCGCCCTTCCGACGTCAACACCCATCCGACCAAGCTCAGCGGCATGGAGCGGGACGCAGAGCGCCTGTACGAGCTGATCTGGCGTCAGTTCCTGGCCTGCCAGATGCCTCCGGCGCAGTACCTGTCCACCAGTGTCACCGTGGCCGCTGGCGATTTCGAGCTGCGTGCCAAGGGCCGCATTCTCAAGTTCGACGGTTACACCCGCGTACTGCCGCAACAGAGCAAACCGGGTGAAGACGATGTGCTGCCGGAAATGGCCCAGGGCGAAGCGCTCAAGCTGATTCAGCTCGATCCGAGCCAGCACTTCACCAAGCCGCCAGCACGCTTCACCGAAGCCAGCCTGGTCAAGGAAATGGAAAAACGCGGCATCGGTCGCCCGTCGACCTATGCGGCGATCATTTCCACCATCCAGGACCGTGGTTACGTCACCCTGCACAATCGCCGCTTCTACTCCGAGAAGATGGGCGACATTGTCACCGAGCGCCTGTCGGAAAGCTTCTCCAACCTGATGGACTACGGCTTCACCGCCGGCATGGAAGAGAACCTCGACGACGTGGCCCAAGGTGAGCGCGACTGGAAAAACGTACTCGATGAGTTCTACGGCGACTTCAGCAAGAAACTGCTGACCGCCGAGTCTGCCGAAAGCGGCATGCGTGCCAATCAGCCGACCATGACCAACATTCCGTGCAGGGAATGCGGCCGGCCGATGATGATCCGCACCGCTTCTACCGGTGTATTCCTCGGTTGCTCGGGCTACAGCCTGCCGCCGAAAGAACGCTGCAAGGCCACCGTGAACCTGGTGCCGGGCGACGAGATTGCCGCGGACGATGAGGGTGAGTCGGAGTCGCGCGTACTGCTGGGCAAGCACCGCTGCCCGATCTGTGCCACGGCGATGGACGCTTACCTGCTGGACGAGAAGCACAAGCTGCACATCTGCGGCAACAACCCCGATTGCGCCGGCTACGAGATCGAAGAGGGCAGCTACCGCATCAAGGGCTACGAAGGGCCAAGCCTGGAGTGCGACAAGTGCGGCAGCGAAATGCAGCTCAAGACGGGTCGTTTCGGCAAGTTCTTCGGTTGCACCAACCCTGCGTGCAAGAACACCCGCAAGCTGCTCAAGAGCGGTGAGGCAGCGCCACCGAAGATGGACAAGGTGGAGATGCCGGAGCTCAAGTGCGAGAAGGTTGACGACACCTATGTGCTGCGTGACGGCGCCTCGGGGCTGTTCCTGGCTGCCAGTCAGTTCCCGAAAAACCGCGAGACGCGTGCGCCGCTGGTGATGGAAATCGTGCCGCACAAGCACGAGATCGATCCGAAGTACCACTTCTTGTGCGATGCGCCACAGAAGGACCCGGAAGGGCGCCCGGCAGTGATTCGTTACAGCCGCAAGACCAAGGAGCAGTATGTGCAGTCCGAGGTCGATGGCAAGCCTACGGGCTGGAAGGCGTTCTACGACGGTGGTAGCTGGAAAGTTGAAGACAAGCGCTAAACCGTTAGCGCTGTAGTTGGGGCCGCTTCGCGCCCCTTCGCGGGCATGCCCGCTCCCACAGATAGGCATCGCCCTCAAGGCTGTTGCAACCCCTGTGGGAGCGGGCATGCCCGCGAAGGGGCGCAAAGCGGCCCCAATCATTTATGATGCAGCTATCTGCCTCGCAGCCTTAGGGAGGGCATAGAAATGGCCCAGGAACTCTACACCCGCACCAACCAGAAACTGTTCTTCGCAGGCCTCGCCCTCGAATCCATGGCCAAGGCCGAACAAAGCCAGGCCATGAACGCCCAGGGCCTGGTCCAGGCAGAGCGTGAGTCGGCGCTGTTCCACCTGTACGGCGCGCTATTGGGGCTGTGTCACGAAATTGGTGGCTTCTACCGCCTGCCTGCGGTGGCGTCGGTCGAGCAGGCGCTTGCCGAAGATGCGCTGAACAACATCGCAATCCCTGAAGTGGCGGAGATGCTCGAGCTGGTTCGCCAGCGCGAAACCTGGCTGGCGCAATTAGTTAGCGCTTATGCCGATTTGTTCCGACCACCTGTCGCGAAGAAAACGCCGAAAACCGACGTCACCCAACCGCTGATTCAGGCCGTCAATCTCGACGAGCCCGAGCATACAGCGTTGTCGAGGGAAGAGCTGGAAAGCTGGCGCAACAATCTCAAAGGCCTGGTGAGGCGATTCCGCGACGCGTTGAGTGAGTGCTGACAGCTGCCATGGCTGGTACACTAACGGCCTTTCGTGGAGAACTGCCTTATATGTCTACGTCGTTTCTGGAAATTGTCGAGTTGCCTGATGGCCGTATCGAGCTGCGTCGCGCCGAGGATGAAGGCTCCCTGGTAACCCTGGATTTCTCGGAAGACGCCAAGGCGTTCCTGCAGGGTCAACATGTCGAGGTTGCCAAGGCCATGCTGAGCGTTGGCGTTCAGATGGCTGGCCGACTGATTGACGGTGAGCTTGAGCGCGACGAAGGGCCGCGCGTGCTGCACTAAATCACCCGCGTGTACCGCTTTACAGGCAAAGCCTGAACATCAGCCGAGGCGGATGTTCAGGCTTTGTGCGTTTCCGGCACTGGCTGCGCGGAGCAGTTGTTGGCGAGCGGTAGCATTGACGCTGCCAAGCCAGCTGACCACGGTGTGGCTGCGGCCGAGCCGCAGCGCTTCGCAGGCCAGTTGCAATGCACTCTGGTTGCCACGAGGATGCAGCAGCAGAATCCGTTCGCGGTTGAGCCCGGCATCACGCAACCACGCCTGGGTAAGGCTGGCGGGCGGGGCAATCAGCGTCAGCCAGCGGGCTTGCTCCTCTTCGCTCAGTTCACGCAAGACCGGGGCCAGCAGGCTCTGGCAATGTTCGGGGGCGCCACGCAGGGACAGTTCGCTGAACAGCTCGGGATGGCTGCTCTTGCGAGCCTGATCGCTGGCCTTCAGGCCTGGCAGTACCGGCTGGGCGAGGAATGCTTCGAACAGCGGAAGCTGGACCTGCTGATGTACTTGGATGGACTGCTGCATGACGCCTCCTGGATCAGCGGCGAATGACGCCGACACTCAAACCTTCGATCACCAGATCC
Organism: Pseudomonas sp. NPDC089996; assembly: GCF_044748405.1. Classification (NCBI taxonomy): domain Bacteria; kingdom Pseudomonadati; phylum Pseudomonadota; class Gammaproteobacteria; order Pseudomonadales; family Pseudomonadaceae; genus Pseudomonas; species Pseudomonas sp. NPDC089996. Next base: position 42,573 of record NZ_JBIVGA010000007.1, on the reverse strand, counting down.
TGTTCTTTCAGGTCGACTTCGATGGGGGCGAACTCGGGGTTCTCGGCGATCAGCCAGACCTTGCTGCCTTCGCGCTTGAAGCGCTTGACCGTCACCTCATCGCCGATGCGGGCAACGACGATCTGGCCATTACGGGCCTCGCGGCAGGTGTGCACGGCCAGCAGGTCGCCGTCGAAGATGCCGACGTCCTTCATGCTCATGCCATGCACGCGCAACAAATAGTCGGCGCGGGGGTGGAAGAAGGCCGGGTTGATGTTGCAGGATTGCTCGATGTGCTGCTCGGCAAGGATCGGTGCACCAGCGGCGACCCGGCCTATGATCGGCAAGCCGTTTTCTTCGGCCTTGGCCTCAAGGCCCGGGATGCGGATGCCACGGGAAGCGCCCGGGGTCATTTCGATCGCACCTTTGCGGGCGAGGGCTTTGAGATGCTCCTCGGCGGCGTTCGGCGATTTGAAGCCCAGCTCCTGAGCGATCTCCGCACGCGTGGGTGGGAAGCCGTTGTCTTCGAGGCAGCGTTTGATGAAAGCCAGGATCTCGGCTTGGCGTGGCGTCAGTTTCAACATGGCGGGCGCTCTGTCTTTTTATACAGTGACTGGGATTATATACAGTACTGGATGCGCTGCAAGCACAAAGCGCCGGGAATTACGCTCGATGACGCTTGCAGCCTGCAGCCTGTCGCTTTTAAATGGCGACCGCCCAGTCACCGAGCCTTGACAGATGCAGGCCTGAAACGTATGTTTCAAACACCTGTTTGTCTCTGTCTTGCGGAGTAGTGATGGCCCAGTCTGAAACCGTTGAACGCATTCTCGATGCTGCCGAGCAGCTGTTCGCGGAACGAGGCTTTGCGGAAACCTCATTGCGGCTGATTACCAGCAAGGCCGGGGTCAACCTGGCGGCGGTCAACTATCATTTCGGCTCGAAGAAGGCTCTGATCCAGGCGGTCTTCTCGCGCTTCCTCGGGCCATTCTGTGCCAGCCTCGAGCGCGAGCTGGAGCGGCGCCAGGCCAAGCCCGAACAGAAGCCCAGCCTCGAAGAGCTGCTGGAAATGCTGGTGGAGCAGGCGCTGGCGGTGCAGCCACGCAGCAACAACGACCTGTCGATCTTCATGCGCCTGTTGGGCCTGGCCTTCAGCCAGAGCCAGGGCCACCTGCGGCGCTACCTCGAGGACATGTACGGCAAGGTGTTCCGCCGCTACATGCTGCTGGTCAACGAAGCCGCACCGCGCATTCCTCCGCTGGAACTGTTCTGGCGCGTCCACTTCATGCTCGGTGCCGCGGCGTTCAGCATGTCCGGTATCAAGGCGCTGCGCGCCATCGCCGAGACCGATTTCGGTATCAACACTTCGATCGAGCAGGTCATGCGCCTGATGGTGCCGTTTCTCGCTGCTGGCATGCGAGCCGACAGTGGCGTCACCGACAACGCCATGGCCAGTGCCCAGTTGCGCCCGCGCAGCAAAACCGGCAGCAGCACAGCCAAGGCCTGAAGGCTGGGCGGGGCAGGGCGCTTCGGCTAAGCTAGCGCCCATGCCCGACCTCGATTTTCTGCACATTTCCCTCGCCGACCAGCGCCTCTACGGCTTTGCCCAAGGGCAGCTATGCGTGCGCCTGGCGGTATCCACCGCACGCAAGGGCGCCGGTGAGCGCAATGGCTCGGGTTGCACGCCGCGCGGGCTGCACCAGGTGCGTGCGCGCATTGGCGCAGGCTTGCCCGTCAATGCGGTGCTGCAGGGCCGGCGCTGGACTGGTGAGGTCTGGTCGCCCGCGCTGCATGCCGCGCATCCGGGGCGAGACTGGATCCTGACCCGCATCCTCTGGCTCAGCGGCTGCGAGCCGGGCATCAACCGCCTGGGTAGCGTTGACACCTTTCGCCGCTTCATCTATCTGCACGGCACGCCTGACACGGAACCCCTGGGCGTGCCGCTGTCCCATGGCTGCATACGTTTGCACAACACCGATCTGCTTGGCCTGTTCGAGCGTGTTCCGGCACATTGCCCGGTGCGCATCGAGGAGGCCGCCTGCCCCCAGTGGGCTTCACTGAATCTGCAATGAAGGATTGCCTATGACCGCCAGCCTGCAAGGCTCCCTGATGGTGGATATCGCCGGTAAATGGCTGACTGCCGAAGATCGCCAACTCCTGCGTCAGCCGGAAGTGGCCGGCCTGATCATCTTTGCCCGCAACATCGAAAGCCCGCGCCAGGTGCGTGAGCTGTGCGCATCGATTCGGGCAATTCGCCCCGAGCTTATCCTTGCGGTCGACCAGGAAGGCGGGCGGGTGCAGCGCCTGCGCCAGGGGTTCGTGCGCCTGCCGGCGATGCGCGCCATCGCCGACAATGCCAATGCCGAGTACCTGGCCGAGCAATGTGGCTGGCTGATGGCGACCGAAGTGCTGGCAGTCGGCCTGGACCTCAGTTTTGCCCCGGTGCTCGACCTCGATCACCAGCGCAGCGCGGTGGTAGGCAGCCGTGCCTTCGAAGGTAACCCTGAGCGTGCCACGCAGTTGGCCGGTGCGTTCATTCGCGGCATGAATGCGGCCGGCATGGCGGCCTGTGGCAAGCACTTCCCGGGGCATGGCTGGGCCGAAGCGGATTCGCATGTGGCTATTCCTACCGACGAACGCAGCCTCGATCAGTTACGCCAGGCGGACCTGGTGCCATTCTCCCGCCTGAGTGGCCAGCTGGCGGCGGTGATGCCGGCGCATGTCATCTACCCGCAGGTCGACAATCAGCCGGCCGGGTTCTCACGCCGCTGGTTGCAGGACATCCTGCGTGGCGAGCTGGGCTTCGATGGGGTGATCTTCAGTGACGACCTGTCCATGGCCGGTGCCCATGTGGTGGGTGATGCCGCCAATCGCATCGAGGCGGCGCTGAGCGCCGGTTGCGACATGGGCCTGGTGTGTAACGACCGGGCGGCAGCGGAGCTGGCGTTGACCGCAGCGCAGCGCTTGAAGGTCAAGCCTTCGCCACGCATTGCGCAGATGCGCGGGCGTGGCTTTGCCCGTACCGATTACCGGCAGCAGCCACGGTGGCTGGAGGCCCTGGGGGCCTTGAAGGAAGCACAGCTGGTCGATTGACCTTATCGGCCTCTTCGCGGGCAAGCCCGCTCCCACAGGAATCTCACAGGATTTGAATCCGGTGCAGTACGTTTGGGAGCGGGATTGCCCGCGAAGAGGCCGGCACAGGCTAGCGCCCGCGCTTGCCTGGTAACGGCGCAAACAGCGCCTCGATCTCTTCATCGCCAAGTCGCCACTGCCCCGCCTGCCCACCATCGAGCAGGCTCGCCGCCAGCGCTGCTTTCTCCTGCTGCAGCGCCTGGATCTTCTCCTCCACCGTCCCTCGGGTAATCAGCTTGAACACGAACACCGGCTTGTCCTGGCCGATCCGGTAGGCGCGGTCGGTCGCCTGGTTCTCGCTGGCCGGGTTCCACCACGGGTCGAAGTGGATCACGGTGTCCGCAGCGGTGAGGTTCAACCCGACGCCGCCAGCCTTGAGGCTGATCAGGAACACTTCGCTGTCACCCTGCTGGAACTGCTGCACCGGTGTACGCCGGTCGCGGGTGTCGCCGGTGAGCAGGCTGTAGCGGATCTTGCGCTTTTCCAGCTCTTGCTCGATCAACGACAGCATCGAGGTGAACTGCGAAAACAGCAGCACCCGACGCCCCTCGCTGAGCAGCTCTTCGAGCATCTCCAGCAGCGCGCCCAGCTTGCCCTTGTCGGCCTGGTTGCCTTTGGTCTCGACCCCTTTGACCAGGCGCAGGTCGCAGCATACCTGGCGCAACTTGAGCAAAGCGTCGAGGATCACGATCTGGCTGCGCGAGGCGCCATTGCGGGCGATTTCGTCACGGACTTTCTTGTCCATGGCGACGCGCACCGCTTCGTAGGTGTCGCGCTGGGCGTCGCTGAGCTCCACCCAGTGCACCATTTCGGTCTTGGCCGGCAGCTCGGTGGCCACCTGCTCCTTGGTGCGGCGCAGCAGGAATGGGCGCACCCGGCTGGCCAGGTGAGCCAGGCGTTCGACGTCGCCGTGGCGTTCGATCGGAGTGCGGTAATCCTGGTTGAAGCGTTTCACGTCACCCAGCCAACCGGGCATGAGGAAGTGGAAGATCGACCACAGCTCGCCCAGGTTGTTTTCCATCGGTGTGCCGGTCAGGCACAGGCGCTGGTTGGCCTGTAGCTCGCAGACGGCAAGGGCGGCCTTGCTGGTGCTGCTCTTGATGTTCTGCGCCTCGTCCAGCACCAGCACATGCCAGGCTTGGGCGCGCAGGTGTTCCCGGTCGCGCGGTACCAGGGCATAGGTGGTGAGCACCAGATCATATTCGTGCAGCCTGGCAAAATGCTTGCTGCGACCCGGACCCTGCAGGGCCAGCACGCGTAGGCCGGGGGCGAAGCGCTGGGCTTCGTCGAGCCAGTTGGGCACCAGGCTGGTGGGCATCACTGCCAATGCCGGGGCTGACAGGCGCCCGGACTGTTTTTCCAGCAGCAGGTGTGACAGGGCCTGCAGGGTCTTGCCCAGGCCCATGTCGTCGCCGAGGATGCCGCCAGTGCCCATTTCGCGCAGGGCCTGCAACCAGTTGAGGCCCTGCTGCTGGTAGGGGCGCAAGGTGGCGTTGAGGCCACTCGGCACTTCGACCTGCAGATCACGGGCGTCGCGCAGGCGTCGGCCGAGGTCGCGCACATGGGCGCCGCCCTCCCAGCGCAGCGGCAGGTGCTCGATATCGTTCAGCAGTGCGGCGTCGGCGCGGTCCATGCGCAGGCTCGGGCCGACCGCGTCTTCGTGCAGGTACAGGTCGCCGAGGGTGCCCATCACGGCCTTGATGCGGCCGTAGGGCAGGGCGACGCGCAAGGCCGGGCTGTCCAGGCGGCCGCGGTTGAGGTCGATCAGCAGGTGCTCGTCGTCGCTGCGCCGCGCCAGTTCGCTGGGGCGCAGCAGTTCAGGGTTGCTGCGCAGCAGTTGCAGCACGATCGGCAGCAGGCTGTGGCGCTGGCCTTCGACCACGATGCCCAGCTCCAAGTCGAACCATTCGTGGCCCGGTGCTTCGTCGATGCTGGCATACCAGTCGTCCACCTCCTGCAGGTTGAAGGCGAAGTCGCGGTGGATGTCGATGTCCCAGCCAGCCTCGCGCAGGCGTGGCAGGCCATTGCGGGCGAAGTGCAGCCAGGCCTCGTCGTCGGGCAGCTGGAGCATCTCGCCGGCGCTGTCGGGCAGGGCCTTGCTCTGCCGGGTGGCAGGCTTGAAGCCGAGGTCGCGCAGCACCTTGCGCAGCGCCTGCTCGGCCTGGGGTTGGCGGCGGATGCGCTGGCTGGTGGCGTCGATGAGGCGGGTCAGCGGTTTGTCGTCGTTGCCACTGGCGCGCAGGCCGTCGTAATCGAAGGCCAGCGCGGCGCGGTGCTGCATCTGCCGTTGCATGCGCCCGGTCTTGGGCATGTAGGCACTGAATTCGAGGCTGCCGAGGGTCAGGTGGGGCCTCGGCTGAATATCGTCAAGCTGTTCGCTGCGTACGGTAGTCGGGGTAGGGACCTTGCGATTGAGCGCGCTCAGCCGATGGCTAAGCGGGATGATCAGGTGCTCCGGAACCGTGGGTGCGCTGGCAAGCTGGCTGGCAACGAACGGGTCAAGGTCATGCGTCAACTTGCCCGTTTGCCCCGTTTTCGAGTCCACGTAGTAAAGCGGATCGAGAGGCAGCGCCTCGACATGGACATTTGGCTCGTGGTGCCAGGCGCCGCGGTAGCTGCCGCTATCGAGCCTGACCCAGCGAAACTCCGCGTGCAGGTCTGGCCCTGTGGAAAGCGGGGTCAGCTGCTGGCCATAGAGCAGGCGCCCTGTGCCCAGGGCAAACTCGTAGAGTTCTGCACCTTTCTTGCCTTCCAGCCTGGCGATGGGAAAGCTGTAGTCCTCGCTGAGGGCATCAATGAGCCTGAGGACGCGCAGGTCCTCATCATTCACGTACTTGGGCGTGTAATAGATGAGCTCTGGCAGCGAACTTGGGCGTCCCAGCTTGAGTTCGCTACCGATCTGACCGGCACCCTTGAATACGCTGAGCATGCACCGGCCATGCTCGATGTCGACAACATAATAAAGCGAGGCACCTTTACGTTTGGCAGGCTCCGAGGTTTTCAGTGGTACTTCCAGTGCTTCGACCCAATTGGCCAGCTCTGGCGTAAGCTCCAGCGATTGTAGAGCGGTCTCGGTGGCCGAGTGGCTGAGCGCGTGATCGCCTTCGGCGAAATCCGGCCCCTGTTCCAGCAGGTAAAGTGCTGCAGCGCAATGCTTGCAGTCTTCTCCAACCGGGCAAGAGCAGGTGGTCTCGCAATACAGGCCATCCTCGGTCATGTCCAGGGTAATGCGCTGATGGTAAGTGCGGCCTGCCGAGCCTTTGCATTGGGCGCGGATCGTCATGCCAAAGATCGACACGATCTCGCTTCTGTCTTCATCGGCATAGTCCTGGCCGCGCCTCAGGGTCTTGCGATCAAACCCCATTTGCCAGCCGTTGAGTGCACGCACGAACATTTGCGCATCGCTTTCGCTCACATCACTGCTCCATCATCTCCGGGTCCATCACCGGCATCTTCGGCGTGCCCGGTGGCGTGATCTTCAGCAGCAGGGCCAGGTGGCCGCCATCAAGGAAGGTCAGCTGGCCGCCTTTCATGTTGCTGTTGTTCTGCTTGAATTGCTCGCTTTGCAGCACGTTGCCGTTGCTGTCGAGCTGGTTGACCCAGAAGTTGGCCTCTACGGCGATGAAGCGGCCGGCGGTGATGCTCAGGTTACCCTCAATGGGGAAGTGGCCGAACTGCTCGCTGCCGTTACCCAGGGCGACGCGGCTTGTGTCGCTGCCGACCGGCTGTTGCCAGGCCTTGTGCAGCAGCACGGTGTAGTCGGCAGTAGCCTCCAGCCGGGTGGCCTCGTCCTGCAGCGCCAGCGGGCGTTCGGCGCCCTTCTCCAGGCGCGGGGCGCCCGCGCTCCAGTCTTCCGGGGCAAACGGGCTGGTGAAGGCGGGCACGCTGTTCTGCCGCACCAGAATCATTTCTACCTGATACATCCCTTCGGCGAAGGCCGCAGGCGCGAACAGCGCAAGCAGCAGGGTCAGGCAACGGATGGCACGCATGGATCTTCCTTAGGCAGGCTGTGGGGTCAGGCGCTCGAACAGCGCCTCCAGGGTATTGAAGCGTTCTTCGGGGCGTTCCATCGGTACCAGGAAACGGAACTGCGTTGCGCCTTCGAACTTGTAGCGTTTGGGCTGGCCCTGGATCAGCTTGATCAGGGTCAGCGGATCGACCGGGGTCTCGGCTTCGAATTCGAGCTTGCCGCCATTGGGGCCGGCGTCGACTTTCTTGATGCCGAGTGTCTCCGCCTGGAGCTTGAGCTGGGTCAGGCGCATGAGGTTCTTGGTCGGTTCGGGCAGCAGGCCGAAGCGGTCGATCATCTCTACCTGCAGGTCCTTGAGGCCGTCTTCGTCGGCTGCCGAGGCGATACGCTTGTAAAGGATCAGGCGTGCGTGCACGTCAGGCAGGTAGTCCTCGGGGATCAGCGCCGGCAGGCGCAGGTTGATCTCCGGGCCGCCGCCCAGGGGTTGTTCGAGGTTCGGTTGGGTACCCTTGCGGATGGCCTTGACCGCGCGCTCGAGCATTTCCATGTACAGGGTGAAGCCCACCGCCTGAATCTGCCCGCTCTGGCCTTCGCCGAGCAGTTCGCCGGCACCGCGGATTTCCAGGTCGTTGGTCGCCAGCACGAAGCCGGCACCGAGGTCCTGGGTGTTGGCGATCGCCTCCAGGCGCTTTTCGGCGTCGGCGCTGATCTTCTGCCGCTGGGGCGTCAGCAGGTAGGCGTAGGCCTGGTGGTGGCTGCGGCCGACACGGCCGCGCAGCTGATGCAGCTGGGCCAGGCCGAACTTGTCGGCGCGCTCGATGACGATGGTGTTGGCGCTCGGCACGTCGATGCCGGTCTCGATGATGGTCGAGGCGATCAGTACGTTGAAGCGCTTGTGGTAGAAGTCGCTCATCACCTGTTCCAGCTCGCGCTCGCGCATCTGCCCGTGGCCGATGCCGATACGCGCTTCCGGAACAAGTTCGGCCAGTTCGGCGGCGCACTTCTCGATGGTCTTCACATCGTTATGCAGGTAGTACACCTGGCCACCGCGCAACAGCTCACGCAGCAGGGCTTCTTTGACCGTGCTCTTGTTCTGTTCCATGACGAAGGTGCGCACCGACAGGCGCCGCGCCGGCGGGGTAGCGATGATCGACAGGTCGCGCATGCCCGCCACCGCCATGTTCAGCGTGCGCGGGATCGGCGTGGCGGTCAGGGTGAGGATGTCCACTTCGCTGCGCAGGGCCTTGAGCTGCTCCTTCTGGCGCACGCCGAAACGGTGTTCCTCGTCGATGACCGCCAGGCCCAGGTCCTTGAAGCGCACGTCATCCTGCAGCAGCTTGTGGGTGCCGATGAGGATGTCGATCTTGCCTTCGGCGAGGTCCGCAGCCGCGGCGGCCACTTCCTTGGCCGACTTGAAGCGGCTCATCACCTCGACCTTCACCGGCCATTCGGCGAAGCGGTCGCGGAAGCTGTTGTAGTGCTGCTGGGCGAGCAGGGTGGTCGGTACCAGCACCGCTACCTGGCGGCCACTGTGCACGGCGATGAAGGCGGCGCGCATGGCCACTTCGGTCTTGCCAAAGCCGACGTCGCCGCACACCAGGCGGTCCATCGGTTTGGGCGCCAGCATGTCGACCCGCACCGCCTCGATGGCCGCTTGCTGGTCGGGGGTTTCCTCGAACGGGAAGCCCGCGCTGAAGGTGGCGTAGTCGGCGGCCGGGTCGGCAAAGGCATAGCCCTTGCGCGCGGCGCGGCGGGCATAGATGTCGAGCAGCTCGGCGGCCACGTCGCGGACCTGTTCGGCGGCCTTGCGCTTGGCTTTCTGCCAGGCTTCGGAGCCCAGCCGGTGCAGTGGCGCCAGGGCGTCATCGCTGCCGGTGTAGCGGGCGATCAGGTGCAGGTTGGCTACCGGCACATAGAGCTTGGCGCCCTCGGCGTATTCCAGGGTGAGGAACTCGGCCGCCTGGCCGTCGATCTCCAGGGTCGCAAGGCCCAGGTAGCGCCCCACGCCATGATCGATGTGCACCACCGGCGCGCCTTCGCGCAGCTCGGTGAGGTTCTTGATGACCGCGTCGTTTGCCGCCTCGCCGCGTTTTTCACGGCGTCGGCGCTGCATCACGCGCTGGCCGAACAGCGGGCTCTCGGCGACCAGGGCGACGGCCGGGTCATCCAGCAGCAGGCCATCGTCGAGCGGGGCGATGGTGATCGCCAGGCGATCGCGGCCGGTAATGAAATCGGCCCAGCTGTCGACCGTCTGCGGGCGCAGCTTGAGGCGTTCGAGCAGCTCCAGCAGCACCTCGCGGCGGCCCGCCGATTCGGCGGTGAACAGCACGCGGCCGCTGAACTGGTCGAGGAACCCGGCCAGCGCCGCCAACGGCTGGTTGGCCTTGGCTTCGATGGCCAGGTTGGGCAGGGCGCGTGCGGGGAAGCGCTCGCGGCCGGCACCGGCTTCGACGTCGTCGGCGCTGACCACCACCCGCGGCCACTGCTTGAGCTGGGCGAAGCAGTCTTCCACGGGCAGGAACAGTTCGGCGGGCGGCAGCAGCGGCCGGGTCAGGTCGCCACGGCGCTCTTCATAGCGCCCGCGCACGTCGTTCCAGAAGTGCTCGGCAGCCTGCTCGACGCCTGGCAGCGAATACACCTGGGTGTTGGCGGGCAGGTAGTCGAACAGGGTCGAGGTTTCTTCGAAGAACAGCGGCAGGTAGTACTCGATGCCGGCGGGGATGATGCCGCTGGCCAGGTCCTGGAAGATCGCGCTGCGGCGGAAGTCGACATCGAAGCGCTCGCGGAAACGCGCCTTGAAGCGGGTCACCTCTTCCTTCTGCATGGGGAACTCGCGCGCCGGCAGCAGGCGGATCGAGTCGACCTTGTCGATCGAGCGCTGGGTTTCCGGGTCGAAGGTGCGCAGGGTCTCGATCTCGTCATCGAACAGGTCGATGCGATAGGGCAGCTTGCTGCCCATCGGGAACAGGTCGATCAAGGCGCCGCGCACGGCGAATTCGCCATGCTCGTAGACCGTGTCGACGCAGCGGTAGCCGGTGGCTTCAAGGCGCGTGCGCATCTGCTCGACGTCGATGGTCTGGCCCACGTCCAGCACCAGGCTGCTGCCGAGCAGGAAGCGCGTCGGCGCCAGGCGGTGCAGGGCGGTGGTGATCGGCACCACAAGGATGCCGTGGCTCAGCTCCGGCAGCCGGTAGAGGCTGGCGATGCGCTGGGAAATGATGTCCTGGTGCGGCGAGAACAGGTCGTAGGGCAGGGTTTCCCAATCGGGGAACGGCAGCACCGGCAGGTCTGGCGCGAAGAAGCGCAGCTCCTGTTCCAGGCGATCGGCCGCCTGGCTGTCGGCGGTCAGCAGCAGGGTGAAGCGACCCGCGCTGCTGGCGGCTTCGGCGATGGCCAGGCTGAGGGCGGCCCCGGGCAGGTTGCCCCAGGTTTGTTTGCCGGCCGTGGCCGACATTTGCGGTAGGCGCAGAACTGACACGGGAGATTGCACTCCAAGCGTTGCGGCAAAGAGACCGATTGTACCGGTGACAGTGCCTGCTGTCAGGCTCGACAGGCCATGAACAGCGGGCTTTGCCATCGGCGACAGGCGCTCATTGCCGGTTACGCGCTGGGGCGTCATAATGTAGCCCCTTTTTTCTGTCCCTACATGTGGAAGGTTCCCGTGACTCAGAAGCCCGACCAGTGTCTTGGTGAGTGGATCGATCGTGAAGCTCTGGCTGAAGCGATGATCCCGCTTATCGGTCAGCTCTACCGCAACAACAACGTGGTGAGCTCGATTTATGGCCGTAGCCTGATCAACCGTTCGGTTATCTCGATCCTCAAAGCCCACCGCTTTGCGCGTCACCGTCAGACTGACGAAACCGAACTGTCCGTACACGAGACATTCCCCCTGCTCAAGGCGATGAGCGAGCTGAAACTGGGTGCCGCTTCGGTCGACCTGGGCAAGCTGGCCAACAAGTTCAAGCAGGAAGGCAACGGCCGCACTGCCGAGCAGTTCGTCCGTGAAGAGCTGGCCGACGTGGTTGGCCAGCAGAACGCTTCGGCCCGCAAGGGTACCGACGTCGTGCTGTACGGCTTCGGCCGCATCGGCCGCCTGTTGGCGCGCATCCTGATCGAGAAGACCGGTGGCGGCGACGGCCTGCGCCTGCGTGCCATCGTTGTGCGCAAAGGTGCCGAGAACGACCTGGTCAAGCGTGCCAGCCTGCTGCGCCGTGACTCGGTGCATGGCCCGTTCGATGGCACCATCACCATCGACGAAGCCAACAACACCCTCACCGCCAACGGCAACCTGATCCAGATCATCTACGCCAAGAGCCCGAGCGAAGTCGACTACACCCAGTACGGCATCGACAACGCGCTGATCGTCGACAACACCGGCGTCTGGCGTGACGCCGACGGCCTGGGCCAGCACCTGACCTGCCCGGGCGCTGCCCGCGTGATCCTCACCGCACCTGGCAAGGGCGCGCTGAAGAACATCGTGCACGGCATCAACCACGGCGACATCACTGCCGATGACAAGATCATCTCGGCAGCTTCGTGCACCACCAACGCCATCGTGCCGGTGCTCAAGGCCATCAACGACCAGTACGGCATTGTCAATGGCCACGTCGAAACCGTTCACTCGTTCACCAACGACCAGAACCTGATCGACAACTTCCACAAGGGCAGCCGCCGTGGCCGTGCCGCGCCGCTGAACATGGTCATCACCGAAACCGGCGCCGCCACCGCTGCCGCCAAGGCACTGCCAGTGCTCAAAGGCAAGCTGACCGGTAACGCCATTCGCGTTCCGACGCCGAACGTTTCGATGGCCATTCTCAACCTGAACCTCGAGAAGCCGACCACCCGCGACGAGATCAACGAGTACCTGCGCCAGACCGCCATGCACTCGGAACTGCACAAGCAGATCGACTACGTCAGCTCGCAAGAAGTGGTTTCGACCGACTTCGTCGGTTCCCGCCACGCCGGTGTGGTGGATGCCGAGGCGACCATCGCCAACGACAACCGCGTTGTCCTGTACGTCTGGTACGACAACGAGTTCGGCTACAGCTGCCAGGTGGTCCGCGTGATGGAAGACATGGCCGGTGTGAACCCGCCAGCGTTTCCACGCTGATACGCTTGTAAGCGCGTGAAAAAACGGGAACCTTCGGGTTCCCGTTTTTTTTGCCTGGCATTTGCCTGTGCCGACGCGGTCGTTGTAGGAGCGGCCTTGTGTCGCGAAAGGGGCGCGCAGCGGCCCCAGCAATGTGTGCATCGCGACCGTAATCCTGGGGCCGCTCTGCGGCCCTTTCGCGACACAAGGCCGCTCCTACAATGACCGTGTTGGCATGCAAAACCGAGAGATCCCGATTGCGCACAGCCCTCCTGTTCATCCTGATGCTCCTCACCGCCTGCAACCAGGGCCCCACCCTGGAGCGCCTGGGCGGCCCGACCATGGGCAGCAGCTACAGCATCCAGTACGTTCGCGAGCCCGGCGGCCCGGCACCGGCCCAGGTCCAGGCCGCAGTCGAAGCGATCCTCAATGACATCGACCAGCACTATTCAACTTACCGCGGCGACTCCGCCGTCAGCCAGTTCAACCTGCTGCCCGCCAACCAGTGCATGGCCTTGCCGCCCGACATGCTCGAGCTGGTCGCCTTCGGCCAGCACCTCGCAGAGCTGAGCGACGGCGCCTACGACCTCACCGTCGAGCCGCTGCTCGACCTCTGGGGCTTCGGCCCGCAGGCCCGCCACGAGCAGGTGCCCGACCCGCAGTCCCTGGCCCTGGCCCGCCAGCGCGTCGGCTACCGCCACCTGCGCATCGACGGCCAGGCACTGTGCAAGGACGCCTCGGTGCAGCTGGACTTCAACAGCATTGCTGCCGGCCAAGCTGTCGACCTGATCGCCGAGCGCCTGCGCGCCATGGGCGTGGCCAGCTTCGTCGCCGAAGCCACCGGCGAGCTCAAGGCCGTGGGCCGCAAGCCTGATGGCAGCCCCTGGCGCATCGCCCTCGAGTTGCCCCGCGAAGACCGCCAGGTCGCCCGCCAGATCATCCCGGTCAATGGCCTGGGCGTTTCGACCTCGGGTGACTATCGCCACTATTTCGAGGACAATGGCCGGCGCTATTCGCACACCTTCGATGCCCGCCTGGGGCGCCCGGTCGGCCACGACCTGGCTGCGGTCACCGTGCTCGATGCCTCGGCGCTGCAGGCCGATGGTTATTCGACCCTGTTGTTGATCCTGGGGCCGGAACGCGGCTGGGATTTCGCCGTGGCTCACGATCTGGCTGCGGTTTTGGTGACTCGGGCCGACGGTGGCTTCGTCTCTCGAGCGACCCCTGCATTCGAGCAGGCGGTGAAAGGCGATTGAAAGCGTTGGCAGGGATGATCGCCGCCAGGGATCGGTTATGACATGTAGTGCAGGCAAAATTGGCCTACGACGCGACCAAGGGTTAATGTGCGCGGCGTTCACGCTTGATTAGACTGCACCCGAATTTTCTCATGACGCCCCGGCGGCATGATCGAGTCCCGCGGGTAACCGTAACCCCGGGCCAGTTCTGAAGGAGTACGCATGGCTGTCTACAACTACGACGTAGTGGTGCTGGGTTCCGGCCCGGCCGGTGAAGGCGCGGCAATGAACGCCGCCAAAGCAGGGCGCAAGGTGGCAATGGTCGACAGCCGCCGTCAGGTCGGCGGCAACTGCACCCACCTGGGCACCATCCCGTCCAAGGCGCTGCGTCACTCGGTGCGGCAGATCATGCAGTTCAACACCAACCCGATGTTCCGGGCCATCGGTGAGCCGCGCTGGTTCTCCTTCCCGGATGTGCTCAAAAGCGCCGAAAAGGTCATCGCCAAGCAGGTCGCCTCGCGTACCGGCTACTACGCCCGCAACCGCGTCGATGTGTTCGTCGGCACCGGCAGCTTCGCCGACGAGCAGACCGTGGAAGTGGTCTGCCCCAATGGCGTGGTCGAAAAACTCAACGCCAAGCACATCATCATCGCCACCGGCTCGCGCCCTTACCGCCCGGCCGACATCGACTTCCACCACCCGCGCGTCTACGACAGCGACACCATCCTCAGCCTCAGCCACACCCCGCGCAAGCTGATCGTCTACGGCGCCGGCGTGATCGGTTGCGAATACGCGTCGATCTTCAGCGGCCTTGGCGTGCTGGTGGAGCTGGTCGACAACCGCGGTCAGCTGCTGAGCTTCCTGGATTCGGAAATTTCCCAGGCGCTGAGCTACCACTTCAGCAACAACAACATCACCGTGCGCCACAACGAGGAGTACGAGCGGGTCGAAGGCCTGGACAACGGTGTGATCCTGCACCTGAAATCGGGCAAGAAGATCAAGGCCGACGCCTTGCTGTGGTGCAACGGCCGTACCGGCAACACCGACAAGCTGGGCCTGGAAAACATCGGTATCAAGGTCAACAGCCGTGGCCAGATCGAGGTCGACGAGGCCTACCGCACCAGCGTGCCGAACATCTACGGCGCCGGTGACGTGATCGGCTGGCCGAGCCTGGCCAGTGCCGCCCACGACCAGGGCCGTTCGGCTGCCGGCAGCATCGTCGACAATGGCAGCTGGCGCTTCGTCAACGATGTGCCGACCGGCATCTACACCATCCCGGAGATCAGCTCGATCGGCAAGAACGAGCAGGAGCTGACCCAGGCCAAGGTGCCGTACGAAGTGGGCAAGGCGTTCTTCAAGAGCATGGCGCGCGCGCAGATCGCCGGTGAGCCGCAGGGCATGCTGAAGATCCTGTTCCACCGCGAAACCCTGGAAATCCTTGGCGTGCACTGCTTCGGCTACCAGGCTTCGGAAATCGTTCACATCGGCCAGGCGGTCATGAACCAGCCGGGCGAACAGAACAATCTGAAGTACTTCGTCAACACCACGTTCAACTACCCGACCATGGCCGAAGCCTATCGGGTAGCTGCCTACGACGGCCTGAACCGGCTTTTTTGAGCGGCTCCGGCCGGTGGCCTGAGCCGGTCGGGGAGACCGATTTCAGCCCTACCCGAGGGTGGTCTTGGCCAAACCGGGAAAGTCTGTAATCAGGCTGTCCACGCCAAAATCAGCGAGCCGGCGCATCAGTGCCGGTTCGTTGACCGTCCACACTGACACATGCAAACCCTGGCCCTGCGCCTTGAGCAGGCGCTCGGGGGTGCACAGTGTCCAGTTCAACGCCAGCAGCTCGCAGTCGTAGTTCTGCGCGACCTTCAGCGGGTCGAGCCAGGCGTATTCGGCAACCAGCCCGCGCTTCACATCCGGTACCAGCTCCTGGGCAGCGCCCAGCACTTCGCGCGAGCTGGAAGTGATGGTCACCTTGTCCAGCAGGCCGTACTGCTGCGCCAGTTCGCGGATTGCCAACACCGTGGTGGCGGCACGGGTGCGCGAGGCGCTCTTGACCTCCAGTTGCCAATGCTCGAAGGCGCACTTTTCGAACAGTTCTTCCAGCTTCGGGATAGGGCAGGGTTGCACATGCCCCGGGCCACCCTTGCGCGCGTCTATCCTGACCAGGTCGGCGGCCGGGTGCTCGACCACCTTGCCGCGCCGGCCGGTGGTGCGCTTTAGGGTGGGGTCGTGGATCACCATCAGCTCGTTGTCGGCCGACAGGTGCAGGTCCAGTTCGCAGCGGTTCACGCCATGGGACAGGCACTGCTGAAAGCTCTTCAGGGTATTTTCGGGGGCTTCGCCCTTGGCGCCGCGGTGGCCGTAGATCAGGGTCACGTTCGTTCCTTCAAATCAGGGGGATAGGGCTCAGGAGGCGGGGCCGTCTTGTTCCAGCTGCTGGCGCCGTTGCTGCTGTTGGCGTTGCAGGATGTAGCGGGCCAGCAGTTGCCGTTGGGCATCGGTCATGTCGGTGAATTCCGTGCCGACCTCGAAATCGCCTTCAGGGCGCGGGTCGCAGTGGGTGACCTTGCCGCGCAGCAGCAGGCCGTGGGCGCGTGGCATCAGCACCATCTTCACCTTCACCCGCGTGCCGGGGGCGATCTGCCGAGGTTGCGCGAATTCGATCCCGCCTTCGGAAATGACCACCCGCTGTGGCTGGCCGATCTCGCCGAGCAGGGTTTGCGCGACCACTGCGCTGAGCAGGTCGAGGCGCTTGCTCTGCGCGCGCAGGAAGGCTGCCAGGGTGCGGTCCTTTTCGCTCAGCTGGCGCAGCAGGTGCTGCGACTCGAAGTCGGACAGGTGCAGCTCGCTGAGCAGGTTGAACAGTGGCGAATCATCCTGCAACAGTTCTGCTTCAAGGGCTTCGGCCGCGCTCAGGGGGCTGATTTCCAGTGCGATCCGATCTTCGATGCGGTAGTATTCGCGGCGATCTTCTTCGTCTAATGTCGTCATGGCGAACCCATGGTTGCGGCGGTGGTCCGAGTGTAAAGCCGCCGTAGGCGCCTCGCCACAAGGACGTTCCCTTTCATCCGAACAAGCCCCGACATGTTCAGACCTCTTTTCGCATTCATCGGTACGCGTTACACCCGTGCCAAGCGCCGTAACCATTTCGTCTCGTTCATTTCCCTGACCTCGATGATCGGCCTCGCCCTGGGCGTGGTGGTGATGATCGTGGTGCTCTCGGTCATGAACGGTTTCGACCACGAGATGCGTACCCGCGTGCTGGGTATGGTCCCCCACGCGACGCTGGAGAGCGGCCAGCCGATCAACGACTGGTCTGCCCTTGCCCAACAAGTAAAGCAGAATCCGCAGGTGCTGGCGGTTGCCCCGTACACGCAGATGCAGGGCCTGCTGACCCATGAGGGCAAGGTGCAGAAAGTGTTGCTCAACGGCATCGATCCGGCGCGCGAGCGCGAGGTGTCGATCATTGACAACTTCATCCTGCAGGGCAGCCTCGACAAGCTGGCGCCGGGCGAGTGGGGCATCATGATCGGCGACAAGGCCGCGGCCAAGCTGGGCGTGGCCATCGGCGACAAGCTGACCTTCGTCGCGCCCGAGGTCAGCGTGACCCCGGCCGGCATGTTCCCGCGCATGAAGCGCTTCACCGTGGTTGGCACCTTCCACGTGGGCGCCGGCGAGATCGACGGCTATCTGGGCCTGACCAACATCGCCGACTTGTCCCGCCTGCACCGCTGGAAGCCGGACCAGGTGCAGGGCCTGCGCCTGAAGTTCGAAGACCTGTTCCAGGCGCCGCGGGTGGCCTGGAGCATCGCCCAGCAGCTGGGCGACCAGGAATACTACAGCCGCGACTGGACCCGTACCCACGGCAACCTGTACCAGGCGATCCGCATGGAGAAGGCCATGATCGGCCTGCTGTTGCTGCTGATCGTGGCGGTGGCGGCGTTCAACATCATTTCCACCCTGGTGATGGTGGTCAACGACAAGCGCGGTGACATTGCCATCCTCCGTACCCTGGGCGCCACGCCCGGGCAGATCATGCTGATCTTCATGGTCCAGGGCACGGTGATCGGCGTAATCGGCACGCTGATCGGCGCGGTGGTCGGCATCGTCGCCGCGCTGAACGTGAGTGCGGTGATCGCTGGCATCGAGAAGCTGATCGGGCACAAGTTCCTCAATGCCGACGTGTATTTCATCGATTACCTGCCGTCGCAGATCCAGGCCCAGGATGTGTACATGGTCTGCGGTGCGGCGTTGGTCCTGAGTTTCTTCGCCACCCTGTACCCGGCCTGGCGTGCGGCCCGCACCCAGCCGGCAGAGGCGCTACGTTATGAGTGAGTCGCGCATGAGTGATAAAGCCGTTCTGAGTTGCCGCAACCTGGGCAAGTCCTACGACGAGGGCCCGGAGTCGGTGCAGGTGCTGTCCGGCCTCAACCTGGAGCTGCATGCCGGTGAGCGCGTGGCCATCGTCGGCAGCTCCGGCTCTGGCAAGAGTACCTTGCTCAACCTGCTCGGCGGCCTCGACCGGCCGACCCAGGGCAGTGTGTGGCTGGCCGGTGAAGAGCTGTCGGCCCTTGGCGAGCGTGCCCGCGGGCTGCTGCGCAACCGCGCGTTGGGTTTCGTCTACCAGTTCCACCACTTGCTGCCCGAGTTCACCGCCATGGAGAACGTGTGCATGCCGCTGCTGATCGGCCGCACCGCCATCCCGGAAGCCCGTGAGCGGGCCGAGGCGCTGCTAAAGCGGGTCGGCCTGGGCCATCGCCTGCACCACAAACCGGCCGAACTGTCCGGTGGCGAGCGCCAGCGTGTGGCGATTGCCCGGGCCCTGGTCAACCGTCCGGGCCTGGTGATGCTCGACGAGCCGACCGGTAACCTCGACCATCACACCGCCCAGGGCATCCAGGAACTGATGCAGGAGTTGTCCAGTGCGTCGCGTACGGCCTTCCTGGTGGTGACCCACGACCTCAACCTGGCGCGCCAGATGGACCGCGTATTGAAGCTCGACGACGGTCACCTGGTGGCAATCTGACCGAGTGCACGGGGTGGCAGGGCCGCCCCGTTTCCCCGTTTTAATTGGGTATTTCCTACATGTTCAGACCCTTGCCCATCTTCATCGGCGCGCGCTACACCCGGGCCAAACGCCGCAACCACTTCATCTCGTTCATTTCGATGACCTCGATGATCGGCCTGTCGCTGGGCGTGCTGGCGATGATCGTGGTGCTCTCGGTGATGAACGGCTTCCAGCGTGAAATGAGCTCGCGAATTCTCGGCCTGGTGCCGCATGCCTCGATCCTCGGCGTGCAGCCGCTGGACGACTGGCGCAAGGCTGCCGACGCTGCGTTGCAGAACCCGGCAGTGATGGCCGCAGCGCCGATCACCGAGATGGAAGGCATGCTGTCGTACAAGGGCGCGATGCAGCCGATCCAGGTCAGCGGTATCGACCCGGCGGAGGAAGGCAAGGTGTCCATCGTTGGCCAGCATATCGTCCAGGGCCGTCTGCAGGACCTGCAGCCGGGTGAATACGGGGTGGTCATCGGCGAGCTGACGGCGCGGCGCTTCCGCCTCAATACCGGCGACAAGCTGACCCTGATCGTGCCTGAAATCAGCAAGGACCCCGGCGGCATCACCCCGCGCATGCAGCGCCTGACCGTGGTCGGCATCTTCAAGGTCGGCGCCGAGCTGGATGGCTCGCAGGCATACATGCACGTTGCAGATGCCGGCGAAATGCAGCGCTGGGCACCCGGCCAGGTGCAGGGCGTGCGCCTGAAGCTGCACGACCTGTATGCTGCGCCGCAGGTGTCCAGGGCGATTGCAGCCGGTCTGGGTGATGGCTACCGCGCCGATGACTGGTCGCACACCCAGGGCAGCCTGTTCAGTGCGATGAAGATGGAGAAGACCATGATCGGTCTGTTGCTGCTGATGATCATCGCGGTGGCGGCGTTCAACATCATTGCCACCCTGGTGATGGTGGTGAACGACAAGGGGCCGGATATTGCCATTCTGCGTACCCTGGGCGCCACCCCAGCGCAGATCATGGGTACCTTCATGGTCCAGGGCAGCCTGATCGGCGTTGTCGGCACTTTGATCGGTGGCGTGCTTGGGGTGATCGCCGCGCTCAATGTCAGCCAGATCGTCGGCTGGCTGGAGCGGGTAAGCGGGCAGCACATCTTCACGTCCGATGTGTACTTCGTCAGCAGCCTGCCGTCCGAGCTTCAGGGGGGGGATGTGCTGATGATCTGCGCTGCCGGGTTGGTGATGAGCTTCCTGGCGACCATTTACCCGGCTTACCGGGCGTCGCAGGTGCAACCGGCGATTGGCTTGGCAGTTTGATGTTTGCTGGGGGCGCTTTGCGCCCCTTTCGCGACGCAAGGCCGCTCCTACAAGGGATCGTGATCTCCTGTAGGAGCGGCCTTGTGTCGCGAAAGGGCTGCAAAGCAGCCCCGATTTCACCGGGTTTCGGGTAGCTCGATCACAAACCTGGTCCAGCCATCCTGACACGCTGCCTGAATAGTCCCGCCATGGGCCTGCACGATCGACCGGGTAATCGCCAACCCCAACCCCGCATGTTCGCTGCTGCCTTCGCGCCGCGCCGGGTCCACCCGGTAGAAGCGATCAAACAGGCGCGGTAACGCTGCCGCGCCAATTGCCGCCCCGGTGTTGGCCACGCAAATCCGCAAGCCCGGCTCCAGCGTCACCCGTATCTGCCCGCCTGCCGGGGTAAAGCGCAGGGCGTTGTCGAGCAGGTTGGACAAGGCCCGGCGCAGCATAGGTCGGTCGCCCTGCAATACCGCCTCGCCCTCGCGCAGCAATTGCACTTCGTTGTCCTCGGCCAGTGGCGCGTAATACTCCAGCAATGCATCCACTTCCTCGTGCAACGCCAGCGGCGCCTGCCCCGGCACCAGCAGGCCATGATCGGCCTTGGCGAGGAACAGCATGTCGTTGATCATCTGCGCCATCCACTGCAGTTCTTCAAGGTTGCCATGCAGTGCCTCGCGGTAATCCTCCAGGCTGCGCGGGCGGGTGAGGGTGACCTGGGTGTGGGTCAGCAGGTTGGACAGCGGCGTGCGCAGTTCGTGGGCGATGTCGGCGGAGAATGCCGACAGGCGCTGGAAGGCGTCGTCCAGGCGTTGCAGCATGGCATTCACGGTAGTGGCCAGTTCCGCCAGCTCCTCGGGCATCTGCGTCACTGGCAGGCGAGTGGTCAGTGAGCGCGCCGAGACGCTGGCGGCTACCTGGCCCATCTGGCGCAAGGGGCGCAGGCCACTGCGGGCGGCCCAGGCACCGAGCAGGGCAGTGGCCAGGGCCGACAGCCCGACGGTGAGCCAGATCAAGCGCTGCATGCCTTGCAGGAAGTGCTGGTGATGGGTGATATCGAGAAACAGCGTCAGTTGTGCAGCCGTCTGATCGTCCGGCGGTACGGCCAGGCTTCGATAATCGACGCCGTCTGCGTGCAGGGTCGTCAGCCCGGGCGTTGACGGTGTGCCTGGCAGGCCGTCGCGGCTGGCGAACCAGTTCGCACCGTCGCGGCCGTCGATACGCAGCGCCAGGTCAGCCTGATGGCTGAGCTCGTTGCGCAGGGCTGGCAAGCGGCTTTGCAGTTCGTCAGGGCCCTTCAGGCCGGCGAGCTGGCTGCGAAACAGGGAAAGGCGCGACTCCAGCAGTTGCTGGTCCAGCTCAACGAAATGCTGCTCGCTGGCACGGTTGAACAGCAGCCCCGCGCCCAGCGAAACGCTGGCGGTGCAGGCGGCGAACAGCAGTGCCAGGCGCGTGCCGAGGGAAAGCCTGCGCATCAATCGTGGCGCTCTTCGAGCACGTAGCCCATGCCCCGCACGGTGTGGATCAGCTTGTTCGGGTGCGGATCGTCGATCTTCAGGCGCAGGCGGCGCACCGCCACCTCGATCACGTTGGTGTCGCTGTCGAAATTCATGTCCCACACCTGCGAGGCGATCAGCGATTTGGGCAGCACTTCGCCCTGGCGGCGCAGCAGCAGTTCGAGCAGGGCGAACTCCTTGGCGGTCAGGTCGATGCGCGCGCCGTCCCGTTCGGCGCGGCGGCGGATCAGGTCCAGGCGCAGGTCGGCCAGGGTCAGTGTGGTGTCCTGGCTGGGGCTGGCGCCGCGGCGCAGCAGGCTGCGAACCCGGGCCAGCAGTTCGGAGAAGGCAAATGGCTTGACCAGGTAATCGTCGGCACCCAGTTCCAGGCCGTGTACGCGGTCTTCGACAGCGTCGCGAGCGGTGAGGAACAGCACCGGGGTGTCGAGCCCGGCATTGCGCACCGCCTGGAGGATCTGCCAGCCGTCACGACCGGGCAACATTACGTCGAGGATCAGCAGGTCGTGGTCGCCGGTCAGGGCCAGGTACTGGCCGGTTTCGCCGTCGGCGACCAGCTCGGTGGCGAAGCCGGCCTCGCTCAGGCCCTGGCTCAGGTACTGGCCGGTGCGGGCCTGGTCTTCGACGATCAACAGCTTCATGCTCTGTCCACAATCATTCGGGTTATGCGGACCTGTGGGAGCGGGTTTACCCGCGAAAGCGTCGGTGCATTCGCCGCAGCATTCGCGGGTAAACCCGCTCCCACAGGGGCCGATGTGATGGCTGAAATGATACGTGACTATCTTGAACGTCGCCCAAGCTGACAAAGTTGTAATCTTCTCGTCAGCTAACCGCCAGCCGCAGCTTCATAGAGTGGCCGTATCCGCTTGTCGTACTGGAGTCATCATGAAACACCTGTTCATCGCCGCCGCTCTCGCCGTGGTCAGCCTGCCCAGCCTGGCAGGCGACGCGAAAACCTTCGCGTTCGGCGAGCCCGCTCAGGCAGCCAAGGCGACGCGCACCGTGGAAGTGGTACTCAAGGACATTGCTTTCGAGCCCGCCAGCCTGCAGGTGAAAGCTGGCGAAACCGTGCGCTTCGTATTGGTCAACGAAGGCAAATTGCCCCACGAGTTCAACCTGGGTGACAAGGCCATGCACGCCGAACATCAGAAAGAAATGATCGCCATGCAGGGCAAGCTGTACAACGCCGCTGCGCAGCATGAGGGCATGGACCACTCGCAGATGGGGCACGGCACTCACGGTCATGATGCCGGCAATACTGTACTGGTACTGCCCGGCCAGCGTGCCGAGCTGACCTGGACCTTCAGCAAGTCGGCGCCCATCGAGTTTGCCTGCAATGTGCCGGGGCACTACCAGGCCGGCATGGTCGGAACGCTGACCATCGAGTAGGCGGGCCTCCAAGGCGGGGTGCAAAACCGGTAGACTAGGGGCAATTTCGAACCTTCAGGTCAGTTTCCATGCATCCCGCTGCCGAACACTCCCCGCTGGGCAAATCCAGCGAATACATCGCCACCTACACACCCTCGTTGCTGTTCCCGATCCCGCGCACGGCCAAATGGGCTGAACTGGGCGTGACTGCCCAGACCCTGCCATGGCAGGGCGTGGACTACTGGAACTGCTTCGAGCTGTCGTGGCTTCTGCCCTCGGGCAAGCCTGTGGTGGCCATCGGTGAGTTCGCCATTCCCGCCGATTCGCCGAACATCATCGAATCGAAGTCGTTCAAGCTCTACCTCAACTCGCTGAACCAGACCGTGTTCGCCTCGATCAGCGAGCTGCAGGCGTGCCTGGTCAAAGATTTGTCGGCCGCCGCCGGCAAGCCGGTGGCCGTGCAGGTGCGTACGTTGGCTGAAGTGGAGGCGCAGGGCGTGGTTGCCTTGCCCGGGCAGTGCATCGATGCGCTGGATGTGGCGATCGACAACTACGAGCAGCCGCAACCTGAGCTGCTGAGCTGCAACCCGCAGCGCATTGTCGAAGAGGCCGTGCACAGCCATCTGCTCAAATCCAACTGCCCGGTAACCGGCCAGCCGGACTGGGGCAGCGTGGTGGTCGAGTACAAGGGCAGGGCACTGGACCATGCCAGCCTGCTGACCTACCTGATCAGCTTCCGCCAGCATGCCGACTTCCATGAGCAGTGCGTGGAGCGGATCTACCTGGATTTGAAGCACCTGCTGCAGCCCGAGCACCTGACGGTGTATGCGCGGTATGTGCGCCGCGGCGGGCTGGATATCAACCCGTACCGCAGCACCGGGGCGATCAGCCCAGCGAACCTGCGACTGGTTCGGCAGTAATGATTGTGGCCGCTAAAGCGGCCACGGTTGTTTCAGATCCCCATGCTGTGCAGCGAGTTGGCAATGCTGCGCAGGGTAGCGGTAAGGTCTGGGTGGTCGGCCTCGAAGCGTTCGATCGCCAGGTTCACCCCGTCGACCAGATTGTTGTCCTGCGTGGCTGTCTCGAGCTTCAACTGCGCTTCGATCTGCCTGGCCTCTTCGTGCAGGGCGGCCAGTTCTTCATCCGAAAGCGGTACGTTGCGGTCCAGTTGCTCGCGCAGGCGGTTCAAGCGCTCTTGCAATTCGCGGGCAGGCATTGGCTGTTCTCCATCAATGGCTTGGCAAGGCATTGACCTCAGCGAAGCGGCAAAGGTTCTCGCCTGTCTTCTAGCGTAATCCACTCGCTGGTGCTTTGCATGATCCGCATCAATGGGGCTGTATCAGGGTTTTTCGCCCTTGCTGCAGCGCAGGGCGATGTCGGCCAGGCAGGTGTCCAGCTCTTCGAGGTGGTCGATCACCGAATGCACGCCCAGGCTGAACAAGGCCAGCGTGGCCTTGCCGCGGGCTAGATCCTGCTCTTGCTGGCTCATGGCCTGCCATTGCGCGGAGGCAAGGTCGCACGAGGGGCTGCAGGCCGCCAGGCCCACCGTCCACAAGCCGGCGTTGAGGCCCGATTGCAGGAGCTTTGGCT
The DNA here is from genome assembly GCF_044748405.1 of Pseudomonas sp. NPDC089996. Lineage (NCBI taxonomy): Bacteria > Pseudomonadati > Pseudomonadota > Gammaproteobacteria > Pseudomonadales > Pseudomonadaceae > Pseudomonas > Pseudomonas sp. NPDC089996. The sequence continues at coordinate 18,381 of NZ_JBIVGA010000007.1, read as the reverse complement.
CGCCGCTGACCAGCACGCAACCCTCCAGGCGTTCGCTGTCCAGGCTCATCAGGGCTTGCCAGCAGGCGTTCGGTGCCGGCCAACGCACGCCATTGGCCGAATGACCCGGCAACCAGTCTGGCAGGACGCTTGCCAGGCGCCGGCTCTGCAGGCTGCTCAGGTCGTCCAGCCAGATGCACGGCACCTGCGCGTGGCGCAGGCCGGCCAGCGTATCGAGGGCGCCCGGGGCGGGCAGGGGGGTGCCGTTGGCGGCCTGGACCAGGCAACCGCGCAGGCCGAACAACACAGCGGTAATGGCGGGTGCAGCGAGCATGGTAACGTCCCTGAAATAGTCCGCAGGCTATTGGACGATTGTTACCGTGCTGTGACGGGCAACAGATGTTCACAAATTATTGAGCAAAAATGTGTAAAGCTGTTTATCAGCGTGCAAGCCTCTATACTGGCGCCGTACAGCAGCGCACCCGGTGCGCTTGCGGCCGAGAATTTCGATGGAGAAACATCTATGCGTAGGATCGGTGCCGGTGTGATCGAGCGAGTCACCCACGCCTTTGTCTGCGCCAGCTTGCTGCTGGCGCCAGTGGCAGCCACCCAGGCTGCCACCGAGGAAGACCCTTGGGAGACTGTCAACCGACCGATCTTCCGTTTCAACGATGCGATCGACACATACGCCCTCAAGCCATTGGCCAAGGGTTACCAGGCGGTCACGCCGCAGTTCCTGGAGGATGGCATTCACAACATCTTCCGCAACCTCGGTGATGTCACCAACCTGGCCAACGACCTGCTGCAATTCAAGCCCCATGCAGCAGGCGTGGACACCGCGCGGCTGATCGTCAATACCACGTTCGGCCTCGGTGGCTTCTTCGATGTAGGCACCAAGATGGGCCTGCAGCGCAACGACGAAGATTTTGGCCAGACGCTCGGTTACTGGGGCGTGCCAAGCGGCCCGTATGTGGTCATTCCGCTGCTGGGCCCGAGCACCGTGCGTGACGGCCTGGCGAAGTACCCGGACACCTACACCAAACCCTACCGTTACATCGACCACGTGCCGACGCGCAACTCGATCTTCGCCCTCGACGTGGTCGATACCCGCGCCAGCCTGCTCTCGGCCGAAAAGCTGATCCAGGGTGACAAGTACATCTTCCTGCGCAATGCCTACCTGCAGAACCGCGAGTTCAAGGTCAAGGATGGTGAAGTCGAAGACGACTTCTGATCCTTGCAGGCATGAAAACGGCGACCCTCGGGTCGCCGTTTTTGTTACAACTCAATGCATGGCCAGAATGCGCAGGCCGAGCTTCTGCTGGCCACCGGGTTGATCGGCGATCCACACCACTTCGGTGCTGGCATGCAGCCCCTTGAGTGCCGGATGATCGGAATCGATGCGCACCTCAAGGTGGTCACCGACCTTGAATTGCTGCGGCGCCTGTACCTGCATGCCACCGCTGGATAGGTCCAGGCACACCGCAGCAATCACCTGCCCCTCATGCAGCAGGCTGACCTCGGTGTCGATGCGCATGCGGATGAAATCGCGTTTCTCGCTGTGTTCGGAGGGCGTATGAGGCATGCTGCATCCTTCCCAATAGGTTGTACTGGTTGGCTTTCTTATAACGCTCGGTGATTTGCCCTGTAAAGAGCAGCGAACTCGACCGACGTATGCTTGAAACGCCTGGCGGATGGGAGTACCGTCTGCGCCTTACGAGTTACCTCTGCTGGTTGCCTGGCCCGAGTTCTTGGCCTACAACTCAAGTAGAGCGTTACCACAGAGTATTCCAGCAGTTGGATGTCAGCCTTGCAGACGCCCCTGCACCAACCCAAATCGGCGCCGTTCGCCCACATGCAGAAAATCAGTGCAACGCTGCTGATCATCGATGATGACGACGTGGTCCGTGCGAGCCTCGCCGCCTATCTGGAAGACAGTGGCTTCAGCGTCCTCCAGGCCGGTAATGGCCAGCAGGGGCTCCAGGTCTTTGAAGAACACCAGCCCGACCTCGTGATCTGCGATCTGCGCATGCCGCAGATGGGCGGCCTCGAACTGATCCGCCAGATCAGCGAGCGCGCGCCGCAGTTGCCGGTGATCGTGGTGTCCGGTGCCGGCGTGATGAGCGACGCGGTCGAGGCCTTGCGCCTGGGTGCCGCTGACTACCTGATCAAGCCGCTGGAAGACCTGGCCGTGCTCGAACACTCGGTGCGCCGGGCGCTTGACCGTTCGCGCCTGGTGCTGGAAAACCAACGCTACCGCGACAAGCTGGAGGCGGCAAACCGCGAGCTGGAGGCCAGCCTGCATCTGTTGCAGGAGGACCAGACTGCCGGTCGTCAGGTGCAGATGAACATGCTGCCGGAAAGCCCCTGGAAGCTCGGTGAATTCACGTTTGAGCATCAGATCATCCCGTCGCTGTACCTGTCGGGCGACTTCGTCGACTACTTCCGCGTGGATGAGCGGCGCATTGCCTTCTACCTGGCCGATGTCTCTGGGCATGGTGCGTCGTCGGCATTCGTCACGGTGTTGCTGAAGTTCATGACCACGCGGCTGCTGTTCGAAATCAAGCGCAGCAGCAAGTTGCGCGAATTCAAGCCTTCGCAAGTGCTCAGCCATATCAACCGCGGCCTGATCAATTGCAAGCTGGGCAAGCACGTGACCATGGTCGGTGGCGTGATCGACGAAGAATCCGGCCTGCTGACCTACGCCGTAGGCGGCCACCTGCCACTGCCGGTACTGTATACCCCGGGCGAGGCGCGCTACCTTGAGGGCCGAGGCCTGCCAGTCGGGTTGTTCGACGAAGCGACGTACCAGGATTTGGTGATCGAACTGCCGCCGCAGTTCAGTCTGAGCCTGATGTCCGATGGCATTCTGGACCTTTTGCCTGGCAACACGCTCAAAGATAAAGAAGCTGCCTTGCCGGATATCGTCAAGACGGCGGGTGGTAGCCTGGATGGGCTGCGCCAACGTTTCGGATTGGCTACGCTTGGGGAGATGCCGGATGATATCGCCCTATTGGTGTTGAGCAGGAACCTTCAATGAGTACCGGTAGAATCCAGTTCGCCGAGCAGAGCGGTACCTTTGTACTGAAATTCGTCGGTGAAGTGCGCTTGACCCTGTGTTCGGCGCTGGATGCGACGATCGAGAAGATTTTCACCGCGCTGAACTTCTCGGCCATCGTCATCGACCTGACCGAAACCGAAAGCATCGACAGCACCACACTGGGCCTGCTGGCCAAGCTGTCGATCCTGTCGCGGCAGAAGGTGGGCCTGTTGCCGACTGTGGTCACCACCAACCCGGACATTTCGCGCTTGCTGCAATCCATGGGCTTCGACCAGGTGTTCAACATCGTCGACCGCCCGGTGCCGCGCCCTGAGTGCCTGACCGACCTGCCGTCGCAGGATCAGAACGAGGATGTGGTGCGTTCCAAGGTGCTGGAGGCGCACAAGATTCTCATGGGGCTCAATGACTCCAATCGCGAAGCTTTCCATGATCTGGTGAATGCGCTGGAGCGCAGCTGACTTTCAGCCTGTGCTGGCCTCCACAACGCCATCAGGCCGCGCAAACTCGGTCGCTTCGCTACCGTCAGCACTCAGCTGCAAGACTCGCGCTGGCCGCCCCTGATCATCGAAGAACACCTGCCCCAACCCCGCGCCATTCCACAACCGCTCCCCGGCCTTGCTGCGGCTGGGCGTGCGTGGCACCACCTCCATCTGGCGGCGCTTGGTGAACCAGTTCAGCGGTGAACGTGGCGAGTACAGCCAGCGGTTGAGCCGATCCAGCACGTCCAGCAGGCGCCGCGGGAACTCGTTCTTGATCCCGCTGCTGGTCACCTGCCACAGATGCGGGCTGCGCTGGCGATGGCGGATCAACACCTCGTAGACGAACGAGTAATGCACATCACCCGACAGGATCACGTAATGCCCCGGTGTACGCGAATGGCGGAAGATGTTCAGGATCACCTGTGCCGCGCCGCGGTGGGCCATCCAGTTCTCGGCATCCACAAGCAACGGGTAGCCCAGCCAGCTAAACACCTTCTGCACGGTCTCGATCAGTTTCACGCCAAAGATCGGTGCTGGTGACACGATGATTGCCGACGGGTGATCCAGCAGCGCCTGCTGCAGCTCGCTCAGCGCTTCCCAGTCGAGCAGGCCGGACGGCTTGCCCAGGTCGCTTTCACTGCGCCAGCGGCGTGTGCGGGTGTCCAGCACCAGCAGTGGTGGCTCGCTGGGCAGGCTGTACTGCCAGCCCTGGAAGCGCAGCAGTTCGCCAATCAGCTCGTCCTGCTGCCGGGTCAGTGCCAGGCATTGCCCGACCAGCCCGTTGCAGGCATCCGGGTCATTGCCCCACGCCTGGCACAACAGGTAGCCGAGCAGCGCATTGCCAATGATCCGCCGCGAGAACGGGTGGCCATAGGCAGTTTCCTCCCACTGCGCCGAGAGGTTCCAGTCGTCGGTGATGTCGTGGTCGTCGAAGATCATCAGGCAGGGCAGATGAGCCATGACCCGCCCCACGTGGCCCAGGTTGGCGGCGAAAGCCTCGATCAGCGGCAGCTCATCGCGGTAGCGCTGCTGGTGCTCAGGCGGCAGCCCGGCAGGCATGCTCAGGTCTGCCAGGAGCCAAGGCTGCGGCGACCACACCAGCAGGTACATGGCCATGACTTCGGCGAAGGTCACCAGGTGGTTGTCGGCATTGCTGGAAGAGAAGATCGGTTTGCGCTTGCCGCCGAAGAAGCGCTCGCGCAGGGTTTCATTGCGTTCCTGGGCCGGCAACAGGTCTGCGCGGTGATAGTAGCTGGCCGGGTGGCGGTAGAGCGCCTGGCTGTCAGCGACCACTGCGCCGTCCAGCGCCTCGTCGAACAGGCCCAGGCGCTCGATCAGCGAATGAATGGCGCACAGCATCGGGCCAGCAACGTCATCGGCGTAAACCTGATCGCCAGTCATCAGCAGCACGGCAGGGCGGTCTTCCGGCTTTTCGCAGGCCTGCAGCAGGCGGTCGGCGCAGAGCAGGCCATCGGCGGCTGGGTGATGCGGTTTGCGGCACGAGCCATGCAGCAACTGATCGAGGCGGTCGCGCAACACCAGGCTGGGGCGCAGGCTGCCTGGGTAAAGCAGGTGCGGGGCCCAGCCAGCGATGCCCTGGCCGTCGATCAGCAGGTCGTACTCGATGGCTACGTTGCGTGGCAGGGGCTCGGCGAAGTAGATGTCCAGCAGGTGAACGAAGGCATGCCGGCCGATTGCAATGATCTGGCAATCAACCCTGGCGGTGCCGTCGAAGATGAATTGCGGTTGCAGGGCCTGGCTGCCGACCAGCCAGATGGCCAGCCTTTGCGGCTCGAGGCGGCGCAGTACCGGGCCGGCGAGCACGAGGGGCAATGGAGATGAAGTCATTTTGCCTTTGAGTTCAGAACGCTTTTACAGCCCGCAGAAACAAATCGGGCGGGAAATGCTGAAGATTCCCCGCCCGCTTGGCAAACCGTAGATGTATCAGGCTTTTTCAGCCATCACTGTCTCCAGTTTTTCCTGATCCCGGGCAAACTGGCGAATGCCTTCGGCCAGCTTCTCGGTACCCATTGCATCTTCGTTCATGGCCCAGCGGAACTGGCTTTCGTTCAGCACCTGCTTGGCCTCACCGGCATTGCCCGGCTTCAGGATACGCGGCAACTCGCCCTGGTCGCTGCCCAGCTTGTCCAGCAGGTCCGGGCTGATGGTCAGGCGATCGCAGCCGGCCAGTTGTTCGATCTGGCCGATATTGCGGAAGCTGGCGCCCATGACCACGGTGTCGTAGCCATTGGCCTTGTAGTAGTTGTAGATGCGCGTGACCGACTGTACCCCCGGGTCTTCAGCACCGACGTAGTCCTGGCCGGTGCTCTTCTTGTACCAGTCGTAGATACGGCCCACGAACGGCGAAATCAGGAACACCCCGGCGTCGGCGCAGGCCTGGGCCTGGGCGAAGGAGAACAGCAGCGTCAGGTTGGTCTGGATGCCTTCCTTTTCCAGCTTCTCGGCGGCGCGGATGCCTTCCCAGGTGGAGGCCAGCTTGATCAGCACGCGGTCTTTCGACACACCTGCCGCTTCGTACAGGTCGATCAGCTGGCGCGCCTTGGTCAGCAGCGCTGGCTCATCGAACGACAGGCGAGCGTCCACCTCGGTGGAGATACGCCCCGGGATGACCTTGAGAATGCCCGAGCCCACGGCCACGGCAAACTTGTCGCAGGCCAGGTCGACATTGCCCTTGGCATCGGCCTTGACCTGCTTGAGCAGCTCGGCATAGCCCGGCATGGCGGCGGCCTTGAGCAGCAGCGACGGGTTGGTGGTGGCATCGACCGGTTTGAGGCGGGTGATGGCATCCAGGTCCCCGGTGTCGGCGACCACGGTGGTGAACTGCTTGAGTTGTTCCAGCTTGGAGGTCATGGGCGTGCTCTGTCCTGTGCATTTACTCGACATTACCCGACGCCAGACGGGCGCTCAAGAGGCCTGTGGGGCGGGGGACAATTGCCGAAGGTGAGGATTCGAGTCGCCAGTGGGCGCGAGGTTCCCCAAGCCATTCCAGATGTAGCGCGCCCCCTGTAGGAGCGAGTATGAGGGTTACCGCCCCTGCATCAACTCCGCCGCCTGATCGAACACCACCAACGGTTCCGCCGCCTTGTGAATATCCGCCGACAACAACTGCCGGAACCGCCGCGCCCCCGGGAACCCTTGGCCAAGCCCCAGAATATGCCGGGTGATGTGATGCATCGCGCCGCCACTCTCCATATGCGCCACGATATAAGGCCGCAGTTGCTCCAGCGCCTCGCTGCGGCTGACCACCGGCGCTTCGCTGGCAAACAGCTGCTGATCCACCTCCGCCAGCAGGTAGGGATTGTGATATGCCTCACGCCCCAGCATCACGCCATCGAAGGTCTCAAGATGCGCCTGGCACTCCGCCAGTGTCTTGATCCCGCCATTGAGCACGATTTCCAGGTCCGGGAAGTCGGCCTTCAACTGCGCGGCCACGTCGTAGCGCAGCGGCGGGATCTCGCGGTTTTCCTTCGGCGACAGCCCCTCGAGAATCGCGATCCGCGCATGCACGGTAAAGCTCCGGCAACCGGCCTCACGCACCTGGCCGACGAAATCGCACAGTTCGGCATAACTGTCGCGGCCGTTGATACCGATGCGGTGCTTCACCGTCACCGGCGTGGACACCGCATCCTGCATGGCCTTGACGCAATCGCCCACCAGCGCCGGGTGGGCCATCAGGCAAGCGCCGATCATGTTGTTCTGCACCCGGTCGCTCGGGCAGCCTACGTTGAGGTTGACCTCGTCGTAGCCGGCTTCCTCGGCCAGCCTGGCGCAGGCGGCCAGGTCGGCCGGCACGCTGCCGCCCAGCTGCAGGGCCAACGGGTGTTCGGAGACGTCGTGGCGCAGGAAACGGTGGGCGTCGTTGTGGAGGAGGGCGCCGGTGGTGACCATTTCGGTGTAGAGCAGGGTGTGCTTGGAGAGCAGGCGCAGGAAGAACCGGCAGTGGCGGTCAGTCCAGTCCATCATCGGTGCAACAGAAAACCGCCGCGTTGGATCAGGACGTTGGGCTGCCGGTGTTCCGGCGAGTACTTGGGGCATCTGAGACACGTGTTGGGTACCAGGCTCGGCGTGGCTGAGCAGAAGAGGATAGGAAATTGCCATAGTCTACCAATTTGACGTGTCTCGCGTCCGAGGCAGTGATGGTTGGCGGGCGCCAGTTTTCGGTTGCTAATTCAGGTCCCGCCACTCCTTGGCCAGGCGCGCCAGATGCCGCATAGCTGAAACATCGCGGGCCTTGGCGTGAGCGTCTGGCCACAAAAAGGCGAGCAGCAGGTAGCGATCCTCGTATAACTCACCGGGTACATAGATCAAAGCGGCATCCTCTCCAGGTTTACCGTTTTTGCAGACCCTGTCCCGCTGCGGTACATTCTTGGGAAAGACAGCGGGCGGAATTCTAATATGGATGTGCATCATGCAGGCCTGTAGCGCCAGAGGCGGCTGCGTGTAGGGCACATCTCGCCCGAATATTGAAGGAATGGAATGTCGTTCGGACTCTATGTAGCGCTCGAACTCGCTTTTCAATCGACCGGAGAGGTCAGGATACTTTGCATCGAGAGGCGCGAAAAAAGCTTCATACGTGCCAGGATGGAAGGCAACCTCGATTGACATCCGTTGGCTCAGCCCAGATGGCGAACTTTGTCTGAAGTATGGTCAGCCAGGTCCCGAAGGGCCTCACCACTGAGCTCACTCTGGAACTCGGCGGGCTTGACCAGAAACTGCTGGTAGAAACTGTCGATAGCGACCATTCGGGTCCGCACCCTGGCTACCGCTCTGCGCAGGCCCAAGTGCTCGTTTTGAAGCGCTGTCGGCACGCTGGCACCCTTAAGGTCACTCTCCAGCTGCCTCACGGCCTTGAGCAGTTCGATGTTTTTCACGTACTTGGCGTTGTCGAACGCATCCGCACTGACAAGCGTGACCACGTTTTTGGCATAGATCGAGTCCAGCTCAAGCCAGCCCTGCGTGATCAGGCCAATCACGCCACTGAGGTCCGAGAGGCCCGACGGGGCGGCGCTGGCTTCGCGAACCTGAGCGAAACCGCCCTGGCGTGACAATGTGGAGTAATCACCGACCAAGGCGAGAGCGGCAACGATAAGTGCCGGTGCTGCCGCTTTGATTGACATGAGTACCTCCAGTTTGCCCAGCAGATCCGCTGAATTCGGAAGGCGATTATCGACCGCAGGGCACAAGAGTCAATTGCTGGCGCGCCACGAATTTGTAAAAACGATAAACGTGGCGCTCAGGATCACTATAGTCGAGGCAGGTGATGAGGCAGAAGTTCAGTCCAGAGGGCTTCACGTTCAGCCTCAATTGCGCAGAGTGCTACTCAAGGCTTGGCAGGCTGCACCTTGCTGATTTCCGCCGTCTCTTGTACTCGGTCTGCCTTGCCCTGCGGCAACAGGTCAAACTCATGCAAGCCATCCTTGCGATACGGGTCGCCAATCCACCGAGGTGACGCAGCGAACTGCGCGTTCACCAGGCTCTTGGCCGGCTCGTACTTGTCATAACTCAACCCTGCCAGGTCCGACAACGTATGAATCAGGTGCGAGCTGCTGTAGGCGCGATTCGCCATCGCCTGCAGGTCGCGCGGATGCTCGGCCTGCCAGCTCGGTGAAGTCCACAGCAGGAACGGCACGGTGTACATCGGCCGGGTTGGCGCGCCTTCGTTGCGGCCCAGGCGGTCGTGGTTGCCGGAGCTGTACACGTCTTCGCCATGGTCGGACAGGTAAACCAGGAAACCGTTGGGGGTGGTTGCCGAATACTGCCTGATCAGGCTCGACACCACGAAGTCGTTGTAGCGCACCGCGTTGTCGTAGAAGTTGTAGGTTTGCACCTGGTCTTCAGTCAGCGCAGCGGGCGCGCCTTTGCGGTCGGTGAAGTGCTGGTAGGCATCCGGGTATCGGTAGCGGTAGTCCATGTGCGTGCCCAGCAGGTGGACGATGATGAACTTCTTCGGCGCCGGGTCCTTCAAGGCTTTTTCAAACGGCGGCAGCACCACTTCGTCGTACTGGCTGGCGTTCTGGTTGCGCTGGTTGTTCAGGTACACCGGCACGTCCGTCTGCTGCGAGAAGGTGGTGAGCATGGTGTTGCGCTTGGTCATCGTCTGCTGATTGGTGATCCAGAAGGTCTTGTAGCCTGCCTGTTTCATCAGGTTGATCAGCGAGGGGTCGGTGAGGAAGCGATCCGGGTGCTCTTCGTCGCCGAAGGTGAGGATCTGCTGCATCACTTCGATGGTGTAGGGGCGCGGGGTGACCACGTTCTGGAACACGGTCAGACTCTTGTCGGCGGCGGCCAGTGCATCCAGGTTGGGGGTGGTGTCGCGGTTGTAGCCATACAGGTGCATGTGTTCGCGGGTGGTCGATTCACCGAGCACCAGCACCAGCGTGCGCGGGGCTTCGCCGCTGCTGTCCTGGAGGTTCTGCAGGGGCGGCAGGGCGGCGTTCTGGGCCAGCAGGTGCTGCATGTTGTTCAGTTGCTGCAGGTACTGGCGGTAGCCGACCACCAGCTGCCATGGCACGGCAGGCTCCATGCGTTGCTGCACTTTCTCTGCCGCATCGGCGAAATTGCGTTCCTGGGTGACCATCTGCTTGTAGAACGGCAACACCAGGTTGGCGACCAGCAACAGCACCACCACCGGAATACGACTGCGCAGGCTGAGGGTGACCGGGCGGATGCGCGTCCACAGCAGCACGGCAACAGCGGTATAGGCCAGCAGGCCGAGCATCAGGCCGATGCTGAAGTACTGGCTGAAGTATTCGCCCGCTTCGGCGGTGTTCGACTCGAACATCACGAAGATGACGCTTTGCGAGAATTCCTGGTGGTAAATGCCGAAGTAGCTCAAACCCACCAGGGAGGCAGCCCACAACACCACGCCGATGACGGCGGCGAGGGTGCGGGTCAGGCGTGGTAGCAGCAGGACTGGGACGAGCCACAGGGTGCTGAGGAACAGGGCATCGCGGAAGCCGGCGAAACCGGTGGTGCCACTGAACAGCAGAAGCGCCTGGGTGACGCCGGAGAAGTACCAGAAGAACAGCAGGAGCCAGCCCAGGCCGGCCCAGTCCACGCGCTTGGGCGCGAATGGGGGTGCGGTGTTTGCCACGTGTGCCTCGTTGAACCATGGCGGCAGCTGGAAAGAGGGGGCTGCCGGAGAGGCTGAGACGCTAGAGGGCGGATCGTGAAAAATTTGTTAACGAATTATGCAAAAAGTCTTAACAAATCTTTACGGCGAGGGTGGAAATCAGTGGTTCCTACAAAAGATGAAACAGTTTTTTCCTCTAGCTTGTAGGACGCGTCTGAATCAGTCTTTGGGGCATTGCGGTGGGAAACTTAGCTCCCTAGGCTGGCGGTGCGGTTGCAAATTCAATGGCCAGGTCTGCAAGCCTGTGGGTTCACTAGGAATACCACCATCAGCTGATCGTGTTTCGCACCCGGCTGCGTTTTATGGTGGCTACGTACGGGTGATCTTCGGATCAGCCGGGGTTTCTAGTTGACCTGGTCTTGCAGGCCTGTACGTAGCCGCCACCCAATCATCTGCAAGTGAGCAGGTGGCGATTTTTTCAGTTCAACTAGAGATTTTCGCCATGCTCAAAATAGTACCTGACCCACCCTTCGTCCCCGACGCATCCTACTACCTCGAAGACACCCTGATAGAGGCCACCGAACACCTGCTCTGCGGCCTTGCCGTGGCCCAGCAGGCCGTCACCACGCTGCCCAAGTCATCCGCCACCGTAATGACTCTGTCGATGATGCATGAGATGGAGGCGGTGCGCGCGCTGCTGGAGTCGGCGATTGCGCAGGTACAGTTGAAGAGCCCTCGGCAGGCGCACACCCTGCACTGATCCGACTTCCGATATCTACAGGTAAATCGCTGCTATCAAGCCATACACGGCTTTTGTGGGAGCGGCCTTGCGTCGCGAAAGGGCCGCAAAGCGGCCCCCGGATTCCGGCAGTGTCGCAACTATCGCGGGGGCTGCTGCGCAGCCCTTTCGCGATGCAAGGCCGCTCCCACAATGGACCGTGCATGGTTGGATAGTGGCGCAGGCAAGAGGATTGCAAATGGAAAAGGAATACCCCGAAGTAACCGGCAGGCTTGGCATCACTGTCGGCTCAGCCACCTGCCTGGAAGGCCTGGCCAAAGGCAAGCGCCTGTTCCGCGTAGAGCCCGGCAACTGCTGCGACCACGCCATGGCGCAAGCCTCGGTATTGATGGACTGCTCGCGCCGCGCCTCCTTCATCGGCGTGATGGACGACGAACCCGTGCTGGTCTGGGCCTCGCACTACCTGTGCGAGATGGCCAAGGCACTGATGGATGATGCGCACCTCGGAATGCTCAAGACCAAGTGAAGCAATGCGTGGCATTCGACACATTACGCAAAGCCGTGAAAGCGGCGGTTACATTGCTGAGCGCCGTCGCTCGCCCAAAGCGCCCATCGTTCATCCGGCATTCCGGATTTTTTTCACTGCTTGGCCAAGTGCCGTTGGTCACCTCGGATGGCGTGAGCATGGCAATGATCCGGGTTTTGTACGATGATTTTCGTATTGCTAGGGACGAGCTATGGAAATTGGCTTCAAGAACACCAGGCGGGCAGTCATTGCTGCCCTTGAGTCAGGCAGTTATCTGCACGTGTCGCGTGGTATGGAGCCAGACACCTGGTTCATCAGTGTTCACCAGTAGTGAGTAATCCGATCATGAAGATTCTGTTCGAAGGGGATGCCGGCAAGGCGCTCTGTGAGCACTGCCAGGCGGTGGTGCCAACGCACTACAGCCGCCGGGACGTTCCGTTCAGTGATGGCCAGGGTGTTGCCAAGGATATTCTCGTGGGCATATGCAGCCAGTGCGATACCGTCGTGGCCATACCCCCGCAGTCCACCCCGGCCATTCGCGAGGCCCGCAAGCAGCAGCTGAAATCCATCGAGGCACGTTTGCCTGCCGTTTACCTGGATGTGCTGGATGCTGCCATGCATGCGGTCAGCTGCGACGCTGGGGCAAATCTGCGCAAGCTGTTTCTCGCTCATTACTTCCAACTGTTGGTGCGAAGTCACCAGAGTGATCAGTTGCAAACCGCACATGACGCGTTCATGCAAAGCCTGGAGCAGCATCGGCAGCAGCGTGGGTTGGCGCCCTCCAGCTCGACACGGCGTCTGTCCATGAAGGTAAACCCTTACATGGCGGAGGACTTTCTGGCCCTTCAGCAGCAGACCCACATGAATCAGACCGAACTGCTCAAGTCGGTCATCGCTCGGATTCAGTCGGATGTTCTTGAGCACAGGAATCAGAACGTGATTCATACCCTGCAGCATTTGGCCCGGCTAGCGGTATAGAAGCGACAAAACCGGCACAGACCCGAGGTCGGTTTCAGAATGCGCCTGGTCGCTCGCACACTACCGTTTGCCGCCACAAGTGCCATGCTTAGTGGATGCCCATGAGCCCAGTGCGCGCAGACGCACGGCCATCGGCAAGGAGGCCCCCGCGCCCACGCCACCGTGACGTGGCCGGTGTGCCGCAGCAGAACACGCCGGATACCTGCCCCCCACAACCATTCAGGCAGGGTCCGTGATGCCGAGGTCCGCTGTATGCCTGATGAACTGCTTCATCTGCCGGTAATCCAGAGCATCCTGATCCGTGAGAAGGACACCCCCGGCGCGCTATTGCCGATCCTCCACGCTGTCCAGGAAGCTGTCGGTTTCATCCCCGAAGCTGCCGTCCCTGAAATCGCCCATGCCCTGAACCTCAGCCTCGCCGAGGTGCGCGGGGTGATCAGCTTCTATCACGACTTCCGCACTTCGCCGCCTGCCCGCCACACCCTGCGGCTATGCCGTGCCGAGTCGTGCCAGAGCCGAGGCAGCGAAGCCCTGGCCGCGCAACTGCGCGAACAGCTGGCGCTGGATGACCACGGCACCAGCGCCGACGGGGCCATCAGCCTGCGCCCGGTGTATTGCCTGGGCGCCTGCGCCTGTTCGCCGGCGCTGGAGCTGGATGGCCAGGTGCATGCACGGCTCACCCCCGAGCGCCTGCGGGCGCTGGTGAACGGTTGCCTGGAGGGCCAAACATGCTGAAGTTGTTTATTCCCTGTGACTCGGTCGCCCGTGCAGTCGGCGCCGATCAGGTCGCCGATGCACTAAAGGCCGAGGCCGAGCGCCGCCAACTGGCCATCGACATTCAACGCACCAGCTCGCGTGGCCTGTATTGGTTGGAGCCGCTGCTGGAATTTGAAAGCCCCGAAGGGCGCCAGGGCTTTGGCCCGGTCACCCCGGCAGACGTCCCGTCGCTGCTCGATGCCCTGGCCAGTGGGCCCGGCGGCCATTCGCTGGCGCTGGGCCCGGTCGAAGACATCCCCTACCTGAAAACCCAGCAACGCCTGTTGTTCGCTCGCGCCGGCATCACTCGCCCATTGTCGCTGGACGACTACCGCGCTCACGGCGGTTTCAAGGGCCTGGAAAACGCCGTTGCGCTGGACGGCGCCGCCGTGGTTGCCACCGTGCTCGATTCCGGCCTGCGCGGCCGGGGCGGGGCGGCGTTCCCGGCCGGCATCAAGTGGCGCACCGTGCGCGAGGCCAAGGCAGGGCAGAAGTATGTGGTGTGCAACGCCGATGAAGGCGACTCCGGCACCTTCGCCGACCGTATGCTGATGGAAGGCGACCCATTCCTGTTGATCGAGGGCATGATCATCGCCGGCCTCGCTGTCGGGGCCGACAAAGGCTACATCTACGTACGCTCGGAATACCCCGACGCTATCCGTGTGCTCAACCAGGCGTTCACCATCGCCCGCGACGCCGGCTACCTCGGCGGCGACGTGGCTGGCAGCGGCCAGGCCTTCGACCTGGAAGTGCGGGTGGGCGCCGGCGCCTATATCTGCGGCGAGGAAACCGCGCTGCTCGAGTCCATCGAAGGCAAGCGCGGCATCGTTCGCGCCAAGCCCCCACTGCCCGCGCTCGAAGGCCTGTTCGGCCTGCCGACGCTGGTGCACAACGTACTCACGCTGGCCTCGGTGCCGACCATCCTGGCCGAGGGCGCGGCGTTCTACCGCGATTTCGGCATGGGCCGTTCGCTGGGCACCATGCCGTTTCAGCTGGCCGGCAACATCCGCCACGGCGGCCTGGTGGAACGCGCCTTCGGCCTCACCCTGCGCGAGCTGGTGGAAGGCTACGGCGGCGGTACCGCCAGCGGGCGCCCGCTCAAGGCCGCCCAGGTCGGCGGGCCGCTCGGCGCCTGGGTGCCGCCCAGCCACTTCGATACACCGCTGGACTACGAGGCGTTCGCTGCCATGGGCGCGATGCTCGGCCACGGCGGCGTGGTGGTGGCCGACGATACCCTGAACATGGCCAGCATGGCGCGCTTCGCCTTGCAGTTCTGTGCCGAGGAATCCTGTGGCAAGTGCACCCCCTGCCGGATCGGTTCGACCCGCGGCATGGAGGTGGTCGACCGGCTGATCGCCACCCGCGACTTCAGCGAACGGCATGACCAGGCCCTGCTGCTGCGCGACCTGTGCGACACCATGCAGTACGGCTCGTTGTGCGCCATGGGCGGCATGACAGCCTACCCGGTGGCCAGCGCCCTCAAGTATTTCCCTGCCGATTTTGGGCTGACCACCCCGGAGGCCACGCAGTGATCAACTACTTCGACCCCGAGACTGATCTGGGTACCCCGGCCCGTGAAAGCGACGTGCAGATCAGCCTGAACATCGACGGCCGCAGCATCAGCGTGCCCGCCGGCACTTCGGTGATGCGCGCCGCCGCCATGCTTGGCACCAGCATCCCCAAACTATGCGCCACCGACAGCCTGGAAGCCTTTGGCTCGTGCCGCATGTGCATGGTGGAAATCGACGGCATGCGTGGCTACCCGGCCTCCTGCACCACGCCGGTCAGCGAAGGCATGGTGGTGCGAACGCAAACCCCGCGCCTGGCCGACCTGCGCCGCAACGTGATGGAACTGTACATCTCCGACCACCCGCTGGACTGCCTGACCTGCTCGGCCAATGGCAACTGCGAGCTGCAGACCGTCGCCGGCCAGGTCGGTTTGCGCGAGGTGCGTTACGGCTACGACGGCGCCAACCACCTGGCCGAGAAGAAGGACACCTCCAACCCGTACTTCGACTACGAGCCGAGCAAGTGCATCGTCTGCAGCCGCTGCGTGCGTGCCTGCGAAGACATCCAAGGTACCTTCGCCCTGACTATCACCGGGCGAGGGTTCGACTCGCGGGTGGCAGCGGCGGGGGGCGACAATTTCCTGGCCTCCGAATGCGTGTCGTGCGGTGCCTGCGTGCAGGCCTGCCCGACGGCGACGCTCACCGAGAAGAGCCTGGTTCAGCTTGGCCAGCCCGAGCGCGCGGTGATCACCACCTGTGCCTACTGCGGTGTGGGCTGCTCGTTCCGCGCCGAGATGAAGGGCGACCAGCTGGTGCGCATGGTGCCGGACAAGAACGGCGGCGCCAACCACGGCCACGCCTGCGTCAAGGGCCGTTTCGCCTGGGGCTATGCCACCCACCCCGACCGCATCACCAAGCCGATGATCCGCAAGCGCCTGGAAGACCCTTGGCAGGAAGTCAGCTGGGACGAGGCGGTGACCTACGCCGCCAGCGAGCTGCGCCGTATCCAGCTCAAGTACGGGCGCGATTCCATTGGTGGCATCACGTCCAGCCGCTGCACCAACGAAGAAGCCTACCTGGTGCAGAAACTGGTGCGCACGGCGTTCGGTAACAACAACGTCGACACCTGCGCGCGGGTGTGCCACTCACCGACCGGCTATGGCCTGAAGCAGACCCTGGGCGAGTCTGCCGGCACCCAGAGTTTCGATTCGGTGATGCAGGCCGACGTGGTCCTGGTGATCGGCGCCAACCCCACTGACGCCCACCCGGTGTTCGGCTCGCAGCTCAAGCGCCGCCTGCGCCAGGGCGCACGGCTGATCGTCATCGACCCAAGGCGCATCGACCTGGTCGACTCGCCCCACGCCCGTGCCGACCTGCACCTGCAACTGCGCCCTGGCACCAACGTGGCCATGCTCAACGCCCTGGCCCACGTGATCGTCAGCGAAGGCCTGCTGGCCCAGCGCTTCATCGACGCCCGCTGCGAGACCGAGGATTTCGCCCGCTGGCGCGACTTCGTCAGCCTGCCGGAAAACGCCCCGGAAGCCCTCGGGCCTGTCTGTGGCGTGCCTGCCGAGCAGATTCGCGCCGCCGCCCGGCTGTATGCCACTGGCGGCAACGCGGCGATCTACTACGGGCTGGGCGTGACCGAGCACAGCCAGGGCAGCACCGCCGTGATGGGCATCGCCAACCTGGCCATGGCCACCGGCAACATCGGCCGCGAAGGGGTAGGGGTGAACCCGCTGCGCGGGCAGAACAACGTGCAGGGCTCCTGCGACATGGGCTCGTTCCCCCATGAGCTGCCCGGTTACCGGCACATCTCCAACCAAGGTGTGCGCGCCGAGTTCGAGCAGGCCTGGGGCGTGACCCTGCAGCCCGACCCGGGCCTGCGTATCCCCAACATGTTCGAAGCGGCGCTGGATGGCAGTTTCAAGGCGCTGTACTGCCAGGGCGAGGATATCGCCCAGAGCGACCCCAACACCCAGCACGTCACCGCCGCCCTGCGGGCGATGGAGTGCGTGGTGGTGCAGGACATCTTCCTCAACGAGACGGCCAAGTTCGCCCACGTGTTCCTGCCGGGCAGCTCGTTCCTCGAGAAGGACGGCACCTTCACCAACGCCGAGCGGCGCATCTCGCGGGTGCGCAAGGTCATGGAGCCGCTGGCAGGCAAGGCCGACTGGGAAGCCACCGTGGCCCTGGCCAATGCTTTGGGCTACCCGATGAACTACCGCCACCCCGGCGAGATCATGGACGAGATTGCCCGCCTGACGCCGAGTTTCCACCGCGTCAGCTATGCCGAGATCGACCGCCACGGCAGCCTGCAATGGCCGTGCAACGACGCCGCCCCGGACGGCACCCCGACCATGCACATCGACCAGTTCGTGCGGGGCAAGGGGCGCTTCATGCTGACCGGTTATGTGCCCACCGACGAGAAGGTCAACAACCGCTACCCGCTGCTGCTGACCACCGGGCGCATTCTCAGCCAGTACAACGTCGGCGCCCAGACCCGGCGTACCGGCAACACTGCCTGGCACGATGCCGACCGGCTGGAGATCCACCCCAGCGATGCAGAAAGCCGTGGCATCCGCGACGGCGACTGGGTAGGGATCGGCAGCCGCGCAGGGCAGACCGTGCTACGCGCCAAGGTCAGTGCGCGCGTGGCGCCGGGGGTGGTATACACCACCTTCCACTTCCCTGAGTCCGGTGCCAACGTGATCACCACCGACAACTCCGACTGGGCCACCAACTGCCCGGAATACAAGGTCACTGCGGTGGAGGTGGTGAAGGTGTTCCACCCGTCGGAATGGCAGAAGCGCTACCAGGACTTCAGTGATGAACAGCGGCGTCTGCTCAAGGAGCGCCGCACTGCGGAAAAAGCCGAGGTGCGTCGATGAGCAGCGAGAACCTGGTCAAGATGGCCAACCAGATCGCCCATTACTTCGACAGCGAGCCAGACCGGGCGCTGGCGGTGCAGGGGGTGAGGCAGCATCTGAACAGTTTCTGGACACCGGCGATGCGCCGGCAGCTGGGGGACTGGATTGCTGACCATGGCCAGGACGGGCTGGATGCCAAGGTAGTGGAGGCCCTGGCTTAGCGCTGGCCTGTGCCGGCCTCTTCGCGGGCTTGCCCGCTTCCACAGGTACTGCGCAGGCCTCAAGGCCTGTAGAGAACCTTGGACTGCCCCCCAAAAGTTGGACAGTTTTAAGCTGCCGCCTGGGTCCTGTACTCGACAGGGCTCAGGCCATTGAGCCTCAGCTTGATGCGGTCA